>CAVOQR010000010.1:582500-961048 GCA_963698425.1 uncultured Gammaproteobacteria bacterium | reverse complement strand
TCCGAAGGCAGGGGTCACAGGTTCGAATCCTGTCGGGCGCGCCAGTAAATACAAAGGGTCCCATAGGGGCCCTTTTTATTTACTTGTGTGTCCCGCCGAAGGAGTCGGACCTTGTTCGATAAAACGCGTTAGCGTTTTAGACGCCGCAGGCGCCCCGCTAGGGGTGAAGATCGCCCAAAGGCGATCTGAATCAATCCTGTCGGGCGCGCCATTTTCTAGTGCGACTTGCCGTTGACTTGATCAAGCACCGCGCCGAGTACCTCCTTGTCGATCAGGCGCAGGCCGGTCATGAAGTCAGAGATAAACGCTTCGCCTTGTGATCTTGCGGCCTCAAACGCCAGCGTGATGTCGCCGGGTCGGCTATCAATCAGAACCTTGAATATCTGAGCTGCCTGACTCAGGTCTTTCAATGATTTTGCGGCAAATGCGGCCGGTCTTTTCTGGCTAATCGCACATTTGTGTATTGCAAAGCGACCTGGCGCGGGGACGTTAATCATGATCCCGTGCTCGTACAGTAAAACAGCGGGCTGGAGATCGTCCAAGAGATAGTCGAGATGACGTAGCGGCGACGCATAGGTTCCAAATTCAGTGAGATGAACGGGCCTTAAAGTTTCGCGACCCTTCATTGGCGCGACAACATCTACAATGAAGTCTCTGCCTCTTATCTTGAAAGAGGTTGACGGTTGTTTGCGATTCAGTGCCGGAACTTCGAAGAAGCCCATACCGCTGTCCAGAATTATTTGCCGCAGGTTGATTGGAGCTCGGGGTCGCGGCAAAGCAAGTTTGTAGTGATTGTCAGCCGCAAGATCGATATCCTGTGTTCCTGCATCGCTACCCCAGGCGACACTCAGCATGTTCGCGTATGCCCTGAATGCTATGGTTCCCACCAGAGCAGCGCCGGCAAGAAACACACCGTTTCGCTCAAGCAGGGAGATCACTTTGCCTTCATCTCTACCGGGTGCTGTCATCCCGCCGCCTATGAGCATGTTGACGAGCCGTTGTCTCAGCTCTCGATCATCGGTATCGGATTGCCAGCGTGCTTTTTCGTCCTCGATTTGATCAAGCAGTTCCCGAGATTCCTCACCCAGGTAATGTTCCCTGCGCGTGCTACCGACACTGATATACAGATACCAATAACGTTTGTTGTTGATCTTTTTTGATTTAAAGGAAAGGTTGGACCCGTCGGAGATCGGCCGGATGCAATTTTGCATGAGCTCGCTGTACTGGACTGACAGGCTGTTTGGCAGGTATTCAATAGCTCTCATAGCGAAATTATACCGCAACTATTATATTTTGCGGTATATCTATAAGTTACTATTATATATAGGTTAATTTAAAAAGACTGTCTGATAATAGCTGAGACAGGTCGCGCTCAACGCCTGTTTTATACCGCGACTTTTGGTTCTTGCGGGTTACGGTGTGTTTGAATCGCATGACCGCTACCCTCCGACGACAGGCGGAACCGCGAAGCGGTGACGAGGTGGCGTAGCCGTCGTCCAATCCTGTCGGGCGCGCCATTCCGCACGCTTCTTGGCTCATAAGTAACTGTCTGTTGGATAGTTACTGGAGGCTCGTGCGGACGATTTCTCCATACCCAGTTTCGGCCCTGATGCCCGCAAATCTCCCGCTTCGGTCGCTCGCGACCGATTTCCGTGCCTCCCGTTGTCCAATAAGCAAGACCAGGAGACTTGGGTCCAATCAAGCAAACCACGTGTCAGAGAGGGAGAACAATCATGTCTGTAAGAATACGTCCGATCTATGTCCTAGTTGTCGGCTTGGCGGCCGCGTTGGCAGGCGCCGCGAGCTATGCCGACTATTCAGATAAACACGCCCGCAAGGATTCGCACTGGGGAGAACAAGCTTGCAGCAAACATGCGAAGATCATGCGGCGCGCATGCTCCGCCGATAAGGTTGATGACTACTGGGTGCATATTGCCGACTGCACCTATGTGACCAGCGAGGAAGACGAACGAGAATGCCGCTCTGACGCTCGCGCAGAAATGTACGAAAAAGCAGAAGAGTGCAGGAACGTTTATGAAGCCCGCCTCGATGTCTGTGATTTGGTCGGCGAGGAGCGCTTCGACGTCGACTTCAATCCCGATGACTTCGTTGACCCCAACGAGATCGGCGGTGGTGTCATCGCACCAAATCCATACTGGCCGCTGACCGCGGGCCACACCCATGTGATCATCGGCGAGGGCGAAGTCGTCGTAGTCACCGCGACAGACGAGGTGCGTGACGTCGGTGGGTTGCCCTGCCGTGTTATCAGGGACCTGGTTTTCGAGGAAAGCGAAGACGACGGTGAAGTCGAATACGAGGCTATCGAGGTCACTCAGGATTGGTACGCGCAACACGTCAATGGCGACACCGTATATTGTGGCGAGAACACGTACGAAATCGAGGATGGTTTGATCGACAATACCGACGGCTCATTCGCTAACGGCACGGACCGCGCGCTGGCCGGCTTCCTCGTCAGAGCGTTTCCTGTCGTAGGCGAGGGCGACCGTCAGGAGATGGCGAGCGACGAGGCTGAAGACTACGTCAAGTACATTGACCTGGCAGCCACGCCTTCAGAAGACGAGGGTGGCGACGACATGGCTTTCTCGTGCGCCGGCGATTGCCTGAAGACGTTCGAAGTTAATCCCCGCGATCCCGGCCAGGCGGAGTTCAAATACTATCTGCCCGGCAAGGGATTCGTGCTCGCTACCAAACTCGAAGACGGTGAGTTTACCGGTGAGCGCGAAGAGGTCAGCTGCATCGGTGACTCACTCGACGTTGTTCTCGATGATTCGACGTGCGGCATCGGCGATCCCGAAGCCCTCGCCGATGCGATGTGCATTTGGGCACCTGAAGGATTAGGCGACTTCTGCGGTGATTGACGCGTGACGGCCAGGATCGAGCACGCCAGAACCGAAAAGGCCCCTTCCCGGGGCCTTTTTCCTTGGCAGAGAACCTTAGGGCGTTACAACGGCACTTCATGCGGCAAACACAATGCCGACCACTAACAAGTAGGTGTTCCAGTTATCCTGCATGTCTCGCTGTAAACGTCTTCTGTAACGCGTTGTATCATCCGCGTTTTTCATGTCGTTCGTATCGTATGATCGAAGTGCCATGAAAACCAAACCCACCCACATTGCATCGACTGCTGCGCTTCAGGCACGGCCAGAGTTCGCGATCAAGCCCGGTCCCGGTCAGGAATCGGTGTGGGACTATCCGCGACCGCCGGCTATCCGGCGGGATGCGCGCCTTATCGAGGTGCGTGACGTTGACGCGGTCTTGGCCACGAGCAGGAGCGCATACAAGGTAATGGAGACGGCAAGCCCGCCGACCTTTTACATTCCTGCCGCGGACATCGATTTCGACCTGCTTGTGCCGGTCAGCGATACGACCTACTGCGAATGGAAGGGTGCGGCGAGTTACTGGGCCCTTGCACGCGATCCTGCCAGACCTGTGGGCTGGTGCTACGAACGGCCGCGATCCCGGTTCGAAATGATCAAGCGGCATCTCTCGTTTTACCCGGGGCGTGTTGACTGCTTGCTGGACGGAGAACCCGTGCAATCGCAACCTGGAGGCTTCTATGGCGGCTGGATCACGTCGGAAGTGGTCGGGCCGTTCAAGGGCGAGCCCGGCACCGGCCACTGGTAATCTGAAGACGTGCACGCGAAGGCCAATCTCCCGCAAAAGATCTGCGCTGTCTGTGACCGGCCTTTTCTCTGGCGTCGCAAATGGAAGAAGGATTGGGAGGCGGTCAAATACTGCTCAGAACGCTGCCGACGCGCGAAGTGAGAACGGTCAGCACGCAACAAAAACCAGCTACCACCTGAACAGCAGGCGAAGGGCCGAAACCGGTATGTACGCGGGCGCCAGGCCGAGAAGCCGCGCGAACCAGCCCGGAGTCGTGTTGTAGCCCATTCGCAGAACGCACCTTCCGGCGGATTCGGCCGTGAGGGTGAGTCCGTGTGTTGCAAGCGCTTTCGCGGCGAAGCGTATTGTCTGCCTGCGGCTGCGGAATGAGCCTGGAAGCAGAGCCCACACGTTCACGCCGCGCGGCACCTCCAGGCGCACGCTTGGACCATCAGCTACCAGTTCAAGCAACTCGCCGCTCGGAGTGACGAGATGCAGCACTCCCTCAGCGTCGACGGCTCGGAAGAAATCAGGCCTGGGCGCCATCACGAGCGCGGATCTTGAGCGTACCGTTCACTTTCCATTTTGCATGAGACGCGTCTTCACCGACGCCGCTGGGAACCCACACTTCCATATCGTCGGCCTCGTAGGTGATTTCGGCATTTCTGCCGGTGAGTTTGTCATACAGAGAAATCGCGAGTTCGGACCAGTCGTTTGTGTGCTGAGACATTCTAGAGCTCCTTTCCTATTTAAATGATTAAGCTGCGCTCAACATTATCCGGAGCAACGAACCACGTACATAGCTCGATACGTGAGGAAACCCTCTGTTACAGGGAGATACAGAACAAGAACGTCCGCACCTACAGGGACAGGCGGCAGGCTCATCCTGCCGCCGCCCCGAACTGCAATACGCCTAGGCGGCTTTTCCCTTCGCCATCGCCTGCACGTCGGATGCCGCCAGGCGTTTTCCGCCGATAGCCCAGTCGCCGCCTTCGAATTCGTTGATACGAACCCAGGTTACCGGGCGCATGTTCTCGCCCTCCACCTCAATCATGGCGGCAGTTACCTTCTCGATCAGCTGCTCTTTTTGATCTGGTGTAAAAACATTCTTGATGACATCTATTGTTACGAGTGGCATTTCAATCTCCTGATTGAGTGGTTTTGCTGCGACCGCGTCGCTAGTAAATGTATTTGTACGTGTTACCGGATATCCGAGCTTGTACAAATCATGGAAATATTCTGGACATTTCTAGGTCACAGGGCCGGACTGTTCTATCCTCGTGGCCATGATCTACGCCTTCGGCCCATTCGAGCTCGATCTGGCAAAAGCCGAACTTCGCGCGGACGGACAACTGCGGTCGCTGCAACCACAGATATTTGCCTTATTGGCTTTCCTCCTGGAGCACCGCGAGCGGCTCGTTTCCAAAGATGAGATCTTCGAGAACGTCTGGGACGGGCGCTTTGTCACGGATTCGGCACTGGCCAGTCGCATGAAGTCGCTTCGCAAGTTACTTGACGACGATGGTCGTACGCAGCGATACATCCGAACGGTGCATAGCAAGGGCTTTCGCTTTGTCGCAGATGTGCGCGTCGAGCACGATATCGTTGCTGTGCCCGCCGTCACAGACGACAGGCGAGGCGACGACGAAATTGTCGCGACCGACTCCTCGGGAAGCGTATCAGGAGGGCGCCCGTCGATCGCCGTTCTTCCGTTTCGGCATATTGGCGAGACCAGCCCGTATTCCACAATTGCCGACGGCCTGCCGCACGAACTCATCACGGAGTTGGCGCGCCTGCGCTGGCTGTTTGTCGTCGCACGAGGATCGTCGTTTCGCCTGCGCGGCGATGAACTTGACCTTCGCGAGGTCGGACGTTTGCTCGGTGTGCGCTATTGCCTGTCCGGCGCGGTTGAGATCACTGGACAACGCCTTGCCGTTACGACTGAACTCGTTGATACACGCGGTGGCGAAGTGGTGTGGGGAGAGCGCTTTGCCGGCGGTGTTGACGACATACATGTTCTTCGGGCGGAGATTCGTGCAAAGATCCTGACGTCACTGGAAATCCAGATTCCGATGCACGAGGCTGCCGACGCCCGCCTCGCGAGTACCGCAAACCTCGATGCATGGTCGGCATATCACCTTGGTCTGCAACACATCTATCGATTCAACCGTACCGACAACGCGAAAGCGGCTGAACTCTTCGGGCGCGCCGTCCAACAGGATCCCGGCTTTGCCCGGGCACACGCGGGGCTTTCATTCGTGCATTTCCAGACCGCGTTCATGCGGCAGACCGACAACATCACCGGGGAGATTGCACTGGCACGAAGCTGTGCGCAGCGCGGCATCGAAATCGATCAGCTAGACCCGTTCGTCAACTTCACGATGGGGCGCAGCTTCTGGCTGGAGGGCGACCTCGGCCGGGCACTAACGTGGCTTGAGCGTGCAACGTCGCTCAGCCCCAACTACGCGCAGGGTCTCTATGCCCGTGCCTGGACGGAGACCATGGCCGGCAGCGTCGACGACGCACGCGAACATCTCAACTTCGCCATGCGCCTGAGCCCCCTGGATCCGCTGTATTACGCCATGCTTGGCGCGCGTGGCCTGACACACATGGCAGGCGGCGAAGACGATGAGGCCATTGCCTGGACTGAGCGTGCTGCGCGATCGCCGGGCGCGCACGTGCTGATAGCCATGATCGCGGCCGCCGCGCAGATGTTGGCCGGCAACGAGCACCTTGCCAGGGAATGGGCGAACGACGTACGCGCGCGTAATGCGCTTCTAACCCGCGAAGATTTCTTTCGGGCGTTTCCAGTGAAGTCTGACGCCATGCGGGCCCGCATATCGACAGCGTTGCTGACGTTGGGATTTTGAAACAGCCCCGAGGCTGTATCGGTCAATCCTTACTTGTACGCCTCACAGTCGGGCGGCTAACCGACTTCCCTGGTCGATGGCGCGTTTGGCATCGAGTTCGGTGGCGACTTCCGCACCACCGATCACGTGAACAGAAATACCTGCTACCTCAAGCGGCCGCGCCAGGTCTCGCAGCGGCTCCTGGCCGGCGCAGAGTACGACGTTGTCGACATCCAGCCAGGTCGGATTCTCATGCTTTTCGCCGAAGGAAATTAGCAGGCCCTCGTCGCCAATCCGTTCGTAGTTGACGTTGGCGATCATGTCCACGTCTTTCATCTTCAGTGCGGCGCGATGAATCCAGCCCGTCGTCTTACCCAGCCCGGCACCCAGTTTGCCTTTCTTGCGTTGCAGCAAAGTTACCTCGCGCGCCGGCGGGCTTGGGCGTGTTCGATCGCGTGCCAGGCCACCCCGTGCCTCTGCGGGGTCAACGACGCCCCATTCTTCGAGCCATTCACCAAGATCCAGGGTTGGCGAGTGGCCTTCTTTGTGAACCAGGAATTCGGCGACATCAAATCCAATTCCACCGGACCCGATGATTGCGACTTTCCTGCCGACCTCTACTCGATGACGCAGCACATCAATGTAGCTGAGCACTTTCGGGTGGTCCTGGCCTTCGATCTGCGGATCCCTCGGTACGACACCCGTGGCGACGATGACGCTCGTGTAACGCTTGTCCTTGAGGTCGTCGGCCGCTACTTTTTTGCCGAGGTGCAGCTTCACGTTTTTCAGTTCAACTTGTCGCTCAAAGTAGCTGAGCATCTCGTGGAACTCTTCCTTGCCCGGAATGACCTTCGCCATGTTCAGCTGGCCACCGATTTCGTCCGCGGCATCATACAGGTCAACTTCGTGGCCTCGTTCGGCCAGGACCAGTGCAGCCGACAGGCCTGCCGGGCCGGCGCCGACAACCGCGAAGCTGCTTTTTGACTTCGCAGGGTCGTAGTTCAGCTCGGTTTCGTGACAGGCACGCGGGTTTACGAGGCAACTGCTTAATTTGTTGGAGAATGTGTGATCGAGGCAGGCCTGGTTGCACGCGATGCAGACGTTGATCTCGTCGGCGCGTCCGCTACGAGCTTTGCTGGCGAACTCGGCGTCCGCCAGCATCGGCCGCGCGAGTGACACCATGTCCGCGTCGCCGCGGGCAAGGATGTCCTCCGCACTTGCCGGCAGGTTGATGCGATTGGATGCAATCAGTGGAATGCTCACTTCCTGCTTCATCTTGCGCGTGACCCACGTAAATGCACTGCGCGGGACTGACGTGGCGATGGTCGGAACTCGAGCCTCATGCCAGCCGATGCCGGTGTTGATGATCGTGGTACCGGCCTGTTCGATTGCCTTGGCGAGCAGCACGGTTTCGTCCCAGGAGTTGCCGTCAGGAATAAGGTCGATCATCGACAGCCGGTAGATGAGAATGAAATCGTCGCCAACGGCTTCTCGCGTGCGCGCAACAATTTCAACCGGCAGTCGCATACGTTGCGAGTAGTCGCCACCCCATTGGTCCGTGCGCCGGTTGGTATGCGTTACCAGGAACTCATTGATGAAATAGCCCTCCGAGCCCATGATCTCGACGCCATCGTAGCCTGCGTCACGCGCCAGCTGCGCACAGCGTACGAACGCCTTGATTTGTTTTTCCACGCCCGCGGCAGAGAGTTCGCGGGGCGTAAAGGGCGTGATCGGTGAACGAATACGAGAAGGTGCTACCGAAAACGGATGATAGGCGTAACGCCCGGCGTGCAGAATCTGCAATGCGATCTTGCCGCCTTCCTCGTGCACGGCATCCGTTACCAGACGATGTTTTGCCGCTGCGGAACGCGTCGATAACCTGCCAGCGAATGGTTTGACCCAGCCGGCACGATTCGGGGCGTAGCCACCAGTGACGATGAGCCCGACTTCGCCGCGTGCGCGTTCTCGAAAATAGGCAGCCAGCTTGTGATGCTGGTTGCCGTCCTCCAGCCCCGTGTGCATGGAGCCCATCAGGATGCGGTTCCTGAGCGTCGTGAAACCGAGGTCGAGCGGCGTGAAGAGATGTGGGTAGTCAGTCACTCAGTCGTTCTCCGAAGGCCCGTCTTGTCGGGCGCACCATACCCCCGGAGATCGCCCCTTCAATCCGTTGGCTGCATCATAACCTCGGACAGAATGAGAAGCACCACACCAACGAGTAGTGGAATCAGCCCGACGAGATACGCGGCGGCCGTTTCAGGCGGCCGCGGTCCCGCGAGCAGGTTTCAAAAGCTAGAATAGAGCCTCATCTCTAGCGGAGGCATCATGCTGCTTTTCATTCTGGCTGTAAGCGTCGTACTGGTTGTTTCGTTCCTTTGCTCGATTTTCGAGTCTGTGTTGCTGTCTTTGACGCGGTCGCAAATCGCTGTGGTTGGACAAAGCAGGAAGCGAGCCGGCGAGCTGTTGTCCGGGTTCAAGGACAACATGGACATCCCGATCGCTGCGATCCTGATATTGAACACGACTGCCCACACGGTCGGCGCTGCCGTTGCCGGCGCGAGTTACGCGGATGTGTTCGATGCCAGCACCTTGTGGATCTTCTCGATCATTTTCACGATTGCCGTGCTCCTGTTTACAGAGATCATACCCAAGACGCTGGGTATCACACACGCGCCTTCGTTAGCCGCACCCGTCGCCCACGGCATCAAATGGCTGGTGACGCTGTTGCGGCCGCTGGTTGTCCTTAGTGAAAAGATGTCCCGTGCGATTCGCGGCGACATCGATGTGCCAGTGACGTCCGTGGACGAACTGCGCTTACTGGCTACGCTTGGTCGCAGCGAAGGGGCCGTCGGCAGTCAAACAGCAGACATCATCGTCGGCGCGACACATCTTCGCCATCTCGATGCCAAGGACGTGATGCTGCCGCGCAATGACGTGCGTTTCCTGTCAGCCACAATGGATCGGCACGAGGCATTGAAGCTGGTCCGCGAGTCCGGGCACAGCCGTTTCCCGTTTTCACCGACGACCTATCTTGCAGACGTCACCGGCGTCGTCCTGGCCAAGGACCTGCTGTTCTGGTTGCTGGAGAACGACGACGAGCAGGTTGATTGGGAGGCAGTTCGCAAGGATGCGTTGGTTGTGCCGGATTCTGCGCCGCTGCCACGGTTACTGCATCAATACCAGTCCAGTCACCGCCACCTGGCGATCGTCGTCGATGAATATGGCACGGTTGAGGGTGTCGCAACGATGGAGGACGTGCTCGAGGAAATCGTCGGCGACATCCAGGATGAGAGCGACCTGCCACTCGACGAATTTCGTGAGCAAGCCAACGGCACGATTCTCGTTCGCGGTCGTGTCGATTTGCGCAAGCTCTCGGACAAGCTCGGCGTCTCATGGGACCCGGGTGTCGACGTATCGACCATCGGCGGACTGTTGACAGAAACACTCGAACGCATTCCTGTCGTTGGCGACTCTATAGAATGGCACGGGCACAGAATTGAGGTGGTCCGTGCTGACAGGCGCCGCGCCAGGATGTTGCTCGTGTCAAAAATTACGTAAATATCGCGCAATGTCATTTGAGGGCCCGTTCACTGCACATACAAAAAGCGGGCCCCCACGGATAGGTAAGGGGACGTTTGACCCTATTGAAGCGTGTAAGTATTAGTCACACACATACCGAGACGCCGTCATGCGAAACATTAAAGTATTCGAAGATCGCTTGCGATTCCTTCACGCAAGCAGTGATTGGAAAAGGTCACAGGTCAGTTTCTACTCGCTCGTTGCAATGCACCGGGGAAAGGGTTCGCAATTGTCTCCTGTAAGAGGATAATGATCGGACGGCGATCTAACCCGTTTTTTTAGCCGGATTTGACAGGCAGTGAAATCAGCGTATGACCGCAGTGGCTAGCAAGTATCGGCAAGCACTTTGTCTGGTTACGTTACTGCTGTTGGTAGTGTCTGCCGCGGTGTCCGCCGAAAACGATCAAGCCAAAGATGCCAGCTGGTACGTGCAGGCGGGCGGCTACAGGCATTACACCGACAACGACGAATACGAGGGACCGCCATGGTTTGCCGGGGTCGAATACCTGAAGTCCGGAAACCCGATACTGGGCCTGTCAGTCTTCAACAACTCCTTCGGCGATTTTTCCCAGTACGCGTACGTCGGCAAGTCGTTTCATCCGTCGACCAAATATCCGGACTTTCGCATCAAGGTAACTGCGGGCATCGCTCACGGCTACAGCGAAGAACACCACAAGATATTGCCGATCCGTTGGGGTGACAGCTGGGGTATCGGCATCGTCCCCGCAATCGGCTATCAATGGGATGCGGTTGGCGTGGATGTCGGGCTATTGAGCGCCTCCGGGGTGCTGTTCCTGGTTGGTTACGAGTTCGACTGACACGCACGTGGATATAACAAGTTCATTTCACCGGCGAAGACGCATTACGATCCCCAGGGCAGTCTATTGCATAGCAGTTATCGTCGCGGCAAGCGGCTGTGCATCGCATTCGAAGCTGCCTGTCGATTACGTGGCGCCCGACCCTCTGCCCGACGCGTATCTCTCACAATTCTGTTATCGGCCGGCGCCGATCATCGACACGCTGACCCTGGTCAAGGAAAAAAAGAGCTACCGCTTGCTCGAGGTATCAATGGAAGCCGGACTCGATGGCTTTGACGACGATTCACCGATCACCTTCGAGTATTACGAACCGCTCGACGATGGGCCGTCGCCAGTGGCGCTCGTACTGCCGATCCTGAACGGGCAAAAACACCTCGTGAGGCCTTTTGCGACGCGTTTCGCCAATAGCGGCTACGCCGTGTTGATTGTCGATACCGTGCAGCGCAAAACCCTGCTTGAGGACCTTGCGAATCCGGAAGAGGCGATACGGCAGACTATCCAGCGTCATCGCCGCGTCATTGACTGGGTTGAATCGCGTCCTGAGCTCGATATCTCCAGGCTGGCTGTCTTCGGTCCCAGCCTGGGTGGGTTCAACGCGCTATTCCTGGCAGCGATTGATCCACGTGTCAGTGTTGTGTCGCCGGCACTTGTCGGCGGCAGCATGTCGCATGTGCTGGTGACATCGGACGAACGTCGCATCAAAGAGGCGGTCGAGGGGGCCAAGGCGGAACTGTCGATGGATGATGAGCAACTAAAGGAATATCTCGACGAAAATATCGAGACCGACACGCTGGCGATCGCCGCCCACGTCAATGCTGATCGGGTACTAATGGTGCTGGCGAAGTACGACAAAGCTGTTCCCTATGAGTCGCAACTCAATCTGTACAACGTCATGGGCAAGCCGGAGGCGATTACGTTGCCGACCGGGCACGTAACGGCGGCGGCTTACCTGTTGTATTTGCGGTCACGCGTTCTCAAATTTTTCGACCGCAAGCTGGCCGAACCCAGCGAGCATGGGACCGCAGTGGGGTCGGCTCGATGCACCGACGCCGCTCCTGATCTGCCCGCGACTCCCTGAGCCGGGATTAGAGATCACAAGATTAATGGACCAGCTGCCGCGAAGAACGACGCGGAGCCTGCGCCATTGTGCACTCAAAATCGTCAGCACCCACCGGCTTGCACTGGGGTGGAAAGCCTCGCGCCTGCCAATAGGCGAACGCACCTGACCTGTGCACAACGGTTTTGAAGAGATCTGTCTTACGGAACTCCTCGCCGTCCGGATGCCAGACATGAAAGGAGAACATTTCCGGCGTTGCCGCAATCTCATCCCACACGCCAAACGCCAGGTAGCAAAACGGGATCGACTGCACGACGGTAACGCCGGAGCGCGTCCGGTTTTCCCAGTCCTTCAAGCGCGCATACCCGGCGCGGTTGTCACCGCCCGGGTTCTCGACAGCGCGGATGACTTCGATCGCGGGGGCCCCGATGGAGCCCAGTCGTTTGTCAACAATGCGTACTGCAAGATTGCGGTGACCTCGGCGCACATACTCCCAGATGAATGCATCGCTGACTGAGTCAAAGACGCTTTCCATCGCGAGGTCGTTTAGCTTGAGCGCCATATCGGCGTCGCCATTGTACAGGTAGGCTAACGCCAGGTGCTGGCGGCAGTTGAGGTATCCGGGATCGAGCGAGACACAGGTTTCCAAAGACTCGATTGCGTCATCAAAAAAGCCCAGCAAGTTCTGCCGTATGCCCAGCCACAACCACGCGGTTGTGTTCTTCGGGTCTTTTTTAAGCGCGGCATCCAGATAATCCCCCGCGAGGATATGATTCTTGTCCGCATCCGAGGCGACAGAGCCGAGCACCGCCAGCGGCATCGATAAATCGGGATCCAGAGACAGCGCCTTCTCCGCCGCTTCTCTCGCCAGTGGATAGTGATCGATGCCGTCCGGGATCCAGTCATTGGCCACTGCCTCAACCGCGGCGAGGCCTTCCCACGCGCGTGCAAAAAGCGGATCAAGCTCAATCGCGGCCCTGAACAGACGGATACTCTCCCGTAAGTCGGTACGTTTCAGGAAGAGTTCTCTTGCGGTGAGATACATCTGATACGCATCGAGGTTCTCGGTGGCCACATCCACTGAAATGACTCGCTCGGTGCCGACGCCCAATTTGCCGGTCAGCGCCTGCACAATGGCATTCGCGATCTCGTCCTGGATAGCGAAGATATCGACGAGCTCGCGGTCAAAATTCTCGGACCACAAGTGACGATCGGTGTCAGCTGCAATGAGCTGCGCGGTGATACGAATGCGATCACCATCTTTGCGTACGCTGCCCTCAAGAATATGGCCAACATTCAGCGCCTTCGAAATCTCCGGGACGCTTAACGTCGAGCCACGATAGGCAAATGACGATGTTCGCGATGCGACGTGCAGGTCGTCGACTCCCACTAGCAGGTTGAGCAGCTCCTCCGTAAGACCGTCCGTGAAATACTGTTGATCCTGATCCTGGCTGAGATCGGCGAACGGCAGCACGGCGATCGACAGGTCATCGATCCGGGTATCGGGCAATTCAACAAGGATGTCGTCGACTTCGACACGGGTTTCCGGCACGAGCCGGTCCGCTATCAATCCGCCGATTGCAATGATCAGCAGTGCGACAATCAACGTGTTTATCTTCTTGCCAGTCACAGGCGTCTGCGACTGACTCCGGTCGACGTCGACCTCGCGCTTCAGTCCTTCGGGTGTCATTTCGTACACCCAGGCAAAGATCAACACCGGGACAAAGCCGAGAATCAGTAGCATGACGACGATCGAGCCGGCAGATTCCGGCACGTTGAGCAGTGACGACAGAACGTCGGTCAGCTGCAACAGCACCCAAGATGACACAAGGTAAAGAACGGCGATGCGAATGACGTTACGCCGTCTGAGCTCTGCGAATAGATTCATCCGCTACGGTTTACCTTATAAAGCCCTCCCGCGCCAGCGCCGAATTATGCGGTCCGAAAACTGGTCAGTTTCGGGTGCCGGTGACATGGTGGCGCCCTCTTACGGAGCACGGAGCACGGAGCACGGACCTCGGCTGTTGGCAGCTTGATCCATTCGGATCAGGGGTGACCGGCTGCGATCAGTCCGAGTTGTGCCAACCCAGGTTGAATAGGCCGTAGCCGGACAGTACGGGCTTCGCGACAGACATACCGATGACTTCGCCATCCAGCGGCGATACGACCTCGAAAACTTCATCCGTCAGCGGATCGATCACCTTGCCGAGCACATCGCCTTTCGCGACTTTATCGCCGAGCTTCATGGTCGGAAAAAAGAAGCCGCCTTTGCCGCGCGCCACCCGTACCCACCTGGAACGCTGATAGATGCGCTCGTCGGGGGTCTTTTGCACCGTCCCATCAATCATATCCAGGTACGCCATGACATTGTGCACGCCGCGCATACCACGATCGATCTCCTCCTCTTCGAAGCGCAGCGGTTCGCCCGCTTCGTAGATGATTGTTGTGATGCCTGCCTTTACCGCCTCACCACGGAGGCTGCCATCGGGGCCACCACCGTTGACCACGATGCCGACGCCGAAGTGGATAGCCAGCTCGCGGACGTCGGGATTGGAGAGATCGGCGCGAATCTGCGGCACATTCGCGCGGGCGTCCGATGCGGTGTGCAGGTCGACCAGCGCATCACAATGATCCAGGACTTTCGTAAAGACGGCATGCGCAATAATGCTGGCAACACTGCCATTCGACGTGCCCGGCCAGGACCGGTTCAGGTCGCGACGATCCGGCAAGTAGCGATTGCCGGTCCGCACGCCCGCAGCATTGATGGTCGGCAGTGCGATGACGGTGCCACGCAGTTTGCCGGCGTCGACGCCGGCGAAAGATCGCCTGGCGACTTCCACACCATTCAGTTCGTCACCGTGTATGCCGGCCGTCAGGCAAAGCGTCGGGCCGGGCGTCGCACCCCGGGCTACGAAGACCGGCATGTTGAGAAACGAAGCCTCGAAAGAACGGTTGTCGATAAACGGAAACTTGTTTGTGGTGCCGGGTACCGTTTCGCGGCCCAACAGCTGGAACGGAACAGACCAGTCGGCAGCCGGATCGGCGGCCGCGGGCATGCTGCAGGCACCGCACATGAGTAGCGCCAGAACCACGGACAAGCGATAGCTGACATGTGCAGGATTTTGCGTACACGCGGACAACGTGTTCGACCGGTTTTTCTGCACGTTAAATGTCTCTCTATGTGACCGAAAAACTACATTCGTTTCTTTTCGGTGCCTTTGGGCCACTTGTCATCGAACAAGTCCCTGTTCAGATCGAGGTTTCTTGCGGTTCCCCGGTAGTTCACGGTCAGTATGCGACCAGTGGCGGCCTGGGTAATGATCTGCCGCGCGGGCAGCCACGATGATTCGTCAACCCAGATCTGGATTCTGGATACGACGGCACGCACGGAGTCTTTCTTCGGCGTCAGTTCCAGCCCCAAAGTGCGCCGGTCACCGATGGTCTCTTCGCCGATGAAGGTAACGAGAAAGTCTCTGCTCAGGTCCTTTCCTGTCGTGCTGAAGCCCATCGGAATAAAGGTCTCGAGCCGGTCTTTGTGCTGCGACAGGCTGTACTGTTCGACAACTTTGGCAACAGGGTCGAAATGATGCACGGTGTTACCGTCGAGGAGGACGGTCCGCGCCGCGGGCGATACGGCATTGATTCGGAACTCGCCCCGGGCGTTGATGTAGATGCGACCGCTTCCGGCCTGCAGGGCATCGCTTTCGGAGCCCGACCATTCGACCGTTACTTCCGACAATACCGTTTCGAAATCGCTGCCCTGGCGGTCAAGCTGTTGGACAGCTCGTTCCATCGTCCAGCCCAGTTCGTTTTGCTGTGCTGTCGCGCTTGCCGCGACAACCAGTCCAAGCAGCAATCCCACAATCCTGTATCGAGCTTTCATCTCGTTTCTCCCGGTTCTTTGTTCTGTTGTGACAACCTGGAACTCTGTGACGCAAAGGAACTGTCGCGCCGAGCTCCGCAGCAATCAATCTACGCCGGTTGCAGGCAAATAGCAGTACGTCATTGCCGCAGACCGAGGTTGTTGCACCGTGGATTGTATTGAAGGGTGCTCCTCGTTGCCGCGACGCTGGCTGCGGCACTCGTGATATGCAACGGGCGCTCGGCATGGTTCATCGGCGCGGGATTTGCATATTTACGTATTTTTTTACGCGCAACAAAGTACCATGCTGGGGCCTGCTTATTGCGACTGCGAACCACTCAACATGAGGACATGAAGGGATGAATCGATCGCTAATCCGGATTTCGGGCGTGTTGCCTGTCGTGTTGTTGTCCGCCTGCGTCAACCTTGGCCCCGACTACGAGGCGCCTGAATTGCAGGTCGCGAATGAGTGGCTCGAGGCTGAGCAGGATGGCGTCAACAGCCAGCCAGCAGACAATGTTGAATGGTGGACGGTATTCAACGACCCGGTACTGAACCGCCTTATCGAAACCGCGCAATCGCAGAACCTGTCGCTGCGCAGCGCGGGTCTTCGTGTGCTGCAGGCCAATGCACAGCTCGGCATTGCGACCGGCAAGCAGTTTCCGCAGGTCCAGCAGCTGAGCGGATCCGCGTCGAACGTCAATATCAGCGAGAACGGTGCCGACAATGTGGCGCTGCTCGAAAACAACTTCGCCCTCTACAACCTTGATTTTGGTCTTTCCTGGGAAGTCGATTTCTGGGGCCGTTTTCGCCGCATGGTGGAATCGGAATCCGCATTGCTGCAGGCCGAAATGGCGGGCTACGACGCGATGACGGTATCTCTCAGCGCCGAGGTCGCCCATGCGTACGTAATGCTGCGGACACTGCAGACGCGCATTGAGCTGGCACAGCAGAATGTGGCGACGCAGGAACGAACGCTGCAGATCACCGATGTGAAATTCAGAAACGGCCAGGTGACCGAGCTCGACGTGCAGCAGGCGCGCACCATACTAAATAGAACGAAAGCGACGATTCCGCCGCTGGAAACCAGCCTGAACCAGGTGCGCAATTCCCTGAGTTTACTGCTCGGCATGCTGCCGCAGGAATTGGGTACCATTCTCAGCGAATCAGGCGCCGATGCCTGCTCCACCGGCCGAGATTGCCGTTGGCATGCCGCAGGACCTTATTCGCCGGCGCCCGGATATTCGCAGGGCAGAATGGAGGCTGGCCGCCCAGAGTGCGCAAATCGGCGTGGCCGTGACCGAGCTCTATCCGCATTTCAAGATCGGCGGCTCCATCGGCGTTGCCACGACGGACATCAACAACAAGAGCAGCGACGACCTGTTCGATTCGGACAGTCTAAGCAGCTTGCTGTTCGGCGGTTTTACCTGGAACGTTTTCAACTATGGCACGCTGAAAAACAATGTGCGTTTTCAGGATGCCCGCTTCCAGGAAATGCTGGTCGATTACCAGAACCTTGTCCTGACAGCCCAGGCAGAAGCGAATGACGCGATCGTCGCCTACCTGCGAGCTCACACTCAGGCCACCTATCTTGCAGAGAGCGTTGCGGCAGCTGAGCGTTCTGTTGAGTTGGCACTGATTCAGTATCGGGAAGGCTCGGCCGATTTCGACAAGGTGCTGACGACGCTGACCCAACAGACGGAACAACAGGATGCGTTAACTGCGACCAATGGGACGATTGCTGCCGACCTGGTAACGATCTACAAGGTCCTGGGTGGCGGCTGGCAAGTAGGAGCGGAGAGGCCGATTGAAGATTACCTTTCCGAAGAAGACAAACAGGAATTGCGCGGCCGGACCAAGTACTGGCGCAACACCTTGGCGGAGTAATACAGTGATTTTATCTATCTTGAAATGGCGATCGACTTCTGCAAGCAAGGCGTCGGGCCGTGGTTGGTCGACAAGTGGGCTTGTCGGCATGTTGACCATCGGACTGGTCCTCGGGGCGTGTGGCAAGGAGGAAGTCGAGCCGGTCGCAAGCGTGCGCGCAGTGAAGACGGTGGTGATCTCCGACATGGCCTCTGCGCAGGTTCGCAAGTTTCCCGGCACGATCGAGGCCGTAGATTCCTCGACGATCAGCTTCGAGGTCGACGGCATTATCCAGAGCATTAGTATCGACGTCGGCGACAAGTTCAGGAAAGGAGATGTCCTCGCGGTTCTCGACAAGATGCCATTTGAACTGGCGGTCGAATCTGCCAAGGCGACATTGTCCCGTGCTGTGGCCCAGCTCGAGGAGAAGAAAAGCGCCTATGAACGCGAGCAGAGAATTCAGGCGGAAGATCCGGGCGCGACCACGCAAAAGGCCGTGGATCAGGCCAGGGCAGCCTATGAGAGTCAGATTCAGAACGTCAGCTACAACCGCTCGCAACTTGATCTCGCCGAGCGAAATCTCGTTAATACCGAACTGCGTGGCCCGTTCGATGGCACCGTTGCGGCGCGCTACGTCGAACCGTCCGAGGTCGCGACCCGCGGGCAGCACATACTTGAAGTTTATGCAGAAGGTGCGATGCGAATAGCTGTCAGCGTCCCCGAGCAAATCATCGAACGTGTGCGCTCGGGCGTCGAAGGCACCGTAACATTAGCCAATCGACCCGACGAACCGTATGTGGCTGTCGTATCCGATGTTGGTTCGGCAGCAAGCACTGCCAATGCGTTTCCGGTAAAAGCCCTCATCGTCAATGACGACGAGAGAGTTCGGCCTGGCATGACGGCCGAGTTGCAGCTGAATTTCGTCGCGGAGGGGCAACCGAGCGGCTACCTTATTCCGCTGCAGGCACTGTTGCCGGGTGTCGACAGCGAAGACAGAAATGTGTTCCTGTACGACTCCGCGACGTCAACAATCCGGAAAACAGAGGTCAGCACACGCGGTATCCAGGGCAATCGTGTCATCGTTACCAAGGGCGTGTCGCCTGGCGACATTCTGGTCGTGGCTGGTGTGCCGTTCCTGGCTGATGGGCAGGAGGTCACGCTTATGAAGTCCTCCGGTTCCGCTAACTAACCGGAGTGAGCTGACGCAATGGACGGAATAACCCGGTTTGGTCTCGACGCACCGCGACTGACACTCGTTTTTATTATCCTTGTACTGTTCGCCGGCATCGCTCAGTACGTGTCATTTCCGCGCCAGGAAGATCCGCCCATCCTGATTCGCGAAGTGGTGGTCAGCGCCCAGTTTCCGGGTATGAGCCCCAAGGATGTGGAGCAGCTGATAACGCGCCACATTGAAGCTGAGCTGCGCGCGATGCCCGAGATCGACGACATCTGGTCGGACTCCAAAACCGGCGTTGCCGTTGTCCACGCCGATACCGCCGATCAATACAACGATGTTGAAGCGATCTGGCAAAAGGTTCGCAACCGCATGGTTGACCTGGCTCCGAAACTGCCTGCGGGCACTATCGGCCCGGTCGTGAACGATGAGTTCGGCCTGGTCGCCGTGGCCACCATCGCGCTTTGGACCGATGGTTTCACGATGGAGGAAATGCGCCAGACCGCAACAGATATCCGGGACGAACTGTACGAACTCGATGGCATTCGCAAGGTCGAGCTGTGGGGCGTGCATGACGAACGCGTATTCCTGGAATATTCCTCGGCCAAGCTGGCGCAACTTGGCGTCAGTATCCAGGACGTCGTTCGTACCCTGACCGATCAAAACATCGTGCTGCCCGGCGGTCGCTGGGAGGTGTCGGGACAGGACCTGATCATTGAGCCGAGTGGCAACTTCCGTTCTGTCAGAGATATTGAAGAACTGGTAATTGCGGTGCCAGGCACCGAGCAGTCGGTGTATCTCAAGGATCTCCTGAGTGTCCGGCGAGGCTACGCGGATCCGCCGGAGAACCTCGCCTATTACAACGGCAAACGCGCGATCGTTATCAGCGTGTCGATCATTCCCGGCGTCAATTCGGTGGATTTCGGCGAGCGTCTGACGGCGAAAGTGCGGGATCTCGAGAACAAGTTGCCAGTCGGCTACGTGCTGGACTTTGCAACGTTTCAACCGGATCTTGTAGAGGCCGCCGTTGGCGGCGCCATGATGAATGTTTACCAGACGCTGGTTATCGTGCTGGTCGTCGTGGTTGCATTTCTCGGCATACGAACGGGTCTTATCGTCGGTTCGTTTGTGCCCATGACCATGCTAATGGGCCTGGTCGTGATGCGGTTCGCAGGCATTGAACTCGAACGAATTTCGATCGCGTCGACGATCATCGCGCTTGGCATGCTGGTGGATAATGGCATCGTCACGGCCGAAGAAATCCGCAACCGGCTCGATGCCGGGGAGGAGCGGCGCGCGGCCTGCCTGAATGCGGCGAAGGGACTTGCCGTGCCGCTGCTGACGTCCTCGCTGACCACCATTCTCGCGTTCATGCCGATCTACCTGCTGACCGGCGACGTTGGTGAGTACGCGTATTCTCTTCCAGTTGTCATCATCATCCTGTTGTTGAGCTCGTGGTTCCTGTCCATGTACCTGACGCCCTACATGTGCTACTGGTTCATGAAGAGTCCGGAGCCAGGAAGTACCGAGCAAGCGGACGCTTCCGAACCGTATAACCACGGCATCTACGCGGCGTATCGCGGTCTGCTCACCCGACTCATCGACCACCGCAAAATTGTGCTGGCTGGCACTTTGCTGGTGCTCATCGGCGGCGGTTTCCTGGGCTCGATGCTGGTCCGCGAAATGTTTGGCTACAGTGATCGAAACCAGTTCCTCATCTACCTGGATATGCCGGCCGGGTACAACATTGAATCCACCGAAGAGGTGGTGCAACGCATGACTGGCTGGCTGGCCGACGAAGAAGAGAATCCGGATATTACCGGCACGATTGCATATGTCGGCACCGGCGGACCGCGTTTCGTGCTCGTACTCGCGCCGTTTGATCCCGACCCGCATCGAGCATTCATCATTGCCAACACTGAAACCGGGGACCAGGTGGTGGCGGCGGCTGAGCGTGCGCGGCGGTTTATCGCCGAGTCTCTCCCGGAGGCGGAAGGCAGGGTCAAACGCATGTGGACAACGGGTCCTGAACCGGGCTTCCTGGAAGTTCGCCTCTATGGTCCGGATGCACAGTATCTATACACCAAGGGCAGGGATCTCACCGAGGCGATCCGCGCCACACCCGGAACCACTGATATCCGCAACAGCTGGGAAAACACCATCGTCAAGGCGGAGGTTGTCGTCGACCAGGCGCAGGCACGCCGCGTAGGCATTTCGTCGCAGGAAATTGCCAACTCCCTGCAGGCACATATCGACGGTATCCGTGCGACGGACTACCGCGAGGGCGATCAGGCGATTCCGGTAGTACTGCAGTCGCAGGAGCGCGAACGTTCGGCAGGCAGCGATTTTTATGACATCCGTGTGAACTCGCGGGCGATGAGTAGCGACGTACCGTTGTCGCAGATTGCCAGTATTTCGCCGTCCTGGGAGTACAGCCGCATCGCGCGCCGTAACCAGTCTCGCGTGCTGACCGTGGAACTCAAGCACGTAACGATGAAGGCACCGGAGCTGCTGGAGGCTATCCGGCCTGAAATCGACGCGCTGCAGCTCGGCGATGACTATCGCTGGGAAGTCGGCGGCGAGATCGAGAAGCAGGGCGAGACGCTGCCGAAGCTGTTCAAGTGGCTGCCGCATTGTGGCCTGCTCATGTTCGTGCTGCTGATATGGCAGTTCAATTCGTTCCGCCGGCCGTTCATTATCGCATTCACCTTACCGCTCGCGTTTATCGGCGCCTTTATCGGTCTGTTGATATTCAGGGCACCGTTCGACTTCTTCGGTATCCTGGGTCTGTTGAGCCTGGCCGGAATCATCATCAACAACGGCATTGTGCTCATTGATCGTATCGATGCGGAACGCAATGCCGGCAGGGATGCGTACAGTGCCGTGATCGAAGCAACCGTGTCGCGTTTCCGACCTATCTGGATGACGACGATCACGACGATTCTTGGCGTGATGCCGTTGATAATCAGTCACGACCCGGTGTTCTACTCGCTGGCGTTGATTATTGCTTCTGGTCTGGCGTTCGCCACGGTGCTGACCCTGGGCGTTGTCCCGGTTCTGTACGCGGTGTTGTTTAAAGTGCAGCCAGAACCCGCCGGTGCAGCGCGCTAGGAGTACACGCTAACAATATGTGCGGTCGAAGAGAATATGATTGCAAAGGCGGCTGGGCTCCGAATTTGGGCCGATCGTTATGAAGCCCCGCTCAGCCTCGTACCTGACTTTGCTTCTGCTCGTTTGCGGTTTCGCAAGCGCACAGGACGTCGAGCCGCGGCGCTGGTCACAGATACCGACCGGCACCAACTTCATCGGCATTGGCCTCGGTTATTCCAGTGGCGACATCTATCTTGATCCGGTCCTGCAGATCGAGAATGCTGAATACGACATGGTGAGCGCCGGTTTGGTCTATATGCGAACGTTTGGCCTGTTCGGCAAGTCTGCGCGCTTTGATGTGCGCTTGCCGTACGCCAGCGGAAATTGGCAGGGTGACGTAGCGGGGGAGTTCACTGAAGTCGACAGGCAGGGTTTCGGCGATCCGAGATTCAGACTTTCAATGCTGCTCTATGGCGGTCCTGCCGAGACGCCCCAGGAGTTCGCCAGCAACCCCAAATCCAACACGGTGGTTGGCGCGGCAATCGCAGTGACCGCACCCTATGGCGAGTACTTTGCAGACAAGCTGATAAACCTCGGCGCCAATCGATGGACGGTTCACCCGCAGCTCGGTATCACTCACACGCGTGGCAAGTGGACCTATGAGCTAACCGGGTCTGCTTTTTTTTACAGGGATAATGACGAATTCTTCAACAGCACCGAACTCGAGAATGACCCGCTATATGCGGTGCAGGCACATTTTATTTACACGCTTCGGCCCGGTCTCTGGATGTCGTTCAGTTCGGCTTACGGAAGCGGCGCGAAGGCCGCGATCAACGGCGTAAAGAAGGATTCCAAGGCTGCCAACTGGTTGAACGCGTTGAGTATTTCGCTGCCGATCAATCGGTTTCACGGCCTCAAATTTACCTACCTAAACTTGCGTACCCAGAACGACACTGGTGCGGACTCTGACGGGATTCTGGCAGCCTATTCCTACATGTTTTAATCCACCGGCGGGCATCGACCGCTGCTACAGAAAACCTGTTATCAGTGTATGATGCACACTAACCAGAAAGAACTTTTTAAAAGGGAAAAAAGAATGAAAATGAAACTCAAAGTGGCGGCAATTTCTGCGGCGCTCCTGATCGGTTCTTCGGCTTTCGCACAGGATAATCTTGTCGACTACCTTGTTGAGTCCTGCGAGACCGAACTTACAAACTACTGCAGTCAGGTCACACCTGGCGAAGGTCGCCTGTTGCACTGTGTGGCGGCACATGAGGACAAGCTTTCGGGTCAATGTGAGTACGCCTTGTATCAGGCAGCCAGCCTGCTGGAACAACTGGCAGTCGCAATCAATTACGTAGCCCAGGAGTGCCGGACTGAACTGGAGACGATCTGTGGCGATGTACAGATTGGCGAAGGCCGGGTTCTGGCCTGCCTGGACGCGAACGCCGACCAGGTCGGTGAGAGCTGCAAGAAAGCGATTGCTGAAACCGCAGGCGACGAATAGACAACCGTCGTTACAAGGAGATCACGTTATGAATTATCTGCAACGATCAAGACAACTCGGTTCCATCGTATTACTTGCGATGACAATCTCTTTAGCTGGTTGTGCCAGTTCTCCAAAGATCATGTCGGACTACGACAAGACGGCGGACTTCGGTTCTTACAAGACCTACAACTTTGTTGACGGTGCGGGCCCGGACTACGGCAGCTATCAAAGCCTGTTTACGAAGTACGTTATTGCACAGGTCACGATCGAAATGGAAAGCCGGGGCTACACGAGGGCCAATGATCCAGACCTGCTCGTCAATTTTGGTGCAAGGCTGGATGACAAGATTGACGTCAGGACGTCACCCACGCCGACAGTCGGTGGGTACTATGGCTATCGCAGCCCTTATGGCTACGGCGGATGGGGCGGTTACGGCTACGCAACGGAAACGCATGTTTCGCAGTACACCGAGGGTACGTTCAATATCGACATCATCGATGCCAAGCGTCAGCAACTCGTCTGGGAGGCTGTCGGTATCGGCCGCGTCACGGACAAGAAGCGCGAAAATCTTGAAGAGACCGTCACCAACGGCGTCCGCAATTTCTTCGCTGGCTTCCCGTTCGTCGCTGGCAATCCGGACCCGGTGGCTCCGAACTAGCAACCTTCAGCAAACAGGCCAGCCTGGCGAAAATCGCGGCGCCAGGCTGGCCAAACTCCGTACAGGCTCGGTGGAAACTACCAGCGCTATAATCTGACCGAGCAAGGGCCACTGGCAGGCGTAAGTATTTCCTTCTAACAACGGCGAAGACATGTTTCAGCAATGCAATGCGTGGATTCGGCATCGCCTCGGTGCCTGCCGGGCTTTGCTTGTTGTAGCCCTGCTTGTGCATGCAGCGACTGTGTCTTTCGCACAGGACAGCACGAAAGACACTCGCCCGGGTTTCGCTCCCGATATTCGTGAGGACGAGGCGCAACTGAAAGTTCAGCGTGGCGATTTCGTCGTCGTGCCAATTCCGATCTCCAATCCAACGCTCGATACTGGCCTGGTCGCTGGTGCCGCGTACTTTTACAAGCAGACTGAAGAACAGAAAAAGGTACAGCCGGCATCGGTCACAGCGCTTGGAGCGATGTACACCGGCAATGACAGTAAGGCGTTCGCACTTGCGCAACAAAATTACTGGAAGAACAACACCTGGCGCTTCACTGGAGCTATCGGCGCTGCTGATCTTCGTTTGTCGCTGTTGGCTCCGAGCGACTCACCCAGTGGGGAGAGCGTCGATTGGCGCATCAACGGCGAGTTCGTGTTTGCCCGGCTCTCCAGGAAATTGTCCGGCCACTGGTATGGCGGCTTCAACCTGCGATCGGTCAACGCCGACCAGAGCTTTGAAGTGCCACTCGCGACAGACGATTTCGATCTTGGTAGCGCCGCACACTCAAGCGGCATTGGCGCGAGCGTCGAGTTCGACGCACGTGACATGCCGCTCAACACATACAGTGGCCGTTATTTTGAGGCTGATGCGCTGTTCAACGACGAAGCGCTCGGCAGCAACAACACGTACCAGTCCTATAGCCTCACGTATCGCTCATACCATGAAGTCAGCGATGCGGTGGTCGTGGCATGGGAGCTGCGAGGTTGCGCCAGGGGCGGGACCACACCATTGTGGGATGCCTGTATCGTCCATCTTCGCGGCTTCCCGGTAACTGACTACCTTGGCAGGGAGTCGGCATCGGTGCAGCTGGAAGCGCGCTGGCGTATGAGCCAACGTTGGGGGCTGGTCGGCTTCGCCGGTTCTGGCTATGTCAGCAACTCCTTCAACGACATTCGTGACAGTGAGGCTATCCCGAGCTACGGTGCAGGTATCCGGTTTATGGTCCTGGCGGCCAAGCGTATTAACCTGAGAATTGACTATGCCCGCTCAAGCGACAGCGATGCGATTCATGTTTCGGTCGGCGAGGCGTTTTGACGCGGCAACAGATGGAGAAATATATGAAACACATAACCTCGAGTTTTTCATGGGCAGTCCTGGTGCTGGCTTTCCTGCCCGCGCAGGCGCAGGAGCCAAGCCAGACATTGGCGTCAACGATAGATGTGTATGTCTTCCCGGCCAAGGGACAGGATGCCTCCAAACAATCGCAGGAGGAGGCTGAGTGCTACCAATGGGCAGTCGGCAATTCAGGTGCAGACCCGTTTGCGCTCGCTAAAGAAGAGGACATGAACAAGCAGTTGACGGAGGCAGAGCAACAGGCCGCTGCGCAGACCGGCCAGGGCTCGGGTGCGCAGGGCGCTGTTCGCGGCGCGGCTGCTGGTGCGCTGATCGGCGAGATTGCCAATGACGATGCAAGCAAGGGTGCTGCATGGGGAGCCGCAGCCGGTGCTGTTCGTGGTCGCCGCAAGGGCGCTGCTGCGAACCAGCAAGCGCAATCGCAATCCGCGAATCAATCGGAGCAACGCGAGACCGCGACAGCGGAGCAGATTGAGAATTTCAAGAAAGCGTTCAGCGTTTGCCTGGAGGCCAAGGATTACATGGTCAAGTATTGATCGGAGAGTAATGATGAAGATTCAACAGAACAGGATACGAGGCCGCGGTCGCGGCCTGATACTGGCGTTGGCACCGTCAATTCTACTGATGCTGTCAGCAGCGCCGACTTACGCGGACGGGTCCGACGGCATTGATGACAAGTTCAGTGTGAGTATTGGAGCGTTCTTCACTGACCGTGACACCGTTACCCGCCTGGACGGCGATGTACCGGACAGTGGCACAGACGTTGACCTGGAAAGCACCCTTGGGTTTGACAAGTCGGACATCGTGTTTCGCATCGACGGCTACTATCGTATTGCCGAAAAACACCGCGTTGACTTCAGCTGGTTTGACCTTTCGCGAAAAGGCTCCAAGCAGATTGACGAGGATTTTGAATGGGATGGCGAAATATACCCGGTTGATGTGCTTATCGATGCAGCTCTTGACCTGAGTATCTACAAGCTTGCCTACACCTATTCGTTCATGCAGCGGGAGCAGGGATTTCTCGGCGTCACCCTGGGCGTGTATGTCGCAGATATTGGCACAACAATCGGTGCCGAATCGATTGGTCAGGCGTCGAGCCGCGGCACGACGGCACCGTTGCCTGTGATTGGCTTAAGAGGCCAGTATGATTTTGCAGAGAAGTGGTCATTGCGCGGCAGCGCCGAGTTCTTTGCTATTGATTACGGCGATTACTCCGGCAGCCTGAACGACCTGTATGCCGGCGTTGACTATCAATTCGCCAAGCATGCAGCGGTGGGACTTGGCATCAATAGCGTCAGGCTCGATGTCGGCGTGGACAAGACCAATTTCAACGGCAACCTGGACTGGCGCTATGACGGCGGTCTTCTGTATTTCAAATTTGATTTTTGATGCGTCGCAACGGCGCATCGCAAACAGTTAGCGGAGAATATCAGTGAAGAAACTGGCAATAGTACTGGCAGGGGCAGCATTTGCGGCGCCTGCGCTGGCCGATAATCTGGAAGGCGTCAACAAAATGATCTGTGCCGTAGCGCAGGTACAAATCTGCATCGAGAACGATCAGTGTTACTCCGTGAGCGCCGCCGATCTTGATGTGCCGGATTTCGTGGTTATTGATACCAAGAAGAAAGTCATATCGACGACCAAGTCGGCCTATGAACAACGGTCGACGCCGTTCACCTACGTCGATAGAGCCGATGGGTTGATCTACCTTCAGGGCGTCGAGGGACGACGAGCCTTCAGTTTCCTGATCGACGAAGCAACCGGCCGAATGACGGTCTCCGTGGCGCGCGATGGCATGGCTGTCAGCGTGTTCGGTGTGTGCACGGACACAGATCTCTAGGCGCGAAGCCGGAGGTCCGGATTACCTGGAGCAGGCCTCAAGCCCGTCGATTGGGGTTCATGGAACCCATCATGCCGCCACCCATGCCCATTCCACCCTCAGCCGCGCCGGCCGTACCGGCCTGGGTGAGATTTCTGACGCAGCCGAATTCGCGGATGACGGGTGCACGATAGGTTGCTCGGCCCGCTGTAACCCCGGCTGCTTTGCCAGTCGGGATTCTCGTGCGCACGGTTTTGTCGCTAGCGGACCTCATGGAGCTGTACTCTAGAGGAATCGCTAAACACGAACAACAGGTTCGCGCGCAACTCGTTGAGGCGCTTGGGCACGCCGCCGGAACAGGACCAATAGCATTCCGAGCAGGAGCACGGGCCCGGTACTGCCTCCACCGACCAGCTCAATATTGTCGATTTCCATCGCCGCGTCCGTTGGTGCCGGCGTTCCCGGACCCGCAAAAGTCGGGTCGTGCCGCAGGCTGAACTGGGCGACAGCACTG
Organism: uncultured Gammaproteobacteria bacterium; assembly: GCA_963698425.1. Taxonomy (GTDB): domain Bacteria; phylum Pseudomonadota; class Gammaproteobacteria; order Steroidobacterales; family Woeseiaceae; genus UBA1847. Next base: position 933,307 of record CAVOQR010000010.1, on the reverse strand, counting down.
AGAATCTCATCCGACGTACGTCTCGGAGCAATGAATTCGCGTTGGCCGAATAGCCTCGTGCCGAGCTCGAGGTCATCCTGGTCCAGCGAAATTTCGTACTGGGTCCAGCCGGAGCCCACCTCGATTCTTGCCGCTTCAAGCGAGATTGCAAAGTCGGAGCCGCCGTCATCAAAGGAGTCGGTCACCATGACTCTGAGGACGAGTGGTTCTGTACCGCCGGCGTGGCGGGCGCGGAAGCGAAGTGCAGTGACTTCCGCGTCAATGAAGTCGCCGAGGAAGCGGAAATCCGCATAGGGGTATTCGTCCCAGGTCAGGAAATTGAAATGGCGCTTGTTTGCGTTTGCCGAATCGAAGTACAGCGCGTTGTCTCCGGCGCCGTTTTCACCCTGCACAATGGCAGCTGCACAGTCGAATACCAGCCAGCCGTTCACAGCACAGCTGGTTGCAATGCCGTTATACGTTGGCGTGATTACAGGTCTGCCGCCATTGGAGAAATTTTGCGTGTCACCAATTTCGCAGGCATCACCGTGTCCATCGCCGTCTGCAAATCCGTTGATGTCTGCCTGCACGAAGTTCGCGGCATCCGGGCAGTTGTCCTGCAAGTCATAGGCGCCGTCGCCATCTGAGTCGCTGTTGAGCAGCCAGACGCTGACGTCCACTGCGGTGTCCGTTACCGGGCATCCGGGATTGCTCGCACAGGTCGCCGTACCGGTATCGTCTGCTGCCGAAGCCCAGTCGCCGTCCGAGTCCTCCAGACCATAGGTCATGCCGAAGCCCCCATCGGATTCGTACGCGCAGTTGTCGAGAGTTCCGTCGCCGTCCGTGTCCGTCGTAAACCCGGACGGGCAGACCGTGAAATTGAGGGTGCTGCCAGAGAAGCTGAGCTCGGGCGTACCACCGGCCGGCACGGTGCCTATTTCCACATCTTCGATAGACGGATAGTCGTAAGCCGGCATACCGACTCGTGCCAGCGTCGCCGACTCGATAGAATTGATGGTTACGGTGTCGTTGTCATCCTGAACGGTGCCGTCGAAGCGCACGGTTAATACGGCGTCCCGGGCCCAGTCCTGCTGCGAGGACTTGCCGTAGAACTCATAGGTGAATTCCATCGGCTCTGCCTGCGCGGCAAACGGCAGCAGTAGCAGACACAATGTGATCGGCAAAACGAATCGGTTTCCCATGGGGCACCTGGAAAGTCGTTGAAAACTCCCAGATTATGGTGAAGATCGACGGTTGGTACCGGGATCCGGTTCACAAATCATCAAAATTGGCTTGCGACTTGTCTGCGCTGGTAGTAACCACAATTGATTGCATCGCCGCGATGCAACATCGTCAGAGGGAACACGAAACGACTTGCACGGTGGAGTGAGGGACATGGTGCCAGCATGAGCGAATGGCCAATTTGTTTCCAGAGGCTCGGCAGGCAGATGCGGATTGGACGACTGGCCTGCAGAGCCCTGATGATCGTTGCTGCGCTGCCGCGCGGCACTACCCTCAAGAACGTTATCTTGCCGGAAACCTGATCCACTCCGAAACAGGGAAGCTGTCACTGGGTGGTGCGCCAACGACGCGCCGCCGGACCCAGCCATCTGTCTCGGCATCACTGCATTCGATCCAGTTGGCACGCGGAGGGCCGACGCCGCCGAGGATCGACATTGTCGTCGAAACCGAACCTCGCGACAGTGACTCGACGCGACAATCAGCCCAGTCACTGGCCGGACGATATTGCCCTACCAACCTCCCTGCAATCTTGCCGGTAGAGGTCTGCAGCAATTCAATCTCGACCAGATCGCCGCGTGTCGACGGATCGCCATCCTGCTCAAAGTTCAGTCCCTGGCGATACTCGGCAGGGACATGAACGACGTAATGGCCGTGATGCGCACAGAGCGGCACGCCACTGTTGTGGCCATAGCAATAGGTCCAAACCGTGACTTCGCTGCCGTCGACGATATCCGCATCGGTATAGCCGAGATCATGCAATTTCCCGCGCCAGCCGTTTAACAGCCCTTCCCCCGCCATGACCTGATCTTTGCTCACATTCATAATCAGCTCGCCAAGCACGTGCGTGCCTTCGACGAACTCCGCTGACGCATCCGCCGTTTGCCAGCCGTAATCCGACGCGCAGCCCGACGCAGCAATTGCCATTGCCGCTGTCGACAGCAGGAGACGGGTCGAGCGAACTGTGCAGCAATAGGTTTTCGAAACGGCACTCACAGGAGAAACACCGGGGCCACGGCCAACGCGATCAAGGCAAGCACACTGTATGTGCCCGCTGCGAGCAGCGCCGTCTTGCCGATACTGAATTCCTTCGTTTCGACGGCGATGACATCGGCGATTAGCACGGGATTGCCCTCTGTTGTGATAACTCCCGATTCCGGATCAACGTACCGGATCTTCACCTTGTGGGTTTTTCCGTCGTTGGTAACGAGTTTCGCCTGCTTCCCGGGTGGCAGGACATTTTCTGTGGAAATTTTTTGTTGCAGTTCCTCCGGCGCCATTTCTATTGGCTGCAGCGTTGTGCACGCGCTGGCTGCGAACAGCAATAGAGTCAGGAGAATTGAGCGAATTGTGGCAATCATGGCGAGTCCCGCGATGTGTGCAGAGGGTAGTTAGCAAGCAGAGTCGCTATGGCATCCTCTGCAGTTCGACAAGGAGGGCGCGCTGATCATTGTTGATCGACAGCAGGAGTGAATCGTTTGGCGACTCGTCATCAAAAACCAGCGCCAGACCCGAATAGTCTCCGGCGATCGGACAACCCACTATCGTGCTGTTGGCCTGGTACAGGCTGTAGCGACTGTCGAGAAGCAGGATCATACCGCTGGATACGCACTCGTTAATGTTCTGGGCGGTGAACGAGCCGAGATCGTCGATGGTGAATACCACATCAGGACTGCCGAACTCGTCCAGCCCTTGCCAAACACCTTCGAGCAGCGCCAGCGATGATGGTTTCTCGTAGTCGCCGTCATAGATCATGTCAAAGGAACCGGAGTCGCCGGTTGAAGCCGTGCTCCAGGTGCCGACCAGGCTGGTTTCCGGTATCAGCGTCGCTTCCAGCGTCAGATCGCTGACAAATGTCCCATCCAGAAACACCAGTGAGGAGAACGCCTGCCCCGACCCGGTCATCACGTTCTGGTCTCTCGATGACATACCGACCAGTTGCAGGTCAGTGAAAACGCAGAGAAAACGAAACTGGCCGTCCTCGGTGACGAGCGCGCCACACAACTCGGATCCCAGGGACGCGTCGATGACCATCTCGCCAAACCAGAGCCCGCCAAGCTTGGCTGCTGGCGGTGGCAAGACCGGCGGAGGCGCTGCGGCAGAGCCGGATCCACTGCCGCCGCAGGAGCTTAAAAAGACACTAATAAGGAGCGCTGAACAAATCCTGACAGTTTTCATGGGGTCACCTGACCTAAGCCAACGAAGATAGTCTCGAATCTACGCGGATCCCCACCGAAGTCCTTTCCGTTCCCTGTTCTTTTCCTTTTCTTTACTTGTCGCTGCTCTGCGGCAGTGGAGGCCCCATGTAGTGGTCCAGCCATGCAAGCGTGTCGCGCATCATTAGATAGCGCGGCAGCGGCCAGTGGGCAGATTCGTACAGGATGATCTCTTTGGAATCGGACGGCGTTGCCAGCAGGTCGAACAACGGCGCCAGCACGAACTCATGTGGACGAATAGGATCGTAGCGACCATTAACCAGTAGTGTTGGCTGGTGAACCCGGGCCCAGAAGACGTTGGGGTCGTTTTGTGGGTTGGCGAATATCGGGATCGGTGGCGCAATTCCCGCCGAATAGATAACCGCCGTGCCGATGCGAGGCTCCGTTGCAAGAATGAAGGGGGCCAACGTTGCGCCGAACGACAGGGCCATCAGCGAAACTTTCGAACCATCAAACTCTGCATCGCTTTGCAGGTAGTCAACGATCCGGCCAACCTCATCGCGCACGCGGCGGTTTCTCTCCAGCGCCAGCGACGAACGGTCCTTGCCGCCACTCGCATGATAATTGTCGTAGCGCTCGTGCGATCCGGTGTACACCGGCCAGATGAGTACACGCCCCGCGCGCGGCACGAAATCAATCTGGTAGTTTTCGATCTCGACCGAATCAGTACGAAACCCGGGCGACCAGCTGTCCGCCGGTGGCAGGTAGATTACCGACTGAAACGGCGGGCCCGAACGTTTTGGGATAAACAGGAGTACAGGCAACGGGTCATCGGGCCGGCCCGTCGGGATCAATATCTTCCGCCGGACCCAGTTCTCAAATTCCTGTTCGTCAACGACAGTCACCTCGTGTGCACTGATGGTGCCGACGTCGTAGTGAAACGAGTGCGCCATGCCGGCATACATCTCGTCTGACACGCGCCGAATTGACTGGCTGAAGTCGTTGAACAGGGGGAAGTCGGGCAGTGGCCCGACCGCCGACACGGAGGTGGTGCGCATCCCCCGGAACCCAATTGTGGGAAGCCGCTGCAACGGTTCGAGTGGCTGTGGAAAATTGTAAGCCCACGACGGGTCCTGGAAGCTCGAACCGACCACGGCTCTGGCGCCACTGCTTTCGAGTGTCGTCCATTCGCCGGCGTTCCCGATCATGTCGTAGAGACCATTAACTTCGGCGCCGGAGCGTCGATTCACGGCCAACAACTCCGTCGCTGCAACGTTGCTTTGCGGCACCAGCAGCGGTGCAAAAGGGTACTTCCACTCCATTGGTCCCAACGCCGCCCGCAGCCAGTGATGCACGTCGGGCAGTACCTTGTTGCGATACTTCAGATAGGCGTTTGCTTCGTACCAGCTGACGCCAACGACCGGCAGTGACTTTTTACCCGGGGGGTAGCTGCCAAGCTCCCATCCCGACGGCCCCGGCCGACCGGTGAGGTCCACGAATTCGTCGGCAATAATCTGCCATGTCAGGGCGCCACCGGAAGCATCGATGAGATCTTGCCAGAACGTCGCATCCTGATAACCGCCGGCGTCGACGAAATCCTGATACTCAAGATTACTGACTTCCAGGCGGTCGATAAAAAAGCCGCCCAGATCGATATTCTCAAGAAAGCCCCAGGCGCCGAGGCGATACTCGCCACCCGGAATGAATGCCATGCCAGCAGGTGCAGGCTCCGGCGCCAGCTCGATCACGCGCAGCGGTCTGCCTGCACTGTTAAGGGTGACGCCCGGGTTAGTGGCATCCATGAGCAGGTCGTCGCCAAAGCGCAGTTTGTAGTGACCGCGTGGCAGCTCAACATCCGTCAGCGGCGTTCGACCCAGCGCCTGCCAGCCGGCGTCTTGCGACGCGAAGCGGTAGGAGACCTCGACGCCAGGCGGATCCGTGTGTATCGACACCGGAAGCACCAGTTTCGCGAGCAAAGCAATAACCCTGCCGTCGTCTGACGCAGCAAACGGTGCCAGTTCCACGAACGCTGCCTGATACTTGTCCTCCGCAAGCAGCGACTCTGCGTTAACAAGTGCGGTCGAGAGAGCACGAGACTTATCCGTCGTTACCTGGACCAGCAGCGCTCCGATCAGGGCGATCGCAAGCACAAGCAATGCAATGGCCCGCGGCTGCCAGCGTCGCGGCGCGGCGGTCGTGCTTGCGGCAGCGGGGTAGCGGACCGGTGCAATAAGGCGATAGCCGCGTTTCGATGTTGTCTGGATGTAAGTGGGGTTGCGCGCTTTGTCTCCGAGGGACTTTCGCAAGCTCGCTATGCGACGGTGTACGGCATCGTCGCCGACAACTCTGCGCTGCCAGAATGTATCCAGAAGCTCCTGGCTGGTGACAACACGGTCTGAATGTTCTGCGAGATACAGCAGGATATCCATCGACAGAGGCTGCAGCGTCGTGCGTTCCCCGTCGCGGTGGAGCGAATTGGTATCGCGATCAACCAGCCAGTCGCCGATAGTGACTGTTGGCTGTTTCATTGAATAATCATAAGGATTGATTGCGGTTGCATACCGTCCGTAGTGAGCATGAGTGTGGGGCAAGCAGCATCAGAGTCTTGCCAATAGACGGATCTTCTTAGTCATCTGAGTCTCGCGATGATGCTGCGCTTTCGGCGTCGTTCTCGTACTCTTCGACCGCCAATCGGGCGATGCGCCGTGTCAGCGTATTGAAGCGCTTGTAGGTTTCGATAATCTCGGTTTCAGCCTGGAAGTTCTCAATGCGGTTGGGTGCATCGGCAACCAGTCGGGTGGCGATATGTGCCGCCGCCTCGTCCGCCAGGGCGAACACTTCCTTCTTGCTCTCAAGTACATCGAGAGCGTCACCCGGATTGCCGGTCTTGACAGCCAGTAGCGCCTGGTCGAATGCCTGGCTTGTTGCAGTAGCGAGCGCCTCAAGTTCCCTGATCGTTGCCTCGCCGATCACCAGACCTTTACGAATGCGCTTGTCGATGATGGCTACCAGGTCTTTCTCGACGGCGTCGCCAATGTTCTCCATGTAATTCGCAATGCCCACGAAGTTTTGCAGGTGCTGTGGCTGCGGACTGACCAGCGCAGTCTGCGATAGCCGGCCAAGGTAGCGGATGATCTCGGTGTAGAGTTTGTCCACATCGTCGTCGGCGCGTGTCAGCGCCTTTGCGTCCTCTTGCGATCCTGATATTGCTGCCTGCAGCGAACCGTCGATCATCGGCTTGACCAGGCCGCCAAGGCGCCCCAGCTCACGGCGCACCTGGTCGAGTGCCAGGGCCGGCTGTGTGAGAAACATCTCGTCGAGGTATTTTGGTTTGACACCTTCCCTGGCCGGTGGCGCCGGCACCAGTCGCTCGACCAGTCGTGCGAGCGGACCGGTAAACCAGATGAATATGAGCAGGTTGGCGATGTTGAAAAAGGTGTGAGCATTCGCGATTTGCCGCGGAACGTCGACCGCCAGGTTCTTGCCGTTGGGAGAGATCGTGCGCACAACGTCCGCGAATTGCGGAATAAACGCCAGCCACAGCAGCACACCAAGCACGTTAAAGATGACGTGTACCCACGCGGCCTGCAGTGCCTCGCGCGGGCGGCCAATTGAAGAAATCACCGCGGTTATGCAGGTGCCGATGTTGGCGCCAAACAAAAGGCCGATGCCGGACTCAAGCGTAATGAGCCCCTGGCTTGCCAGTACGATGACTATGCCGGTCGTTGCCGAGGAGCTCTGCACGATCGCCGTAAACAGCTGCGCCCATCGCCACCGCAAGCAGCGGATTCTGCATGTTCTGCATCAGGTCGATGAATGGCTGCCAGCCACGCACCGGACCGGTCGCAATACTCATCAGCTCCATGCCGAAGAACAGCAAGCCAAGACCCATCAGCGCAGTGCCCCATTGCCGGGTGCGCTCGCGCTTGGCGAGGACTTCGGTAAAAAAGCCGATTGCAATCATCAGCAAGCCGTACTTGTAAACCTGGAACGCGATGATCTGTGCCGTTACCGTCGTGCCGACATTGGCGCCGAGGATGACGCCAATCGACTGGCTGAGATTCAGCAGCCCGGCCGAGATAAAGCCCACGATCAGGACGGTCGTTACCGACGATGACTGAATGACGGCGGTTATCAGGATGCCAGCAAATGCTGCGGTGAAGCGGTTGGTGGTCATTCGTGCGAGCAGCTTTTTCATGCCGCCGCCGGCAACGGTCTTCAGCGCTTCGGTCATGCGCCGCATGCCATACAGGAACAACGCCAGCCCGCCGCCAAGCTGCGTTAGGATGACACCCCATTCCAATTCCATCGTTGTCGCGCTCCTCCCGCTACAGTCTACACCTGAGTCCCGTAAATCTGCTGATCCTTTGCATCGCCACTCTTCAGTCGGGTCGTGTTCAGATCGAGCAAGGCTTCGTTCCACGGGATGGTCAGGGTCAGGTATTGGTCGTCATCATTTCTCATCGCGACACGCGCAGACGGGAATCGCGGGTTCGCGTCCTTGTCTGGCTCAATCGATGTCACCCACCGCCACGGTAATATCACGGGGCTGAAGTTACGCCTGTCCAGAATCAACCCTTGTTCCGTGATTGTCGCCGCGCCCAAATACGGGCTGCCGGTCAGGTCCAGGATTCCGGTAGCAAACAACTCAGGATGTGGCGTATCGGTGGGTAATTCATCGACGGCAAAGTTCTTGACCATGAAGAACCATGACTGGTTCATGTAGTAGAACGCCACCGGTAGCGCTATTAATCCCACGCCCCAATAAAAATATAGATAGCCATAGCTGCGGCGCAGCGTGTCTGAATAGTAGGAACCATCCCAGATGTCGGTGACCAGCCAGAGTATGCCGATGTAGATAAAAGGGAGGACTACGTTGTAAGCGATCATCAACAAGACGGACGCGAACCCCGAGACGCCAATTGCGGCACCAAGCAAGATCAGGATTCCGGTCCAGACTTCCCCAAGGTTTTCCCTGAACAAGAACGCCGCAAGTACGATTGCCGTTCCAGTAGCCAATCGGATCAAGCCGAGAAGTCGAAATATGCGTCTCATTCTTAGGGCCCGCGGTGTCGATAGTCCGAATGAACGAGTCTATTGCCTGCGCAGTATCCGCACAATCGAGCGAAGTCGGCATACGCCGGCAACCGGGCGCCCGGGTGAACTGAGGCTTGGTTCACAGATAAACCGTGCGAAATCCTAAAGACTAGCTGTTGCAAGCCGGGTCCGGACCCCCGTGGGTCCTGCTTCGGCAGTTGCAGATGGAATATGTCAAAACGCAAGGGATGTGGAACATGTCGAAACGCATAGTTACGGCGCTACTGGCGCTGGCAACGGTTCTCCTTACAGGGACCGCTGTTTCCCAGGACCTGACGGGCGAAAACATGCAAAGCCTGGATGGTCAGGTGCAGGAGATCAAGTCCGATGTCCTCGATATCTCCTCGGAGTTGAGGAATCTCGAAGAGCGGCTGCTGTATCCCTCCGGCACGCAGTTGGCGATATTCGTTGCCGTGGGCGAGCAAAAGGACTTCAGGCTCGACGCGGTCAAAATCGAAATCGACGGTCAGCTGGCCACGCACCATATCTACAGTTTCAATGAACTCGAAGCGCTGCAGAAAGGCGGCGTGCAGAATGCCTATACCGGCAATGTCGTTACCGGGGCTCACGAGCTGCGGGTGACGGTCATTGGCAAGACAGACGGTGGTGAGGACTTCAGTCAAAGCGGCACGTTCACCTTCTCGAAGGACGTGAAACCCAAGACACTCGGCATCACGCTGTCGGAGCCAGGTCTCGGCGGCGCCAGTATCCAGGTTGGAGACTGGTAGACAATGATCCGGGCACCCCAAACCGTGCTCGCGCTGTTGCTGCTTGCCACCCTGGCAGCCGGCCCGAGTCGCAGTGAGGAGCTGAATGACCTGTACTTTGGCGAAGCCTTGTTCTTCGCCCACCAGGGGCTCTATTTCGAAGCGCTCGAGCGACTCGATACCGAGGTCAAGCAGCACAACCGGGTTGATGAGCCGGAACTCGACAAACTCTACAGCCACATGGCCGATGCGGACTTCTCGCTCGGCGACTTCGAGCTGCGCTATCGCATGCACCACCGGGCCGGACGAGCCATTTCCGCGGTGCTCGAAGCAGACGTCGACGATGTCGTTCGCAATGACGCCGCGTATCGACTGGCTCGCATCCATTTTCAAAAGAATCAACTGGCTGCAGCGATAGAGGCACTGGATCGCATCGACGGCGAGATTCCGGAGTCGCTTCGCGACGATGTCGACTTCCTGCGTGCCAACGTTTACCTCGGCGAGGGGCGGCCTGGCGACGCGATTGCGTTGCTCGAGGCGCTGCAGAAATCAGCTGAATTCGGCGCTTTCGCCAGCTACAACCTCGGCATCGCTTACCTGCAATCGGGACAGCGGCAAGCAGCGCTAAATCAGCTGAATATTGCCGGGCAAGTCAGCAGCGACGACCCGGGCGAACTCGCCATACGCGACAAGTCCAACCTGGTGGCGGGCACTATTCACCTCGAAGCCGAAGAATTCGCGCTGGCGATTCCGTATCTCAACAGGGTGCGGCTGGACGGCCCGTATTCGAACCAGGCGCTCTTAAGTGCCGGCTGGGCAAACATGTCCATCGGCAATGCCGAGCGCGCGGTTGTGCCGTGGAGCATTCTCGCCGAACGCGAAGTCACTGATCGAGCGGCACAGGAGGCCATGCTGGCGTTGCCGTATGCCTACGGCAAGCTCGACGTACACGGTCGTGCCGCGGTCTATTATGGCCGCGCGCTGGACGCCTTCGGCGCCGAAATCGACAAACTCAACACCTCCGTCGACAGCATTCGCGAGGGTAAATTTCTCGAGGCGCTGGTGCGCGAAGAGATTCGCAAGGACAAGGACTGGGTGATTCGCCTGCGCGCCTTGCCCGAAGCGCCCGAAACCTACTACCTGATGGATCTGATGGCGTCGCATGACTTCCAGACCGGCCTGCAGAACTATCTTGATCTCGCCGACCTGCGCCGCAAGTTAGTCGCGTGGCAGCGTGGCTTCGATTCCTACGACGAAATGGTCGCGATTCGGCACGATCACTACGAGCCGCTCCTCCCGGATGTCGATGCCGAGTTCAGGGAGCTCGACTCGCGGATGCGCTTGCGGCTCGCACAGCACGAAACGCTGGTCAAACGCCGCGACGATTTGCTGACAACGCCACGCCCCGAATTTCTTGCGACGCCGGAAGAGCGTGCCACCATAGAACTTCTCGAGCAGCTGCAGGCCCAGGCCGGTGACAATGCAACGACGCTGCAACGCATCAAACGTCTGCAAGGCGTACTGATTTTCCGTCTGAGAACCGAGTATCACGCGCGCTTCACCGAGTTCGACGCAAACCTGCGCAAGCTGGACGAGGCCATGGCCATCGTGCGGTCGCAGCATGAGCAGTACGTGCGCGTTCGCCAGGCCGTGACGCACAGTTACGCCGGCTACAACCAGCCAATCAACCGTTTGCGAGTCAACGCAGCCAACGCGATCGATGAAATCGAGATGCTGATGGCGCGCCAGGGCCGCGTGCTCGAAAAAGTTGCCGTAGAGGAACTCAGCGCACGGCGCAGCCAGCTGGAGAAGTTTGGCGACAACGCCCGCTTTGCCCTGGCTGACAGTTACGACCGTGCCACCCAGGCTCAAGCGAAGGCGGAGGCACCGTGAGCATTTTGCGATACCTGCTGCTCGGCTTCTTGTGCGCCACTATCGTTGCGTGCGGCACGACGTCGTCGGTCGACAACAGCGACACCCTCAGTCAGCTTGAGCAAGTGCCCGCCGACATCGAAGACATCCAGGTTGCTGACAGCCTGGAGCGGGCCGCCGACAGTTATCGTCGCTACCTGGCCGAGACGTCGCGAAGCGCGATGACGCCTGAGGCCATGCGCCGCCTGGCAGACCTGCAGATCGAGCAGGCCTACGGCGTGATGGGCAGTGACGAAATCGTTGAGATGGCAGCGCCAGACGCCGCGGTACGGACAGAACAGATCGTTGCACATACACCGGCCAAAGCGGCTCCGGTGGCGACCGAATCGGACGAGGCATTCGAATCCCGTGCCACGCAGCGCGAGGCGCTAATGGCGTCGCAAACCGACGATGGCTTGCTGCCAGGCGACTCCGCCAGCCAGGCACCGTCAGGACCGCAGGAAGCCATCTCGATGTACTGGCAGATCCTGGAGAACTACCCGAATTACGAGCGCAACGACCAGGTCCTGTATCAATTGTCGCGCGCCTACGATGAAGTGGGTGATCCGGACAAGGCCATGGACGTGATGGATCGCCTGGTCGCGGAATACCCCTACTCGGACTACCTCGACGAAGTCTATTTCCGTCGCGGCGAGTACTGGTTTGTCAGGAAGCGCTTTCTGGACGCCGAGGAATCCTACGCTGCGATCATTCGCATGGGTGCGTCGTCCAACTACTACGAGCTGGCTCTCTACAAGCAGGGCTGGGCGCTCTACAAGCAGGAACTCTACGAGGAATCGTTGCAGCGCTACATGGCCGTGCTCGATCACCGACTCTCGATCGGCTATGACTTTGACGCTGAGTACGACCAGAACGATGAACATCGGCTCGCCGACACCTTCCGCGTAATCAGTCTCGCCTTTTCAAACCTCGGCGGTCCTGAGGTCGTCGACGAGTACTTCGCGAGTAGCGGGCAACGGGTTTATGCCGACAAGATTTACGGCAACCTCGCCGAATTCTACTTCGAGAAACTGCGCTACGAAGACTCGGCATCCGTGTACAAGTCGTTTGTCAGGCTAAACCCGTACCACAAGGTTTCGCCGTCCTTCAGCATGCGTGTTGTCGATATCTACGCGGAAGCCGCGTTTCCTCGCCTGGTCGTCGAGGCGAAGAAAGAGTTTGCATCCCGCTATGCACTGGATGCCGAGTACTGGAACTTCTTCGATACCGAGGCCAGGCCAGAGGTCATTGGCTTTCTTAAGCAAAACCTGACGGATCTCGCCGGTCATTACCATGCGCTCTACCAGGAACAACAGCTGCTCGAGGAGCAGCCGGAAAACTTCAGCGAAGCGACCCAATGGTACGCGCAATTCCTGGCCTCATTCCCGGCCGACGAGGACTCGCCGCAGATCAACTACCAGCTCGCAGACCTGTTGCTCGAAAACGAAAACTTCGGCAGGGCAGCGACAGAGTACGAACGCACCGCCTACGACTATCCGTCGCACGAGAAAGCGTCGGCTGCGGGCTATGCCGCCGTTTATGCGCATCGCGAAAACCTCGAACGCGCCAGCGCCGAACGTGTGCCTGAGATCAAGCGGCTCACGGTTGACAGCTCGCTGCGCTTCGCTGACACGTTCCAGCAGCATGAGCAGGCAGCCGTTGTTCTTGGCGCAGCTGCGGACGACTTGTACGAGATGAAAGATCTGCCTGTGGCGATCGAGTCGGCGCACAAGCTTATTGCTCGCTACCCGGACGCAGACACGGCGCTGCGGCGCTCTGCCTGGGCAGTTGTCGCGAACTCGTCAATAGATCTGGCCGAGTTCGCGGATGCCGAACATGCCTATGCCACGGTGCTCACGTTGACACCGGCAGACGACGAGACTCGAACCGCGGTCATTGATGGACTCGCTGCGGCGATCTACAAGCAGGGCGAACAGGCGAACCTGGCCGAGGACTACCAGGGTGCGGCGGCTCACTTCCTGCGTATCAAGGAACTGGCACCGACCTCGTCGATTCGCAGCGCCGCCGAATATGACGCCGCGGCCGCGCTTATCAAAGTGCAGGACTGGGCCTTTGCGTCCAGCGTGCTCGAGGAGTTCCGCAGCAGTCATCCGGAGCACGAACTGAATACGGAAGCGACCAAGCAGCTTGCCTACATTTATCTTGAAGACGGACAGACCGAACTCGCCGCGCTCGAACATGAGCGCATTGCCGCCGAGGCAACCGATCCCGAGCTCGCTCGTGAGGCACTGCTGACGGCCGGCGAACTCTACGATGAAGCAGAACGTGTCGCGGACGCTATTCGCGTCTACGAAAGCTACGTCGAGGCATACCCGCGGCCGCTCGATCTCGCGATGGAAACGCGCACCCGCCTGGCCGCCATTTTCGAGCAGGAAAATCTCGAGGACCGCTACCACAACGAGCTTGATGCCATCGTGGCCCTGCACAGTGATGCTGGCCCTGAACGCACCGATCGCAGCCGCTACCTCGCCGGACGCGCGGCGCTGGTGCTCGCCGAGCTGACCTTCGATGCGTTTGCCGACATCAAACTTATGCAGCCCTTCGAACAAAGCCTCGCCGCGAAACAGCAAAGTATGGACGTGGCAATGGCGGCCTTCGGCAGCCTGGTTGACTACGAAATTGCGGATGTGACCGCGGCGGCGACGTTCTATATCGCTGAAATCTATCTCGAGTTCAGTGACGCGTTGCTGAGTTCAGAGCGACCCGCCGGACTCAGCTCTGCGGAGCGGGTCGACTATGACCTCGTGATCGAGGAAGAGGCGTATCCGTTCGAAGAGCAGGCCATCGAGGTTCACGAGAAGAACTTTGAGATGTTTGCCGGCGGTATCCATAACCCCTGGATACAGCAGAGCCTCGACCAACTTATCGTCCTGATGCCCGGCCGCTACGCGCGCGCTGAAATCAGTGGCGGCTACCTGGAATCTGTCGATTCCTACGCCTACCGCATGCCGAACGCGCCGGCGTGGAGCGAGAACTCGCCGGAAGTCGCGGCGCAGGTTTCGGAGTAACGTGATGCAGAAAGTTTTTGGAAAGCAGCAGCTACGACTCGCGATATTGACCGGCGTCGCCTTTGTCATCGTCGGCTGTAGCGCAGCGCCGGCGCGGGTATCGAGCCAGCCAGAAGCCAACGTGGCAGCAAAGCCCGCGCGCGTGGAAGTGCAGGATGAGGTCGGTTTTACGATCGTCGAGGATGCGACTATCGATGCCGCTGTTCGGCTTGACTATGATCGCGCCCATCAACTGCTGCTGCAGGGCAGGACACAGGATGGCATCGACTTGCTACAGACGGTTGCAGCAGCCGCACCGAACCTGAGCGCACCACATATTGATCTCGCCATTGCCTATCACGGCGAGGGCGATCTCGAGGCCGCCGAGGCGCAACTGAAACAGGCACTCGACATCAATCCCGCACATCCGGTCGCACTTAACGAACTCGGAATCGTGTATCGCAAGACCGCGCGTTTTACCCAGGCACGGCAAAGCTACCAGGCCGCGCTGGATGTCTACCCGGGGTTTCACTATGCGCGCCGCAACCTGGGCGTGCTGTGCGACCTCTATCTCGCCGATCTCGAATGCGCGGTGGAAAACTACGAAGCGTACATGGCAACCGTGGATAGCGACGATGAGGCCGCCTTGTGGCTCAAGAATGCACGCTTTCGTGCAGGACAGGTGGAGTAGGTCAGATGCGACAGATACTAAAGCTTTCACTGGCAGTGCTGGTTGCATGCGGCGCAGCACAGAGCTGGGCTGAAGAGCCTGCTGAAGAAACGGCAAGCGCGGCTGAAGCCAGTGAGCCTGAGGTTCAGGCTGAGGCTGAGGCCGAAACTGACGCTGTGGCTGACAAGCTGGAGTCGAATGGTAACGGCGTCGACTCGCCGAAAACGATGTCAGGTATGTCGATTCTCGGCAACGAGGAAGCGCCCAAGTCGCTGGTCATCATTCCGTGGAAGAGCTCCAGGATGGGCGACGAGATCACGCTGTCGGACACACTCGACGATCGCGCACAGCCGGTCGATAAGGAAGTATTCCTGCGGGAGCTACGGTTTCACAAAATTCGATCAGGCGACGAAACATAATCTCTGAACGTGCGCTCCGTCACAGCTAAGCCGTTGTTCTGACCCTATCCTTGCGACTGTCCGTCGAGAAACGCGGGCAATAAGTCAAACTGAGGATCTACAAATGGACTTCTTTTATTCGATAGTAACTTTCTTCGGGACGGGCGGCATCTTCATGTACCCGATATTGATTGTATTCGCTGTCGGTGTCGCAATCGCAATCGAGCGCTACATAACGTTGTCGATTGTGACCAGAAAGAATCGCTCTGTCTGGGAACGGGTTCAGCCCTTGCTCTCGGACGGCGAATTCGATGAGGCTCGCGAAATGACCAGCGAGGACGAGTCGACGATCTCGCAAGTACTCAACATGGGACTGACGCTGCAAGGCACAGTTCGACGTCGTGAGGACATCGAGATTGCGATGGAAGAAAGCATGATGGAAATCGTGCCGCGGCTTGAGAAACGGACACCGTATGTTGCACTGGCCTCAAGCATCGCTACGTTGCTTGGCCTGCTGGGCACCATTATGGGCCTGATCCAGGCGTTTACGGCCGTCGCCAATGCGAATCCTGCTGAGAAAGCGGACCTGTTGTCGGCAAGTATTTCGGTCGCCATGAACACGACGGCTTTCGGCCTGATGGTCGCAATTCCGCTGTTGATCGTGCATGCCGTCCTGACGAGCAAGACCGGCGATATCGTTGACAGTCTCGAGATGGCAACGGTCAAGTCACTGAACGTCTTCTCGCGCAGGGCCAAGCGCATGTCTGAATCCGCGGTAGCAGCGTAGACGACGATGGCCAGGCGACATCATTACAAGCGTCGCACGAAGCAGCCTGCTTACGAAATCGACGTCACCACGTTCCTTAACCTGATGGTGGTGCTGATTCCGTTTCTGCTGATCACGGCTGTGTTCTCGCAGCTCACGATTGTCGAACTGAATCTGCCCAGTGCTGCTGGCGGTCCGCCCAGCGATAAGGAAGGGTTCACGCCCGAAGTTATCGTGCGCGAGGCCGGCATAGAGATCACCAACGGCAAGCAGATCATCGCGACGATTCCCAACATCGAAGACGACTTCGATCTCGACACGCTGTCCGACTACATGGTCGAACTGAAACAGACCTATCCTCAGCAGGAAGCGGCCTCGGTCCTTATGGAGGCGCAGATTCCGTACGACTACCTGATCCAGGTCATGGACATCGTAAAGCGTGTTGAAGTCCCCATCGAGACTACAGATGGCGAGACATTTGCAGAAGGCGAGCCGCAGTTTGAACTGGTCGCCCTGTTCTCGGATATTTCGGTGGGAGACGCCCCGTGAGGAACAGTCGCCGCATCAAGCGTATGTCACGCAATCGCGTCAAGATCGGAAAAATGAACCTGACGTCATTGATGGACGTCTTCACGATCCTCGTGTTCTTCCTGCTGGTGAACTCCGGCTCGGTCGAACTGGTCGAGGCGCCGAAAGACGTGAAACTGCCGGAGTCCTTTGAGGAATCCAAGCCACGTGAAACGGTGGTGATCTCGGTCAGCGCTGAAGATGTGATTGTGCAGGGAAGGCTGATCGCGAAAGTCGCCGACATACTCGAGGACAAGGAAGCGTCACTCGAGCCACTGGCGGCCAGACTCGCAGAACTGAAGGAGAATATCGTAGGACCCGCAACGGCGACCGTTGCTGAAAGCCAGGAAGTCACGATCCTCGCTGACAAATCCGTGCCGTTCATCGTGGTTCGCAAGGTCATGTCGGCCTGCACCGATGAAGGATATGAAAACGTCTCCCTTGCGGTTGTCCAGAAGGCGACGCAGGTAGCAGCAAACTAGTACCGCAGGGAAGCAGGTATCACCGTGAGCTCAGTAGCACTAACCGAATTGGAGCAATCACTCCGAGAGCAACTCAGGCTTTCGGAGAGTGCCCTCAATGAGCGTCTGGCTGATCTGCGCGCTGTCGACGACGAACTCGTCGCGCTACGCAAGCAGCAGGATCGCTACGACAAGGTCGAGAGCATCTGCAACTCGCTCGAAGAGCTCGACGACATGGGCGCAGGCGAGCTGTTCTGGGACAATGATGGTGGCGAGACACAAGGCGGCGAGACTCGACCACGCACGGCAACAGATCGGCAACTATCACGAGGCGATTGTCGAGGTTGAAAATCGCCGCGAGAAAATCCGCGAAGAAATACACCAACAGGATATTCAGCTCGACTACCTGCACTACGATCTGCAGGACATCATCGAGCAGGAAGAAGCCGCTAACGGCGAATGGGTCCTGGAACGCGAGGATGCCGAGCTGCCGAAACGCGCGCTTGTCATGCCGTGGGATCGCGGTTACGAAGAGGATCGTCGTTTTCGAATTTCGCTCGGTGGTTCTATCACCGCAGCGGTGGCCCTTATTCTGCTGGTCGGCATGATCGTCATCCCGATTGAATTCAGCGAGGAGAAGGTCGAGTTACCCGATCGTGTCGCGAAACTGGTACGCCAGGAGCGCGCGCTGCCACCTCCGCCACCACCCGCGCCCGAGCCCGAAGTGTCTGAAGAGCAGATCCCCGAGCCGGAGCCAGAGCTGGTCGAGGAAGTGCCCGAGGAGCCCGTGCCGGCGTCCAACGAGCAGCCGCAGGTGGTCCAGGAACAGCCTGACACCCGCGAGCAGGTCAAGTCGAAGGGCATCCTCGCATTCCGCGACAGTTTCGCCAGTCGCTCACAATTGCAGCCGAGCGCGCAGCTGGGATCGCAGGCGCGAGTCAACGACTCAGGTGCCGATCAGACCGGCCGGCCGGAACGCATGATGGTGACGACAACGGCACCCGGCAGCAGCGGCGGCATCAATCTTTCCGACATCAGCCGTGATTTCGGTGGCGGTGGCGGCGAACTCGGTGGCGTGGCGGTCAGCCGGGTAGCGAGTTCCATTGGTTCAGGCGACATCGCGGGTTCCGATCGACCGCTTGCGGGAGGCGCTGCAGCAGGTCGCACCGACGAAGAAATTCAGATCGTTTTCGACCGCTACAAGGCGGCGTTGTACCGACTCTACAATCGCGAGCTACGCCGCGACCCGACACTTCGCGGGCAGCTGGTATTGCGCCTGACCATTGAGCCAGACGGCTCCGTGTCCCTCTGCGAGTTGCACTCGTCGGGCATGGATGCACCGGCACTGGCCGAGCAGGTTATCGAGCGCGTCAAGACTTTCGATTTCGGTGCCAAGGAAGACATTGTCGCAGTGACAATCATCTACCCGATCGACTTTCTCCCCGCTGGCTAAGCGGCCAATTGGACATAACAGCTCACCCAATCTGTGAACCGGGTCAACTAAGCCACCCGGTGCATAAGTCATAGTTCGAATTCGGTTAATTAAAGGCAAAACCACCGAAAGGTGGTGACGCAAAGTCACCGGCCTACATGGGCGATAGCCCAAAGGTAGCGGGACTGCCCGAGAAGCACGTGGTCATTCGGGCCGTTCAATCCGGTGCAGGGATAGCGCAGGGAACAGTGGCAAAGACTATAGCCCAAAATTATGTGAAGACCGGCGGCGGGGCGCTTGCGCGTATCTTGCAGCACGTCGTTCTGTGCGCGGTATTCATGCTGGGTGCGGTCGCTGCAAACGCACAGGCGCTGAGTTGTCCTGCCAACCTCGGCAGCGCCGATCTTATCGACCACAATTTCTCGGTCAGCTTCTGTGAGCTTTGCGAAGTTGGCACGGTACGCATCGAGATCGAGAACCCGTTCCGCAACAACGACGATGCCGACTTCTCGGACATCGTCATTGTCGAAGACCTGCTCGCATCGGGTCTCACCTACGTACCTGGCAGCACACAGTTTACGCGCTGTTGGTGTAACGCCGCCGCCGGCGGTTCGAGCCTGCCGTCAGTGGACGCGAACGGTTCAGTCCTGACCTGGACGCTCGGCAACCAGTTTGTATTGCCGGCTCGCCCCAATAACGGTGGCGGCAACCAGCGACGCCTCGTCTTCGAATTCGAAGTGCGTCGTCACAGCAATGTCGGTGAAGAAGGACTCGTAAACGCGAATCGCAACATCGACGCGACGGTGACGGTCACCCCGAGTTGCGATCTCAACTTTCGACAGTCCGACAGTACTGGTCCGGGCTTGTTGCCGTTGCTGGAGCCCGTGCCGGAAGTCATCAAGCTTGGCCGTAACCTTGACGCCGGACAGGGACCGAACAGCTACACCGACACGGTGTACGGTCACGAGAACGACGACGCGATCTGGCGCATCGAGGTCATCAACACCGGCACCAGCGATCTGCAGGACCTGCGCTTCGACGATTCCATGCAGCCGGGCAACTTCGAGATCGACTACATCTGCGACGATGAAGGCGACGCCACCTCGGCCGGCAACGGCGGTGGCACCGGCAGCTGTGTATCTGTTCGGCGGTGTTACCGATCTCAACAACGTAGACGTCGCCCAACTGTTCGGCGGCGGCGCCAATCCTTACATCGTTGCCCCCGTCGGCGGCAACGCGTTCTATTATCTCGTCGGCCGCCTCACGGATTCCTGCACTAACCGAATCAACTCCGTGACCGACGTCGAGTGGGGCTGCCAGGCGCAGTCGCCGGCCGGCGGTATATCCGCAACGTCACTCGGGGCTGACCACCCAGGACGACTGCCTTGCTGAGTACCCTGTCTGTCGAGGGCAACGTCGCCATCGACGTGTTCATGACCGGCACGAACACCTCGCAGCCGATGGGCACGAAAGGCAGGGTCCGCATCCAGGTTCGCAACCTGTCCGGCGGCACCATCAAGGGTGGCGTCGACGGCATCGAAATGCACAACGTGCTGCCGCCCGAGTACGTCGTCGATCCGACCTTCGACCCGATTGCACAGGTGACGACCGCCTACGGCAACGACTACCCGGGCATGCTCGACACGGTGGTGTGGACGAATCCGCAACCCGGCACCTATCCGCTAGGCGACCAACGACCCGGCGCTGCTGCTTGCGCAACACTGCGCCCGAGTTTGAGGTCACCAGCAGTGCCGCCGCACCCGGATTATCCCGACCAGGTCAACATGCTGCGTCACGGTGACACGCTGAACGTCATTTTCCAGGTCGTCCTGATCGACCCGCAGTACTACGACCTCGAGGCGTACGTCGATGTGCGCCAGGAGCAGCCCACCAGCGATCCGTCCAACACCGACCCGACCGAAAGTTTCCCGATCAGCAGCCAGACCGAAATCTGGTGGCAGGAATTTTGTACGACTGACACGCATTACCGGCTCGTCAACGACAACGACACCGCCGAGCCCGAAGACCTCGACATCGACATCAGGGCAACGAACTCAATTTCATCCTGACCGACACCGATGCGCTGCCGCTGCGAGTGCAACTGCGCAACCGCGGCGGTCATGATGCCGACGACTATTTTGCGTACGTAACGTTCGGCGACGCGATGACGGTGCAGGCGGTCACCCGGTGCCTGTAACGAGGTCAGCGAATCCGCCGGCGATGCCGGTGTGGAGAGATCCGGTCAACCTGCCGGCATCGGCGACCGTCTACCAGTGTGACGTTGGCGTGGTGCGCGCCAACCAGACGCGCAACCTCGACTTCCGCGTGGTGAAGAACGCCGACGCGAACGTCGACGACGACCTGACGTTCCGTGCCGACGTGATCGGCGAGATCACGCTGAACGACGGCACACTGCTCTCGGTTCCCGACGGTGCAGACGCGCGGCGACGGCATTACCGACCGCGCGAACAACTACTCGATCGATTCGCAGTACGCGCGCGCGTCGTCGGCTACAACCTGACCAAGAACCAGCTGCGGTACCTGCTCGGAGAACAACCCGCCGCCGGCAAGTCCCGGATGTCGAAGTACAGATCGGCGAGGAATGCGAATTCCAGATCGAGTCCGGTGGCTGGTTCGGCTTCCTGACGCCCGGTTACGACTACATCGAGTTGCTGAACATGCAGGTCGTCGACACAGCTGCCGAACGGTCAGGGCTACATTTCCTCGACCGACCCGTTCGCCGCCGGCTACAGCACCGGCCAGATTCTCGGCGTCAGCCTGAACCCGCCGCCGCAGCCGCTGGACGAGGCGCCGTTCGACTGGACGCACAACCAGAACGACCCGGCCGAGCGCATTACGGTCAAGGACCACTGGTTCCGCGTCGACACGACGACGCGACTGCTGAACGACCCGATCGACCAGCGCGCGCCGCCCAATGTGCACGCCGCGCAGAGCTCGAACATCCTGACATCGACCTTCGACGGCGTGTTCATGAACCCGCTGACGAACGCAGGAAGAGGTCTACACCTTCGGCACGTCAACGACCGGCTACCCGCCGGAATTCCGCCGCCGCGTCGACCTGACCGTGACCGAGCCCAACCTCATCGTCACGAAGGAAGTCTGTAACGAGACGGACTTCGGTGTCGGCCCCGCGTGCAGCAACTTCCTGCCGCTGGTCGAACGATGGCGATGCCTACGACACCTACGTCTTCCGCGTGACGATCGACGAACGAAGCGTCCGCCAACGGCGTGACGCGAGCGCCGGCTTATGACGTCACGGTGTTCAGTGACATGGACCCGAGCGACATGGTCTACATCGATCCGCTCGAGGCCGACGGGCTCGACAACGACGGCGACGGCGAGATCGACGAGGCTGGCGGCGAAGGCAGCATCGTTCCTAACAATCGACACAGATTTAGCGGCAGAACCCGGCGCAGATCATCACTGCCTTCGATCACAGCGACGCGCTGCTGCGCATCGACGCCGGCGACAGCGTCACGTTCTACTATCGCGTCGATCCGGACAATCGCGTCTGCGCCGCAGCAGCAACTGGTCGAGACGGCCTACGCGACCTACGACAGCCTGGAGAACGACTCGGGCAACCAGTCCGATCCGCGAGGTGCGAACGGCGAGCCCGGCGGTGCGCGCCAGTACACGTCCGCGACGGCCCAGGCCACGATCCAGATCATCCCGGTCGAGGTGCAGCCGAAAACCATCCTGCGGCTGTCGAACACGCCGAGCATCTGCGCCTGCGACGCCGCAGCCGGTGTCGATCGGCGAGGAAGTCGAATTCGAGCTGCGCACGCTGATCCCGGTGGCACGACTTCGCAATTTCCAAGTAGTCGACAGACTGCCTGCCAGGGCATGAGCTGTGCCGATGCGCCGGTCGTCGATCTCGATGCGCCGCCGTATGACGCGGCGGGCTTTGTGCCGGGTGGCGTATTTCACACCGATCTGCAGCGATAGCGAGTGTGGTCTGGCGATTCGGCAGCCAGCGCATCACGACATCGGACCGCGACGATCGCCGCTTCGATTTTGGCGTACAGTTCATTGCCCGAATCGACAACGTACGCGCAGAATCAGGACGGGCTCGTCATCGGTAACGGCGGCGACTACACGGAAACGTATGTCTCGCTATATGGACGAGAGCCGGCAACGATGTCAGTTATCGACTTCGACGCCGCCGAAGTCGTCGTCTCCGAACCGCTGCTCGAGCTGACCAAGGAATTCGCGGTCGAAACAGCCGACGCGTCCGACCAGGTCTACGGTCACGGTCACCGCCACCAACAACGGCACGGCACCCGCCTACAACCCGCGCCTGCTCGACGACCTTACGGGCACGGGCCTCAGCTACATCGGCAACGTCGGCGGCACAATCCACCGCCCAACGTCGACACCACGACCTACGGTCCCGACAGCCCGATCTTCAGTTTCGACCCCGGCTACGAGATCCCGATCGGCGGTTCAGGTGTCGTTCACCTTCGACGTGCAGGTCGGCGACGTGGTCGAGCCGCTGCAGGTGTTCGAGAACACGATCCAGGCCGACTGGACCTCGCTGCCCGGGCAGGACACCGCGCTCAATTCCACCGGTCTGATCGGCGCCGACGGCGCGGTCGACGGCATGCGCATCGGCGCACTGCCAAACGCCGGTAACACGCTCAACGACTACGAAGCCGAAGCGAGCGATTCGGTGTACGTGCCGCCGCTGGAGATCACCAAGACCGACCTCGACCCGGCGCTGCCGCCCGAGATCGGCGCGCACAAATCGTTCCAGGTGCAGATCGACCTGCCGGAAGGCGTCAGCAACGACGTATCGCTGGCCGACGAGCTGGCGACCGGCGGCGTCAGCTACTGTCCTGCCGATAACGTCGACTTCGACGTCACCTACGAGTTTGTCGGCATCACCAGCATCAACGGCCAGGCGCCTGACGAAGCCGCCTTCATGCGGTGCCTGCCGATGACAGCAGTGGCACGATCACCTGGGACATCGGCTCGGTCGAGACCGAGATCGAAGACGACAGCGTCGTCAACGACATCACCCCTACATCCGTGCCACTTACTCCGCGCGCATCAACAACGACCTCGACACCGACGTCGGCGACACCCTGCAGAACTCGGCGACCGTGTACTTCACCAATGGTGACGACGGCAGCCAGGCCTCCGCCAGCGATACGACGGCCGCCATCATCGCGACCGAGCCCGGCCTGACCGCGACCAAGACGATCACCAACGTGACGGCGGGCAAGCAGCCCACCGATCCCGATCGCGCTCGGCGACATCGTCCAGTACGTCCTCACGATTCCCAATCTCGGCAACGCGATTGCGCACGACACCAACATCGTCGAAACGCTGCCGCCCGAGCTGACCTTCTTCGCCGGCTACACGCCGACCGCAGCAGATCAACGGCGTCGACGTCGCCGGTTTCGTCGCGTGCCGATCGGCGCGCCGGGCGGGCCGCTTGTCTGGGGCGCGGGCAACAACGACGACAGTCTGGACATTCCGCCGGGCGCAACGCTGGAACTGACCTTCCAGGTGCAGATGACCGCGGCGGCGACCCGCAGCGTCGGCCTGAGCAGCCAGACCTGGATCGACTGGACCTCGCTCGATGACACCGAGCGGCTATGAGCGCAACGGCGCCGGTTGCCCGACGATCACCGCACCGAATGACTACTGCTACGGCCCGGTTACGGCCGATGGCACGCCGGTACCGCCCGGTCCGCCGAGCGCACTGACGAAGGCGATCACGCAACCCGTCGCCTCCATCGGCGAAGAATTTACCTACCGCATCACCGTGCCGAGCGATTCCGCACCTGGTGCCGCTGAATGACGTGCGCATCCTCGATGACCTCGGTGCCTCGGCCGCCAACCTGACCTACGTCGGCGTCACCAAGGTGTCCGGCTGGCGGCACCTGGACGCCTGTCAACACCGGCACCGGCACCGACCTCGTTATCGAGGACCCGGCCGACGGCATCGATATTCGGCATCGGCGAGCAGGTCGTGCTCGACATCACGGTGCGTGTCGACGACACGCCCGTCAATGTGCCGGCCTCACCTTCGACAACACCGCAACCTACACCTACAACCGCCTCGACAATGCGCCGGCAACGATCCTGCCGGGTTATCCCGGACACGTCGCGGCAGATGACCATCGTCGAGCCGGAACTGACGCTTGAGAAATCCGGGCCGGCGCAGCTGCAGCTCGGCGTTGCCGGCGCTGTACACATCGAATGTGCACAACATCGGCGGGTCCCCGGCCTACAACACCGACGCTCTACGACCTGCTGCCGAACCAGGCCGATGGCGGCACCTGTGACGCAGCGCCGTCGCAGTTCACCGCCCAGGTGTTCGAAGCCGACGGCACCACCGCGGTCTCGCCGGTGCTCGCCGAAGGCAGCGACTACACGGTCACCTTCCTCGGCGACCCCGACTGCAGCCTCGCCATTAACATGCTCACTCGGCAGTCGCCGCGATTGGCGCGCGACCAGCGCCTGATCGTCAGCTACCAGGCGACGCTCGACACCGACAGCCAGCAGGGCGCGAGCCTGACGAACATCGCCGGCGCGACCGAGTGGTTCAGCATCGATGTCAGCGACGCCGCTGCGCTGAACTACGCGCGCACTTACACGCGCACCATCACCGACGGCACGGTCGCCACGCTGGATCACGAGGACGCGCACACCGTCGGTCGTGTTCACGCCGATACTGGTGTTCGACAAGTACGCAATCAATGTCACCACGGTGAAGATCCGGCAACGGTCGCGACACCGGGCGACACGATCCGTTACGGCCTGCGCGTCGAGAATCTCTCCGACACGCCGCTCGATGGCTTCAGCATCGTCGACGAAATCGATCGACTCAATGCGACGCCGATGTTCCAGGCCGGCACGCTCACCATTACCACCCTGCCGCCGGTGCGACCGACAACAGCGATGCTACATGGCGGCGCGGCCGGCACAGGTCTGCTCGACATCAGCGACCTGAGCCTCGCGCGCCTCGGCGACAGCGTGCTGATCGAATTCGAAGTGCTATTGCTGCCGGCTATTGCCAACGGCAGCTACGTGCTCAACCAGTCGGAGGCGACGTTTGCCGGCTTACCGTTGCGATCAGTGACGACCCGAACCAGAACGGGCCGGCCGATCCGAACGTCGCCGGTGACGAAGATCCGACCCAGATTTATATCCAGTCGGCGCCTGCATTTGATATCGACAAGGTGTCGAGTTACATCGAAGGCGATCCGAACGTACTGCTCGCCGGCGAAACGCTGCGCTACACGATCACCGTGCAGAACGTCGGTACCGACAATGCCACCGGCGTCGACACTCGTCGACCAGGTACCCGGCAACACCAGCTACGTTGCCGGCAGCACCACGCTGAACGGCGTCGCGGTGGCAGATGCTGCCAACGGCAATTCGCCGCTCAGCGACGGCATCGCCATCTACGCACCGCAAGACACGACCGCAGGCAACATGAATGCCGCGGTGGCAGACAACATCGCCACCATCGTCTTTGACGTGCTCGTTTATCCGGACTTGCCGGACGGCACGATCCTCTCGAACCAGGCGTTCGTCACCGCGGTCGACCAGGGTATTGGCGACGTGCCTTCGGACGATCCGCGCACGCCGGTTGTCGATGACCCGACGCAGGACGTCGTCGGCAACTATCCACTGCTGTTCGCGCCGAAGACGGCCGAACTGGTCGTGGACGGCAGCTCGCCAGGCATCGTCGATCCGGGTGACGTGCTGCGCTACACGATTACGGTCTACAACAACGGCGCAGTGCCGGCGACCGCGGTCGAGCTCTCCGACGATGTTCCGGTGGACACGACCTACGTTGCCGATAGCGTGACGCTGAACGGTGCTGCCGGTCTATCAGCCTGACGGCGGCGTGTTCCCGTTGATTGATGGCATCCCGCTAAGCTCGGCCGACCTGACGCCGCCGATACCGAACGCCGGCGAAGGCGTGATCAACCCGGGCGAGTCCGCGCGTCGTGCAGTTCGATATGCAGGTGAATGCGGCAGTTCCGGCCGGCACCCTGATCACCAACCAGGCGACGGTCTATACGGCCGAAGTACCGTTTACCCTCACCGACGGTGACGGCAATCCGTCCACCGGTCCTGAACCAACGGTCGTTGTGGTCGGCGACGTGCAGCAACTGTCGATCGTCAAGGAAGTGGCGGTCGTCGGTGGTGGCATCGCGCTGCCGGGCGAGACGCTCGAATACACGGTAACCGTGAGCAACGTCAGCACGGTGCCCGTGCTGTACATGACGCTTTACGATGACCTCGACGCCGTGACGCCGGGTTACCTGAGCCTACGTCGACCTGTCCGCGACGCTGAACGGTCTGAGCGCCGGCGTCACCGTTCGCGGGCAGCCTGATTACCGCCGACTACTTCAACGAATACGGCGCGCTGCTGCCCGGCGAACAGGCCGTGCTGCGATTCCGCGCGATCATCGATCCGAACCCTGGTCGCCGGCAACACCATTACCAACATGGGCCGCGTCTCCTGGGACGATCCGCTGCACTTTGCCGATGCCAGCGTCTCGCTTGACGTTGGCGCGATGCCGAACGCCGCCATGATGAGCGGCTACGTATTCCATGACGCCGACCACAGCAACACCTTGGACGTCGCCGAGCGGCCGCTCGCCGGCTGGACTGTTGAGTTGCTGCGCGACGGCCAGCCGATACGCTGCAACGCTGTCCGGCGCCGACGGTTTCTACGCGTTCACCAACGTTACCCCGAACTACGTGACCACGATCAGCTACTCGGTTCGTTTCAGAGCGCCGGGCGCCGTGCGCGACACCGCGTTGCTGGGTATGACAGACTCCGACTTCACGGACGGACTGCAGCGCATCGACGACATCGAGGTGCAGGAAGGCAGCCTCTGGGACGACCTGAACATGCCGGTCGACCCGCATGGCGTGATCTACAACTCCGTGTCGCGCACGCCGGTCAGCGGCGCGACCGCTGACGATGGTCGACGTGCGCAACGACCAGCCCGTGCCCGAGCAGCTGCTTCGACGATCCGAATCAGCAGGGCCAGGTCACGGTCAGCAACGGCTACTACAAGTTCGACCTGAACTTCTCCGAGCCGTCCTGCCCAAGCGGTCTTGGCTACCTGATTCGAGTGACGACGCCGGACAACACCTGGGTGTCTGGCGTGTCCGAATTTATTCCGCCGACCTCCAGCCCGACAACATTCCCGTTCGATGTTCCGAGCTGTCCGGGCTCGGGCAATGATGCCGTGCTGGCGACGCCTGATTACTGCGAGGCGAATGCCTCCGAATTCGCACCGACGATCGCGGTGCCGGCGCGCAGCAATGGCACGGCCTATCACCTGTTCCTGACGCTCGACGACAGCCAGGCGCCGGGCTCGAGCCAGCTGTTCAACAACCATATTCCGCTCGATCCGCGGCTTGACGGCGCGGTTGCCATCAGCAAGACCACGCCGATGGTTAACGTCACGCGCGGACAGATGGTGCCGTACCTCATCACGGTGACTAACTCCTACGGCGCAGACCTGCACCGAGGTATCGATCGTCGATCGCTTCCCGGCCGGTTTCCGCTATGTCGAAGGCTCGGCACGCTTCGATAACGTGCCGACCGAACCGGTCGTCGCCGGACGCGAGCTGATCTGGTCCAGCCAGGCGCTGGTCACGGATCAGCGACATGAAATCAAACTGCTGCTGGCCATTGGTGCCGGCGTGTCCGAGGGCGAATTCGTCAACCGGGCACAGGCGGTCAGTTCGCTGACCGGCGGTGCGATGTCTGCAGAGGCCGAGGCCACGGTGCGACTCGTGCCGGATCCGACCTTCGATTGCTCCGACGTCACCGGCAAGGTGTTCGACGACAGCAACCGCAACGGCTACCAGGACGGTGACGAAGGCGGCCTGCCGGGCGTGCGCTTGATAACGCCGAACGGCCTGGCGGCAACAACGGACAACGACGGTCGCTATCACATTACCTGCGCGATCGTGCCGAACGAATATCGCGGCAGTGAGTTCGTCCTGAAGCTGGACGACCGCACGCTGCCGAGTGGCTTCCGTGCCTCGACGCGACCGGTGCAGGTGCAGCGCGCCACTCGCGGTAAAGCATTAAAGATTAACTTCGGCGCCTCGATTCATCGCGTCGTCGGACTCGACCTCGCGGACCCGGTATTTGAGCCGGGCTCGATCGAGATGCGGCCGCAATGGCGTCCGCGCATCGAACTGCTGCTGACTGAGCTCAAGAAGTCGCCGGCTGTACTGCGCCTCGCCTACGTCGCGGACGTGGAGTCCGAGTCGCTGGTCAACAAGCGACTGGACGCGCTCAAGCAGCAGATTGAGACGGCCTGGGAAGAGCAGAACTGTTGCTACGAACTCGTCATCGAGCCGGAAGTATTCTGGCGCCTTGGCGGACCTCCTGATATTCCCAAGGAGGCTCGCGAATGAACGTGCGTCATAAATTCGCGTCCGCGGCCGCTCTGCTCCTGACGTTCGGGCCGCTCGTCGCCTGGGCGCAGGATGTGGATGAAGCGCCCATCGGCGAGGCTGTCGAGCGACACCTGTCACTCGATGAGCCGATCACGCTGTGGGTGCAGGATCCCGATCGTGTCGACGAAGAGCTGGGTGACCAGATTGAAGTACGCGAGACGATGGCCGACACGCTGGAGACGATCAAGCTCAGCAACCTGGTGCCGCCGATACGATTCGAGTCGGGACTGGCCGCTATTCCCGACACCACCGTCGAGTCGCTGGCCGAGATTCTTGAGCGCATGCAGGACCGGCGCAATGTGCGCCTGCACCTCGTTGGACACGCGGACACCCGACCGTTGTCGCCAAGGCTTGCTGAAATCTATACCGACAATGCCGGCCTCTCGCGCGAGCGCGCGGGGCAGGTCGCCGAACACTTCCAGACGTCGCTGGCGTTGCCCGCCGACGCTATTTCGTACGCCTGGGCCGGCGATTCAGTACCGGTCGCGAGCAACGATACCGACGAAGGTCGCTCGCTAAACCGTCGCGTCGAAGTTGAAGTCTGGTATGACGAGGAGGCGCAAAAAGCGAACCTGCAGGAATTCCTCGTGCCGCACGAGATCCAGCGCGTCAAAGTCTGCCGCATGGAAACGGTGTGCAAGTTGCGCTACGTCGATGGTCACGCGAAACGCGCGCGCATACAGAACCTCGTGGCGCCGCTGCGATTCGATGCCGAAGCGATTGAGGTCGACGATGTGTTTATTGAGAGCGTTCGCCAGGCTTTCGATAATCTCAAGACCCGGGAAAACGTGGTTGTCCGCTTCATCGGTTACTCGGATGACTCACCGCTCTCGGGTCGTGCCGAACGAATTTATGGCGACCAGGAGAACCTGTCGAAAGCCAGGGCGCGACGCGTTGCGCTTGCCGTTCAGGACAGCCTGGAGCTGCCGTCGTCCGTCATTGAAAGCGACGGGCGCGGCGCCGTCAGAGCGCTCGCTTCGAATGCAACGCCACAGGGCAGGGCTTTGAATCGTCGCGTCGAAGTTGAATTCTGGTACGACGACCCGCTGCAGGACCTGCCCGACGAACCGCAACTCTGTCCGGAGGATGCTGGCGCCGAAGTCGTTACACGCGTCTACGACCCGCCGTGGGGTGACATTGAATCTATCGACTTCAGCGATGGCTCGCCGGTCGTACCGGCGGGTTATGCCGCAACGCTCGAACGCGCGCTCGCCGACGTTGCCGACAAGACCAATGCACGCCTGCGTTTCGTTGGCTACACGCGCAATGAACGTCTGGAACGTCGTACCGCTGACGTTTATGGCGACGACATAGGACTCTCGACCTCGCGTGCACGCCGCGCGATGGAGACGGTGCTGGCCGATTTGGGCGCAGATGCTCAGCAAGCCGAGTTTGAGGGGCACGGCTACGTGCACTCGGACGACGTCGTCAACGCCGGCTTCGTGCAGGGCGAGACATCGCATGTTGCTGTGCAGGTCATCTATGACGAGCTGGCAATTCTTGATGACTATGAAGGCGTGGACGTTACCCGCCTCACTCGCGAACTCGAGCCTACCAACCCGCTCGGTCTGAACCTGATGCGCATCACTGTCGATGGCAAGCCCATCGATGATCCGAAGCGCAGCTCGGCGGACATACAGCGTTGTACCGACGTTGCCCTGGCGAAGGTGGACATCAAGTTCGGCTATGACAACCTGAGTTCCGCACCGCGCCTCAGCGTGGCGGCGCAGCCTTCGAGTACGACCGTCGTTCGCGAAATACAGCCGGTTCGCTCGATCTTCTATGACCGCTATCAACTCCCGGACGAGGAGCGGGCATCGCCGGTCTTCTTCCGCATGTACACGAACTACTCGTCGTTCATCGAGCGTGCCGAGATCCGCGTCTTTGAGCCAGGCCGCTCGCCGGAAGCGGAACCGCTGGACATCGTACCTATCGATCTTGAAGGCACGGCGAAGTGGATACCGCCGGTTGCGGCATTGTCGGGGTCACGCGAGCAGCACAGCTATGTGCTGCGTGCCTACAACAAGGATGGCAATTTCGACGAGACGCAGCCGCAGCCGCTATGGGTGATCTACGACCAGGCCAAGTCGGTCGACGTCGAAGAATTTGAACAATCCTGGGCGGATATCAATCCCGAACTGTTGCAGGCCTACGGCGAAGATCGCTTGAGTGTGCATAACATCGGTTTGTCGAGTGGCACCGTTAACGTGCGCGGCTCTGGTATCCCGGACGGCCACGAAGTGTGGGTAGCTGGCAGGCCGATACCGGTTGACGAGACCGGCAGTTTCGTCAGTGAGGAAATCCTGCCCGAAGGTTCGCACACCGTTGAAGTTGCGGTGCTCGACCAGGATGGCGGCGGTGAGTTGTACCTGCGTGACCTGGAGTTCGAACAGAACGACTGGTTCTACGTCGGCATGGCGAACCTGACGCTCGCACAGAATTCAATTAGCGGTCCGGCTGAGTTGTTGCAGGCCGAAAATGGCGACGACGATCTCGAGTCCGACCTGGACGGGCGCCTCGCGTTCTTCGTCAACGGCAAGTTCGGTGAGCACTGGAAGCTCACGGCAAGCGCCGACACCCGCGAAGGACCGCTGGACGAGATGTTCAGCAACTTCATGGAGAAGTCGCCGGACGCACTGTTCCGTCGCATCGATCCGGACTACTACTACCCGACCTACGGCGACGACAGTACCGTGCAGGAAATGGCGCCGAGCATGGGCAAGTTCTATGTGCGCATGGCCAACGGTGATGACTATGGCCAGTGGGGCAACTTCAAGGTCGGCTACATGAACAATGAACTCGCACAGGTCGATCGCGGCCTGTACGGGGCAAACTTTCACTATGAGTCGGACGCAGCAACCCTGTTCGGCGAGAAGAAACTGGCAGCGGATGTGTTCGCGGCAGAGCCTGGCACCGTTGGCTCTCGCGAAGAGTTCCGCGGCACGGGCGGCTCGCTGTACTACCTGCAACGACAGGACGTGCTTGCCGGCTCCGAACGTCTACGTATCGAATTGCGCGACAAGGCATCGGGCATGGTCACGGGCGTCGTGAATCTCGTGCCGTCGATGGACTACGACATCGACTACCTGCAAGGCCGTATCCTGTTATCCGAGCCGCTGTCCTCCACCGTGGACGACAACCTGCTGGTGCGCAGCAACGCGATATCCGGTGACGAGGCCTACCTGGTTGTACGCTACGAATACACGCCGGGCTTTGAAGACATCAATGCCATGGCCACGGGTGGCCAGCTGCACTACTGGTTTGGCGACCACGTCAAGCTGGGTGTGACGTCCAATATTAATGAAGCCGACGATACCGACAGCACGATGAACGCTGCGGATGTCACCTTCCGCTGGTCGGCCGGATCCTGGCTGAAATTGCAGCAGGCCGAGAGCGAGGGCCTGGTCGCGCTGCCGATCATGTCGAACGACGGCGGTTTCGGCTTTACTGGCTATGACCCCACATCCTTCGTCGATGCCAAAGCAGGGGCGAGTCGCGCCGATATCAGCGTCAACCTCGGCGACTTCTTCGAGTTTACGAATACACAGCTGAATTTATATGTTCAGGAAGTGGAGGCTGGCTATTCGGCCCCGGGTCTTGCGGCCCTCAGTGATACCGAGAACGTTGGCGGCTCGCTGACCATGCCTCTCGGTGACGCATTCTCGGTGCGCGCGAAAGCGGACAGTATCGTCCAGGACCTGGGCGTGGAACTGAATACGCAGGAATATAACTTCAGCTACCAGTTCAACGACAACTGGAACGTGAGCGCTGGCTACCGTCGCGACGAACGTACCGACAGTTCGGTCATTGTGCCGCTCACCCAGGAGCAGGGTGTCAGGGCCGACGCCGTGGTTCAGCTGGGTTATAACTCACGCTCGACCTGGGACAGCTACCTGTTCATGCAGGACACGTTGTCAGTAACCGGTGACCGCAAAGAGAACTCACGTGCCGGTGCCGGTGGCTCGTACCGCCTGTCAGAAAAGCTGCGCATTGAAGGTGAAGTATCTGACGGTGACCTGGGCGTCGGTGGTCGCATCGGCACCACCTACATGCACTCCGAGCAGACCAGCATGTACGTCAACTACGCGCTCGAGAACGAGCGTACCGATAACGCCATGCGCAGCCTGCGCGGACAGGGCGGCAACCTGGTTGCCGGCGTCAAGTCGCGGCTCTCGGACAGCACCAGTGTGTACCTCGAGGAACGCTACCAGCACAGCGACACGATGACCGGCCTGACGCACGCAACCGGCATCAACTTCGCGCCGGCGAGCGGCTGGAGTTTTGGCTTGAACACGGACATCGGTACCCTGCAGGACATCAACACGGGTTCCGAAACAGACCGCATGGCGATGGGCGTGCAGGTGGGCTTCGGCACCACCGCGCTGCAGTTCTCGAGTGCCATCGAGTATCGCGACGACGACGTCGAGCAACTCGATCTTGGTCGCAACCAGCGCGAAACGTGGCTGTTCAAGAACAGCTTCAAGTACCAGGTGAATGACGGTGGCCGCCTGCTCGGCAAGTTCAACCACTCGGACAGCACCAGCTCATTGGGCACCGTCTTCGACGGCGGCTTCACCGAGGCTGTGGTTGGTTACGCCTATCGGCCGGTCAGCAACGATCGGCTCAATGCGCTCGTGAAGTACACCTACTTCTTCAACATGCCGACGACGCAGCAGCTGGGCTCGCAGAATATCGCCAGCGACTTCCTGCAGAAGAGTCATATCGCGGCCGTCGATGTTGCCTATGACATCACGCAGAATTTCACGATTGGCGGCAAGTACGCCTATCGTCTCGGCCAGGTCAGCCTCGACCGGGATAACCCGCAGTTCTTTGAGAACAATGCGAATCTGTACGTGATCCGTGGCGACTACCGCTTCCGTGACAACTGGGAAGCGCTCCTTGAAGCACGCCTGCTCGATATGCCGGACTTAAACGAAAGTCGCAGCGGCGCGTTGGCGACCGTGTCCCGATACTTCGGCAAGCACGTCAAGGTTGGGGTTGGTTATAACTTTACAGACTTCTCCGACGACCTCACTGATCTCAGCTACGACCACAGCGGTGCGTTCCTGAGTGTTACAGGAACGCTGTA
Organism: uncultured Gammaproteobacteria bacterium; assembly: GCA_963698425.1. GTDB lineage: Bacteria > Pseudomonadota > Gammaproteobacteria > Steroidobacterales > Woeseiaceae > UBA1847. Next base: position 899,354 of record CAVOQR010000010.1, on the reverse strand, counting down.
AAGCGATCATTGCCTGCGCAGTATCTCGACAATACGGTTGTAAACAACAATCGCTGTCAGCTCCGTGTTTTTACCGGTTGTATTAACCAACTGAATCACGACGGTATCAATGTCCTCATGATATCGAGCGATACTCTGGTATCCCAGCACCCAGCCCTTGTGCCCGTACGGATAGATGGAGGAGTAAATCGCCTGTTCATCATCGTCTAGCAGCGAGCCATCGTTCAATGCTCGCAGGAAGATTCCGACGTCCTGTGCTGTCGCGACCATTGAGCCGCTTGGGGCAATAAAGTCAATCTCGCGAAAATCCGCTTCATACGGATGGTGGTAACCACTAACCACATCTGTGATATCCACCTGGCTAAGCAAACCGTACGTTCGGGTCAGGCCAAGCGGAGCCAATATCTCCCTGCTGATATATTCCCGATGACTGTACCCCAGCGTCTTGTCAAGAATATTGCCCAGCAACAGAAAATTTGAATTTGAATAGCTGTAGCGAGCGTTCGGTTCAAAGTCCGCTGGTACGTCCAGTATCAGCTGCAGCGTCTCGCTGTTGTCTTTCGGTGGGTTGCCCCAGTTGAATTCGTCCTGGTCAGTGGTATTCGGAATACCACTGCGATGTTGCAGCATCATTCTCAGGGTAATCTGATCTGCGTATTCGATGCTTCCAACAAGGTCCGGCAAATGGTCGGCGAGTGTGTCGTCCAATGACAGGCGTTGTTCATTGACCAGCTTGGCGGCGGCAGCGGCGACATACAGCTTGCTGATGCTGCCAATCTTGAATAGGGCTTGCGGATCCGCCGCCACCTGAGTCGATTTGTTTTTCCAGCCAGCAGCGTATAAAGCGGGCGCCCGACCAGACTGGTCCACGTAGACGATGATGCCATCCAGCCCATGATCAACAGCATCATCGACCTGTTCCTGAACGGTATCGGGTAATGGCGCCAGCCATGCCCATATTCCGTCCCACGGCGGGAATACCAGGACACTGATTATCCCGACAGGAATCATGATCATCCTGAGTATCCAGACGGTACGATTGCTTTTCTTCATTCGCGATAATTTCGGTACAGAGGGGTTTCCCGAGACAGCGCTTGGTCTGCGAGCTCGGCAGCGAACATTCATGATAGCGCGAAAGCAGCCAGTCTGGCGGCTGGTGTCGAGCCGTTGCTATGAAGCGTACAGCGACTCTCGCTAAACACGTGCCCAAACAAAAGCGGCCAGGCGCGGCCACTAAAGAGTAGTATCGCCCAATGCCAGATTCTGCCCAATTCGACTCTCTCGACCTAAAGCCCGCATTGCTGCGAAATATCGATGACATCGGCTACACCGAAATGACCCTGGTGCAGGCCGAAACGCTGCCACATTTGATCAAGGGGTCGGATGTGCTGGCGCGCGCCAAGACCGGCAGTGGCAAGACGGCCGCATTTGGTCTGGGCCTGCTCAACAAGCTCGATGTGAGTGTATTCCGTACCCAGGCACTCGTGCTGTGCCCAACGCGCGAGCTCGCTGACCAGGTGGCGAAAGAGATTCGACGACTGGCGCGTGGCATAGCCAACATCAAGGTACTGACGCTGTGCGGAGGCGCGCCGCTCGGGCCGCAGCTCGCCTCGCTGCAACACAGTCCGCACATCATCGTAGGCACGCCTGGGCGAGTGCTGAAGCATCTGCGTAAACAGACGGTGTCACTCGAGGCGCTCGAGACATTCGTTCTGGACGAGGCGGATCGCATGCTGGATATGGGTTTCGCTGACGAGCTGGATGCTGTCCTTGAGTTCTTGCCCGATGAACGGCAAACGCTTTTGTTCAGCGCCACCTACCCCGAGAGCATCTCGGCAATCAGCCAGCGCATCCAGCGTCGCCCCGTCACCGTCGATGTCACTGACGACGAACAGCCTGCCCAGATCGTGCAAAGCTGGTGCAGCGTCACGCGCGAGAATCGCAACGCCGAACTGGTGCGTGCACTGCGCGCGTGGGGTGGGGCGCTGAACCTGGTCTTCTGCAATACCAAGGTGGACTGTGCCGAGGTCACTGACTACCTGCGTTCGCAGGATATTGCTGCCGTCGCCCTGCATGGCGATCTGGACCAGCGCGAACGCAACGAGGTGCTGGTGCGTTTCGCCAATCGCAGCGCCACGGTGCTGGTGGCAACCGATGTTGCGGCACGCGGCCTTGACGTGGATGACCTCGACGCGGTCTTCAACTACGAACTGCCCAAGCAGGCGGAAACCTACGTGCACCGCATTGGCCGCACCGGCCGTGCGGGCAAACAGGGCAAGGCGATAAGCCTGGTCGAAGAGCGCGAGGAATGGCGCTGGCAGCAAATTGAAACGCTGTTGCCGGATGCATTTCCGCAGCACTGCGGCATCCCGGACGCCAGGCGCTCCGCAGATACGCTACGCCCGACAATGACCACGATACATATCAATGGCGGCCGCAAGAACAAGCTGCGTCCCGGTGATCTGCTTGGCTCGCTCACCGCCGCCGGTGGCGTCCCCGGAGACAGCGTCGGGTCAATCGATTTGTTTGACATCGTCAGCTACGTCGCGGTCCGCAACCCCCATGCGAAGCAGGCGCTACAGCAGCTGGCGAGTCGCCCGATCAAGGGCAAGAAGTTTCGCGCGCGTATTCGCAAGTAACGACAGCGAGCCTGGCCTTAGATGTGCACTGACTACGAACTCAGGCGGGCGACTGCACGCTTGACGCCATGGTCGTCCGGGTCATTCTCGATCTGAAAGTTCAGCGAGCTGACCAGCTCCAGCATCTTGGTGTTGTTGCTCAGAATCTGGCCCTCCATGCGTTCGAGATCGCGATCGCGTGCCACCTCCATCAGGTTTTGCATGAGGTGATGCGCAATGCCCCGGCTCTGCCATTTGTCCGACACAACCAGCGCAAACTCGCAGCTGGTCTTGTCGAGATTGGTTGTATAACGCGCGACGCCGATCTGCTCCTCATTCTTGCCGTTTTGCTTCACCGCAATCAATGCCATTTCGTTGTGATAGTCGATCTGCGTGAAGCGTACCAGCATCTCCTGGCTCAGCTCCTGTAACGAATTCATAAAGCGGAAATACTTTGCCTCGGGCGAAAGTGCGCGAATGAACTGCGCTTCTATCTCTGCGTCTTCCGGCCGAATCGGTCGAATCACAATGTCGGTGCCATCGTTCAGCTGTATCGTCTTGGCGAGGTGCGCGGGGTATGGGTGGATGGCCAGGTGGTTGTAGGGATCGGTTGATGGTTTCGGGTAGTCAACGACGATGCGCGCGTCAACCGCGGCAATGCCGTTCTCGTCGATGATCAACGGGTTGATATCCATCTCCTGGATCCACGGCAATTCGCAGGCCATGGCGGATACGCCGCGCAGGACATTGATGAGTTGCTCCATATCGACAGGTGGCATATTGCGGAACGCACCCAGCAGCTTTGAGACCTTGGTGCGATTGATGAGGTCGACCGCAAGTCGGTGATTCAGTGGCGGTAGTGAGATGGCCGAGTCGCCCATCACCTCGACGCTGGTGCCGCCACTGCCGAAGCTGATGACAGGACCGAACACGGGGTCACGAATAATGCCTATCATCAGCTCCCTGCCGTGCGCGCTGCGGTACATCTGTTCAACCGTTACGCCGTCTATTTTCGCACCAGGCACACTGTTCGTGACCTGCTCCAGCAACTGTCGATAAGCGCCGCGGACATCCGCCGCCGAGTTGATGTTGAGTCGCACGCCTCCTGCGTCGGACTTGTGTGAAATGTCGGTGGACAGCACTTTCATCGCCACCGGAAAGCCGATGGACTCGGCGATAATGAGCGCCTCGTTGGCCGAACGCGCCACCGCGTTGCGTACGGTTGGAATCTTGAAGGCGTTCAAAACCGCCATCGACTCCGGCTCGGTGAGGATCTTGCGTTGCTCGGTCAGCACCGCCTCAATGATCAGGCGCGCGCCCTCGACGTCCGGAGAGACCTGGTCGCCGGTAAGACGCGCCGGCGTTTGCAGCAGGAGGCGCTGGTTGCGGTTGTAGCGAGCAAGATAGGAAAACGCATCAACGGCGTTCTCCAGTGTCGTGAAGTCCGGAACGTGCGCGTTGTTAAACAGCTTGCGAGCTTCCTCGACCTGCGCTCCGCCCATCCAGCTGGTCATGATCGGCTTGGCGTTCTTCTTCGCCGACTGCAATGACTGCTTTGGCGACTTCCGTGGGTCGAGTCATGGCTTGCGGCGTCAGGATGACAATCGCACCGTCCACCCCGTCATCAGCCAGGCAGATGTCGAGCGCCTGTGAATAGCGTTCGGGAGGCGCGTCACCGATGATATCGACCGGGTTGCCATGCGACCACACGCTCGGAAGGACGGCATCCAGTGCATCCATGGTTTCCTGGCTCAGGGTGCTGAGCTCGATGCCCTGGTCTGTCGCGCGATCGGCCGCCATGACGCCCGGGCCACCGCCGTTGGTAACAATGACCAGGCGCTCTGACGCACCACGATAGTGCGTCGACGACAGCGCTTTCGCGGCGGCAAACAGCTGGCCGATAGTTTCAACGCGCAGGACACCGGAGCGCGCAAGTGCCGCGGAAAAAGTCTCGTCGCTGCCGACAAGCGCGCCGGTGTGTGACATCGACGCCTCGGCGCCGGCGGCATGCCTGCCCACCTTCAGTGCTATCACTGGCTTGATGCGCGCTGCTGCGCGCAGACTGCTCATGAAGCGGCGCGAATCGTTGATGCCCTCTATGTACAGAAGTATCGCTTTGGTCTTCGGGTCCGACACGAGGTAATCGAGGTAGTCCCCAAAACCAAGGTCGGCCGCGATGCCGGTGGAGACGACCGCTGAAAAACCGATGTCGTTCTTCTCGGCCCAGTCGAGAATCGCCGTACAGATGGCGCCGGACTGGGATACGAACGCGAGATTTCCGGGCAACGCGTTGTTGTTGCCAAAGGTAACGTTGAGTCCGCGATCAGGACGAATGATGCCAAGGCAGTTCGGGCCCATCAGGCGGATGTCGTAGCGTCGCACCAGTTGAATGACGCGATCTTCAAGTTGCCGACCTTCGGCGCCGGTCTCGCGAAAGCCGGCGGACAGGATCAGCATCATCCGAATACCGCGCTCACCGCAGGCCTCGACAATAGCTGGGATACTCTGCGCTGGGGTTGCGACAACGGCCAGGTCAGGAATTTCGTCAATCGCATCCAGCGTCGAATACGCTTTCTGGCCCTGCACCTCGTCGCGTTTCGGGTTGATGGCGTAGATCCGTCCCTGAAAACCGGAGCTCAGGAGGTTCTTGAAGACGACACCGCCAACGGAGTCCGTTCGGTCACTCGCACCGAACAGCACGACGCTATCGGGAGTGAACAGTGGTGCCAGGTAGTGCTTGTTCATTGTTGCTGATGCTCCAGTAATCAGTTGCTGCGCGCCTCTTGTACACTGGATAATGACCTGCTCAACAATACGGGAATGCCACGTTGCGATCCGCTTACATCAGTCACCCCGCCTGCCATCGGCACGATACCGGCGAGGCGCACCCCGAGTGCAGTCGTCGAATTTCGGCAATAGAAGACCGCTTCATCGCCAGCGGCCTGTTTGACGTTCTGCGGCAATTCGATGCGCCAGAGGTCAGCGACGAACAGCTATTGCGTGTGCATACGCGCGCTCATCTTGATGCCATCGCTGCAGCGATACCGGAGAGCGGCTATGCACGTCTCGATCCCGATACGGTGATCAGCAGCGGTAGTCTTGACGCTGCGCGCCGTGCTGCCGGCGCCGTCGTCAAGGGCGTTGACCTTGTAGCCGGTGGCGAGATGGAGACGGCATTCTGCGCCGTGCGTCCGCCGGGGCACCATGCCGAGAGCGACCGTGCGATGGGTTTTTGCCTGTACAACAACATTGCGGTTGGAGCCGCTCATGCGCTCGACGCACATGGTCTGGAGAAGGTCGCGGTCCTGGATTTCGATGTTCACCAGGGCAATGGCACGGAACAGATTTTTCGCGACGAGGAGCGGCTGCTTTTTTGTTCAACCTACCAGCATCCCTTCTTTCCGTTCACGCCCGTGCTGCCGAATGCAGATAACCGGGTCAACGTGCCGCTCGAGGCAACAGCCGGCAGCGCGGAATTCCGGGCTGCCGTGTCGCAGCACTGGCTTCCTGCGCTGATCCGCTTCGAGCCGCAGATGATTTTCGTATCGGCGGGATTCGATGCACATGTCGACGACGACATGTCCTACGTCAGTCTGACAGATGCCGATTATCGCTGGGTGTCAGAGCAGATCGTCGACATCGCTGCGCGCTTCTCCGACAATCGCATCGTCTCCGCGCTGGAGGGTGGCTATGAGCTCAACAGCCTCGCACGCTGCGTCGAAACGCATGTGCGCGTGCTGGCAGGGCTGTAAGGCCTTATTCGTACTGAGCCGTCAATACTGTGCCGTCGTTGCCTACCATCACGAAGTAGGCCGGGTTAACGCCGTCCTCAACCCAGGTCATGCCGCCGAGTTGCTCGGTCGTGCCGGTGCGAATGATGTCACCCGGATCAGCATCGGGGCCGACAACGAACGTGCCCGATGATCCCACCGTTCCGAGAACGGGGTTCTGCGGTAGTCCGGAATCCCAGTGGGTTACCGCGACGAAGTTGATATCCGATGTTCCGGGAACATGCGGTGTCCAGGTCAGTCCGTCTGGGCTGGTCAGGATGGTATCGTTCGACCCGACGATGACGAACTGATTACCGTCCCAGGTAATGTCATTCAGGTCGTTGTTGAGTGGTTTGGCCTGTTCTGTCCAGACGATCGCGTCGGCACTATTCAGGATAGTGCCGTTGGTGCCCGTGACAACGATGATGTTGTCGTTGTGGGTCACCGCATTGAATGAGGTGTTGGCCTGATTTGCGCCGGCGTCCTGCTGCGCCCACGCGCTGCCGTCATTGTTGCTGGTAAGGATAGTGCCGTTATTGCCAACGGCAATGTATCTGTCGCCCAGCCAGGCGACATCCTGCAAATTCACGGCACCGGGCAGATTGGCCAGATCTTCTACTACCCAGTTGGAGCCATCGCCTGTCAGCACAGTGCTGCCGGCTCCGACAATCACGAATTGAGAATTAACATTCTCCCAGGTTACGGCGGCCAGAGGCACAGGGACATTAACGACAGAGACGTCGGTCCACGCGTCAGCGGTGCCGTTGGGGCTGCTGAGAATGACGCCGCTGTCGCCAACGGCAACGAGCGTATTCAGGCCATTCCAGGCCACATCGTTGAGCGAGTTATTCGTAATGCTTCGTTGTGGCGTACCTGCGAGTTCATTCGACAAGCCTGATGTGCCGTTGGCGGATGTCGCCTGAACGCGGTAGTAAAGTGTATTGCCCTGCAGTACGTCGGCACCGGAATGCACTATGTGGCGCGTTCCCTGAACCGTGGGGACGACGACGCTGCTGTTTACGGTGACGCCGGGAGCGTTGTCCCAGTAAACGGTGTAGTCCGTCACATTGGCATCCAGCGCCCAGGAAATGGTGTTCTGGATTTCACTGCTATCGCCGTCGCCGGAAACCACCTGCACATTCTGCGGTTCAGCAGGCGCGACCGGTGGAATTACCGGTGCATCAGTGGATCCGCTGCTGCTGCAACCTGCGACAACAAGTGACAACGAAATGGTTGTGAATAGATTTGAGAATGCTGACTTGGCGTTCCTGTTCATCGTAGTCACCGCAATGTTATCTGGCAAAACCCCCTACCTCTTTAATAACGGGGCACGGAGTCTTGCGTTGACACGCTGGCTATCAGGACTTGCTAGCGCCCGGCAGCGTCCACGTCAGCTCGGAGATTTCCCTGATAACACCGACGAAACATCGATCTCCATGTCTTACAGCTGCGGCAACAGTGCCTGCGTCAGCTGCTGAGCGCTCAGGTACGCAGACTCGACTCGTCCGCGGATGAACCAGTCGCCGCAGGCAGCGAGCTGCAGGTTGCTATCAATACAATACGCTGGGCCCTCGCGCTTGTCGGCGTTCGCGTAGCGCCAACGTTGCACGTTGCAGTACGAGGCCTTGCCAACATCAATTCCTGTCACCTCGGCAAGTTCGTTCTGCAGATGCGCGTTTAACGCTTCATCATCGTCGTTTACGTGCGCATCTGCCCAGGCGTTAGTGGAATGAACGACCAGGCAGGTGCCCTCGCTGCGACCCGGTTTGCTGCTGTTCACCGAAATCCAGCTGATATCGGCGTTGCGCACCACGGCAGCATCGAAAGGAAGTTCGAGTGGTTGTTCAAACGCCAGCATCAGCGCTCTGCAGGCACGCATTGTGGCTGTCGCGGCAGCCGCTCGGATCGGTGACGAGGTCGGGACAAGTGCTGCGGTTTGTGACGCAGGTGCGGTGATCACGACCCAGTCGAAGTGTCCAAGCGGGGTTTCCTCGTTGTCGTATAGCGACCAGCCATTGTCGCTTCGCTCAATGCGGCCGACTGTCGTCTGCAGTCGAACGTCAATGTCACGCGCCAGCCATTTTCCAATGGCGTTCATTCTGGGCGTCCCTACATAGTGCGGGTAGTCATCCTGCCATTGGCGGGTCGTCACGATCTCGCCGCGCTCCATCTCGGCGAAGCGCGCCTGCCAGTCAGCAACGACTTCCTGCTCGAGCAGCGGTTGCAGAAAGCGTTTGAATTGCTCCGAGTGCGCAGTAAAAAACTGTGCGCCGTGATCAAACTCGAAGTCACCGGCGTAGCGCGTCGCGATGCGGCCGCCGACGCCGCGCGATTTCTCGAAGACTGTTACCTCGTTGTCGTGGCCGAGTTCACGAGCGACAACCAGGCCGGCGAGGCCGGCACCAATGACTGCGATTCTCTTCATGATGTCGAGAATACGTTGTCGTCGAAGGTTTTTCTCGTGGCCGGCACCAGGCAGATACAACTACATGCACTTTTGTATCTCTCTGAAACCCTTTGCCGAGGCCGCGTTGTTACCGTCACCGCTCGCCATCAAACTTAACTTTCAGGAACCAAGATCATGACGCATCAAATCTCGAAAAGTATTAGCTACATCGTTTTGGCACTCGGAATCGCATTTTGGGGCAGCGCTGTCGCCGATCATCACGGTATGAAGAAAGAAGCAAAGTCTGACATCGTCGATGTCGCTGTTTCTGCAGGACAGTTCAACACGCTTGCGGCGGCACTGACTGCGGCAGGCCTGGTTGACACACTGAAGGGCGAGGGCCCGTTCACCGTGTTCGCGCCGACCGATGAGGCGTTCGCAAAGCTGCCTGCCGGAACAGTCGAGTCCCTGCTCAAGCCGGAAAACAAAGACCAGCTGATCGCGGTGCTGACCTACCACGTCGTGCCCGGAAAGGTGAAGGCTAAAGACGTCGTCAAGCTCAGTTCCGCTACCACTGTCAACGGTGCAGATGTTGCAATCACAGTCGTTGATGGCAGTGTGCGCGTTGACGATGCCACGGTCATAAAGACCGACATCAAGGCGAGCAACGGTATCATCCACGTGATCGACTCTGTCATTTTGCCGAAGTAGTTCGCAATACGGCGCGGCATGCGAGGCATGCCGCGCCTTTTCTGCAAGCGTAGTATCCGTGCATGCCTGAAGGACCCGAAATTCGCCTTGCGGCCGATCGCGTTGCACGCGTGCTGCTTGATCAGCCCATCATCGAGGTGAGCTTCGGTTTGCCACAGCTGCAACGTTTTGAAAAGCGCTTGACGGGCAACACCATCATCGCCGTCGACACTCGCGGCAAGGCCATGCTCACGCGTTTCGATAACGGTCTGACCCTCTACAGTCACAACCAGCTCTATGGCCGCTGGTATACCGTGCGTCGTCCCAAGCTGCCGAAAACCAACCGCACGCTTCGAGTTGCGTTGCATACGCCGACGCACAGCGCGCTGCTCTACAGCGCATCAGATATCCAGGTCCTCAGCGACGAGCAGCTGTCACAGCACCCATTCCTGCAGCGTCTTGGTCCGGACATCCTCGATCAAGCGCTCACCGCAGAGCAAATCGTCGACCGCCTGAGGTCGCCCGAGTTTCGCAACCGCGCGCTTGGCAGCCTGTACCTCGACCAGGGCTTCCTGGCCGGCAACGGAAACTACCTGCGTTCAGAAATTCTCTGGGCGGCGGGGGTTGAGCCGTCCTGCAAACCAGCCGAACTCGATACGGACGTGCTGCAAAAGATCGCCACGGAAACGCTCGCCATCAGCAGGCGCTCATATCGGACCCGCGGCGTTACTGTATTACCTGGCCTTGCCAGGACGCTGAAGGCCAGCGGCATGAGCTACCAGCGCTACCGCTTCTACGTGTTCGGCAGGGAGGGGTTGCCGTGCCATCGTTGCGGCGCGGAGATTGAGCGTCGCACGATGGGCAGCCGCAACATCTTTGTGTGCCCGGCATGCCAGTCGAGTCAAAAATGACGCAACCCGGAATCAATACGCGAATTTCGGCTGTGCATGCGGGAACCCCGGGGTTAGAACGAGTCTAAACTTGTGGGCGGAACCGTTGCGTGGGTCCGGCCCTGACAAGGATCGACGATTCGCCGGCAGCTGAGACGGCTGCCGGAAGCGACCACCAAGCAAGGACTAACGACATGGATGCCCTCGAACTCGCCAGGGTTCAGTTTGCCGCCAACATAACGTTTCACATTCTGTTCCCGACGATCACGATGGGCTTGGCCTGGTTGCTGGTCTATTTCAAGACGAAGCAGGACCGCACCGGGCAGGCCCACTGGGGCGAGGCATACCGCTTCTGGGTCAAGGTGTTTGCGCTGACTTTCGCGCTAGGCGTGGTGAGTGGCATCACGATGAGCTTCCAGTTCGGCACCAACTGGCCGGGCTTCATGGAGACCGTTGGCAATGTCGCCGGACCGTTGCTTGGCTACGAGGTTCTCACCGCGTTCTTCCTCGAAGCGACCTTCCTCGGTGTGATGCTGTTTGGGCGCAAGCGCGTCAGCAATCGTGTGCACACGCTTGCAACCTGGATGGTGGCCATCGGCACATCGCTCTCTGCATTCTGGATCCTTGCCCTGAATTCCTGGATGCAGACCCCGGCGGGGTTTGAGATGCGTGATGGTCAGGCGTTTGTGCTCAGCTGGACCGACGTCATCTTCAATCCGTCCATGCCGTACCGCGTCACCCACATGATGCTCGCGACGGGGTTGACCGCGGCGTTCGTCGTTGCTGGCATTTCTGCGTTTCGTCAGCTTCGCGGCGACACGAGCGATGCCAATCGCGTCGCAATGCGCGTGTCAATCTGGCTTGCCGCAATCCTCATTCCGCTGCAGATTATTGCGGGCGACCTGCACGGCCTGAATACGTTCGAGCATCAGCCAGCGAAGGTTGCCGCAATGGAGGCCGTTTGGGAGGACCAGGAGGGTGCTCCTCTGTTGTTGTTTGCATGGCCCGACGAGGAGAAACGAGAGAATCGCTTTGAGATCGCAATACCAAAGGGAGCAAGTTTCATTCTTACTCATGACCCGAACGGGCTTGTTCGTGGCCTGAACAGTTTCGAAGGCGAGCACCCGCGTGTCGCTCCGGTGTTCTTCGGCTTTCGTGTCATGGTCGGTGTCGGCATGCTGATGCTACTGGTGGCCTGGAGCAGCGCCTGGGTCATGCGCAAGCGCAAGCTTGCGCCTGCCTGGCTGGCACGAGTGCTGGTTGGCATGACGTTTTCTGGCTGGGTCGCAACTGTTGCAGGCTGGTACGTCAGTGAAATTGGCCGGCAGCCGTGGCTGGTGCAGGGCGTTCTAAAAACGGCAGAGGCGGCTGGCCCTGTCCCGGCCGGTGCGATTGCCGCATCACTGACAACGTACCTGGTCCTGTACGTAGCGCTGCTCATCGCCTACGTGTCGGTGGTTTTCCACCTCGCGGCGCAGGCCGCGGCTGGCAATATTCCGCGTGAACGTACGCGCCTCGATAACCCGATGCAGCCGGTGGGAGCATAGATATGGACTATTGGCTCCCGGTCATTTTTGCAGGCCTGATGGCGCTCGCCATGCTGATCTACGTCGTGCTGGATGGCTACGACCTCGGCGTGGGGGTGCTACTTAACGGCGGTGATGACAAAGAAAAAGACATGATGATTGCGTCTATCGGACCATTTTGGGATGCGAACGAAACCTGGCTGGTGCTGGGCGTCGGCATCCTGCTGATTGCATTCCCGATGGCCCACGGCATCATCCTGACGTCGCTGTATCTGCCAGTCGCGGCGATGCTCGTTGGTTTGATATTGCGCGGCGTGGCGTTCGATTTTCGCGTCAAAGCACGCGAGCCACATAAACCCCTTTGGAACCGGGCATTCTTCGGCGGTTCGCTACTCGCGTCGCTCGCGCAGGGCTTCATGCTTGGCCATTACATCAGCGGTTTCGAACAGTCCTTGTCGGCATACGCCTTTTCTGCCCTTATTGGCATCAGCCTGGTCGCCGGCTACGGACTGCTCGGCGCCACCTGGCTGATCATGAAAAGCGAACATGAGCTGCAGAGAAAAGCCGTGCGTTGGGCACGCAACGCGCTTTGGCTGACGGCGCTTGGTATCGCTGCCGTATCCATGGCAACGCCGCTGGTCAGTACGCGCGTCTTTGACAAGTGGTTCTCTTTTCCGCAATTTCTGCTGCTGTCGCAGATACCGGCAATTACGATTGCGCTCGTGCTCGCGTGCCATTTCCGCTTGCGCAAGCTGAGCAAGGCTATTGATGATCGTGCGTGGGTTCCTTTTGCGCTTACGGTGGCGATATTCCTGCTCGCGTTCTCAGGCCTGGCCTACAGCCTGTTTCCGTATCTCATCATTGACGAAATCACGATCTGGGACGCGGCCAGTGCGACCAATTCGCTGTTGTTCGTGCTTTGGGGTGTCCTGATTACGCTGCCTGCAATTCTGGGCTATACGGCCTTCGCGTATCGGGTATTCTGGGGCAAGACTCGCGAGCTCAGCTACGACTAGGAGGAGACTGACTTGGCTGAAACCAAATCGACGATGTTGGCGCTTGGTACCGAGGCCCCGGCCTTCGACCTTCCTGAGCCAAACGGCAATCGCGTCACGCTGGACAGCTTTGCCGGCGCGGACGGACTGGTCGTGGCCTTCATCTGCAACCATTGTCCGTACGTCAAACTTATTCGGGAAGGTCTTGCCGCTTACGCCAACGACTATGCCAAACGCAATGTTGCGATGGTCGCGATCAACTCGAATGACGCTGACACGCACCCGGGCGACGCGCCTGATCGCATGCAGGAAGAGGCGGAGAGGTTTGGCTATTCGTTTCCCTACGTGTACGACGAGTCGCAGCAAGTTGCCAAAGCGTATCGCGCCGCGTGCACTCCGGAGTTCTACCTGTTCGATGCAGATCTGAAGCTCGTGTACCGCGGCCGCTTCGATGCTGCGACGCCGGGCAACGGTGTGGCTGTAAGCGGCAACGAGCTGCGAGCCGCGACTGAGGCGATGCTCGCCGGGCAGGCGCCAGATGCCGACCAGAAGCCCGGCATCGGCTGCAATATCAAGTGGAAACCGGGCAATTCCCCCGACTACTTCGGTTGAATTTCCGCCATCGTTTCGCGCAGCAAGGCAATCAGCTCGGGGTCGCTTTCCCGTTGCAGAGAATCCAATAGCAAGTCCAGCGCCTGTTGCTGTTTGCCTCCCCGGGCGAGTGCCACCGCGAGGTTATTGCTGGCGATACTTAAGTCAGGCCGCACAGTCAGCAATCGCCGGTACGATCGTTCCGCCTCAATATAGTCACCGAGATGCAGCTGTGAGTTGCCAAGCCCGAACAGGGCGGCGGGGTCGTCTGGCCACCGCTTTAGGGCACCCCTCCAGAAGGCTGCCGCTTCCGCGTGCATGCCCACCTGCTCCAGGTCAGCAACCGCCGCGAAGTAGCGCTCACGCGACACGTTGCGTGGCAGTTCCCCCGGCGCCAGCACCGACATGGCCCAATAGTCACCGCGTTCCCAGGTGCGCAGGAACAGCCGGGTGTTTGTCAGGCGCCGTTTCTCGGTCCCGGAACGGAGAATCACACGTTCTGATGTGCCGTCATAGCCGATGACGACCGCAAAGTGCCAGCGAGGAAACGCGGCAATACCGAGATTTTGCAGCACGATCACGGGTCTGCCTTCCTGCAACTCACCGACAAGCGCCGACAGCGACTGGTCCAGCACATAGGGCAGCCTGCCAGAGGTTCGGGTGGCTGCCATCAGCTCGACTTGCAGCGAGCCTTCGCGCCCGGGAATGTAGACCTTGCTGGCCAGGTCATCGAGGTTGACCGCGACCTCACTGCTCTCGAGCACCGTCGCGAGCGCTGCCGGACCGCACTGAAAGCGTTCCTGCGGATAGAACGGTGTTGCTGACAGTTCAACGACAAGGTCCGGGTCTGCCAGCTGACTGACCTCGTCCGGGATGGCCGCGCAACCGCTCAGCCCAAACAAAAGGGCCGACATAAGAAGGGCCGGCAAAAGCCGGCCCATCTGGACAAAGAAGCGATCGCTCTTCATCAACTACTGCATTAGATGCTCTTGAAGACGTCCGTGACGCCGAGGAGTTCCAGGATCAGCAGAACCAGGAATACAGCGCCGATGACAGCCAACGCATCACCGCCGGCGATCTGCTCATTGAACTGGCTCTCGAGTGAAATGAGTTCTGCCTGGGTCAAACCCTGCAGGCGTTCCTGGATAACAGCCTGGTCAACGCCAAGTGCCTGTAACCGCTGCGCAACATCTTCACGAGCAAGCAGCGTTTCCACGCGAGCCATACTTGCGTCGCGAGCATCAGTCTCCAGCATGTAGTTCGTGCTAACGACGCCTGCAAACGAAATGTTTGCGAAGCCCGCTGAAACCAGTGCAACGGAAACGAGGCGGATGCAAAACGCGCGAGACTTTCTGAATTTCATTGTGGTGCTACTCCTGTGTAATTGCGGGCACAGTATAGACCAGAACCCGGGGAGGTCTCGCACTCGATTGTCGGCTTAGCGCCCCGTATGAAGTGCAGGCAGCGTGTATTGTTGCTGGCGATAGGCAATCGACGGCCAGGCGGCCAACGCAGTTGCATGCTCTTGCGCTTTGGTCTTGCCGCTTGCCGGCGTAAGTTCGCCGTCGCTGTAATGGAAGTGGGCCGGCGGCTTTTCCGGCCGCAGCACGACAACCTCATCTTCCTGCCGAAACGCCTGCGTGTTGCCATACTGCATCACGGC
This sequence comes from uncultured Gammaproteobacteria bacterium, assembly GCA_963698425.1. Classification (GTDB taxonomy): domain Bacteria; phylum Pseudomonadota; class Gammaproteobacteria; order Steroidobacterales; family Woeseiaceae; genus UBA1847. The sequence goes on along the minus strand of CAVOQR010000010.1, from coordinate 884,225 downwards.
GCGCCCCGGAATGCTATCAATGTCGGCACGCGTCAGGTCGATGCCCGGCGCCGGGTGTTCGCCGCTGGCTCCAATCAGCGACAGCATGGTGGGCAGCAGGTCAATCTGGCTCGCAATCCTGCTCCAGCGCTGCGGTTCGATAGAGCCACCCAGGATAAGTCCCGGTATGTGAAACCGCTCGATAGGGACGATGTCCGAGCCGTACACGCGGGAGTTGTGGTCGGAGACGATCAAAAAGACAGTGTTGTCCCAGTAGTTAGAGTCTCTGGCCATGCGAATAAACTGTCCGAGAGCGTGGTCGGCGTATTTGACGGCGTTGTTGACCGTGGCCTTTGGCTCCTCGAATAATTCTATGCGTGCGTCCGGGAATTCCCACGGCGAGTGATTAGTCGTAGTGAACAACACGCTTGCAAATGGTTTGTCATTGGGCCGCGACGAAAAGTAGCTGTGCGCGTAGCTGAACACGTCCTCATCCGCCACGCCCCAGGAGCCTTCGAATGCAGGGTTTACGAAGTCATGTTTGTCGATGACTGTATCAAAGCCATTGTTCGCGAAGAACTGCCGCATGTTGTCAAACTGGGCTTCGCCGCCGTAAATAAAGGAGGTGTCGAATCCCTGCCGACGCAGGAACTCGCCGATGGTAAAGAAGTTTTTCTGCGCGCGACCGAGCTTCAGGACGCTTTGCGACATCGTGGGTGGAAAACCGGTAACGATCGCTTCCAGGCCGCGCGCCGATCGCGTGCCGGTGGCATAGAGGTTTTCCAGCCAGATGCCTTCGCTTGACAGGCGATCGATATTTGGCGTCAGCGGCAGTCCGCCGAGTGCGCCGACAAACTCGGCGCCGAGGCTCTCCTCCACGATGATGACGAGATTAAGCGGGCGGCTCGCTGTGCTCGCGACAGCCTGTTCATGCAGCGTTGGTATATTGCTGTCGAAAAACTCACTGTCTGGCTCGTACATGTCTGCCCGAACCGCGCCGACGGCAGTTTGCGCATCGATCTCGCCGTAAGGGAACCCGGACTCTTCGTGCCGTAATGCGTACACAGCATTGGCAACGGTATACAGGGAATTGAGTGGCAGCGAGTTGACCAATGTGTCGCGTGAGAATGCCACTGTGCTGGCGTTGACAGGGCGATGGTCGAGCGTCGAGCGTGCTGCTGCGACACTCAGGACAAGCACTGCAAAGGCCATTGGGATGGCAAGCATCGGGCGTGTGCCCGCTACGCCTCGCGTGCGTTCGCGGATACCGTGATACACGGGCCATAACAGCAAAGGCAAGATAATCGCCGCCGCCAACAGCTCGACTTTGTAGCCGACAAACAGCATTGAAAATACTTCTCTCGGATACTTCAGGTACTCGAGGAAAAGAAAGTTGGGCCGAACGTCGTATTCCAGGATGAACGGTGGCGTTGCCACTTCCATAAACAGGAACAAGGCGACGGTCAGCGTCAGCAACCATTTCAGCAATCGCATCCAGGTCGCCGCAACAATGCGGATGCTGTTCAGGATTGGTGTCAGTGCCGCGGGTATGGCCAACAACAGGCCAAGTGAAACGAGGTCGAATCTCAGTCCTTGCAGAAGGATGAAGCCGATGCCGCCGGTGGCGGCGACACGGTCAGAAAGCCACAATAGATAGCCGAAACGACTGAGCGTCGTAATCGCCAGGCAGACGACAATCGTGTAGACAAACGGTCGCAGCCAGGAGCCAACAAACAGAGCCCGCATTGTCGCGCCTCATTAACAGGTACTGGACCCGTTAGACGCGAGATCAACCAAAATCCTTCGATTAGCGTACTAGAAGCGGATGACCACCCCGGCGCGTGCTTCCCACTGCGTGACAACGCTGCCCTCAATCTCCACGAGACATCCGCCACCGCTTGGGCCACTGCCACAGAAGATACGGCTATTGTCGTCAACAAACGTGCCGTAGACGCGGCCCTCGAGGCGGAGGCCTATTCGCTGGGTGCTCATTAGCTGCAGGCCGGCCCCAAACGACCCCGAGAAGAAGTTCTCGGCATTGAACTCGGCAGGTTCAGGATCGAACCTGGACATGCCCAGTGTCAGCGCGATAAACGGTCGCACCTTGTCACCCGTAAACAGCAACGTGCCGCCAAACTGGTAATACTCGACACTCAGATCGGCCACCGGGTCGCCAACAAATAACCCTTGCGTATCCACCTCGTGTATCCTGCTTCGCATACAGGAATTCCCATTGCGCGTCGGGACGCACCATGCCATTCAGCAACAGACCGAAGGCATTGGACTCATCGAGCTCGAACACCGCGCTGCCGTCACGTTCTTCGAACTGTCCGCCACTTCGGTAGGCGGCGAATGGAGTGAGCTCAAACTTGTATGACGTGTCGTCTGCGGCCGCCGGGCGGACCGGCAGAATGCCGGCCATGGTGACGGCGATCAGTGCAACAATGATGTAGTTGTTCATGCGAGACAGTATGCTTGCTCACTAAATGGGTGACAACTCCGAGGCGTTTTTCGGGGCGATCGCGCGGCGGGTCTATTGTGCTTCGCGGTAATTCTTCAACGCCGTGCCACACGGGTCTTTGTCGCCCAGGAAACGGTCGTGCATGCCTTTGGCCAGTACGGACAGGCCCGCTGTAGCAATGGCGGCACCGCCTTCGATCAGGGCACCTTTCTCGTCGAGCACCATTCTTGGTTCTGACAATGTACCTGCAATCCGGAAGTAAGGGTTCACCAGGTCGCCAATACTCACGCCGATCCCTTTACGCTGCTTCGTTGTCATGTCGAAATTCAGCTTTTCGTTCCTGAGATTCAGGCTGCCGCTTGCCGTAGCGGTGATCGCATCGGTCTGTGCCACCATCGCCGGCGTACCGGAGACCACACCATCATCGATGTCCAGCAGTATGACCGCGCAGGCCAGCTGAATTTCATTACTGCTCTTGGCAAACGGATTGATCGTATTCATTACCTGCATCAGGAAGTCGCCGAGAAAAAGGCCACCGAGTCGACCGCTGACATTCGCAATCGTGCCGGATCCGCTGTTCAAGACGACGTAGCCATCCAGCGTCGCGAGCAACGCGTGCAGTTGGCTCCCTGTGGCTGACAATGTGGTTTCGAGATCATATCTCGGCTTTGCCAGCAGGCGATCGCGCGGCTCGTCCGGCGAGCCGAAAATCAGGTCGCTGCCAGTGAGGCTGGTTGCCAGCTGGTAGCCATCGTTGCCCGGCAAGTAAGAAAGGCTCGCAACGAGCTGCCCACGGAGACCACGCAGGCTCAATTTTTCTACGGTAAGTCCGGCGTCCTGTATCGATGCCCGCAAGTCGATATCCGTGAAGTGGCGTTCCCGCAGCAACAGCTCCGCCAGCCGGATATCGACATTCACATTGGCCATGCGAAGCTTGTCGACCGGCACATCGGCGTTCGGAATTTTGCGCCCGGTTTCGCTCGCGGCAGCAGCGGGCTCGGGTTCGTCCAGCGGTTCCGGCAGGAACGGCCGGAGGTCCAGCGACGGTGAAGTCAGCGTGATGGCGATTGTCGGCACGGCGGCGTGGCGGTAGGAAAAATCTGTCTCAATTTGACTGCTGCCGATTGTGGCGCTTACGTTTTTGCCAATTATCAAGTCTCGGGTGCCGTTGAACTGACCGCTCAAATTGACTGGCAGATCGGGCAGCGCGCTTGTGCCGAACGTTCCGAGTCCGGCCAGACTGGGGATGTTGGCGGACAGGGCGAATTCGGTGGCATCCAGGTTCGGCGGCCGATCAACAACGCCGTCGAATCTGACGCTTGCGTCACCGACATTGATTGACAGGTCATCAAGCTCGACGCGCGCGTCCGTCAACTCGCCCAGCGCGCGAACGCTGGCGGCGCTGGATGGTGGGGCATACTCGCCCGGCAGTGGCCAGCTCATCGAGAGGTCGTCTGTTTCGGCCACGATGTCGAAACTGGCGGTTGCGCCCGGGCGATCTGTAGCCGTCGCCACCGAGCCACGGATGTTCATCGCACCGATACTCGCATCAATGTCGGTCGCGCTGATACGCGCATCGTCAATAGCCAGCAGTGCCTGCAGCTTCACAGGTCTGGACGGTGCGCCGTCGATGCCAAACATGAGCAGCGTCTCATCCAGTGCCGCCGTGTCGAAGTCTATCTGCAACGTCGAACCAATAGCCTTGCTGGCGAACGCAAGATAGCCAGCGATATTCAGGTTGGCCTGCCCAAGCTGCAGTTGCGTCGGCGCAAACTGCAGTCCCTTGCCGCGATATTCAAATTTGCCATTTGCGCGAAAGGGCTCGGCGGCGATGCCGGAAATATCCAGTGCATTGCTTACAGTCGTTGCGTCGGCCCCGCGGACATCGAATTCGACCATCGTGCCAACAAAGTCAGGCGCGCTGGACGGCTTGATAGTGATCGATTCGTGGATATCGTCGATGGTCCCCTGGATGACAAGGTTTGTCGGTAGCTGGGTCGCGTCGGCAAGAGCAAACTCAATATCGAATGGGCCTGAGAGGATGCCGGGAACCTGCAACAGGTTGCGAAGCTCGGCAATGTCGTCACCACGCACAGCGAGTCGCAAATTGTGCCCGGCTGGCGGTGCGAACTGGTCAAGAACGCCGCTCAACATCAGGCTGGTGTTGCCAAAATCGAGCGAGACGTTGCCAAACGAGATGCTGCCTGCGTCTCGACTGATGTTACCCGAGCCCTTGAATGGCCCGCCTGGAATCGACTTCACGCCAAACAGCCTGCCGACCTGGTCCAGTTGTTGGCCAGACGTATCGAAAGTGAAATCGAAGTCGGCCTGCGGATCCACTTCGCGTAACCAGCCTCCAGCTTTGAAAACAAATGCACCGACTTCGACCCGGGATTCGACATTGACCCGGTCTTCACCGATTGAGACGTCAGACGATATCGTCAGCGGCCCGTTGGCCACGGGCGGTAGTTTCAGAACATTCAGGAGGTATGCAGCGTCCGGGCCATACAGCTGCAGGTTGGCCGATGGACGCTGCGGATCGAGCAGATCATCCACAAGCGCAGACGCGGTCAATGTGACCTCACCGAGAGACCCGGTCAGCTGTATGTCCACAGGTTCGCCGCGCCAGATGTTCTGTCGCGGCCCAAGGTCGCTGTTGAAACTCAGTGCGAAACCATTGACCTCGCCGCTCAGCGTGTCGGCAATACGCTCGCCATTGACACCATGCGTGTAACGGTCAATTAGAATCTCGGACGCTTCCTGCAGTGTCGGGCCGCTCAGGCGAATGCGGACATTGCTGAAATTGGCCTCATCAACAAGCAGCGGCACGTCGTCGCTGCGCGCATCTGTTTCGTCCGACGGTTTGTCTGGCAGCAGTTGCCAGTTGCTGTCCCCCGCATCGTTGCTCGTGACCAGGATGGAGGCGTCGTGCAGCTCAAGCGAGTGGATCTGTAATGGGGCTGACAGGAGCGAGCGCGTCTGCAGCGAAATCACGAGTTCGCCCAGCTCGAGCATGTGTTTATCTTCGGACCACTCGGCGTCGGCCAGGTAGATTTCGGTCGCCCGAATATCGAGCGTGCGGCCGAGTCTTATCGACAGATCGCCCTCAATGCGCAGCTCCCGTCCGAGCGCCTCGCTGGCGTATCCCAGCAGTGGACCCTTGAAACGTCCGAGGTCGGCGTTGGTGATGAAAATCAGCAGTGACGCCACCATGACCAGCAGCAGTGCGACAAGTATGAGTGCCGCGCGAAGCACCGTGCTGCGTTTTCGATTGCCAAGGTGTGACGTTTGATCCATGCAGACGTATCATATCGCGCATTCTGCTGAAGGAGGACGGCAATCTTGAACACACAAGCTGGACGTCACACTGTAATTATTGCGTTGCTGATGCTGTTTTCCGCGGCGCAGGCGGCTGCGGACGAAGCGGTGGGTGGTGCCGAGCTGCTCGCGCCCTTCAAGATGCAGCTGAAGCAGGCCTTGCTTGAGGGCCTGCAAGGAGGGGCCGGTCAACGCGTCTCGGCCTGCCGCATCGAGGCGCCGGAAATTGCCGCGACGCTATCAGTTGATGGCGTCACGATGGGTCGCGCAAGTCACCGTCTCAGGAACCCGCTGAACGTCGCGCCGGCGTGGGTTGACGAGATCCTGCAGGACTATCTGACTGATTCTTCAGATCGCGAGCCGCGGAAACTGCAACTGCAAAACGACATGGAAGGGTATGTGGAACCGATCGTCATGGCGCCACTTTGCCTTGCGTGTCACGGCGACAATCTTGCGCCCGATGTACAGGCCAAAATTGACGAACTATATCCGCACGACGAGGCAACCGGCTTCGAAACGGATCAGCTACGCGGTGTCTTCTGGGTTGCGTACCCGCGGGCGGCCGCTGACTAGTCCCAGTTTCTCGATTTCCTGGCGCAGGCTGCGAACTTCGCGCAGCAGCAGTTCGCGCTCGTCGTGAGCCACGTCTTCCATTGCCTTGGCTTCTTCCTTGTCCTGCAGGTGTACGGACTGCATGGAGTTGACGATCAGCGCGATGAACAGGTTGAGCACGGCGAAGCTCGTGATGATGACGAACGGCACGAAGAATACCCACGCCAGCGGGTAGACCTCCATGACCGGCCGCACGATGCCCATCGACCAGCTCTCCAGCGTCATGATCTGGAACAGGCTGTACATGGATTCGCCGACACTGCCGAACCATTGTGGAAACTCGCTGCCGAACAGCTTGGTCGCCATAACTGCCGCAACGTAGAAGACCAGCGTGAGGACGGCGACAACGGAGCCCATGCCGGGCAGTGAGTGCAGCAGCGCGCCGACCACAGTCCGCAACTGCGGGATGATCGAAATGAGTCGCAGTACACGTAGTACGCGCAAGGCGCGCAGCACCGCAAATGGCCCAGCGAATGGCACCCAGGAAACTGCCACGATGATGAAGTCGAAGTTATTCCAGCCGCTGGCAAAGAAGCGGCGGCGATAGACCCACAGCTTTAGCGCTATCTCGACCGTAAAGATCCACAGCGCGATGCGGTCAAACAGCAGCAACAGCCCGCCCGCAGTCGACATGGCGCGCGGCGATGTTTCCAGCCCCAGGGTGATCGCATTGAGCAAGATGACGGCCGTGATCGTGACGCCAAAGGCGCGCGACTCGACCAGCTCGCGCAGGTTCATTCGTGGTCGAAATATTCGGAGAGCTGCTTGCATTCGTTCAGATCTGCGGCAATCGGTGCAGTTTTCTCAGCGCAAACTTTTCCATGCGCCGATGTTTGCTGACTGAGCGACGCACCGCGCGCTTCGTTTGCCGCGTTGCGTTACTGATCGCGTCATAGAGGTCTGCCCGTGTTTGTTCCGCGGTGACCGTAGTTCGGTTGTCGAGATTGGTCCGAATCAAGGCTTTCATGTCCGTGCCGCCCTTCGGGCCGTTTATGTCGCGCAGGAATACGTCGACGGAAACCACGTAGCTGGAGAAGTTGGCGAGGTGCAGGTGCAGCTGCTTGCGAGTGTGCGCCTCGATGGCCGGGGTCAGGTCAAAGCCCTGCGTGTGCAACAGGATGTTCATGCTCAATCTCCTTGTGCGAATAGAGCGTTCATCCTAGAGCAGACGCAAAATAGCTGTACTCGGAGTATTCGAAACAATAACTCGAATAAACCGAGTGATAATAATTAAAAGATCGGGTTTAACGAATTATCCCGGTCTGCTAGATTGGCCCGTATGAGACACCTCAACTATAGTCACCTGCAATATTTCTGGGCAGTCGCGCGCCAGGGCAGCATCGTGCAGGCGGCGGAGTCATTGCACCTCACGCCGCAGACCATCAGTGGCCAGCTGAAGTTGCTTGAGGAGAGCATCGGGCAGCCGTTGTTTGACCGGGTTGGTCGCGGCCTCGTACTTACCGAGACCGGCCATATCGTGCTCGAATATGCCGACGAGATCTTTTCGATTGGTGCGGAACTGTCGCAAGTTGTCAAAGGGCAGCGATCTGTCACGCAGGCCGTACTGAGCGTTGGTGTCGTCAGTTCGATCCCGAAACTCATCGCCGAACGCATCATTGCGCCGGCGCTGGTCGACGATGACCCTGTGCGCATCAGCTGTCACGAGGCATCACTGGAGCAGTTGCTGGGTGACCTTGCGGTACATCGCCTCGACATCGTCTTGTCTGACCAGCCGATGCCGCAGGGCCTGAGTCTGCGTGCATTCAATCACCGCCTGGGCGAGAGCGAGCTCGCGTTCTTTGCGCAGCGACGCAATGCCAGGCGCTATCGGGGCAAGTTTCCGCACAGCCTTGATGCGGCCCCCATGCTGCTGCCGAGCCAGAATTCCGCACTACGGCGGCGGCTGGACGACTGGTTCGATAACAACGGCATCACGCCACAGATCGTCGGCGAGTTCGATGACAGCGCGTTGCTTAAAGCGTTCGGAGAGGCAGGGGCCGGCCTGTTTGTGGCACCATCGGCGATAGAAGAAGAAGTCTGCAAGATGTACGGGATGAGCGTCATTGGCCGGACCGACGAAGTCATAGAGCAGTTTTACGCCATTTCGCCCGAGCGCCGCATAAAACATCCCGCCGTCGTCCGAATCACCGAAGCGGCGCGTACGCAGCTGTTTCATGCGGGGAAAGAAAATGAAGAAAGTGGCAATCGCCGAATGGGCAGGTCTTGAGGACAGGACACCGCAACACGCTCTGGTAGCCAACGTCGACCTCGTGATCGTGCGCTTCGATGACGAGGTCAGCGTCCTGTACGGCCGCTGCGCGCATCGCGGCGCACTCATGTCGGACGGCTTTGTTGACGGTGACAACCTCATCTGCGGACTGCACAACTGGGATTATCGCGTCGACACGGGCGTCAGCGAATACAACAACTCCGAGACGTTGCCGAAGTTCCAGGCGTGGATCGAAGACGGCAAGGTCGTCGTGGATGAGGACGAAATCTCGGCGTGGGCAGATGATCATCCGCAGCCGTACAATCGCGATGCCTACCAGGGCGCATACCAGGATCCGACCGGCACCAAGGACGAGCCGCACGTCAACTTCATCCGTCAACTCGCGGATGAGGGGCTGTCAAAGCTGGGCCACCACGGACCGTCGGCGGCGATGGGTGTGCCGCGCGACAGTCTGCCGAAGTGGGATGACCTGCAATTCGTCGTCGGCCAATTGCACAAGCTGCCGCTGCTCGATGACGAAGCGGTGGGCACTGACATCGTCATCGGCCCCAACGCGCAGAAGCCGCTGCAGCTCGATATTCCGCTGTTCGTCTCGGACATGAGTTTCGGTGCGCTCTCCGAAGAGGCCAAGGTCGCGTTGGCGAAAGGCGCTGAACTTGCCGGTACCGGCATCTGCTCCGGCGAGGGCGGCATGCTGCCCGAAGAGCAGGCCGCCAACTCGCGCTACTTCTACGAGCTTGCGTCAGCGCGATTTGGTTTCTCCTGGGACAAGGTTAAAAAGACCCAGGCGTTTCACTTCAAGGGCGGCCAGGGCGCGAAGACCGGTACGGGCGGTCACCTGCCGGGCGAAAAGGTTAAAGGCAAGATCGCTGAGGTCCGCGAGCTCAGCGAGGGCACGGCCGCCATTTCGCCGGCGAGATTTCCCGAGTGGACCGACCTGTCGCAGTTCCGTGAGTTTGCGGACGAGGTGCGCGAGAAGACCGGTGGCATTCCGGTGGGCTTCAAACTGTCGGCGCAGCACATAGAAAAGGACATCGATGCGGCACTCGACGTGGGCGTCGACTACATCATTCTCGACGGCCGCGGCGGTGGCACCGGCGCTGCGCCGCTTATCTTCAGGGACAACATATCGGTGCCGACCATGCCGGCACTGGCCCGTGCTCGCCGGCATCTGGATCGCAGCGATGCGAATGGCGTGACACTCATTATTACGGGAGGCCTCAGGCATCCGGCAGACTTTGCCAAGGCGCTGGCGCTGGGCGCCGACGGCGTTGCGGTTTCAAATGCCGCCATCCAGGCGATCGGCTGCCTCGGCATGAGGGCATGCCAGACCAACAACTGTCCGGTCGGAATCGCAACACAAAAGCAGCATCTACGCGATCGACTGCCGGTCGACATAGCGGCGGAGCGACTCGCTCGATTCTTTGCGGCCTCGGTGGAATTGATGACCGTGCTCGCTCGCGCCGCGGGTCACCGCCACATCAGCGATTTCACGCTGGACGACCTTACGACGTTCAAATCCGACATGGCCGATCTTTGCGGTGTCGCATATGGCGGAGTTGGCAAATAGGACAAAGCTCCGCTGCCCGCTGGCAGCGAGGGTGAGTTGTGGCATCATGTCGCTACAAATTTTGGAGGTAGAATGCAATGGCTGATTCAAAGCACGGCGACGATCTCGCATTCCAGAGAAAAGTGATGGGCTCGTTTATCCAGATCGCGGCGCTGGCGATTCTTGTCAGCTACAGCGTCGTTATCGTTGGACCTTTCCTGGGGCTGGTCATTTGGGGCGCGGTACTTGCGGTTGCCATCTACCCAGTGCACCTAAAGATTTCGTCCTGGCTGGGTGGCAGGGAAAAGCTTGCTGCCACCCTGTTTATCATCATTGGCCTTGCTTTCGTGCTGCTGCCGGGCTGGATCATGATCCAGTCATCGATATCGTCAATCATGACATTTGCCGAAGACGTAAGATCGGGGGCCGTGCATGTAAAGCCGCCGGCGGACAAGGTGCAGGACTGGCCGCTTGTGGGCCACCAAATCCATGCCGTGTGGGCCAGCGCCGCTGAGAACCTGACCTCGACCATGAAGCAATTCCAGCCTCAGCTGCGCGAAGTCAGCGAGTGGCTGGTGCGCCATACAGCGTCGACGATGCTGGGACTTCTCGCGTTTGCTGTTTCGGTCATTATTGCCGGCGTGGGAATGCTGTATGCGAAGGACGGCTATACACTCAGCAAATCCGTAGCATCCAGGATCATGCCGCAACACGGCGACAAACTGACGGATCTATCGATAGCGACCATTCGCAGCGTCACCAACGGCGTCCTTGGCGTCGCGGTGATCCAGGCGATCCTTGCCGGTGTTGGCCTTTTTGCCATGGGTGTGCCGAATCCCGGGCTGTTGGCACTTCTCGTACTGATAACGTCCATAATCCAGGTGCCGGCGCTCGTCATTGTCTTGCCGATCATTGTGTGGGTGTTCTCCTGGGCAGAGCCTTTGCCAGCGACCATCTTCGCCGTCTGGATGTTGATCGCGGCACTCAGTGACAACGTGCTGAAACCGATTCTGCTTGGCAGGGGTGTCGACTTGCCCGCACTGGTGGTGCTGATTGGTGCCATCGGCGGCATGATTGCCTTTGGCGTCATCGGCCTGTTCCTGGGCGCTGTAATTCTCGGGCTGAGCTACCGCATCCTGACCGTTTGGCTGACAGCGCCGGCCAGCGGGGAGTAATGACACCAGCCTGGCGAATATTTCTGGCCGTACCTGCAACGATGCTGGGCGGCTGCGCCGCCGTCGGCCCTGACTACGAGCGACCGGAATCGCCGCTGACGCCTGCGTGGTACCAGGCCGAGTTGCAACGATACGACTCGACCGCAGAGCAGCAGACGGACTGGTGGCGTCTACTGGGTGATCCCGCGCTGGACCAACTCGTGGAGTTGGCGTACCAGCAAAACAACTCGGTCAAGATCGCGGGCTTGCGGGTTCTCGAAGCTCGCGCGCAGCTCGACATAGCGCGCGGCAATCGCTTTCCGCAGTCGCAGGTTGTCAGCGGCCAGGCAGCAGCCGTTGGTGCCAGCGAGAACGCGGCCAATACCGCGGCCGGCGACCTCAGCTATACGCAATACAGCCTCGGCGCGGGGGTAGCCTGGGAGATCGATTTCTGGGGCAAGTTCCGCCGCAGCATCGAGGCGGCGGATGCCAGCTACCTTGCGTCAGTTGCCGCTCGTGACCAGGTCATGGTGCTGGTCACAGCACAGGTCTGCGCGACCTACCTCTCCATACGGACGCTCGAAGAGACGTTGCGCATTACCGAGCAGAACATCGACCTGCAGCAGCGCAGTTTCGAAATTGTCGACGTGCAATTCAAAAATGGCTCAACCTCCGAGCTGGATGTATTGCAGGCTCGCACCCTGTTGATGAGTACGAAGTCGACGGTGCCTGCGCAGCAAACGGAGCTGTACAAGGCAAGGCATGCGCTGAGCACGTTGCTTGGAGTGCCGCCGGGTGACCTCGGTGAACTACTGGACGGCAAGTCTTCGATTCCGACCCTGCCTGCGAATCTGCACGTCGGCCTGCCCGCTGACTTGCTGCGACGGCGGCCCGATGTGCGCCAGGCTGAGTACCTGGCGATGGCGCAAAACGCCCTCGTGGGCGTGGCCGAAACAAACCTCTATCCGAGCTTCTCTCTGACCGGTTCGCTCGGGCTGGTCGCTGCCGGCAATACGGATACCACGCGCTCGGGCGAGAGCGGCTTAGGGCAGCTCTTCAAAGCCGACAGCCTTACGTATTCTGTCGGCCCCAGCTTTGTCTGGCCATTCCTGAACTATGACCGACTAAAGAACAACGTCGTGGTGCAGGATGTACGACTACAACAAACGTTGCTGGCTTATCGCGATACGGTATTGAACGCTGCGCGAGAAGTTGAGGACGCACTGGTGTCGTTGCGGGGCGCGGAGCAACAGCAAGCGATGCTCGCGGTCACGGTCGAGAGCGCCAGGCGCGCGTCGGAAGTGGCGCAGCTGCGTTTCAACGAGGGTTTCGCTGATTATCAGCGCGTTCTCGACGCACAGCAGGCCCTGTTTTCCCAACAAAGCCGATACGTTTCGAGCCAGAGTAACGTCGTCGGTGGATTCATTTCCCTGTACGTCGCGTTGGGCGGCGGATGGGAAGATCGTGCAGACGTCGTGTCTGTGCCAGATGAGACAAGCGAATGACGGAACAGACAGAAGATCAGACAACAGAGCAGGACGAGCCAGCGGCCGCCGGGAAAGACCCGGTGCGCGTCTGGACGATCCGTATCCTGATTCTCAGCGTATTCATGCTGATTGCTTACCTGACTGCCGATCGCCTGACGCCGGTGTCATCGCAGGCGCGAGTCCACGCGCTGGTGATACCGATTGCCGCCGAAGTGTCGGGTCTGGTTACTGATATTGCTGTGCAGAACAACCAGTATGTCGAAGCCGGCGATGTGCTATTTCGCCTGGATGACGGCCGCTACAAACTGGCCGTAGCTGGCGCTGAGGCGAGCCTCAAATCTGCCCGGGAAGCGACCGGGGCGTCGGCAGCGGGTGTCGAGGCTGCTGAGACGCAGGTCGTTTCCGCGCGAGCAAGCCTGCTTCGTACACAGCAGGATGCGGTCAGGCTGCGGAGCATCAAGGAACAGGACTCAGGCGCCATTTCTGACCGCCGGATTGAGTCGGCGGAAGCATCGCTGGTGGTTGCGCAACAGCAACTGGCAGCCGCAGAGGCCAACCTCGAGAAGGCGCGCCAGAGCCTCGGCTCTGCAGGCGAGGACAACTCCAACATACAGCAGGCGCAATCGGCATTGTCCAACGCACAACTCGACCTGCAGCGCACGGTCGTGGTTGCGCCAACGGCCGGCGTCGTTACCGACGTGCGGGTTGATCGGGGCAACTTCGCGGCAGCTGGGGCACCACAGATGACGTTCGTGTCCAGCGACAATGTCTGGGTGCAGGCGGATTTCACTGAGAACAACCTGGGTCATGTCGATCAGGGCGACGCGGTGCGACTGGCATTCGACGTGTTTCCGGGGAAGGTCTTCGAGGGCCGGGTGCGCGCAACCGGTTACGGGGTCGCTGTCGATTCGGCGCCGCTGGGCAGTTTGCCGACGATCAACAATAATCGTACCTGGCTGCGCGATGCGCAGCGCTTTCCTGTGCTCATCGACTTCGAGATGTCCAGTGAACAAATGCGCAAACTGAAAGTTGGCGCGCAGGTTACCGCAATCATCTACACAGGTGACAACTGGTTCTTCAATGCGCTGGGTGCAATGTACATTCGCATAGGCAGCATCTTCTCCTATGCCTACTAGCATCTTGCCGATGGCGAGCACGCGCATCCTGCGCCTGGCCTTCGGCACGGCGCTGTCACTCTGGATTTCGCAGGCTGTTGGCTGGACGATTTCGTACATCGCCCCGGTCATTACACTGATTTTGCTGGCGATGCCGATACCACGGCCGAAGCCGAAGTTTTTCGTCATTGTCGTACTGGCAATGACGCTCAGTGTGTATGGATCATTCGTGTTCCTGCCGCTGCTGTTGCATCAGAAGCTGGTCGGGCTACTGCTGTTGTGCCTGGCGTTGTTTCACGCGTTCTATGTTGCCGCCAAAGGTGGCCCTGCCGTGGTGTCGACCTTGATTACGATCGGGCTCGCGCTAACGGTCGCCGTTGGTACGGTGTCGGTTGATGCACTCGTTACCGTTGCGCAGGGCCTGGTTATAGGCGCCAGCGTCGGTGCCGCGGTTGCCATCGTCAGCCATACCGTCATGCCCGATCGTGAGCTGCCGGCGCCGGCAGAGAACACTGAGGAAAACGCGGCGGCGACGCCAGTCGAACTGGCCGATGCGCGGCGCAACGCATTTCGCTCGCTGGCAATCGTGTTTCCAATCCTGTTCTGGTTTCTGCTCTCCGCAGCCAGCGTCAGCAACATGGTCGTCATGATCAAGGTGGCTGCGATGGGTCAGGAGGTGTCCCACATCGGCACGCGCAAGGCGGCGAAGTCGCTGATCATTTCCACGGTGCTGGGCGGTCTGGCCGCAGTCGTAGCCTGGCAGGTTCTGAGCATATGGCCGTCCCTGACAATGTACGTGCTGCTGGTTGCACTGGCCGGCCTGCTGTTCGGCAGGCGAATTTTCGAGGGTGATGGCCCGGCGAAGGAAGCCGACACATGGTATTACACGTACCTCACCATGATCGTCGTGTTGGCACCCTCGGTGATGGATTCCAGCGTCGGTAGCAGCGCCGATGCCAAATTCTATGACCGGCTCATGATGTTCGTCTGGGCGACGCTGTACGCGGTTATCGCGGTGTTTGTGTTCGATACGCTTTGGCCACGGCGGTCCGGCAAGTGAGGGCCTGCTGCGCGATTGTCTCGACACTCCTGCTGATGGCTGCGTGCGGCGATACGCAACAAAGCGGGTCCGAACAGGCAGGCGGGCAATCGCCAGGCAAGCAGCAGGCCGTGACCGAAACCACCGAACCTGCTGAACAGCCGTCAGCGCTCGAGGAACTGCTGCCGTCGTCAATGGGCATGATTGTCGAGAACTGGACGGGCGACCTTGATGGCATGGCCGAGCGCCGCATTGTGCGGGTCGTGGTCGTCTCGGGCGGGCCACAGTTCTTCTACTACCAGGGCAAGCCACGCGGGATCGTTGCCGAGTTACTTGCGATGCTGCAAAACAATCTGAACGCAGCCATGGATCGGCGGCACATGCAGATTGAAGTCGTACCAATGCCGGTGAGCCGGGATCGTCTGATCCCTGCGATACTCAGCGGCCAGGCGGACCTTGTCGCCGCGGATCTGACGATCACCGAAGCGCGTGCGGCACTGGTTGAATTTTCGGAGCCGTTTGTTGAGGGCATCGACGAGATCCTGGTGTTCGCGCCGGGCACCGGTAGTGATGTGCAATCACTCGACGATCTGGCCGGCCGTGAAATTTTTGTGCGCCCCTCATCGAGCTACTTTGAACACTTGTCGGTGCTGAGTGCTGAGTTGCAGGCGCGCGGCCTGACCCCCATCCGCATTGTCGAGGCAAATGAGCTGTTGCGCGTCGAAGATATCCTGGAAATGGTCAACTCCGGTCTGGTGGGCGCAACCGTCATCGACAGTTACAAGGCAAAGTACTGGTCCGGTATTTTCGATCAGGCGGAAGTGCGAAATGACCTCGTCGTTCACAGCGGCGGAAGTATCGCCTGGGCTTTCAGGAAGGACAGTCCGCAGCTGGCGCAAACGGTGAATACGTTTGTGCAGCAACACGGCAAAGGCACGTTAATTGGCAATGTGCTGGTGGATCGCTACTGGGGAAACCTGCAGTGGGTGCGCAGCGCGACGTCGGATGAAGGGCTGGAGCGATTGCAGCCGTTGCTGCAGCACTTTCAGGCTGCAGGCGAGGAAACGGATCTCGACTGGTTGATGCTGGTGGCCCAGGCCTACCAGGAATCGAAACTCGACAACGGCAAGAAAAGCCCGGCAGGCGCCGTGGGCATTATGCAGATCAAGCCAACCACTGCGGCGGATCGCAATGTCGGCATCGACGATATTTCGAGTCCTCAGGACAACATTCGCGCAGGCGCGCGCTACTTGCGCTTCCTGGTTGATCGCTACTTCTCCGGCCCGGAGATGGATGAGACGCAATCCTGGCTGTTAGGCCTGGCAGCGTACAATGCCGGTCCCGCGAAAATTCAGAGGCTGAGAAAGACAGCAGCGGCAGAAGGCTACGACCCGAATCGCTGGCTGGACAACGTTGAAGTCATAGCGGCGCGCGAAATTGGCAGGGAGACGGTTCGCTATGTCAGCAATATCGTCAAATACTACGTCGCGTACCAGATGGCTTGGGAAGACGGCAGCCGTCGCCGGGCAATTACAACAGCCCGTCGCGCTTCATCGTATTGATGATTGCCCGCGTTTCGCTGTCAAGCGTAGCGCCACTTCTTTGCTGATCGATATTGCGCTTGAAGTTGCCGGTCGTCTCTATGGCCCAAACCGGCTCTTCGGTACTCACTGAGAAAACCTGGGTCGCCAGTGTCACATTCTGGTCCATTTCCAGTCCTTCCGGTTCTTCATACTCGGTCAGCTCGACGTCGTATACGTTGAAGTAATACGTTGGCCGGATGTTGTAGGTGGCTCGCGGGCTGCGGCCCTTCATCTTGCTCTGAATGTCGAGCGCGACCAACTGGGTCAACAGCAATGCATCCGAGTTCTTTTCTTCGACCATGGCGAGGAACGTATCGCGGTTAACAGGCGTCTTCGTGTTCATCATTGAGGTGCTGGCCACAGCGTCTATACCCTCTGCTTGCAGCTGCCGGACGATTTCGCGCTCGAGTGCGCGGCGGGCGTCGAATGAATCAAACAGGCAGACGACGAGGATGTTGCCGTATGGTGCATCAGCGGATTCGGACAGGGCCTGAACCGGCGTAACCTTTGGCGTAGCGCAAGCAGCAAGGACGAATGGAAGACAAACAAGCCAGGCAATATTTTTCACGACGAAACCTCGATGAATTACAGCGATACTGTGGCTCGCAATTCTAGCACCCGGAATGGAGTCGAGCAGAGCGAATTTGCCAAACAGGCGCGGCGCCGTTGACGGCGGCAATGGTTCGCTGAGAGACTGGCAGGCCTGCGAGCCCGGAGTTTCAGAACATGTCTTTTTGCAGCAACCGTTCGACTTCTCTATTCAGGTCAGTGACCGTCCTGGGGTCAGTGCTTCTTCTGAGCGCATGTACGAGTATCGATTTTGACTATCCACGCGAAGAATCCTGGACCATGACCGACACGAACCATACTCGGTTAGCCGAACAGATTGAAGGTATCTCAGCCGACAAAGAAGCAGGCCTGTCGGGCTTTGTCCCACAAGCCGATGGCATCGACGCACTTGCGTCACGCTTGTTGCTGGCTGGGCGCGCCGAGAAAAGCATCGATGTGCAGTACTACCTGATCAAGAACGACCTCGTCGGGCGGACATTTGTACATTCCCTTCTGGCAGCGGCTGACCGTGGTGTCCGCAT
Organism: uncultured Gammaproteobacteria bacterium; assembly: GCA_963698425.1. GTDB lineage: Bacteria > Pseudomonadota > Gammaproteobacteria > Steroidobacterales > Woeseiaceae > UBA1847. The sequence goes on along the minus strand of CAVOQR010000010.1, from coordinate 866,607 downwards.
CCGTCTGCTCGTGGACGACATGTTTACGTCAGGTTATGACACGGGACTGCGTGCGCTGCAATCGCATCCGAACTTCGAAATCCGCATTTTCAATCCGTTCAACAGAGGCGCAGTGGGCAGGACGCTGGGCGCAGTACCCAGTTTTGGCAGAATCAACCGGCGCATGCACAACAAGACATTTACGGTCGATAACAGCATAACGATCATAGGCGGCCGTAATATCGCGGACGAATATTTTGGTGCGCGGGAGGACTCAAGGTTTGGAGACCTTGATGTCATTGGTATCGGGCCGATTGTCGGCGATGTCGCCAACATGTTCGATCTTTACTGGAACCACGAGACCGCGCTGCCGGTTGAAGCCTTTACGAAGGAACTCGACAACCCGGAAGAGCAGCTCAACAAGCTGCGTACAGCGCTCCAGGCCTCGGTGGAGGCGGCTAGAAACTCCAAATATGCGGACGCCGTCGTCGACCGTGTGTTTGAGCAAATCGAGGGCGATGAGGGTAGCTTTACCTGGGCGCCGTACAAGCTGGTGTATGACTCGCCGGACAAGGGCGTAAAAAGCAAGGCCGCGGAAGCCGGAACAGTGCTGACTCCACTGGAGGAGACTATTACCTCAGCGACCCGGGAAGTATTGGTTGTCTCGCCGTACTTCGTGCCGCGCAAAGGCGGTATCGCAGCGTTTTCGGAGCTTCAGGCGGGCGGCGTCGACGTCACCATCATCACCAATTCACTAGCTGCGAACAACCAGTTTACGGTTCACAGCGGCTATGCGCCGTCACGCAAGCCGTTGCTGCAGAACGGCGTAAAGATCTTCGAAGTGAGGCCTGATGCTGAAGTTGCGGGCACCGAATACGTCAATTCAGAGGGCGGTCGTGCGACGCTACACACGAAAGCGTTTATCGTCGACCAGCGCCACGTATTTATCGGCTCGTTCAACTTTGATCCGCGCTCGGCCAACCTCAACACTGAAATGGGCGTCATCATCCACGATGAGAAGATGGCGAAGTATTTCAGTCAACGCGTGAACGAGGCACTGGCCAGGCAGGCCTATACAGTATTCCTTGACGACGACGATCGTGTTCGCTGGCGTGGTCTTGATGCCGCAGGAGAAGAGCTTATCTATACCAAGGAACCTGAGACCAGCTGGTGGCAACGGTTCAAGGTTGGCTTCGTGCGCCTGTTACCCATTCGTGGACAACTCTAGTCGTAACAGGCGCCGCCGCGGTTACTCTTTTGCGATCAACTTCTCGAGACCATCGCGAATCAGGCCAGCCCAGTGACGGCCCAGGCGACGAACTTCAGCGCGATTCGATACCGGCGTCGATCGGGTCATTTGATAGCTGTCTGCCGCAGCGCGTCGGTCGACAGCGCGCAGATATATGGCATCGCTCATTGAGTCACGCAATTCCATAACCAGCGTTGCTTCGCCGACGCTTTCCAGCAGGACGATGCTGCGGCCGACGCTGTCCGGCGGAACTCGCGACACGACGTCAAGCAACCCGACGTATAACGTGAGCACATCAGGGCCTGACTCGTCGACGAGTTCATACACGTCGCTGCGAGCCAGCTCTTCGAGAAACGCGTTGCCGATTTCTTCCGCGACCTGCTTCTTCTGCTCTTCGTTGAGCGCAAACTCGTCCTGCATCGGGCGTTGGGTCGAGCCTGTCCCGGCGCGACCGCTGTACGGGCCCTTAACCGGCCGATACTCGACGCCAACCGCTTTGAACCTGATCTTGCTGTAGGTCGACAGGTCGATATCAGTGCGCGCCCAAACCACATCCATGATGGTCTTGTCGACACGCGTCAGGCCGTCGTGGCTCAGCTCTGCATCCGGGCCGCTCTGGAACTGCGGCGTCGCTGTGCAGCCGGCGAACAGCAATGCGCTCGCCAGGAGAATTGGGTATTGGATCTTCTTGTTCATTTCTTGCCTCAGTTAGCTGATGATACGTCGTGTAACGATGCGTATATTGCCCGCTTTATACAGACAACGTATTGTCAATTCAGTTCTTAATTTTTGGCTGAAGCATTCAGTCGACGCAAACAACGAGAGAAGATAGTGTTTCAAAGGGCACAGACGGCATGAGCATAGGCGCAGGGACGCAGGTCAGGCAGTACCGAAAAGGCTTGCTTGCGTTTGCCGCGGCCCTGACGTCGTTCGGCGGCTACCAGGCCGCTGCACAGGAGGTTGCCGAAATTCCGTTCTTCGGCGCCCCGCCCGGAAGCGCCGCGCTCGGCGGTGGGCTCAGGGGCGGGCAGAGTCCTTACCTGGCAAGCGATAGTGAGGATGAGCGCCAGACGGACCTGGTGCCGCTTTACCTGTATGAGGGCAAATATCTGTTTGCCAGGGGCACGGCGGGTGGTGTCCACCTGTTGCGCAACGAGGCTGTGGAACTCAACCTGTACGCACGGTATCGCTTCCAGCGCCTCGACTCGGACAGCAACAGCTACTATGAAGGTTTGCAGAACCGCGAGCAAAGCGTCGATGCCGGCTTCGAGTTGGCGTTCAGGCAGGACTGGGGCGAGCTGAGTCTCGATTGGGTTGCCGATACGCTTGACCGTCACAACGGCCAGGAAGCCAGGCTGTCGTATCGCTACCGTTTTGCGCTGGGCGCCTGGTCGATTTCGCCGTTCATCAGCTATGCATGGCAGAGTGACAACCTCGGCAACTACTATTTCGGCGTCAGTGACGCAGAGGCGACGCCGGATAGACCCGCGTATACACCGGGTGAGTCTGACTGGGTCAGTTTTGGCATGAACACCGCCTGGCAGATTGGCAGCAACGTCTCCTTGTTCGCGAACGTCGGTTTTGGCGGCGCCTCGTCAGAGATTGTCGACAGTCCGCTGGTCGAAGAGGCGGGCTTTTCCAGCGTATTCATTGGTGGCACGTATACTTTTGGCAACGCGATAGAACCGGACTACATTGGCGACCCGGAGCGTGCCGGCGAGTGGTCATGGCGCGTCAATTACGGTTACCAGGCTGACGGCAACATTGTCAGCGAAATTGACCAGGGCGACTTCAGCAAGAGCAGCGTGGCCGACACCAATATCGCAGGTCTCACATTTGGCAAGTTGATCGGTGAGGGTGAGCGCATTGAGTTCCACGGGCGCGTGGCGCTGTTCCGTCATCTTGAGGAAGATGAGGGCAACGGCAGGTTTTCGAGCTATGCGGCGTACATTTTGGCGATGGGCAAGGGCTATTCACCCTGGAGCGGCGATGAGTGGTTTCGTTGGGGGTTCGGTTTCGGCATGTCCTATGCAGACAAGATACCGATCGTTGAACAGCGCAAGCAGGCGGAAAAAGACGACAACACCGCCCACTTCCTGAACTACCTGGAGATGACACTCGACTTCCCGCTGCGCCGCGTGTCAAAAGCCAGCTGGCTGCAGAGCTGCTACGCCGGAGTAACGGTCGTACACCGGTCGGGGATATTCGGCACGTCGGATTTCCTGGGCAACGTGGCAGGCGGGGCGGACTGGATTACCGCACACCTGGAGTGCACGCAATGACGATTCTCAGGATCCTGGCGGCGCTGGCCGTATTTATTGCGATGCCGGCAGTCGCTGACTGGCAGGCAGATCCTGATGACAAGCTGCAGGTCAAAGCGGCGACAGCAATCGCCGCGTTTCGCGACAAGGTGCCGCGCAGCGCGACGTACTTCGAACAGGCATACGCGTACGCCATTTTTCCGTCAGTCACGCGCATTGGCTTCGGCTTCGGTGGCGCCTATGGCAAAGGCGTGGTCATCACCGCCGACGAAGCTGTTGGCAGCAGCAAGTACTGGCAGTTCACGTCCGGCATCCAGGCGGGTGCACGCAACTTCAGCATGATCATATTCTTCAAGGACAAGGCAGCGCTGGAGTATTACCAGACCGGCAAGACGCAGTTCATGGGACAGGCCGGCCTGGCGATCGCGACCGTCGGCATTGCCGGTACCCCTGCGTACAATGACGGCGTTGCCGTCATGACCCTGACGCGATTTGGCCTGATGGGCGAATTCACGATCTCGGGCGCGAAGTTTACCTATAAATCGTTGCCGGAAACGTGAGCGACGAGATCGACGCTGGGCGCGTGGATCAAATGGCGATCTCGCTGGGCTACGCACTACGCCAGTTTTTCTAGAATGCGACGCCGACATACAGCCGGGGGCCGTGGTAGCGGAGTTTCAGCTCACCGCCTAAATCGTCATCGCTGGACTGCAGCTTCAGTCGATAAACCGTGTAGCCGAGTCCTGCGCTGAAGGACTCGCCGAATCTGCGCTCGACGTCAACGCTGAAAAGCCCCATTGAGCCACGATACACATCGACGTCCAGCGCAAAGACATCCAGCTCGGCGCCAATTCTCCATTGCTCACTAAGCGGCAGGAAGCCAAGCAAGCCGAAGGTCGGCAATGGTGCTTCGATACTGCGTTCAGCCGGCTCATTGTCGCCGACGGCGGTGAATGTCATGTCGAGCGTCATATAGGTGACGCCAGCCTTCAGCACCAGTTCTTTCTGCCCGTCGCGCAGCAACGAGTAGCCGTAGCTGAGGCCGAGCAATGATGTCTCGAGATCTGATTCGACGTCGCTACCTGCGGGAAATACGCGCTCGCCGATGGTTACATCTCGATCCAGTGTTTTCGTCGAGCGCCGTTGCAGGTCGAAATAGCCAAGTTGCAGCTGATGGTAGTAGCCGAGGCGAAACGTTGCGTCCAGCTGCATGACCGTGCGTCGGTCGGGGAGGCCGAGAAGCTCTTCTATGTCAATCTCCTCGCTCAGCTGGCCGTTGGCGTCGCGCGTCTTGAGGCTTGTGGCAATAGCGCTGCTGAGTGCGCCCACGCGAAACTCGAACGGCTTGTTCCACGCTGAGTCGTCGTAGTCGCGGCTGGAGAACACGTTGGCGTTATAGGCCAACCCCAGAATGGCCGTCCATTGCTTGTCGCGATCGATTATTGGACTGTCGGTCATTTCGTCGTCGAAAAACTCGACGCCGAGCGTGGCCTTTAGCAACCACCGTGGCGACAGCTCGTAGCCAGCGGCAAAGCCTGTCCAGACATTGATCGCCGCACCAGCCTCGTAAGCTGGCCTTCCCGGCCCGGACTCAGCGCTGGAGACTGAAAAATAGTAGTCGCTGTAGTCATCGCTGAGGTAACTGACCTGTATCTCCGGGACCAGGAAGCCGCGTTCGAATTGCAGTGGCAAAGACAATTCGAATTCCTGGGTGACGCCCGAGTGCTTGTTTGGCAAATCCCAATACGAACGGAACAGCAGTTGCACGGGCCAACCACGCCAGCCAATCAGTGGGCCCGCTTCGAGTGCCCAGCCTCGATCTTCAATGCCGTCCAGCTCCTGGTTGTCCCAGACACCAGGGCCGAGCGTCTGAAACCTGGCGATGAGGCCGAATTCCCAGTCGTTGTCGGGAACGAAGCGCACGCCGAAGTTCTCGCTCTGCATGTAGAGCCAATCGTCGGTAAACGCGGAGTGCCTGAAGCTGGTCAGGTAGGGGTACAAGTAACTGGAATTCGATGAACCAAGATAGGGGTTCTGCGAATTCGCATACGCAAGGCCGAGTGCATAGTTATTGAGATCGTAATCGCGAATCGCATCCAGCAGCTTGCCGGCTTGCGACACTGACGGGCCGACTAGCAGCAACAGGCAACACAGACTCAGCGCCAGCGATCTGCGGTTCACGCGGTCAGCACCATCACCGATACCAGCAGAGGATGCGTACAGCGATTCTCAAACGAAAATTTTTGGTAAACGACAATAGCGGTCTCTGATACGGTTACAGCCCGAGAGAGTACACGGAAGAAGTAACGCAGTGCCAATCTTGAAAATTTCATTCGCGGGCCTGTTCGCCAGCCTGTTGCTGATATCGGCCTGCAGCGAGCAGCAGCCGGCAGACAGTGCAACGGTGACCGGCTCGCAAGACGCGACTGCCACGGCTGCCGCGACCTTCGTGGGCAGCGACAGCTGCGAGACATGCCATGCAAAAGAGCATGCCGAATGGCTGGGATCGCATCACGAACTCGCGATGCAGGTTGCGAATGCCGACACCGTGCTGGGCGATTTCGATGACGTTACGTTCGACTACTTTGGCGAGACAACGCGATTTTTCAAGCGCGCTAACGAGTTCTTCGTGGAGACTGCCGATGCGTCAGGTGAGCAGCGCGAGTTCAGGATTGCCTACACTTTTGGTGTCGAGCCGCTGCAGCAGTACCTGATCGAATTTCCGGGCGGCCGCCTGCAGACCCTCGCATTTTCCTGGGATAGCCGCTCCGCTGCGGATGGCGGGCAGCGCTGGTTCCATGTCTATCCCGATGAGTACATCGCGCCGGACGACATCCTGCACTGGACCGGCCTGCAGCAAAACTGGAACTACATGTGCGCCGAGTGCCATTCGACCAATCTGCAGATGGGGTACGACGCGGCAACGCAGACGTTCGATACCACCTGGTCCGAGATCAACGTCGGCTGCGAAGGCTGTCACGGGCCGGGAGCAGAGCACGTGCAGAAGGCGGCGGCCGGCGGCACATCAGGTGACTCGGGTCTGGAGGTAGACCTCGACGACCGCGGTCGCGCGACCTGGGTCATGAATCCGGCAACCGGTATCGCTGAACGCAGCGAGGCGCGCGTGCAACCGCAACAGCAACCTGAGGCTTGTGGTCGCTGCCATTCCCGGCGCGGCATCATTGCCGCCGAGTACGAGTACGGCGAGCCGCTGGCGCACACGCACATGCCAGCCCTGCTTGAGGAAGGCCTGTACTTCTCCGACGGACAGATTCTCGATGAGGTCTATGTCTACGGCTCATTCCTGCAAAGTCGTATGTACCAGGCAGGCGTGACCTGCAGCGACTGCCACAATCCGCATAGCGCAAAGCTGCACACGGGCAATAATCCCAGCGATGTCTGCGCGCAATGTCACCTGCCGACAACATTCGCCGAGGTCGAACACGCCGGGCACACGCCCGATCAGGCTGCCTGTGTGGATTGCCACATGGCGTCACGCACCTACATGGTCGTCGATGATCGGCGCGATCACAGCTTTCGTATTCCCCGCCCTGACCTGACGGAGTCAGTGGGCACGCCGAACGCCTGCGCCACCTGTCATGCCGATCGCGATGCGGCCTGGGCTGCGGCCGCCGTCGCTGCATGGCGCGGACCGGATGCGCCGCCGAGGCGGGAGCATTTTGCGACAGCGCTTGATGCAAGCAGGCACGGCTTTGCCAATGATGGTCTGCTCGATGTTATTGCAAACAACGAGCACCCGGGCATTGCTCGCGCGACGGCCCTGACCGAGCTGGCGCAGCCGTTCGGTAGCCGCGAGTTCCGCACACTGGAAGCGCAGCTCGCGAGTCCGGACCCGTTACTAAGAATCGCAGCCTTAAGGCAGTTGCACAGCTTGCCGGCGGAACTGCGCATGCGCTTGCCTGGCGCAAGACTGCTCGCCGATCCGGTACGCGCCGTGCGCATAGAGGCGGCATCGAGCTACGCTGGCATGACAGATCTGTTGCCGCTGGAGGAGGCTCGTGCCTGGCCACAGGCTGAGGCCGATTTCAAAGCGGCCTACGAATCCGTTGCAAATCGTCCCGAGGCTTTGGTTGCACTTGCAACTTTCGACCTCGCCAATCAGCGCGTTCAGCAGGCCATTTCTCTGTATGAACAGGCATTGCGGATCGAACCGCGCGCCGTCACCGCACGGGCCAATCTCGCCGACGTCTTGCGCCGTACCGGGCAGGAAGCACGCGCGGAGGAGCTGCTGACAGCGGGTCTGGAGCTTGACCAGGACAGCGCCGCGCTGCGTCATGCGCTTGGGATTGTCACTGGTCAGGAGTGGGCGGCCCGAGGATGCGCTCGCCGAGCTGCGGCGTGCCGCGACCCTCGCTCCGGATAACCCGCGCTTCGTGTATGTCCTTGGTATCGCACTGAATTCCATGGGTGAGCAGGACGAGGCGCTAAGCGTTTTGCAGGCCGCTTACGAACAATTCAGCGGTGACTTCGACATCGCAATGGCGCTCGCCACCATGCGACGCGACAGCGGCGACAAGGACGCGGCGCTGGAGATCGGCTATACGCTTGCTCGCAGGCATCCGGAAGACCAGAACGTCATCGGCTTGTTGCGCTCCCTGGATGCAATTCCGGCGATGCGCTAACCGCCCGCGATTCAAAAAGTACCGACATTACGTTAAGCTACGGAATAACTGTGCGCCGTCGGCGCCGGTACAAACCGTTACAAATCAGATGTCCCCGCGGCCGCGCGACGCGGCTACCATGGGAAACTGAAATGTCTATTCTCAGAGGCTCTCAATTAATGAAATTACTTAAAACTTGGCGACTGCTGGCGCTTCCCGTGTTGCTCAGCGCCGTATTCGCGACTACCGCCCAGGCGCAGGATAAACCCAATATCCTCATCGTATGGGGCGACGATGTCGGCTGGATGAACACCAGCGCCTACAACCGCGGCATGATGGGCTACAAGACGCCAAACATTGACCGCATTGCCAACGATGGCGCTATTTTCACAGATTGGTACGGACAGCAGAGCTGTACTGCCGGTCGCGCGGCCTTCATCACCGGCCAGAGCCCGTTTCGCACCGGATTGCTGAAAGTCGGTTTGCCTGGCGCGAAAGAAGGTCTTTCCGAGAAAGACCCGACGATCGCCGGTCTTGCTGAAGAACCATGGCTACATGACAGCCCAGTACGGCAAGAATCACCTGGGTGACCTCGACGAGCATCTGCCAACGAATCACGGCTTCGATGAGTTCTTCGGTAACCTGTATCACCTCAACGCCGAAGAAGAGCCGGAAAACGCCGACTATCCGAAAGATCCTGAGTTTGCGAAGAAATTCGGGCCGCGCGGCGTGATCAAGTCTAGCGCAGACGGCCAGATTCAGGATACCGGCCCTCTGACCAAGAAGCGCATGGAAACCGTTGACGAAGAAGTCACCGCCGGAGCCATCGACTTTATGGAACGCGCCGTCAAAGCTGGCAAGCCGTTCTTCCTGTGGTGGAACTCCACCCGCATGCACGTCAACACACACCTGAAACCTGAGTCTGACGGGGTGACGGGTCTTGGCATCTATGCCGATGGCATGGTCGAGCACGATGGGCACGTCGGCCAGATACTCGACAAGCTCGAAGAGCTGGGCGTAGACGACAACACGATCATCATGTACTCGAGCGACAACGGCGCTGAAGTCTTCACCTGGCCTGACGGTGGTATGACGCCATTCAGGAACGAGAAAAACTCGAACTGGGAAGGTGGCTACCGTGTCCCGACCATCATCAAGTGGCCCGGCGTGATTGAGCCGGGCACGGTTTACAACGACGTCTTCTCGCACGAAGACATGCTGCCGACCATCCTTGCCGCAGTTGGCGACGACGACATCAAGGCGAAGTTGATGAAGGGCCACAAAGCCAATGGTCGCAGCTACAAGGTGCATCTCGACGGTTACAACATGCTGCCGTATTTCAAGGGTGAAGTAGCCGAAGGTCCGCGCAAGGAGTTCTTCTACTGGACCGACGATGGCCAGCTTGCAAACCTGCGCTACGGCCGCTGGAAGATGGTGTTCATGGAGCAGCGTGGCCATGGTTTCGATGTCTGGCAGGAGCCGTTCGTGACATTGAGAGTGCCGAAGCTGTTTGATTTGCGCGGCGATCCGTTTGAGCGTGCCGATCATGAAGCCGCCGGTTACGACATGTGGCGCTTTGATCGTGTATTCCTGATCCTGCCAGCGGTCAACTACGTGGCGCAGCATCTTGCGACGTATGAGAAATTCCCGCCGCGTCAGAAACCCGGAAGTTTCAACCTGGAACAGGTTCTGGACAAGCTGCAGCAGAATCCGGCTACCAACTAAGCTGTAAAGGAACAAATTGATGTTCAGAAAGGCCACCGCATCCATCGTGTTGCTGGTGGCCTCTCTTTTTGCGGCAAGCGCAATCGCCGAAGAGAGGCCACGACTCATCCTGCAGATTACCGTTGACCAGCTTCGCGGTGACCTGCCGACTCGCTACTACGATCGCCTCGGTGAAGGCGGCTTCCGCTACCTGTGGGAGTCAGGCATCGTGTATCGCAACGCGCATCACGCGCACGCCAACACCGAGACCATCGTGGGTCACACGACGCTTGCAACCGGCGCACACCCCGCAGTGCACGGCATGATTGGCAACCTCTGGTTTGATCGTGAAACCGGCTTCACCACGTATAACGTTGAAGATGCCAACTACACGCTGCTTACCAAGGGTTCCAGCGTTGATGCCAGCACCGAAATCGACCCGACCCAGCGCGCCGCGCGCAGCGAGGGTCGCTCGCCGGCCGCAATCCTGGTCACGACGTTTTCCGACGAGTTGCGCAGCAGCACGGGTGGCGAGGCCAAAGTTGTCGGCGTCTCCGTTAAGGACCGAGGGGCCATTTCGATGGCCGGCCACTCCGGCACAGCCTACTGGTTCTCCAAAGCCAGCGGCGAGTTCGTCACCAGCACCTACTATCTCGACCGTTACCCGGAATGGGTCAACGCCTTTAATGCGACAAAGCCGGCGCAGCAATTTGTGGATACAGAATGGGAGTTGTTGCATGGCAAAGAGACCTACCTGTTCGGCGACAGCGATGATCGTGAATGGGAAACGGATGTCGCAGGGTTTGGCCGCGTGTTTCCGCACAGCTACGGCGACGGCAGCAGCAAGTACTTCACGACCTGGCTGACGCTCAGCCCGGCAGGCGATCGCATGGTGCTGGATTTCGCCAAGCAGGCACTGCTCAACGAGGAGCTGGGCAAGGACGAGGTGACCGACTACCTGAGTGTCAGTTTCTCAGCAACCGACTACGTGGGCCACGTGTTCGGCCCATCAAGCCTGGAGTCGGAAGACAACCTATTGCGACTCGATGCCAAGCTCGCCGAACTGTTCGCGTTCATCGACGATGAAGTAGGCCTCGACAACACCCTCATCGTGCTGTCGGCGGATCATGGCGGTCCGGACGCCCCTGGCTATCTCGCCACTCTGAATATTCCCGGTGGCTATCTGGACCCCGAGACGCTGGGACCGGGCGGCCGCGATCGAGCGTCTCAAAAAGACCTTCAATGTTGACGGCGAACTGATTGCCGCCTACGACCACCCGTACCTGTACTTCAGCCAGGACGTTAAGAACGACAAGTCGATTGACCAGCGAGCACTGGAAGCCGCCGTCGTGGAGGAGCTGTCGAAATTCGAGGGCGTATCGCTGGCTGTTTCCAGTTCGGCGTTACGGGATGGCAATCTTCCGGACACGGACATTTATAGAGCGGTCGTAAATAACTTCAATTCGAAACGCTCCGGGGAAGTTTTCATCGTCTTCGAGCCGAACTGGTTCATCAACGATTTTGACGGTCTTGTGGTGGCATCCACACACGGCTCGCCATGGAATTACGATACCTACGTGCCGCTCGTATTCGCTGGTGCCGGGCTGCCCGCCACCAAGGTTGATCGCAGGGTTCTGACTGTTGATGTCGCGACGACACTGGCCGCATACATTGGTGCCAAACCGCCGTCGGGCGCCGCAGGCAATGTGCTTGAAGAGGTAGTGGCAGACTAATCCAATGGCTTACGAACAGATACAGACGCTCCAGCAGCGCATGCAGCAATCGATCATCGGTCAGGAAACCGTGGTCGAACGCATCATCATTGGGCTCCTCGCGAACGGCAACCTGCTGGTCGAAGGATTGCCTGGGCTGGCGAAGACGCGCGCTATCAAAGCGCTTGCGAAGAACGTCGAGGCCGACTTCAGTCGCATCCAGTTCACGCCCGACCTGTTACCGTCAGACGTGACCGGTACCGAGGTGTACTACCAGAAAGATGGCAGCGGCGAGTTTCGTTTTGAGCCCGGCCCGATCTTTTCCAACATCGTGCTCGGCGACGAGATCAACCGTGCGCCGGCCAAGGTGCAGGCTGCGATGCTCGAGGCGATGGAAGAACGGCAGGTGACGGTGGCGGGCACAACACACAAGATGCCGCCGTTGTTCATGGTGATGGCAACGCAGAATCCGGTCGAACAGGAAGGTACCTATCCCCTGCCGGAGGCGCAGATGGATCGCTTCCTGATGCACGTCAATATTGGCTACACGCCGGTTGAGGACGAGGTGCGCATTGTCGAGCTGGTGCGTTCGGAAGAGGTTGCGACCAACAACGACGAAGCGCCGAACGAGACGCCGCAGCGTATCCCGCAACAGGCGGTATTCGATGCGCGCCGCGAGATCGGCCAGGTGCATGTCTCGGCAGCGATGGCACGCTACATGGCAGACATCGTCTATGCGACCCGCACACCGGAAAAATATTCAGAAGACCTCGCACGCTGGATCGATGTCGGCGGCAGTCCGCGCGCGTCGCTGGCGCTGGACAAGTGCAGCCGCACATACGCCTGGCTGCGGCAACGCGACTTCGTGGATCCCGAGGATGTTCGAGCGATCGCGCATGACTGCCTGCGGCACCGCCTGATGCTGTCTTACGAGGCCCAGGGTGAGGGCGTGCGCGCCGACCAGGTTGTCGACCTGATCCTCGAGCACGTCGCACTACCCTGATCGCGCAGTGAATCCTGACGCGCGCATTCACGTGTCGCTGGCTCACTTGCGCAGCCTGCAGGGTGCGGCAAAGGGCTTGAGTTTTCTGCCGCGGCAACCGTCCGGCAGTGTGCTCAACGGTCGACATGCGTCGCGCCTGCGCGGACGCGGCCTCAACTTCGAAGAAATGCGCGACTACCTTCCCGGCGACGACATCCGCTCGATTGACTGGAAGGCGACGGCGCGCACGGGCAGCCCGCATGTGCGCGTATTTACCGAGGAGCGTGACCGCCCGGCATTGCTGGTTGTTGACCAGCGCATGTCGATGTTTTTCGGCTCACAGCTCAACATGAAATCGGTAACTGCAGCGGAAGCTGCTGCGATAGCTACCTTTCGCATTCTCGATGCGGGAGATCGCGTCGGCGGTATCGTTTTCAGTGACGACAATCACATCGAGTTTGTACCGAAGCGCAGCCGCCGAACCGGGTTCGCGTTGCTGGAGTCGATTGCGGAGATGAATTCTTCCCTGCATGCAGACAAACAGATCCAGTCGTCGCCCGCCGGCCTCAACGACGTTCTTGGCAGCGTCGCACGCATAGCCCATCACGATCACCTGGTGCTCGTGTTCAGCGATTTCGACGGCATCGATGCGACCACGCGCCGGCGCCTGAGCAGTATCGCAACGCACAATGATGTGTTGTTGTTTCTCGTCTATGACCCGCTGTCCGAGCATATTGAGGCGGGTGATCGCGCGATCATCGGTGATGGGCGCATGCAGTCCGAACTGGACCTCGGATCTGCATCGATTCGCGAATCCGTCAACCGGTTCACGCGCGAACGGCTGCAGAAGATTCGCGACTGGCAAAAAGAGATCAACCTCTCGGTACTGCCGTTGAGCACTGGCGAGGAAACCTTGCCGCAGATCCGTCGCCTCATGGGACAGATGGCACCCGGGCGGAGCGCGCGTTGAGTAAATACGACGGCCTCAACCTGCCGCAACTGCTGCAGCTCATGCACGGGATCGTGGTTCCTGAGCCAGTTGCGTGGCTGCCGCAGACGCCGGGCTGGTGGATTCTGTTGGCCTGGCTGCTTGCGTTGTTGTGCATGGCCGGCTGGTTCGTGCTGCAACGGCGTCACCGCAATCGGTATCGGCGCGAGGCACTCGCCGAACTGAAGACCATCATGGCTGACGAATCGCTCGCGCCCGATGAGTCGGCGCAGCAGATCTCGGCGCTATTGAAACGAACGGCGCTCGCCGTCTATCCAAGGCGGCAGGTCGCGCCGTTGTATGGCGAACCCTGGGCGCAGTTTCTCCTGCAATCGGCGCGTGGCGACAAACGCGTCGCGAAGGCGAGCAAAGCGCTGGCCGCCGCTGCATACCATCCCGAATCGGACGGCACCGAGCTGGTCGTCGCGGCGCGGCACTGGATAAGGCGACATCGTGCTTGAGTTGGCGTATCCATTTGCGTTGCTGGCGCTGCCATTGCCGCTGCTTGTCTGGTGGTTGTTGCCACCACAGCGAGAACGCGTCAGCGCGCTGCGGGTCCCGTTCTTTGCGCAGATCAGCGCGGCTGCGGGAATTGAGGCACGCGCTGGTGCCGTTGTGATGCGGCGGCGCGCCCTGCAAATGCTGGTAGCGATCCTGGTCTGGATACTGCTGCTCGTCGGGCTCGCGAAGCCGGAATGGGTCGGCGAGCCAATCGTGAGGACAGAAGCGGCGCGCGACATCATGCTGGCGCTCGATCTGTCGGCGTCGATGGACTACCCGGACTTTCCTGCTGCAGATGGCAAGGACGTGTCGCGCTTTACGGCAGTACAGCGTGTCGTCGATGCGTTCGTTGCGGAACGCGAAAACGATCGCGTCGGCCTGATCGTGTTCGGCAGCAAGGCCTATTTGCAGTTGCCGTTCACGCGCGATCTCGACACGGCCAGTGCGCTCGTGTCGCTGATGGAAGTGGGCATGGCCGGGCCGCAAACGGCGCTGGGCGATTCCATCGGGCTGTCGATTCGCTCGTTCGAGACCAGCGACGTCGACGATCGCCTGTTGATCCTGCTCACCGATGGCAACGACACGGCCAGCAAGATGACACCCGTGAATGCCGCCGAGATTGCGAAGCTCAATGGCGTGGAAATCTACACGATCGGCATTGGCGACAGCGACGCAACAGGCGAGGATCGTGTCGACTTCGCGGTTCTCGCTGACATTGCCGCACGCACAGGCGGCCAGTTCTTCAATGCCGAAGACGAGAGCGCTTTACAGCAGGTCTACGCAAGGATCGACGAAACCGCGGTGGCTGATGTCAGGACGCAGTCGTGGCGTCCCCGAACATCACTGGTGCACTGGCCCGCAGGCTCGGCGGCGCTGCTGATCATACTTGCCTATGTCGGGTTGCTGCTTGGCGCACGTCGCAGGGGGTCGACCACATGATCGAGGCGCTGCATTTCCTCCGACCCCTGTGGCTGGCGGCATTGCCGGCGGCGCTGCTGACCTGGTGGTGGGTGCGACGCCGCGATGCCAGCCAGGCGAACGTGGCGAGCTTCGTTGCACCGCACTTGCGCGACGCACTGACGGTAAATCGCAATGCGCGCAAGGGAGTGCGTGCTGTCGACGGCGTCTTCGTTGTCCTGCTGCTGGTGATCCTGGCTGCAGCGGGCCCGACCTGGAGCAAACAGGTCAGCCCGTGGTTCGCCGAGACGGCACCACTCGTCGTTGCTATCGAGGTCAGTGATTCGATGCGCAGCAACGACCTGCAACCGACGCGACTTGATCGCGCGCGTTTCAAGGTGCTGGACCTGGTTGCCGCGCGCACGGGATCGAGAACGGCCCTGATCGCGTATGCAGGCTCCGCACATATCGTGTTGCCGCCAAGTACGGATGTGGAGGTGTTGAAGCCACTACTGGAAAGCCTGGACCCCGCGATCATGCCGTCGCCGGGTGCGGAGGCGAGCCGCGTGCTGCCGCTGGCGCAACAACTGCTCGGCGAGCAGGCCGCGATTGGCACGCTGCTGTTTGTGAACGACGGCTTCGAGTCTGTGGATGTCCCTGAGCTGGCGGCATTTGCCGGGCAACCGGGTACACCGGCAATGGCCGCGCTTGTGTTTGGTACCGATGAGGGTGGCGTCGCCTTCATGCCCGATGGCTCGCCAGTGATGGCCAGCGGTGGCGGTCGCCTCGACACCAGTGTCGACGCGGCCATGCTGCGGCGGGTGTCGTCTGAAGCTGGCGTGTCGGTTGTGCGTGCTGAAGCTGGCGATGCAGACATCCGCAAGCTCTCGCGTGCCATCCAGTCAAATCTGCAGCTCGCTGACGATCCGGACGCCGAATGGAATGACCAGGCTTGGTGGCTGTTGTGGCCGGCGGCGCTGCTGTCGCTGTTGTGGTTCAGGCGCGGGTGGACGATGCAATGGTGAAGCGAATCTTTGCAGGCTTCGTACTAATAACTGCACTCGCGGCTGCTGCGCTCGCATGGCAAATGACACGCTCCGGCGACTTCGTCTCACTGTGGCTGACGCCCGATCAGCAGGCGCGCCTCGTCTACGACCAGCGGCAGTTTCCAGAGGCCTATGAACAATTCGAGGACCCGGCCTGGAAAGGCGTGGCTGGCTACGATGCGGGCCTCTACACGGAGTCCGCCGCAGCGTTCGGTCGCCTGGATTCGGCCGTCGGGTTTTACAATCGCGGCAATGCGTTCATGAAGGCAAGGGACTACGGCAAGGCCATCGTCGCTTACCAGCAGGCTGTGGACGAGGCGCCGGACTGGCAAGAGGCGCGCGACAACCTGCAACTGGCAAGCTACACGCTGGAGTACATAGAGCGTGCCCGCGAGCAGTCGGACACGGGCGACGAGAGCGAGCTGAGTGCAGACGAGTACGTGTTCGATAACAGCAGCGACAAGGGTGTCGAGATCGAGATAACGCAGCAAAGCACCATAGAACTGCAATCGGCGGAAAAGTGGATGCGCGGCGTCGATACCGAGACCAGCGAATTCCTGAGGACCCGTTTCCTGCTTGAGGCGAGCCGCGAGGAACAGCGCTGATGCGCCTCCTGACATTCATTGTGCTGTGCACGTTGGCGACGGCGGCCGCAGGTCAACAACCCAAGCCGATCGTGCGCGCTGTCGTGACTCCGGAAACGGTCATGGTTGGTGAGGCTGCGGAGCTGACCATCACGATCCTGGTGCCGACCTGGTTTACCCGGCCGCCGCAATATCCGTCGCTGGAACTGGCCAATGCCATTACGCGCGAGCCGGCAAACAATTCCTATCCGCTGCGAGAGCGTGTCGGCAACGAATCCTGGTCGGGGATCGTTCGCAGCTACGACATCTATCCCCTGCTGGGAGCCAACTACCGACTGGCCGGGCAGACAGTCTCCATCAGTTTCGCCAATCCTGGCGGCGAGCCGATCAGGGCAGAGGTCGAGTTGCCCGAAGTCACGTTGCGGGGCGTCGTGCCACAAGGTGCAGAGACCTTGCAGCCGTATATTGCCGGTCGCAGACTTGACCTGAATATCGAGGTAGACGGCGCAACTGAATCGCTGCAAGCCGGCGACGCTGTCGTGCTGACCTACAGCGCAGAGCTCGAAGGGCTGCCGGCGATTTTCATTCCGCCGTTAGCGCCAGCGCTGCAGTTTGACGGCGTGTCTGTGTATCCCGAAGAGCCGAAAGTCGTGGACGGCGATAGCGCGAGGCGCAGCGAGAAAGTGACGCTGGTTTTTGCGGCGGGCGGTGAATTCACGGTGCCGGATGTGCAGCTTGATTTCTGGAACACCGACTCAAACGACATCGAACAGGCAAGCGCGGCGGGCAAGACCTTTATTGTAGCGGGCCCACCGGCCGCAGCAGCCGATCAGTCGTTGCAGGAGAGCAGCCAATGGCGCCGGGCAGCTCTGTTTGCTGGGCTCGCAATCATTCTGCTGCTGGCGATGCGCGCGCTTGGGCCGCGGCTCGCGGATGCTCTGCGCAACGCGCTGATGCGCCGTCGACAGTCCGAGGAATATGCCTACCGCCGCCTGCAACAGGCGTTGCGTTCGCGACAGGAGGCGAGGACCTACGAATCACTTCTGGCGTGGCTGCAGCGCTTGAGCGCTGGCTACGATACTCGCTCCTTCACCGATGCTTTCGGCAACGACGGGCTTCGCGAGGCGATCGACAAGCTCAGCGCGTGTCGATTCAGGCCTGCATCGCAGGCAGTCGACTGGGCCGCGCTGCGCAAGGGTATTGGTGCGGCTCGCAAGCAGTACCTGGACTCGACAAGCAACAGGCAGGCATCTTCGCTGCCACCGTTGAACCCCTAAAGCCGGGCAATAGTCAGCGCCTGCGCCGCATCGGTTGCTGCCGCTGGAAGTCGCGGCTGCGGGTCGCGCCTTGCTGGCGCGCGTTGTAGTCGCGTTCCAGCTGCGGGCGTGTTGCGGGTTGATTCGCTGCCTGATTAGCCGGGTACGACGGGCTACTTGTCGGTGCAGGTCGATCGAGGTTTCCAGCTTGTGCCCACTGGCCGTCGTTGCGCTGCTGCCAACCGTTGCTGGCGTCACGTTGATAGACGTTGCCAGCGCTGTCGGTTAGCACGTTGTTTTGCAGCGTGTCAGCCGGCCGGGCGCGGCCGTTATCAGCTTGTGTCGGCCGTTCAGCAATACGTGCCTGATTCTCCGCGCGGTTGTAGACGTTCGGCCTGGCCTCGGGCAGGTTCGCGCCACCAATGTTGACACTGTTGTTGATGTTCGCGTTGATACTGTTCTTGTTATAGCCGCCGTAGGCGACAGGCCGCGGATATGGGCGGTAACCGCCAACACCCCACCAGCCACCTGGATTCGTGAACGTGAAGCGGAACGGACCGTTGGTCCAGGACACGCCGAATCCCCATCCGTACCACGGGTTATAGGTCACATGAAATCCCCATGTCGGATAGCGTGGGTAGTAGTACGGGCCATACCAGGGGTTGTAGTAATAGCCGGAGCCGTACACGACAGAGCCGCCATAAAAATAGCTGCCGTAGTAACCCGGTGTGTAACCGACGTAGACGACTTCGGGCGTGACGTCATAGACCTTCACATACGTCACATTGTGGTGTGGGTTTGACGCCGGGATCTCGTATATTGCGTCCGGAACTTCGGTGGCCACGCGCCAGTCACCGGTCGGTGATTTTGCGACGTACCAGACGCCATCGTCGCACGCGTAATACTCGCTGCCGTACTTGAAAACTGCGGCGCTCGTATTCTGGGCGTACTCGACTTCAATGTCCTCGACGGGTGCAAACTCAGGCGCGCCGTCGTACTCGACGCTGAACGAGGTGTCCGCACGGTCAATTGCGGCTGTCTGCGGGATTGTATTGTCGAGAATCGCTTCTCGTGCCTGCTCGGTACCCGCTACCTGGCTGAGAATTGCGCCGTTAACTGAGTCCTCGGGTACGTCGGCGAAGGCGCCTGGTAATTCGTCATTCGGCACATGAGTCCACTGCAAATCGCCGACAATTCCGTCACCGAGATACCAGCGGCCGGACAACAGCACGTAGTACTTCTGGGTGGACAATTCGAGAAAGGCGTTGCTGTCCGTGTTTTGCATGTACAGGAGGTCCATGCCCTCGACGGGCGCCCACGACGGTTCTCCATCCGAGACAATGAGCTCCGCAGGCTCCTGTGAAATGATGATGCGTACATCGTCAACCAGAGCATCGTCGTCTTCGCTCGGTTCGACGAGCTTGCTGACATCCGCCGGTACCTGCTTTGCCCTGGCCCATGGCCCGTCGATATCGTTTGCCGAGTACCAGGCATTGGAGCCGATATAGAGGTACAGGTCCTTACCACCCCTTGCGATCAGGAACGGCGAGTTGACGACTCGCTCGTAGCGCGATCCTTCAATCTCGCGAAACACCGGCTCACCATCGATCATCACCAGCAATGCCGGCTCCGTGGACAGCATGATTTTCGGCGGTGTGTGTTGCAGGTCCGAACGCTCGGCACCGGCAACTTTGGCATTCAGGTCCACAAGAAGCTGATCCACGGAAATTGTGAACTGCGAGGCTTGCAATTGCTGTTCGAGAAACATCGCGAGTCTCTCTTTCTGCGCGTCGCTGGCATCCGCGAAGCGAACATTGGCAACCTTGACGCTGCGAATGACGGCGGTGCGGCTTTCGCGGTCAGTGTCCATGCGTGCCTCGAACCAGATGGCGCCAAAGGTGGGCACACTATTGTCGTCCGGCATGCTCACAGAGACAGCCGCCCGTCCGCTGAGCGCGTTGCCTGTGAATTCCTCGATCTGTGGCTGGTACACGATAACGGTTGCGCCGTTGTCGGCGTCAATCTGCTGCGGCCAGCCATATTCTTCAGCGAATGCGGGCGCGCTGCCCAGTGCGAGCGCGGTCACCATCAGTAGCAGGAATCTCATGCCGATCCGCGAAGCGTTGCCTGTTGCGGCAGGCATTATCTAAACCGGGTCGATCAGTGGCAACTCACGAGCAAGCTGGCCGTTTATCTCCGCATCCAGCTTGTTTTCGAGTTGATAGAAACGAGCGGCCTTCAATGGCGGCAGTATCTTCCGAATGATATCGATATGCTTGTTCCTGACCTGCAGGAAGTCGGCCTTGATGGCAATATCCTCTTCGATCAATGTGATCGCGAACTCCTCGGTGACGGAGCCCTCGTTATAGGCCTTGAGGTAACGCCGAATCATTTTCACGCGTCGTTCGCGTACCGCTTGCAGCTCGGCAACATAGGCGTCATAGGCAGGCCAGAAAGCGGCTGCCTCCTGCGTCGTGAAATAGATTTCCGAGCGGATCGTGTCTTTGCGGCCAGCCTGAATCGTCGCCAGGATGGCGGTAAGTTCCTCGGAGTCTGCCGTTACCTCCTGCGCCTGAACCGCGGCGATGCATAACGGCGCCGTGACAAGCAGCAGCGCGATGATGAACCTGGTCATTGTTGTCTGGTCTCCGGTGGTTTGGTGCTTCGACTCAGAGTACCAGAAAAAAAATTCCCCGCACGAGGCGGGGAAAGTTCAGGGGTGCGCATGACTGCGCGGGGGGAGAAAAGATTCTCGCGGATTCCAGCAGAGCAAGGGTGTCAAAGTGGTTACAGAATGTAACTGAATGTAACTATGCAGCGCGTATCGCCTGGTAGGCTTCGAGGGCGCGTTTCCTCGCCTCGCCGTGATCGACGATCGGTTGCGGGTAACGGCCCTTGCCGCCATCGCGGAGCTCCGGAAGCCATTGGCGAACATAGCGGCCATGCGGATCGAACTTGTCGCCCTGCAAGGCTTGGGTTGAAACACCCTGAAGTACGGTGCGGCATCAGTGCCGCAGCCAGCGACCCACTGCCAGCTTGCGGAATTATTCGCCAGGTCCGCGTCCACGAGTGTGTCCAGGAACCACGCAGCTCCGGTCTGCCAGGGCACCAGAAGATCCTTGACCAGGAATGAAGCCGCGATCATGCGGACGCGATTGTGCATCCAGCCTGTCTCACTGAGCTGCCGCATGCCGGCATCGACGATCGGGTATCCGGTTTCGCCGCGTTGCCAGGCTTGCAGGTTGGCGGCGCTGTCGCGCCATGGGAATTTTTCGAATTCGGGTCGCAGCGGCTGCTCTGGCAAAGACGGAAAGTTGAGTAGCAGGTAGGTGCTGAATTCGCGCCAGTACAGCTGCCGCAGGAACGCCGCACTGCCTTCCCCGGAGCGCCGCTGCAGTTCGACCTGGCGAATGGCATGCCAGACTTGCCGCACGCTGACCTCGCCGAAATGCAGGTAGGGCGACAGGCGTGATGTGCCATCAATGTCAGGCCGGTCTCTTTGTTTCTTGTAATCGTCAGCCTGCTCACCGAACTCGTCTAGCTGAGTGAGGCCGTGCGTCTCACCGGGCGCCCAATGGGCTCGCAAGCGCTCTTCTCGCTGCGCCGAATCCGGCAGGAGCTTGCAGTTCGTGCAGCGACAGCGACTCCACGGCATTGGCGGCGAACCTGATTGCGGCGGGTCCGGGCAGCGGCACTGGCGGCTCGCCCAGATTGCTGGCGCTTTTCCAGAACGGCGTGAATACCTTGAATGCGCTACCGCTCTTCGTCTGGATTACATTTGGGTCATGCAGCAGGCTGTCGCCGAAGTCGTGAATTTCCAGCTGCTCGCCGAGGGCGGCGGCGAGTTCCTTTTCCTGCCGGCGGCTGACCGGCTCAAAACGACGGGCGTAGTAAAGACCGTCGGCACCGGTCTCGGCTGCAAGTGCAGCAAGCGACTCAACGGGCGACCCTGAGCGAAGTACCAGTGGCGCCCCGAGATCACGCAGGTCCTTGTCCAGGCTCGCGAGGCTGTGATGCAGCCACCAGCGACTCGCAGTGCCGCTATCCTGCTCATCAACGATGTAAACAGGTATCACCGGCCGACCGGTTCTGGCGGCAGCCAACAGGGAGGCGTTGTCCGCCAGCCGCAAATTGCGGCGAAACCAAAGCAGGACCGGGTTCATGGATATAGCGCTCGCAGATAATAAAGCAGCTATGATAGTCGACCGGTCGAGGCCAGTTTGTAAGTGAACGTAACAGACGTGAAAGAAGAATCAGGCAAGCTCATGCTGGGCTGGCGAGAGTGGGTCAGCCTGCCGTCGCTGGGCCTTGCACAGGTAAAGGCGAAAGTGGACACGGGCGCTCGTACGTCGTCATTGCACGCGTTCGAAGTTCGGGATTTTGACGACAATGGAGTGCACAAAGTTGAGTTCAAAATGCACCCAAGGCAACACGACAAGAACGAGGTCGTCGTTTGCGTCGCGGATATCGTCGACCAGCGCAGCGTCACTGACTCTGGCGGCCACCGCGAACAGCGCTGGGTCATCGAAACGACGATCAGGATCGGCACGCACGTGTGGCCAGTGGAGATGAATCTCACATCCAGGGACGACATGCTGTTTCGAATGTTGCTGGGCAGAACGGCTCTGAAGGGACGCGCACTGGTTGATCCGTCGCGCTCCTACCTCGTAGGCAAGAAGCGCAGGAAGAAGTTGAAGAAAAATGGCTAAAGTTGACCCAATAGAGATAGGTGGCAGAACGGTTGCGGCCGGCGAGCATGTGTCTATCAATCTGCCGGTAGCGGATCTGTATACGGGCACTTCGTTGTCGATGCCCATCAAAGTCATTCGGGGCAGGCGTCCCGGGCCGACGTTGTTCGTGTCGGCGGCCGTGCATGGTGATGAGTTGAATGGCGTCGAAATAGTACGCCGCCTGCTGGCGCAAAAGTCCCTGCGATCGATTCGTGGTACCCTTATTGCTGTGCCGGTCGTAAACGTGCACGGATTTCTCAACCAGTCGCGCTACCTTCCCGATCGTCGCGACCTCAACCGGTCATTCCCAGGCAGTGCGAAAGGTTCTATTGCGTCGCGGCTGGCAAATACGTTTTTAAAAGAGATCGTCTCCAAGGCGGAATACGGCATCGACCTTCACACGGGGGCGTTGAATCGCTCCAACTTTCCGCAGTTGAGGGCCAATCTTGATGATCCAAAAACGGCCGAACTCGCACACAGTTTCGGCGCACCGGTACTGTTGAACGCATCGATCAGGGACGGCTCGCTGCGCTCATGTGCGGCGGAGCGCGGTTTCCCGTTGCTGGTTTACGAAGCGGGCGAGGCACTGCGCTTTGACGAGGTCTGTATTCGCGCAGGGCTGCGCGGTGTGCTCAAGGTGATGCGGCACCTGGAGATGTTGCCAGCGGTGAAAGTACGCAGGCCGATGGAGCCGGTTGTGGCAGCGTCTACGAGCTGGGTGAGGGCGCCGGCCAGCGGCATCGTCAGCCGCAAGGTCAAGCTGGGTACTCGGGTGGTCGAATCGCAAGAGTTGGCTATCGTCGGAGATCCGCTTGCTGAAACCAAGGAAAAAGTCATCGCTCCGTTCGACGGTATTGTCATTGGCAGGAGCAATTTGCCGCTGGCGCACGAAGGCGATGCACTGTTCAACATCGCTGCGTTCAAGAGCGTTGCTCGAGCCGAAAATAAAGTTGAACAATTTGCCGCAATACACGCGGACACAGAGGATTAAGCTGAAATGAAAATTGCGGTCTTATCGACTAACAAAGAACTGTATTCCACGCGCCGACTGGTCGAGGCCGGTATTGCGCGCGGTCATCAAATGCCGGTGATCAATCACAAGCGCTGCTACATGAATATTGTCAGTAGCAACCCGAGCGTGCACTACAACGGCGTTGCCATCGAAGGTGTCAACGCAATCATCCCGAGGATTGGCGCATCGGTATCGTTCTACGGCAGTGCGGTGGTGCGCCAGTTCGAAGTCATGGGCGTTTATTCGGTCAATGAATCGGTGGCGATTACCCGTTCGCGCGACAAACTGCGCGCGTCGCAGTTGCTGGCGCGCAAGGGTATTGGTCTGCCAATAACCGGTTTTGCGAACTCGCCGGGCGACACCGACGATCTGCTCGAGCTGGTCGGTGGTGCGCCGGTGGTCATCAAGTTGCTGGAGGGCACGCAGGGTGTTGGTGTCGTCCTCGCAGAGACCAAGAAGGCGGCCGAGAGCGTGATCGAGGCGTTTCGGGGCCTGAAAGCCAACTTCATGGTGCAGGAATTCATCAAGGAAGCCGGTGGCGCGGATCTGCGTTGTTTTGTCGTCGGCGACAAGGTCGTAGCGTCAATGATCCGGCAGGGCAGGGAAGGCGAATTTCGCTCAAACCTGCACCGCGGTGGCAGCGCCAAGCTGGTCAAAATTACGCCAGAAGAACGCAGCACGGCGGTGCGCTCTGCGAAAATCATGGGCCTGAATGTCGCGGGTGTTGACCTGCTGCGGTCTTCGCGAGGACCAGTTGTCATGGAGGTTAACTCCAGCCCGGGGCTGGAGGGTATCGAAAAGGCTACCGGCAAGGACGTTGCGAGCATGATTATCGACTTTATCGAAAAGAACGCACGCCATGGCCGTACCCGCACTCGCGGTAGCGGCTGATGGAAGCCGCGGAGAAAAAAACCGGGCAGCACATCCGTGAGCTGCTGACCGCGGGGCTCACTGCAGAAGAGATTGGCAGCGCGCTTGACGATCTTGATCCATCGGAATTACTGCATGCAGTGTTGACGCTGAAAACCGATGATCAACGGGCATTGCTGTCCGCACTGACGCCAAATCGCGCCGCCACGCTGGTGGAGGAGTTTCCTGACGCGCACACGGCCGAGCTCATGGAGGACATGCCGGCCAGCAACGTCGTACCGATTGTCGGTGAGCTCGCAAGTGACCATCGTGCCGATGTCCTGGCGGAATTCGACAGTGATGATGCGGAAGCGATTATCTCGGAGCTGGACGAAGACGACGCCCAGGAGGTTCGCGAACTCATTTCCTACCCGTCCGACCAGGCGGGCGGTCTGATGATGAAGGAGTTTGCTGCCTACCCGATGGCGACATCAGTCCGCGAGGTTGTTGAAGACCTGACGGCGGACGACGTCGACTACCAGTTCCTGACCGTTCACTATATTTACGTTGTTGTAAAAAAGCGCCGGCTGAAAGGCGTCATTCGTCTGCGCGACCTCGTATTTGCAGAGCCTGACAAGACCATTGGTTCCATAGCCAAGCAAGCCGCAACGGTAGCGCCTGATTCAGATCTTGAAAAACTCGAAGAGTTCTTTGACTCCAACGATTTTGCCGCTGTGCCTGTCGTGGATGACAAACAGAATCTGCTGGGCATAGTACGTCGTCGCGCCGTACTGGAGGCGCTCGCGGACCGCGCCGAAGCTGATCACATGAAAGCGGCCGGTATCATCGGCGGCGACGAGTTGCGCAGCATGCCGGTGCTGCTGCGGTCGCGTCGGCGACTGGCGTGGCTAAGCATCAACATTCTGCTCAACATCATGGCGGCCAGTGTTATCGCATTTTACGAAGACACGCTGACTGCTGTCATAGCCCTCGCCGTATTTTTGCCCATCGTGTCCGACATGAGTGGCTGTTCCGGCAACCAGGCGGTTGCGGTCAGCATGCGCGAACTGACGCTCGGCGCTGCTAAACCCAGCGATGTATTCCGCGTCTGGCGCAAGGAAGCTCAGGTCGGCATCATCAACGGCCTGGCACTGGGTTTGTTGCTGGGCATCGCGGCATGGCTCTGGAAAGGCAATGCAATTCTCGGCCTGGTCGTGGGCGGTGCGCTGGCGATAAATACGATCGTTGCAGTGTCTATCGGCGGCACGGTGCCGCTGTTGTTGCGACGCTTCAAGTTTGATCCGGCAGTCGCGTCTGGCCCGTTGCTGACAACCGTCACGGACATGTGCGGCTTCTTCCTGCTGCTGAGTCTTGCGAGCATGGTGCTGCCCGCGATCAGCTGAAACCTATAGCCATCGTCGCCAGCGGAAGTAGCCGATTAGTGCCGCGAGACAGGCGACCATGATGATGGAGGAGTACACGAAGCCGTTCGGGTCTTCGGTACCCGGCAGCCCCGCAACATTCATGCCCAGCATGCCGGTAACAAACGTTAGCGGCAGGAATATTGCGGCTACGATGGACAACACGTACATGCGTGAGTTTTGTTCCATCGCCACACGGTTCATCAACTCTTCCTGGGTGACCAGCGCATTTTCCCGTGCGAGATCGAGATCTTCGATTTGCCGCGTGAGGTGATCGGCTTCTTGCCTGAGGTCGAAGACTTCAGTTTCCAATAGCACGCCACCATGCGCGCGAGAAATACGGTCAAGTGCTTCGCGCTGCGGCGCAAGGTGCCTGCGAATTGCAGCCGCCTGCCGTCGCACGACGCCGAGGTCAACCCGGACGTTATCGGCTGAGCCACTGGATACGCGAGTGTCGAGCGACTCGATCATCTCCTCGATGTTCTCAATCGCCGATTCAATGCGTCCGGACAGGTGCTGGTTCAGCATCACGAGAAACTGACCCGCTGTCTTCGGGCCCGTGCCGGCCAGCAACTCATCGCGCATGTCGATGATCGACAATACCTTGCGTCGACGGGCGGTCACGACGCGGTTGTGATCGAACGCCATGCGAATCGCGACCATGTCGTCAGGAACGGCGCCGGGGTTCATATTGATGCCGCGCAGAACAACCGCAAGCCCCTGCTCATCAGCCAGCGAGCGAGGTCGGGTCTCACCTGCGAGCAGGACTGCGTCCCTGGGATGCTGCGCAAGCCAGTTCTGGCCGCCCTTGTTGTTCTGGTCAATATCCAGCCACAACAGGCCCTGGTCCGGGGCCCAGTTGTCTACCTCGGCGTCGCTGAGTTCGCGCGCGCCGCCCTTGCCATCAAGCAGCAGCGCAATAGTGAAGCGCTCTTGCGTGGCCGCCATTGGCTATTTCCCCTTCGAGCTTTGCGGCTCGAGCATCTGTATCTGCAGCGGTGAGAGCGTATCGAGATGCACATCGCGCTGCGGGAACGCGATGACGATGCCGTTCTCGTCAAACAGCTCGCCGATACGGAAGCGAATGGCGCTGCGGATCAGCCGCAATTCGCGTTCGCCACCGACTTCTGACCAGAACACCGCATCGAAGACTATTGCGTTGTCGCCGTAGTCTTCCAGGTAGACCGTGGGGTTCGGTTGTTGCAGGACTGCGGGCTGCTCGGAAACCGCTTGCATGATCAGGTCAGCGACCTTCCTTAGCGGCGATCCGTAGGCAACGCCAACGCGCACAAACGAACGGATTTCATGATCGACCAGCGTCCAGTTAATAACGACGCGCTCCAGCATCTGGCTGTTGGGGATGAGCAGGTGCACGCCATCCGTCCGGCGCACACGTGTCGAGCGATTGCCGATTCGCTCGACGACCCCCTTGTGCTCGTCAACCTCGACGAAGTCATCGATCCGAACGGGTCGTTCCACCAGCAGGATCCAGCCACTGATAAAGTTGTTGATGATATTTTGTGCGCCGAAACCGACACCAATAGCGACCGCGCCCGATACGAACGCAAACGCCGCCAACGGCACGTTCATGAGGCCCAGCGCGGTTATGACCAGCACCGCGAGTAGCAGGTAGAAAACGATGCGTTGCAGCATATGCGCTGCGTCCGGCCGGATGTCCGTCTTCGAGAGCCGGCGCTGGATCAGTTTTTCGATCAGCTTGCTTGCCAGGAAGCCGGCGCCGAGCACAAATAACACCAGCACCAGCTGGCTCACGAGTATTGATTCGCCGTCGCCAAAGCTGATCAGCGGGTAGTTCCAGAATGTGCGCAGTGCGTCCATCGACCTGACTGTACAACGCAGCGACCCTGAATCACACTACAAATCGGCGAAGGATTTCTGCGGCTGCCGACTCTAAGTATGTAGAGGCACCTCCCCCCTTGGCCTCTATAGAAGGAAGTGATGTTGAGTGACGCTACTCCTCAGGTAGTGAAAGACCGGTTGCTGGCCGCCAAAGTGGCGGCCGGCGATCAGGTCGCGTTCGATGGCTTTTTCAAAGAATACTTTCCGCGCCTGTTTCGCTTCACGCTGACGCGCGTCGACAATAACGAAGAGCTTGCCGAGGAAATCGTGCAGCGAACGATGTGCATCGTCGTGCGCAAGATGAGCAGCTTTCGCGGTGAGGCATTGTTGTTTACCTGGTTGTGCCAGATCTGTCGCAACGAGACCAATGCCGTGTTTCGTCAGCGCAACCTGGAAATGCGCGAGGACGTGCCGGTTGAAGATCACCCGGCGGTACAGGCGGCGCTGGAATCCGCTGGCGCCGATGACGGACGGCCAGAGACCGCTCAGCGTCGCGACGAGATTGCCAATTTCGTTCGCGTAACGCTCGAGCACCTGCCGAGCAACTATGCCCAGGCGCTCGAGATGAAGTACGTGCAAGGGCACAGTGTGCGCGAGATCGCCGCCGCGCTGGCGGTCGGTGAAAAGGCCGCTGAATCGATCCTCACAAGGGCCCGCGAGGCGTTCAAGGAACGCTTCAGGGCGATCTGGGATATCGAACCCGATTTTATAGTGGACTGACATGAGAGACGACGAAGAGACATTTGCGAACATCATTCGGCTTGCCGGCGAGCGGCCGGAGATCCCGTTGAGTGTCGAGTCGCGCGTCTACAACCGCGTGCAGCAGGAATGGCGCAGCAGTACGGCCGTTCCGGACAGCGACAAAGTCTATGCCGAGGTACAGAAAAGCTGGCGCCGCCGTATGCGGGGCGGCCAGCTGTTGCGCTGGGCCGTCCCGGCGGGTGTTGCCGCGACCGCGATCCTTGCATTCACACTGCTATCGACGCCGCAGCCGCAAACGGTGCAATCGGTAGCAACGGTCTCCAGGGTTGTTGGCAGCGGTCCGTTGGCACAGGAATTCAGCGCCGGATCGTCGCTGCATATCGGCGACGTCATCACGACAGGAGCCGATGAAGGCCTGAGTCTGCGACTTGCGCGGCACGAATCCCTGAGAATTGACGCCAACAGCCGCCTGCGTGTCGATGCCAGCGACCGCTTCACTCTGCTGGCTGGTCGTATCTATGCCGATACCGGGCAGTTTGTGTATCGCGACGAGGGCCTGTTGATTGGCACCGATTTTGGCACCGTCAGTGATGTCGGCACGCAGTTTTCCGTAGCGGTCTCGAGCAGTGCTCTGGACGTCGCGGTGCGGGAAGGGCGCGTGGACGTCAGTAATTCGCAACAAACCTACGCCGCGCGCATGGGCGAAAGATTGACGGTGGATAAGGCTGGCGCCGCCGAGCTGGTTGAGCTGGCGCCGCATGACCCGGCCTGGGCCTGGGTGACGGATCTCACGCCAAGCTTCGATCTTGCGGGCAGGTCGTTGCTCGAATTCCTCAAGTGGGGTGCGCGCGAGACCGGCAGAATCCTGCAGTTCGAATCGGATGACACGCGCATGTTTGCCATGCGTACCGATGTGCATGGCTCCATCGAGGGGCTGACACCGGACGAAGCACTTCAGGCCATACTTGCGACGACCAGCGTCAACTACCGCATAGAGGCCGACAGGATCGTCATATCGCGGTAGGCGTCGCGGCGCGCATCAACTAGTATTCCGGGATGCGTCGTTTCATCCGACTCCTTCTCCCCGGTGCCATCGCGTTTGTCTCTGTTGCGGCCGCCGCCGACTGGCAAGGCCGCCCGCTTGCGGAGCTGCTGCAGGCCATGAATGCAGAGGGCTACCAGATAATCTTCAGCAGTGACGTGGTCAGCGACGACCTGCTCGTCGAGTCCGAGCCCAACCTGGAAGATCCGCTGCAGAGTTTGCGACAGCAGCTTGCCGCGCATGGTCTGCAACTTGGCAAGGGGCCCGGCAGCGCCTGGCTGGTGCAGCGGGCCGCCGCGCCAGAGCCAGCGGTCGCGGCTGCTGTTGCGCCAGCCGAGATACCGCTTCCGGAGGTCATCGTAACCTCCAGCCTGCACCGGCTCGACTATCGCGAGCCGGGCACCCACACCTACCTGGACCGTGAGCTGGCAACGCGGATCCCGGCAGCGGCCGAAGAAGCGGTGCGCATTACGACGCGCTTGCCGGGCACGGCGAGCGGTGGAATCTCCAGTCGCAGCCACATTCGTGGCGGTGAGGCGAACGAGGTCCTGTTCCTGTTTGACGGGCTGCGCCTGTATGAGCCGTATCACCTGAAAGACTTCCAGTCGGTTGCGACCATCGTCAATTCGAACGCAATCGACGGCATCGATTTCTATTCCGGTGCTTACCCGGCGCGCTACGGGGATCGCATGAGTGGCGTCATGAGCATGCGGCTGCGCGAGCCGCAGCAAGCGGTGGAAACCGAGCTGGCCTTGAGTTTTTTCAACACCTCACTGGCATCCCTGGGGACATTCGCAAATGACAGGGGCGACTGGCTGGTGGCAGCGCGGCGCGGCAATCTCGACCTGATCGCGGATGTTGTCGATCCGGAAGTGGGCAACCCGGACTACCACGACTACCTGCTGCATGCCGGGTGGGAATTCGGGCCGCGCGCACAGCTCAGCGCGAACCTGCTGGCATCGTTCGACAAGCTGACGCTTATTGACAATGACCGCGGCGAATACGCCGATGCTGTTTACGAGAACCAGGTGCTGTGGCTGAAGTGGGTCGCAGACTGGAGTGGATCGTTGCACAGCGAGACCATCCTCTCTGCCAGCAATATATCGGACAGTCGCGACGGCACACTCGAGCTGCCGTTTATTGTCAGCGGCACGTTGCGGGATCGGCGCGAATTTGATGCGGTCGGCCTGAAGCAGGACTGGCAGTGGCTGGCATCGAAAAACTGGATGCTGGGGTTCGGTTTCGAGGGCAAACACCAGGATGCGAGCTACGAGTTCGATTCTACGAAAACGGTCAGTCCGCCATTCGACGCAATTCTCGACAATATGCCCATCGAGATTCGCGCTATTGAGCAGCAACCGGAGGGCGCGCAATACGGCGTGTGGCTGGAAGCCCGCTGGCAGCTGCATCCGGACGTCGTACTGGACGCCGGCCTGCGCTGGGACAGCCAGAGCTACACGGATGCGGTTGACGATTCACAGTTCAGCCCGCGACTCGCTTTACTGTACCAGCCCGGAGATAACACGGAATTGCGCCTCGGATGGGGCCGCTACTGGCAGGCTCAGGAAATCAACGAGCTGCAGGTGAACGACGGCATCGAGCGCTTCTTTCCGGCGCAGCAGGCTGAACACGTGGTGGCTAACCTCGAACACGGCTTCGGCGAATCGATCAGCGTCAATGTCTCCCTCTACAGCAAACGCTTCCACGACCTGCGGCCACGCTTTTCGAACGCGTTTAACCAGCTGACCTTGCTGCCCGAAATCCAGTTCGACCGCTATCGCATCGAGCCGACCTCGGCCGAGGCGCACGGCGCCGAACTCCTGGTTTCGAGCGGCGACGGCGGTGAGCACCTGTTCTGGTGGCTGGGTTATGCCTGGGCCGAAGTCCGTGACCGGACAGCAACCGGCAAGCTGGCGCGCGCCTGGGACCAGACACATACGGTCAAGTTCGGCTTCAGCTGGCGCTGGAGTGACTGGGACTTCAGTGCGGCTGGCGAGGTGCATACGGGCTGGCCAAAAACAGAATTGCTGAATGGCACGGTCACGGACATCAACGCCGGCAGATACTCGGTCTTCCATACCCTGGACGCGCGTGTCAGTCGGCAGTTCGACACGAAACGTGGCGAGCTGACCGTGTTTGCCGAGATCACCAACCTGTATGACCGCGATAACCCGTGTTGCACCGAATACTCGATGTCGGCTGACGGGACGGAGCTGATCGCGCGGCAGGGCAACTGGCTGCCGCTGGTGCCGTCACTGGGTATCGTGTGGCGTTTCTAGGGTGACAGAATTTTTTTCAGTTTGGCCGAAGGAAATTCCGCGCGGCCGCATCTAACGAGCATTGATATGTGTAGTTGCTGGCAAACGGAGCTCTAAATTGATTCGAAACGGATTTCTCGCGACGCTGCTGCTGGCCGTGTCGCTGCTTACATCAGCACCGGTCGCGGCCGACCAGGCCCTGCAGCTGGAAAATTATCGCGGCAAGGTGGTGCTGCTCGATTTCTGGGCATCGTGGTGCGTACCCTGTCGCCGCTCCTTTCCCTGGATGAACGAAATGCAGCAGAAGTACGCCGACGCAGGCCTGGTCATCATCGCTGTAAATCTGGACAACGACGCGGCAGAAGCAGCGACGTTCCTGCAGGAGTTTCCGGCGCAATTCGAGATTGCCTACGATCCGGACAAGCAACTGGCACGCAGCTACAACGTCCAGGCTATGCCGACGTCGTACTTGCTTGACCGCGATGGCGCGACAATTGAGCGCCACCTGGGATTCAAAACGGCAAAGACAGACGAATACGAGGCGGCCATTGTTGCCGCATTGAAAGGGGCAACGGAATGAAGATCATAGTGATGCTGGGACTGCTGGCAGTCCTCACGGGTTGCAGCTCCATGGGCGTTGAGCCCTGGGATCGCGACATCCTGGCGAAGGAAGAAATGCAGCTGACGACCGATCCGATCGAAGCTGCCACCGACGACCACATCTATTTCAGCAAGGAAGCATCCAGCGGCGGCCGAGGTTTTGGCGGCGGTGGCTGTGGCTGCAACTAGGACGCATACGATGAGCAAACCAGATCGGAAAAAGATTTCGGCGCCGCTGGCCAAAGCCACCTGTGCGCTTCTCGGTGCTGCTGCCGTTGTACCTGTGCAGGCAGAAGAAGAGTCAAAGTGGGATTTCAACACGGCACTGCTCTATTACGGTGAGGACAACGACCGTGTACAAGACCTCAGCGTCAGCCTGCTCGCACGCCGCAATCTGCAGGACGATCGCGCATTGTCGCTTGGCATGACGGTCGATGCGCTGACCGGGGCGACGCCGCACGGCGCCATTCGTCAGCCGGTAGCGCAGACATTCACGCGGCCGTCCGGGAGTTCGGTATTCACAGTGCCGGCCGATACGCTGCCACTTGATGACACCTTCAAAGACACCCGCGTCGCACTGACCGCAAACTGGCAGCAACCGCTGGGCAGGCTGTATCAGCTAAACATTGGCGCAAGTACTTCCAAGGAATACGACTACCTGCACATGGGTGTAAACGCGAAGATCGCCCGCGATTTTAATCAGCGAAACACCACGGTATCCGCAGGTTTTGCGTTTGCGGCGGATAGCATCGACGCAGTAGGTGGCGCACCGACGCCGCTGACGTCCATGCTCGATGTCGGTGATGTCAGCAATCGCCAGGGCAAACAGGACAAGGACATTGTCGACTTCGTGCTTGGCGTGACACAGGTCGTATCCCGAAACCTGATTTTGCAGGCGAATTATTCCTTCAGCGATGCGTCAGGCTACCTCAACGACCCCTACAAGATTCTCAGCGTGGTTGACGGAATCACTGGCGACACGGTGACGCGCACGCCGCCGCCAGGGGTGGAAGGACCGTCGCACGAGTACCTGTACGAAAGTCGTCCTGACCAGCGCACCAAGCACGGCTTCTACGGCCAGGCGAAGTACTACATGAACGGCAAGGTGCTGGATGCGTCGTATCGCTACATGACGGATGACTGGGACATCGACTCGCACACGGTCGACTTGCGCCTGCGCTTTCCAATGGGCAATACCAGCTACCTTGAGCCGCATCTGCGCTACTACACGCAGACCGAAGCGAACTTCTATCAGCCGAGCATTGTGGATGGTGCGCCGTTGCCGAGCTACGCGACCAATGACTATCGTCTTGGCAACTTTGACGCGATCACGGCCGGTGTGAAGTACGGCTGGGAAACGCGTGGCGGCAACGCGATGAGCGTGCGGCTGGAGCTGTACCAGCAGCGTGGCAGCATTCCGGCGGGCAGCCTTATCGGCAACCAGGTCGGCTATGTGCAATATCCGGATCTCGATGCTGTGATCGCACAGTTCAGCTATCGCTTCGGGCGCTAGCGCTCGGATCGATAAGTTGACACACTCCCCTGTCTCGAAGCCATGCAGGTGATAGGCTTCGGGTCAGGAGAGTATGTATGTTGCCGCACCAGGATGTCGTCGCCGAAATAAGGGATCTGCCGGATGGACCGCAGATCGGCGCATTCTTCGATTTCGATGGCACGCTCATCTCGGGCTTCTCTGCCGTTTCGTTCATCAAAGAGCAGGTAAAGCGCGGCCATGTGTCGCCGCGCGAGTTCGTTGAACTTGCCGGTGGTATCGCCAGTTTTGGTCTCGGCTATATGGGCTTCTCGGGGCTCATGCTGGCGTCCGCGCAGTTCTTGCGTGGCGTGCGTGAGGAAAGTTATGCCGCCTTCGGCAGCGAGCTGTTTGTGTCGAGCATCGCGCGGCAGATCTACCCGGAGTCACGCGCGCTGGTTAACGCACACCTGCGCAAAGGTCACACCGTGGCAATCATTTCTTCCGCCACCCCATACCAGGTGGAGCCCGCCGCCAAGGACCTGGGTATCGAGCATGTAATCTGCACGCGACTCGCCGTCAAAGACGGCAAGTTCACGGGTGCGGTCGAGGAGCCCATCTGTTTTGGCGAGGGCAAGGTGCTTGCCGCACAGAGCCTGGTCCGGCAGTTCGGGGTCGATCTCGACAAGAGTTTCTTCTACACCGACAGCTATGACGACATTCAGCTGCTGCAGCGGGTCGGCAATCCGCGACCGCTGAATCCCAACAAGAACCTGCTGGCCGTCGCCGAGAAACGCGGCTGGCCGGTGCGCCGCTTCGGCAGTCGCGGTCAACCGCACCTGTCAGATTTTATTCGTTCCCTGCTGGTGCCTTTCAGCCTCACGGGCTCCTTTCTCGCGGGCCTGCCGATTCTCGCGCTGTCGGGTTCAAGGCGGGATGCGCTTAATTTCTCGATCTCGGTGTTTGCCGATACGGCAAGTGCACTGATCGGGCTCAATCTGAAGATCGAGGGCGAGCATCATCTCTGGTCAAATCGGCCGGCAGTGTTCGTGTTCAATCATCAGAGTAACGTGGACCTGGTGATCGTTGCGAGATTGTTACGGCGAGATATTACTGGCGTGGGCAAGCGTGAAATACGCGACATGCCGATCATCGGGCGCGTCATGGAGGCGTCCGGTGTCGTGCTGATTGACCGCAAAAACACCGCGAAGGCGATAGAGGCGATGGCGCCGCTGGTCGACGCAATGCGTGTTGAGGGCAAGTCTGTTGCGCTTTCGCCGGAGGGTACCCGGGCGCTCACGC
The DNA here is from genome assembly GCA_963698425.1 of uncultured Gammaproteobacteria bacterium. Classification (GTDB taxonomy): domain Bacteria; phylum Pseudomonadota; class Gammaproteobacteria; order Steroidobacterales; family Woeseiaceae; genus UBA1847. Next base: position 831,579 of record CAVOQR010000010.1, on the reverse strand, counting down.
CACACCTTGCGGAGTTCAAGAAGGGGGCGTTTCACCTTGCGATGCAGGCAGGTGTTCCGATGGTGCCTATCGTTATTTACAACTCCAGCGACGTGCAGCCGAAAGGTGACATGATGTACCACCCCGGAACGGTGCAGGTGCAGGTGTTGCCGCCGATCGATACCAGCAAGTGGACTGCTGAGACGGTGGATGAGCATGTCGCGGAGGTACGCGGCATGTATCTGAAGGCGCTGGACCAGGAAAAACCCGCCAGGTAGCCGTCGAGCGGCCAGCCTGGCGGGTTGTTAATTCCGCTTAGTGGCCGTATTCGCTCCAGTCACTGTCTGTGTAGTCGCTGTAGTCGGCGTATTTATCGAAGTCCTCATCGTCCCAGTGTTCTTTGCTGCCGGGTCCGAGATGACGCCGGATGGGGCGCCGGTGCTTTTCTTTGCGTAAGCGACGAATCGTTGCGTTGCCGTCGAAGTCGAGCATGTCGAAGTCATCGAGGTCGTCGCTAGTGTCGTAATCGCCATGTTGCGAGCGCATATTCATTACTCCTTGGTAAGCGAGCCCAAAACACAGTACTCTCGGCAAAGTATCGGTAAATTTTTCTTGATGTCAAGTATTTTGATATCAAAATACTAACCAGGTTTAACTATATGCAAAAAGACGCGGTCGACGACATCCTGGAGCAGTGGTCTGAAGAACGGCCTGAACTGGATACAGCCAGCCTCGGTGTCGTCATCCGTGTCATGTCTTTGCACAGGGACTTCGCGCGCCAGGCGGATGAGGCATTGCTGCCGCTGCAGCTGGAGCTGTTCGAATACGACGTACTGTCTGCCTTGCGTCGCCAGGGGCGCCCTTACGCCATGCAGGCGACAGCGCTGGCAAAGTCCACCGGACTCAGCAGTGGTGCGATGACCAACAGGATCGACAGGCTGGAGTCTCGGGGGCTGGTGCGCCGCCGGCCGGACAAGCATGACCGCAGAGCCGTTGTTGTTTCGTTGACCAGCGCCGGGCAGCGGACCATCAACAAGGCCATACAACTACGTCTCGATGCGGCCGACGACAGCCTCAAGGGCATCACGCCGAGAGAACGCCGGCAATTGGCGGCGCTGCTCCGGAAGATACGCTTGTGGCACGATACCGCGGCACTCGCCTGACCTGAGAACAGCTATTTCTGTCGCCCCATCAAGTAAACCTCACTTCCTGCTATTGGTCCTGCTGCTGACGCAGTGCGCAGCAGCGGATTCGTCAGCAGACGAGCCTGCAGCGACTATTGGCACGGTTGTCATCGAGCGCCACAACATTTTCGACCTGGGAAACCCGGCAGAGAACAAGTCATTGTTCCGGCTTGCCAATCGCCTGCATGTGCTTACACGCGACCGCACCATTCGTACGCAACTGCTGTTTGAGAGCGGTGATGTGCTGTCAAAGCACGCGTTGGAGGAGTCCGCCAGGCTGTTGCGGCAGAATCGCTATCTGCACGAGGCCACCATCCGCGCTGCGCCTGCAGTCAACGGCGTTGCCGATGTCCATGTAATAACGACCGACGTCTGGACGCTGATTCCAAAGCTCGACTTCTCGCGTTCGGGCGGCGAGAACAAGTACGCCTTCGGCATCAAGGAGACCAACCTGCTCGGTACCGGTATGGCTGTTGAATTGTCGCGCAGTTCGGACGTTGACCGCGATTCGTCGCTGTTGAAGGTTGTCGATCGAAATCTCGGCGGCTCACGCTATGTCCTCGACCTGGGGCTGTCGAACAACAGCGACGGCTACTTTCGCAACCTGTCGCTGGGCAAGCCGTTCTTCGCGCTGGACAGCCGCCGCGCGCGCGGCGTCAACATCTCCGATGACGATTACATTGACACCTTCTACGAACGCGGCGAGGAGATAGCGGACTTTCGCCACAAGGCCGCGTACGCCGACGTCCATATCGGATGGTCGCGCGGACTCAGGGACGGCTGGACAACGCGCTTCACGACCGGATTCGTGTATGACGAGGATGAATTCCTCGATGCTCCGGACTCCGATTACCCGACGCTTGTCATTCCGGACAATCGCACGCTGTCCTATCCGTTCATTGGCGTCGAGTGGCTCGAGGACCGCTTTGAGAAGGCCAGTAACATCGACCAGATAGGCCGTACCGAGGATCGATTCCTGGGGCGGCGCCTCAGCCTGTCTCTCGGTGCGGCGACCGAATGGCTCGGCTCTGATCGCGACGCGCTGCTGTTTAACGCAAGAGCCCAGGCCGGTTTCGGATCATCCAAAAGGGACTCGCTGATACTGGAGGGCGGGCTTGGCAGCCGCATCGAGAACGGCGACGCCGCCAACCTGGTGGTCGACTTCAGCGCCAGGTTCTTCAGGAAGCAATCCGAGAAACGGCTTGCCTTCCTGTCCCTGAGCGGCGTTTACGGACACGAGCTGGATGCTGAGAACCGCATTGTTATAGGCGGTGATTCCGGCCTGCGCGGTTATCCATTGCGCTACCAGTCCGGTGATCGCCGCCTGCTGTTTACTGCCGAGCAGCGCTTCTTCAGTGACTGGTATCCGTTCCGTCTGTTTCACGTCGGCGCAGCAGTCTTCTACGATATCGGGCGTGCCTGGGGAGACAGTCCGGTGTCCTCGATCGAGAACGAGTGGCTGCAGGATGTTGGTTTCGGCTTGCGACTGGGTCACTCGCGCTTCGGCTTTGGAAGGGTCACGCACATCGACATTGCGTTCCCGCTGGATGGCGATGACAGCATCGACGACGTGCAGCTGGTGCTGTCGACCAAACAGACGTTCTAGGCAGAGCGCCGCAATGCATCGTCCAGGGCAGTGAGTGCGATGTCTGCATGCTCCTTCCCGAATACCAGTGGCGGGCGGATCTTCAGCGTATTGCGATGCTCGCCAATCAGCGCCAGCAGGACACCGCTTTCGCGCATCCGCTCGACGACAGCAGCAGCCTCAAGTTCGGCGGGTTCTTTGCTGTCGCGGTCGCGCACCAGTTCGACCGCGATGAACAGACCCTTGCCGCGAACGTCGCCAATCAGTTCATGATCTTCTGCAAGTCGATTGAGGCCCTGTAGCAGGTATTCGCCAACGTCATGCACCTGTTGCAGCAGGTTCTCACGCGCGATGATCTGTAACACGGTCTTGCCCACGGTCGCGGAAACCGGGTTGCCGCCGAAGGTGTTGAAGTAGTTCGACTCGCGCGCGAAGCGAGCCGCAATGTCGGGTGTTGTCACAACCGCCGCGAGCGGGTGGCCGTCGCCGAGCGGCTTACCCATGGTGACGATGTCCGGCACGACGTCAGAGTCCATGAAGCCCCAGTAGTTATCGCCGAGACGCGTCAGTCCGGACTGCACCTCGTCGCACACGACCAGGCCACCGGCAGCACGCACCTTCTTGTGCAGCAGCTGCTGGTATTCCGCTGGCGGCGTGAACACGCCGGCGCAATCGTAGATCGAATCGATAATCATCATCGCGGGCCTGTGGCCATGCTGCGCGAGTTCGTCAATGCCCTGATCGACCAGTGCCGCGTACTTCTCAGCATAGTCAGCATCATCACTGCTGTACCTGCCTCTGTAGGACATCGGTGGCTCGACATCGACGATGAAGTCGGGACGCGGCCGACGCCTGGCAAAGTCGGGTGACAGTTCCGACACCAGCGTCGAGTTGCCGTGGTACGCGCCGACCGTCGTAATGGCGCCGTCGTTGCCGGTGACGGCGCGCGCCATGCGGTAGGCGAGGTCGTTGGCTTCAGTTCCAGTGCAAACGAGCGTGCAGACAGATAAATCGCCGGGCAGGGTTTCGTTAAGCATCTCGGCGTATTCCACCACCGCGTGATGCAGGTATCGCGTATGCGTATTGAGCGTCTTTGCCTGCCGGGTCAGCGCCTCCACAACTTCCGGGTGACAGTGACCGACGGATGGCACGTTGTTATAACAATCCAGGTATTGCCTGCCGTCATCGTCGAACAGCCAGACACCTTCGCCGCGAGTCAGGTAAAGCGGTGTCTCATAGAAATGCTTGTACGCGGGCCCAAGTGCACGCTGGCGCCGCTCTATGAGTTTTGCGCGATCACTTTTCGGCATAACGAATAACAATCTCGCCGAGGAGAATGGCGACCGCGGAGCCAATTACGACCGGCATGTCGAATCCTTCCCCCGGGATATACATGAACAACCACGTCGATAGCGCCAGGATGCCGATACAGACGACGGTAATAACAAGCGCAAACGGTGTGCCGCCAGCGACACGGAACGGTCGGGGTTTGTTGGCGTCGTGGATTCTGGCATAAAAGAACGCGCCGACTGCACCGATGTACGGCAGCAGAAACAGCACCGCGCTTGCCGCGAAAAGACTCCAGAACAAGTCCTCGTTGCTTGCCGACATCAGCCCGTAACTGAGTAGCACTAGCGTAATCAGTATGCCCATGGATATGGCTGCACCAACCGGTGCGCCGGCCTTGTTTTCTTTAGCGAGGAAGCGCGGCAGCTCGCCATCGATAGCGGCTTCTGCTGCGGCGCGGTTGGCGCCAATCGACCAGGTGAGCGCGTTGGAGATGATCGTGACTAATACCATGGTTCCAAGCAACAGCGCGGCGGCCTTGCCAACGCTTGAGGTGCCGAACAACTGCTGAAAGGTATCAACCAGCCCTTCAACCAGGTCGATCTGATCGATGGGGATCGCCGCGAGTATCGCAAATGTGCCGAGAATGTAAGCCACGAAAATGATCGTCCCAGACAGCAGAATGGAGCGCGGCACATCACGCTGCGGATTTTTCATTTCCTCACTTGCAGACGACATGAGCTCGAAACCGAGCACGCCGTAGATGATCGTGGATATGTATTGCGTACTGCTGCCCCACTCAGGCGTGAATGCGGCGATCGAGAAGTCGTTCGCCAGCGTGCCGTCACCTGACATGGCAAACGTGATGCCGCCGGCAATCAGCGCGGCGAACGCCAGCAGTTTGACGATGGCACCGACGTTCGGGATCCACTTGCCGATACTGAGAGACAGTGTGGTCAGGCCGATGACCAGCCAGGTGAGCGCCAGTGCCATCATGAGCTTGGCGCCCGAGCTGAGATCCGGGAAGAACATCTGCGCAAAAATGCCGGCGAACAGGACGTACAGCGATGCGTGCCATAACACGTTGTTGAGCCAGTACAGCCAGGTGACCCGGGTGCCCCAGCGAGCACCAAATGCATCGCGCACCCAGGCGTAAATGCCACCCTGCTCAGGATAGGTTGTGCCGAGCTCCGCGCTGATCAGTCCATAGGGCACAAAGAAGAGCAGCGACAAGATGACCCACCAGGTAATACTGGAAACGCCGATCGATGCTGATGCGGACAAGGTATCGAGGAGCAGGATCGCGGACACGGTAAACAGTGTCATGTCTGTGACGCCCAGTGAGCGCTTCAAATGGTGTCCGGTCTCGGGCATTCTCACGCCTCCCATGCAGCTGACCGGCCCAGTGTGCCATGCAACAGCGGAAAGGTCGTGAGATAATCTCGGCTTCCGAGTCATCACTAACACACTGCAAGGTAGCAACACGATGTCCGACCTGATCAAAGATCCGCAACTCCTCAAAACGCAGGCCTACATCAATGGTCAATGGGTCGATGCCGATGATGGTGCGACGTTCGACGTACTGAATCCGGCTACTCAGGATGTTGTAGCAACGGTCGCAAGTGTCGGCGCGGCGGAGACCCGGCGGGCGATCGAGGCGGCCGATGTTGCGCAGAAGCAATGGGCTGCACGGTCTGCAATGGAGCGCAGCGTAATCCTGCGTCGCTGGAATGATCTGATGCTGCAGCACCAGGAAGACCTTGCAGTGATCATGACGCTGGAGCAGGGCAAGATCCTTGCAGAGTCGCGCGGCGAAATTGTGTATGCGGCCTCGTTCATCGAGTGGTTCGCAGAAGAAGGCAAACGCATCTACGGCGACATCCTGCCGCAGCCACAGACGGATCGGCGCGGTGTTGTTATCAAGCAGCCCGTCGGTGTGTGTGCGGCGATAACGCCGTGGAATTTCCCCAGCGCCATGCTTGCGCGCAAGGCGGCACCGGCACTGGCCGTTGGCTGTGCGATGGTGGCGAAGCCGCCACGGGAGACACCCTTGTCCATGCTGGCGATGGCGGAACTGGCCGATCGCGCCGGCCTGCCGGCCGGCTTGCTGAGTGTGTTGCCGGGGGCAAATTCGGCGGCGATCGGTGATGAAATGTGTGCCAACCCGACGGTCCGCAAACTGACGTTCACAGGATCAACACCCATTGGAAAACTGCTGGTGCGACAGTGCGCGGATACGATGAAGCGGACCTCGATGGAGCTGGGCGGTAATGCGCCGGTCATCGTATTCGATGATGCCGATCTGGATCTTGCAGCCGCCGGCGCGGCAGCTGCCAAGTACCGCAACTCGGGACAAACGTGCATCTGCGCCAACCGCATAATCGTGCAGGACACCGTCTATGACGCGTTCGTTGACAAGTTGAAAGCCATCGTCTCGACCTACAAGGTCGGGGACGGCATGGACAGCGACAGTACGCACGGCCCGGTGATTACGAGGAAGGCGCTGGAAGACATCAAGGAGCTGGTGGACGACGCGGTTGCCAACGGAGCAACCGTTGCTGCTGGCGGCGAATTCTCGAGCGCCGGGGCGCAGTTCGTTGAGCCGACCATACTGTGTAACGTCAACGACGGCATGCGTATCTTCAAGGAAGAAATCTTTGGCCCGATCGCGCCGATATTCAAGTTCAGCACTGAGGAAGAAGCCATCGCGATGGCCAACGACACGGAGTTCGGGCTTGCTGCCTATCTGTACACCAAAGACCAGGGACGCAGCTGGCGAGTGGCAGAGGCCATCGAATACGGCATGGTAGGCGTCAACGAAACGGCGATCTCGTCAGCGTACATTCCGTTCGGCGGCGTCAAGGAATCGGGACAGGGGCGCGAAGGGTCTTACTTTGGTGTCGAGGACTACCTGGAGACCAAGTACATCTGTTTCGGCAACCTAGGCTGAGCGCAGCTTGTTCCAGTAAGCGACGATCACTGCCTCGATGTCGGGCAAATGCTCTTCGAGCCTGCGTATGTCCGCGGGGGAGAACTCGGCTGAGCCAGCCTCTGTCGCCAACGAGAGGATCGCGAAGCAGTCGTCTGGCAAGTGCACGATGATGCCGATCTCGTCGCCGATTCCGGCATCCTTGTAATAGCGCTGGAAGTAGTCGCTGCGATTGAACCCTGGCGGTGCCAGTTCATCGAGCGGGTAGACGCCGCTGGCAACCCGTTCAATCCCGGCGCGGTAATACGGGTCAAGCAGGTAGTTGCCCTCGAGATAGGCGTCGATGTTCTTGCACTGCTGGTCAAGCGGAACATCGTGGTAAATACAGGACGGTTTGGCGGTGTCGCCGAATACCGCGAGCAGGCTGCTGTCCGCGGGCACCAGGCTTTCACAGGCGTCGACGAGGAGTTCCGGCATGCGCCGCCAGTCGTTGCTCGAGGCAATGGCGGCGATGCTTGCAACGTCGCGATCAAGATCGTGTGCTTCCATGGGGCGAATTCTATAGCTTGCCGGTGACCGGGAGAAGGGTCGCGGTGATTCCGGAGGCGTCCGCCGAGAGCAGGAACGCGATGGCGTGTGCGAGCTGTTCTGTGCTGACCCACGTGGAGGTGTCGGCATCCGGCATATCTGCGCGATTGGCCGCCGTGTCGATGATCGACGGCAGAACGGCATTGACGCGAATGTTGCGCGGTTTCAGTTCGTCGCCCAGCGCTTCGGTAAGGCGGGCGACTGCTGCCTTGGATGCTGCGTAGGCACCCATGCCGGTGGTTGCGCGCGCTGCTGCTGCGGCACCGACATTGACGATGGCGCTCGTGCCATCCTGCAGGTGTGGAAGTGCGGCACGGCAGCTGTTCAGGGTGGTCTTTACGTTTAGCGTCCACATGCGATCCCAGGTGTCTACGCTGCCAGCAGCGATCGTCTCCCAGGCGAAGCCGCCAGCGATATTAACCAGGCCACGAATGCCAGAGCCGCCCGCGAGTTCGGTAATTACCGCTGTTGCCTGCGCGGCATCACTTAAGTCGACGCCGCGAACCGCCGCGACATCATGACCATTCGCTGCCAGGTGTTCGCAAACAACTTTGCCAAGCGCCCCCGAGGCGCCGGTTACGATTGTCTTCATTGTTTACTGCAGGCTTCGCGAATCTTTTCCGCGAGCGCAATGTCTTTCTTCGTCAGGCCACCGGCGTCGTGCGTGGTTAGCTTGATCATGACGCGATTGTAGACATTGCTCCATTCAGGATGATGGTCGAGCTTGTCCGCTTCAATGGCGACCTGTGACATGAATCCCCAGGCTGCGGCGAAACTGCCGAACTCAAGCGTGGTTGAAACTGACAAGCCGTCTGCTGACACCTTCCAGCCCGGCTCAATTTCTGACAACAGGACAACGTCGCTCGGCGCGAGTTTTTCGCTCATGGTGTTGGCTCCCTCTAACTGGCGTGCGCGTGCTTGGCGCGGAAGTATTCCAGTGTGCCACGGCTAAGTACATCATCGGTTTCCAGCAGAGCCTCCGCCTTGATGTCACTCAGCGATTTGACGCGACGGTAAACGTCCGCAAAATCCTCGTAGCAGTCTTCCAGCAGTTGTTCGAAACTGTCGATGACAAAGTACGTTTGCTGAAAGTCGTCGATGATGACTTCAGTGCGCATGATGCGTTCAATGTCGAACGCGACGCGGTTTGGTGACGCGTCCTCCAGCGAGAACACGCTCTCGTGGGGTGAGGAAAGTATGCCGGCACCGAAGATGCGCAGGCCCTCGTCCGAACGAAACAGGCCAAACTCAATGGTGTACCAATAGAGTCGCGCGAGATTCTGCAACTGGTCCAGCTGCAGCGCGCGCATGCCACCCTTGCCATAGGCCTCCATGAACTCGGCATAGGCAGGCACTGCCAGCAACGGAACATGACCGAAGATGTCGTGAAAGATGTCCGGCTCTTCGAGGTAATCAAACTCTTCTTCAGGCCGGATGAATGCACCCGCCGGGAAGCGGCGATTGGCGAGGTGCTCGAAAAATACTTCGTCAGGCACCAGGTCGGTCACGGGCACGACCCGCCAGCCGGTAATCTTCTCCAGGCGATCGGAGAGTCGCTCCATGTCGGGAATACCAGCTTCAGACAGTTGCAGCGTCTCGACGGCTTTCAGGAACGGCGGGCAGGCGCGGTGCTTCAGGACCTCTTGCTGGCAGCGAAACAGGCGGTCCCAGCGATCGTGCTCGTCGGCCGTGTAGCTGCTCCAGCTCTGGTCGATCGTGAAGTCGGGGTTTCGCGGTGCATCCGCGTAGCGATTCTGGCTTTTGTCCATCCGCCAAGGATATGCCGAATGCAGTGAAACAGGCATCCAATTTAACCGTCTGAACGTGCTAATCTGAGACAGATCATCAAATAGAGCATCAAGAATGGTACAAATTACTGAGGCTATCTCACTTTCTGAGACTGATCGTGCAATTCTGCGGGCGATCCAGGCGGATGCATCGGCAACAGTCCGGGAATTGGCGGAGCAGCTGTCCATGTCACCATCGACGCTGTGGCGCAGGCTGAACGAACTGCAGCAGGTCGGCGCAATCCGTTCGCGTGTGGCCTTGCTGGACGCGGACAAGGTCGGGTTGCCCGTTTGTGTGTTCGTCTTCATCAACCTTAAGAACCACGAAAAGTCGACACTGCGCGCATTTGAGCGTTTTGTTAACAAGACACCGGAAATCATGGAGTGCTTTTCGGTCACCGGGGCGCATGACTACACGCTCATAATAAGAACCAGGAGTGTCAGCGCCTTCGAGTTAATCCTCATGGATCACGTGCTGGCCCACCCCGCCGTTGCAGCCGCATCCTCACAGGTCGCGTTGCGCCAGCACAAGTATGTAACAGCTCTGCCCGTCTAACTTGCTGAAAAATAAACAGAAATTGACAGAGTGGCGAAATACTGCCGCAAAATGCCAGCCGCCGGTTTTTGTGTCTTTTTTACAACTCACCGCAGTTGTTGCGTTCTTGCAACAACTCGAGGGCTATCGATATAACCAAATATTCTAGACGCGCGCCGTGTCTCGCTGACGTCAATTTAGCTCGTTTTATTGCTTTAATAACAAGCACTTACAAATCCGGATAAATTTCGCTCTGAAGTCGCCGTGGGCGCGCGCCGGTATCTCAGGTCCGCTCCGGTGTTGCGCGTTTTGACTTTGTCGTTTTTGTGATACTCTTCGCTGCACGAGGGCAACATGTTGTTGTCCGCGGTAATTAAGCAAGACATTACTTTTACAGCATAGGGGATAAAAATGACTACAGTAGTCAATACTGTTGCGTCGTTGACTCGGAACCTCGTTAGCGGCCTTGCCGCGATCGTCCTGGTTCTGGGCCTCGCTACTTCTGCAAATGCACAGCAATCCGGTGGCTCCATCAAGGGCACGGTTTCTGGCGCATCAGCAGGTACGGTAGTTGAGGTTGTCGACACATCGCGCGGTGTAACAAAATCCGAATCCGTCGCATCTGACGGCTCATTCCGTTTCGACAGCCTGAACGCAGGCACCTACGAAGTTCGCGTCCTTAGTGGCGGCTCTGTCGTGGATTCAGAAACGGTTCGCGTACAACTCGGCGCAGCAACGACCATTGCAATGGCAACGACTGCAGAGGCGATCGAAGAAATCGTTACGACCGGTCAGCGCGTTGCTGCCATCGATACCAGCATTGCAGAGCAAGGCCTCGTAATTGATCACGAAGCACTGCTTGAATTGCCGGTTCAGCGTGACCTCGCTTCAGTTGCACTGCTCGCTCCCGGCGTAAGCCGTGGTGACTACCGCTTTGGTGGTTCGGGCAACGTCAGCTTTGCAGGCGCGTCAATCGCAGAGAACACCAGCTTCATCAACGGCCTGAACACGACCAACTTCCGTACGGGTGTTGGCTTCTCGCAGGTACCGTTTGAGTTCTACGAAACTCTGCAGATCAAGACCGGTGGTTACTCAGCCAAGTACGGTCGTTCACTCGGCGGCGTAATGAACGCTCGCACCAAGAGTGGTTCTAACGACTTTAAAGTTGGCGCCAACGTCTACTATGACAAGCAGCTCGACACGAGTCCTGAGACCTACCTCGCAGCTAACGACCTTGACGACAATGAAGAGACCAACTTTGACGTCTACCTCTCTGGTCCGATCCTCAAAGATCGTCTGTTCTACTATGTCCTTTACAGCCAGAACAACGATGATCAGCGCTATGCTGGCATCCAGTCTGCTCGTGACTACGACTACGAAGTCGACCAGGGTTTCTGGGGTGCGAAGATCGATGCTTACATCACCGACAATCACCACATCGAGCTGACCGGCTTTAGTGATGAGCGCACCGGCGTTGAAGGCACATACGGCTTCGATCCGGATACGCAGCAGCGCGGCGCCTACCTCGGCGACACACTGTATGAAGAAGGCGGCGACAACTGGATCGCTACGTACACCGGTGACCTCACCGACAACCTGCAGATCTCTCTGTCTTACGGCGAGAACGAACAGGCACGTACAACAGCTCCTTCATCAGCTTCGATCCCGGTTGTTTACAACTACGATGGTGGCTTTGTCGCAGAGGGCGACTGGACCAGCTTCACAGTTGAAGCCGGTACCGACTCGCGTGAAATGAGTCGCTTCGATGTCAACTGGGTACTGGGCAACCATGACCTTTCTGCTGGCCTCGACTACGAGAGCAACAACGCTGTCAACGCTACGGTTAACTCTGGCGGTGTTTACTGGCTGAAAGACCCGTTCAACACCTACAACGGCTGTGACGTTGTTACGGAGTGCCCAAGCGGTGCAAACGTACGTCGTCGTACCTACAGTTCAGGTGGTTCGTTCGAGACCAACTCCAACGCCTACTACATTCAGGACGTTTGGGAAGTCAACGACAAGTGGACCCTGGAACTCGGTATTCGTAACGAGAACTTCGAGAACCTCAACGGCGAAGGCAACACCTTCGTAGAAGTTAAGGATCAGTGGGCTCCTCGTCTCGCAGCAGTATGGGATCCGTCTGGCGAAGGTCGTCAAAAGATCTTTGCTAACTACGGTCTGTACTACCTGCCGATCGCAGCCAACACCAACATTCGTATGTCCGGTGGTGAAACCTACATCCACGACTACTTTGATTGGGACGGCGTAAGCCAGGACGCACAGTTCGTACCGACCAACCTCGGCGCACAGTATGACCAGGTTGTTTTCGGCAACGGCGAAGTTCCTGATACGCGTTCGGTTACAGACAACAACATCGAGCCGATGTACCAGTCTGAGTTGATTCTTGGTTACCAGCACTTCCTTGATTCGGGCGTAGAGCTCGGCGTCAAGGCGATCTACCGTAACCTTGAAACGACAATCGAAGACGTTGCAATCGACGCTGCTGTCATTGAGTACTACAACAATGGCGCTGGCACATGGGACGACACCCTGACGGGTGGCGATACAGTTGAAGACGTATTCAGTGGTTTCCACCAGTACGTGCTGACTGTTCCTGGCCAGACGATGGAAGTTTACATTCCTGAGCAGGACGAGACGATCACGCTTACCGCTGATCAGCTCGGATACCCGGAAGCTGAGCGCCAGTACGGTGCCGTTGAATTCACCTTCAACCGTCCGTTTGATGGTCGCTGGGCGATGGCTGCTTCGTACACATGGGCACACAGCTGGGGTAACCACGAAGGCTACGTGAAGTCTGATAATGGTCAGGACGATGCGGGTATTACGCAGAACTTCGACCAGCCGGGACTGACCGATGGCGCGGGCGGCAACCTGCCGAACGATCGTCGTCACACAGTCAAGGTCTACGGTTCGTACCAGCTGGACAACGGCCTGCGCTTCGGTGCAAGCATGCTGTACCAGTCAGGACGTCCGCAGAACTGCTTCGGCGTACATCCGACCGACGTGTTCGCAGCTGAGTACGGTGCTGATTCCCACTTCTGTGGTGGTGAACTGGTACCGCGCGGCTCACTGGGTACGACGCCTGACATCATGAACGTTGATGCAAGCATGCAGTACAACATGGAAGTAGGTCGCACCGACGTACTTCTGTCGCTTGATATCTTCAACGTCTTCAACGCTCAGAACCCGACCGTTTACAACGAGTTCGGTGAGACTGACGGCGGCGTTGCTGATCCGGATTACGGTCTGGTTCGCCAGTACCAGCGTCCGCGCTTCATGCGTTTGAGTGCACGCGTTGGTTTTGAATAAGCAATTATTCAATAACCAATAGATTGCGTTAGCAATCACAAGGGCCCCGCAGCAGCAATGTTGCGGGGCCTTTTTTGTGGCCAACAGTAGCGCTGCTCTGCGATAATTGTGCATGACGCTGAAGTTCGTCAAAGCAACGAACTGGAAGGGGGCACATGGCACAGGAAAAGCAGGCCTGGAGTTCCGGGCTCACATTCATTTTGGCTGCGATCGGTGCGGCCGTTGGTCTGGGCAATATCTGGAAGTTTCCGTACGTCGCCGGCGTCAGTGGCGGCGGTGCTTTTGTCATCATTTACCTGCTTTGCGTTGTCTTCGTTGCACTGCCGGTACTGATCGCCGAGCTGGCCATCGGTCGCCTCGGTGCGCACAGCCCACCACTTGCCATGGCTGCCCTGGCGAAGCGCACTGGAAGTTCGCGCCGCTGGTCAGTACTTGGCTGGATGGGCGTTATCGTCGGCTACCTTATTGCCACCTACTACAGCGTCATTGCCGGCTGGACGCTGCTGTACATCTTCAAGGCAGCCAACAGCTTCGGCGGCGCGCCTGCCAGCGAAGTCGCCGCGCAGTTCGATGTTCTCCAGGCCAGTCCCTGGACGATGACGCTGTTCCACACCATTTTCATCGTTTGCGCATTGTTTATTGTCGGTGCCGGCATCAAGAATGGCATCGAGCGCACCGTGAAGTTACTGATGCCGGCCCTGTTCGTGATGCTGATGATCATGATCGGCTACGCGGCGATCGCCGGCGATCTGCAGGGTGCACTCCGGTTTCTGTTCAGTGCAGACTTCAGCAAGATCACCGGGGACACCGTCCTGAGCGCGGTCGGACAGGCGTTCTTTTCAATAAGCGTGGCGATGGGCCTGATGATGGTCTACGGCAGCTACGTCCCCAAGGGTGTATCACTGACGCGTTCGGCCCTCATCATCGTCGTTGCTGACACAATGGTCGCGTTGCTTGCCGGGCTGATGATTTTCCCGATTGTATTTGCCAACAATCTCGATCCCGGATCCGGCCCGGGCCTGATCTTCAGGACCCTGCCGACGGCGTTTGCGGATATGCCGGGAGGGGCGGTGTTTGGCGCACTGTTCTTCCTGCTGTTGGCGTTCGCCGCCGTCACATCGATCATCGCGATCATCGAGCCGATAGTCTCTTATGCCGTGGATCGCTGGGACATGGCGCGCCGAAATGCCTGCATCATATTCGGTTTCCTGGCCTGGCTGATCGGCATCGCCAGCGTACTGTCGTTCAATGTGTGGCAGGACTTTGCGCCACTCGACATGATCAAGCCGCTGCAGGGCAAGAACATTTACGACCTGATTGACTACCTGACAGCGAACCTCCTGATGCCAATTGGCGGTATCCTTATCGCCGTCTTCGTCGGCTGGCGATTGAAGCCCGCCGAACTGTTCGAAGAACTGGGGTTCAGTAATCAGATTATCTTCAAGGCGTGGTTCTTCCTGCTGCGTTTCGTCGCGCCGCTGGCGATTCTCGCCATCCTCATCGCAGGGCTCAGAGCATAATGAAAACAACAGCAGCAGCACTCGTACGGCATGCACTCGAACAGATCGGCGTGCGCTACACATTCGGCATTCCGGGTGTGCACAACATCGAGCTCTACGACGAGCTCAAGAGCTCCGAGCAGATTCTTCCGGTGCTGGTCACGCACGAAGGCGGCGGCGCTTTCATGGCCGACGCGATCAGTCGGGCGACAGACACCATTGGTGTGCTGGCGATTGTGCCCGCGGCCGGAATCACGCACGCGATGAGTGGCATCGGCGAGGCCTTTCTCGACGGCGTCCCGATGCTCGTCATATCCGGCGGCATTCGCACCGACATGGACAAACGCTACCAGCTGCACGATGTTGACCAGCAGGCGCTCATGCGGCCACTGACAAAGGCGACCTTCAAGATCGAGCGCTACGAAGATGCGGTCCCCGTGGTGTACGAGGCCTATCGCATCGCGACCAGCGGTGAGCCCGGTCCCGTGTTTATCGAACTTCCGGCCAACCTGCAGCTGCTGGCGGCCGATAAGCCGGAGGTGCCGGATTACCAGCCCTCAGACTCCCGCCCGGAACTTGATGCCAGTGCTGTCAGCGCCGCAGCAGAGTTGCTCGCTGCAGCAAAAAAGCCCGGGCTGTTCGTCGGCTGGGGTGCGCGGCATGTCACCGCCGATCTGATTCGTATCGCCGAGCACCTCGGTGCGCCGGTCGCGACGACGCTGCAGGGCCTTGGTGTATTTCCAGGCGACCATCCACTGCATGCGGGTTTCAGCTTCGGCCGCTCCGCAGTTCCTGCAGCAGAGAATGCGTTCAAAGACTGCGATGTCATGCTGGCCGTTGGCGTGCGCTTTGCCGAAATTTGCACTGGCAGCTACGGCGCCGAGCCGCCAGAGAAGTTGATTCATGTCGACATTAACGAGCAGGCGATTGGTGCCAACTACGCGACCCGGGTTGGCATCCACGCAGATGCCAGGGATGCGTTGCCGGCGCTGGCCGCTGCGCTGACGGGTGCCACCGAGGCGCGCGACAGCCATGCAATAACGTCGGCGATTGCCGCTGACAAGGCGGCCTATCGCAAGGAGTGGTACAAGCACGACTCAGGTGGCCGTGTGAATCCGTGCCGCTTCTTCGATGAGCTGCGCAAGCAGCTCGACGACGACGCCATCGTTATCGCGGACGATGGCAATCACACGTTTTTGACCGCAGAGCTGATGTCGATCAACAAGGGCGGGCAGTATCTGTCACCCACAGACTTCAATTGCATGGGCTATTGCGTCCCGGCGACCATCGCAACCCGCCTCGCGCTGCCGGACCGGCAGGTCGTGGGCATTGTCGGCGACGGTGCTTTCCTGATGACCGGACTGGAATCGGTAACCGCCGCATCGAATGATATTGGCAGCGTATGGTTTGTCTTCAACGACGGCGAACTCGCGCAGATTGCGCAGGCGCAGGAAGTGCCGTACCAGCGCAAGACCTGCACGGCGATCGGGGCGCTTGACTACAAGGCGTTTGCAGCAGCAACAGGCTGCGAACATGTGGCTATTCACAGCGATGACGATCTGCAGCAGGGTATTGCTGCGGCACTTGAAGCCATGTCGAACAACCGCCCCGTTGTCGTTGATGTGCGCATCGACTACAGCAAAAGGACGCGATTTACGACGGGCACGCTCAAGACCACGCTCAAGCGCCTCGATACGCGCAACAAGCTGCGCATCGTCGGTCGCGCCCTGTATCGAAAGATCCGCGGTGGCAAGGACTGACCTGCAACCACGGTGCGGCAAGTAGCGGCTGAGTCCTCAGTCGGTTGCGGCCGCATGTGCCGGAAATCCGGCGTTTTCGAGAACCGGCCAGTTGTCCAGCAGCCTGTTGCCGCGGACAATCATCAGGTCGCCAAATTGCAGCAGCACTGCCTCGCTTTGCGTGGGCCGAAGAAACACAAAGTCATCAACGGCAATTTCGCTGTCAGCGGGTACCGTGAACATCTGCTGGTTTGAGCTTACGCCGTAGGTCTTGCTTTGCTTCAGCCCGGGCGGCGAGTCGGGCGTTGCCATCCACTTGCCGCCGTATATGAAGACAGTGTCTCTGCCGGGGGCGGGAAGCCGCTCAATAAACGGTATGTGCACACCCTTGCAGCGTTTCAGTACCGGGCTGGCAATCCAGGCTGCTGGTTGCAGTTCAGCCAGGGTTGGCAGATCGAAAGACGCCGGCTTCAAGAGTGCAGAGCCGATCGAATAGTCATTGAGAGGGGACTCGTCACCGTGCATGGCGATCGTCGGGCTGCCCGCACCGTTGACGCACCAGTCGCCTTGCTCGAGGTCCGCAAACTCGGTAAGCGCGAATTCAAGCAAGTCTCCGTAGCGCTGCTTGGCTTTGGTCGCTGCTCGATGCACCGAGCCAGGCAATGGTGCTTTTGGCACATGGGCGTCATAACCCATGAAGCCTGACAAGCGCAGTACATCCTGATGGGCGCGAATCGTCTCCAGCATGACGCGCAGATCTGCACTGTTGTCGATTCCACCTCGATGCATACCGATATCGAGTTCGATGCTGACCGATATTTTCAGATTCAGGTCATTTGCCAGTTCGATTATTTGCAGCAGTCGCGCATTGCTGTCGGCAAGCCACTGCAGTTGGCGGTAATCGTCAAAATCATTGATCGCGCGGTCGGTGTAGAAACGGCGCATTGCGGCCACCGGGACGGGTTTGCCCATCAGGATGTCCGCTCCCGGAAAAGCTTCTGCAAGTTGCAGCAGGAATGGCACGTGAAAGACCATGAGTCGCTGTTCACCGAGCTTGTTAAAGATATGGTCGAGCAACCGCGGACTGGGTAGCGACTTGGCAACAATGCGCACGCGCTCGGGCATCTGCAGGTGTCGCAGCCACTGGATGTTGTGGTCAAGTTGATCGAGATCGATGACGAGCCGCGGCAGCCCACTTCCTACCTGGTGCAGCAGCCCGTTTAGCGCTGCGAAGTAGCCGCGGTGCCCGGACATCAGCGTAATTTGCGCAGCAGCCCGAACTTCTTCTCGGTGTAAGGCGCGTAGCGCACGTCCAGGTCAGGCCACCAGCGACGCTTCATCACAGCTTTCATATGACTGAAGGTACGAAAACCGTTTTCACCGGAATAATTACCCATGCCGCTGCCACCAACACCACCAAACGGAAGTTCGTGAACGGCCATGAACATCATCGTGTCGTTGACGCAGGCATTGCCGCAGCTGACGTGATGCAGGAAATGCGCTTCATGTGCGGTGTCTTTGGTGAAGATGTATGCCGCGAGAGGTTTGTCCCGGTCGCGAATAAAGTCGATCGACTCATCCAGGCTGCCGCTACGCACCACGGGCAGGATTGGACCAAATATTTCCTCCTGCATGACGGCGCTGTCTGCGGCGACATCTGTCAGTACCGTGGGCGCGATGTAGCGGGCCTCCGGGCTGGTCTGGCCACCGATGGCAACCTGTCCGGATTCCAGCAACTTCTCGAGCCGCTGGAAATGGCGATCGTTAACGATGCGTCCGTAGGAGCTCGACTGCTCGGGATCTGCCCCGTACATATCTTCGATGGCTTGCTGCAGCAGTGGAACGAGCAGCGCTTCGGTATCGGCGTCGGCCAGAATATAGTCAGGGGCGATGCAGGTCTGTCCGGCGTTGGTGAACTTGCCCCAGGCAATTCGGTTCGCGGTCGTCTTCAAGTCTGCGTCGGGCAAAACGACGCACGGACTCTTGCCACCCAGCTCGAGCGTGACCGGCGTCAGGTGCCTGGCGGCGGCGGCCATGACGATACGTCCGACGTTGCCACCCCCTGTGTAGAGGATGTGATCGAACGGCAGTTGCAACAGCGCGGTCGTTTCGTCGACTGCGCCTTCGACGACGCGAACCGCATCAGTGTCCAGGTAGTCGGGCACCAGTTTCGCGATGAGCCTCGACATGGCCGGTGCGAGTTCGGACGGCTTGATGATCGCGCAGTTGCCGGCTGCGATCGCCGCGGCCAACCCGGCGAGGGTCAGTTGCAACGGGTAATTCCAGGCACCGATGATGAGTACCACGCCAAGCGGTTCCGGCTGCAGCCAGCTCTTGCCCGGCTGCGCAATCATCGGCGTGCGCACGCGCCGCTTCTTCGTCCAGCGCTTGAGTTTCTTGCGAGCGTAAGCCGCTTCGCCTCCGACGTACGATATCTCGGTAGTCCAGGACTCCTGCGGCGCCTTGCCAAGGTCCGATTGCAGTGCCGCCATGAGTTCAGTCTCGCGTTCGACCATCATGCGTTCCAGTGCGACCAGCTGCTCTGCGCGCCAGTCGAGGCTGCGGGTGCGATCGCTGCGAAAGGTTGCCTGCAAGTCCCTGAAAACGGGTTCGAGGTCGAGCTTGGTAGCGGCGTCTGTCATGCGTGTTGCCTCAGTCGGAATAGACGATCCAGCCGACAATGCGGCGGATCTCTTTACGTATACCCCTATAGTCTACTCGCTCCGGCGCCAGGGGAAGAGACTGATACTCGAGCCGCGTAATAGCTCCAAAGGGCCTCGGGCTGCCCACGCCCCCTATGAGCACAGCCGAGTCACAGCCCGCAGGTGTCCGGACTGACTCGGCTTCGCTAGCTCAATTTCCGGGCTACTGATTAGTCAGCCAGCGGCAGGCCGCTCGGCAACGCGCGTGGCACGTCAGCGCGCATGTCCAGCATTGCCGGGTCGGTCAGCGCATGCAGGAAATCCAGCAACGCCGCGAAGTCGCTGTTGCTGAGATGACGCGGTGGTAATTCGCTGGCGCGCGCGAGGTTTCGTTTCAGTTGCTCATCGTAGACGGGCAACATGTCTTGCTCATCGAGGTCGTCGCGCCGCGGCATCACGGCCTGTGATTCATCGTAGGTCGATAATGACCTGGTCGTGTTGAGGTGGTGTCGCACCATGGCGCGCAGTGAATTGAAAGCACCCGAGTGTCCGTAAGGTGCCGTCAGTTCGACGTTGCGCAGCGACGGGACGCGAAAACGATAGCGGTCATTGGGGTTTGCCGTGACGCGTTCGCGACCGAAGTCCTCGTAGCCATAACTGCCGTCGCCTTTGCCGGGCCCGAGCTGCGGTACTGCGATAGCACGGAAGCTGTGATCCGTTTGCAGTGGTCCGCTGTGACAGGAGCCGCAGTCGCCCTTGCGGGGCGAGTAAAAGACCCGCATGCCCTGCAACTGTCGCAGGCTCAGCGCGCCGCGATCGCCGCGCAGGAAGCGATCAAACGGACTGTTGTCGGATCGCCAGGCGGCGTTCTCGAAAGCGGCGATTGCGTTCGCGGCGTGCACGAAGCGAATGTCGGCGGCGCTGTTGACGTCTGCAAACACAGCCACGAATTGCTGCACGTACCCGTCAATGCCCTGCAGGCGTTCGGCGAGCTGCGCCCACACGCCGTCGGGCCCCGACAGGTTTGCGACACTGGCCGCATCGGCGATCGGATTCTCGCCGGGCTGTCCGGCCATTTCCGTGCCGGAGGTCACCGGAAACATGGCCTGTGCCGCCAGCGCGTTGTCGAGGCCGTGCGGCAGCTGCTCGGCGGCTGGCGATGCGAGACCGTTCGGCATGTTCGCATCCGGCTCGATGCGTCCATCGTGAAACATGCGCGTGAACTCGCGCGCGCCGATATTGAACAATGCCGGTGCGTTACGCGGCACACGTTCGTGCACGGCATCGGCGGCGACTCCGGTGTCGCGAGTGACGCCGAGACCACGCCCACCTTCGCCGACCGGCAGCGACAGGCCATCGCTGGTACCTGCGAACGGATGGTGGCAGCTGGCGCAGGAGATGTTGAGGTTGCCGCTCAGAACCTTGTCAAAAAACAACTGGGCACCCAGCGACACTTTGGCGGGATCGGGTGCGCCGTTGTCATGGTAGTCGGTGTCCTGCAAAGCGGGCAGAGGGGTGGCCGCCTTGCCGGCGTGCGCGGGGAGGTTGCAGATAAATGCTGGCAACAGCGCAGCCAGCAGCAGATAGCGTTTCATAGTGAACATCCTTGTTCAGTGTTAGCGGTGAAAGCACACAGCTTGTTTGATGTGTGCGCTAACTGAAACGATTGAATCTGAAGCGTTGGCGGAGAAACAGCTCGCTAGTGGCTGGCCGCGACCGTCAATTGCAGCGAGTCACTACGCCCCATGTCGTCAACGGCGAGTACATTGTGAGTACCTGCGCTCGCGTTCCAGAACAACGCTTCATCGCGAGCGGTCTTGCCAACGAAGGCGTCATCCACGAACCAGTACAGGTGACTGGCGTCGGCATCGGTGGTGGCAGTTAACGGCAGTCGTCGCTCCTGTTCCGGGGCGCAACGGATAAAGCAGCTGCGATGACAGCGACGCAATGCGTGGCCGGTTGCCGGTAGTCGCAAGTTGTTGCAGCGAGCATCCTGGCGACCACGCGGGCGGCTTGCGCACGGCGATGCCGGCCTGCTGCAATAATTGCGAAATGTCCGATGGCCAGAATTCGTACACTTCGAGATACGTGTTGTCGTCCGTCGTCCCGCACGAGCGCAAGCCCGTGTCTCTGTCGACGCGGACTGCGCGATGCACGTCGGAGACGCGGATCGGGGAGACACCCGGAATAAACCAGGCACGCTCAGTGCGCGGGCAATAGCGTCCCGGCAGGTCGCCGGTATCGGCGCACACCTCGACCTTTTGCAGGTTCAGTTCAGGGCCAGGCAGGCGCGCCGCGCCCGCATCCGGATCCTGCGCAATCAGGGCATCGGCAATCTGCAGGAACAGCGGTGCCGCCGCCTGCCGGCCAACGAACGCCGGGTTGCCCGAGCCGTCAAAATTGCCGACCCACACGGCAAGCGCATAGCGACCGAACACGCCCACGGTCCAGGCGTCGCGATAGGCGTACGAGGTGCCCGTCTTCCAGGCGATCACGGCATCCTCGGCGTCGAGATCCAGTGCACCCGGGCGCGGGTTCTTCTGCAACATGTCGAGCACAAGCCAGGCGGCCTCGGGGCTCAGCAACCGTTGTCCGGCCGCACCGGTCTGCGACATGGTTTGCTGCAACGGTTGCAGCACGCCGCCGTTTGCGAGCATGGCATACAGCTGCAACAGCTCCTCCATGCTCAGCTCGATGCCGCCAAGCACCATCGCAAGACCGTAGTGATCCGCGTCGGCCAGGTTGGCAACAGTGGCGTCGGCCAGGAACTGATGGAATTGATCATGACCGACCTGCAGCAACAGCTCGATGGCCGGCACGTTACGGCTGTAGACCAGCGCGTCCTGCGCGGTTACGGGTCCTAAGAAGCCGCGGTCGAAGTTCTCGGGGGTGTACGCAGCGAAGCGGCGCGGCGCATCCTTGAGCAGTGACATCGGATGTATCAGGCCGCGGTCCAGCGCCATGCCGTAAACGAACGGCTTGAGCGTGGAGCCCGGCGAGCGGCGCGCGCGCGTGCCATCGACCTGGCCCTCGATAGCGTCATCAAAAAAGTCGGCGGATCCGACCCGGGCGAGGACCTGCATGGTCTCTGTGTCGAGCAGCATCGCGCTTGCATTGTGCATAGCGGATGACTGGCGTCGTGCAACATAGCCCTGCACCGTTTCCCTGAGCAGTCGTTGCAGGCCGAGATCGATGGTCGTTGCCACTCGTTCGCCCGGCTGTTGCTGTGCGATGTGCTGTACCAGGTGCGGAGCGACGAACGGCAACATCGACGGACTGCGTACCGCCAGCGGCAGGTCAAACTGCTGCGCGGTTTCCTTGTCCAGTCCGTAGGCGTGCTGCCATTGCTGCAGCAAACGTTGTCGCGCTTCGTACCATTCGGGACGCGCGTCCACAGGATTGCGCGCCACCGGGTTCTGCGGGATCACCGCCAGCGACAGCGCTTCGGCAACGCTCAGCTCGGTTGCGGGCTTGCCGAAATACACCTGTGATGCGGTCGCAATGCCTTCGACGTTGCCGCCATATGGCGCGAGATTCAGATAGGCCTCGAGGATGTCGGTCTTGCTGTAGTGGCGTTCCAGCTGGATAGCACGACCGATCTGCAGCAGTTTGCCCGCGACGCTGCTGCTGTCGATCCTGAAGCGGATGCGTGCAAGCTGCATGGTGATTGTCGATGCGCCCATGCTGCGTTCGCCACTGACCCAGGTACTCCAACCTGCGCGTACGATTGCGAACGGGTTGAAGCCCGGGTGTTGCCGAAAGTGACGATCCTCATACAGCAGGGTGGCATCGACTGCGCTCGGCGCGATACTGCCAAGCGGCGTTCGCAGTCGATAGCGATCATCCGCCGCCAGCGTCAGTCGCAGCAATTCGCCGTCGCGACTGACGATGGCGCTGGAAAACGTCACGCCGCTGTATAGCGGCGGCTTGGGCAGCAATGCCAGCAGCAGCACAGCGGCCACGCCGACGGTCAGCAGCGTCAGCAACGTTTTGCCAAATATGCGCCGCTGTTTCATTGCGCGGCGCTGACCTCGAAGCGACCCGCCGCGCTGCGCGATTCAATCGCCCGGTCATACATCGACGCCGCCGTTGCCGATGGCACGACGAAGGAGCCAGCACTGGTCACTTTTGCACGGTATCGGTATTCCCGCACCTGGCTGCTGACGTTGGCATAAATGACGACGCGATCTTCGCGCACGTCGACATGATCGGCCGACCAGCCGCGCGGGATTGAGTCCGTAAGCACTTCGAAGCCACCGGGCAAAAGATCGACGATCGCGATATTGCTGCGCGACTGACCCGTCGAGCGAACCCGCAGTCGCACGGTCAGCTCCTCGCCAATACGTGCTGTGGTCACGACGATGCCATCATCGTTGACATAGTCACGCTGGACTTCAATGCCATTGGCGATCGCCGCCGTGGCATCGGCACGATCAAAACCCGTCTGCGACACAACATGGAACAGCGCGCTGCCGGGGTTGCCCCTGAATTCCACGCTGCGGATCTCGTTGTCGAGCGCCGCGCGCACAAACTGTGTCGCCGCGGCGAGGCGTTCGCCCTGACCTGAGTAAATACCAAGCTCGGCACTATCGCTGCTGACTGCCGCGGTCCAGGCCTGCAGTGCGAGAATCGTGTATGACGCGGACAGCGTGTTGAAGCGATTGCTCATGATCGGTTGCAGCAGTGCTTCGATCTGCTCGCCGCCGATGTCCTCCAGCAGGTGCGGGAAGTGTTTCGCAACCAGGTAAACATATTGCGCGTCGCGCCCCAGCCGGGTATCGAAGTCACGCTCCATCTCCTTGCCCGCACCCATCTCGTAGTGACGGATCAACTCAGCACCAAGTTCCTGCTGTTTCAGCAGCACATAGCTCGCCGCCATCCACGATGCCGTGATGTCGCTACGCCAGCTGTCCGGGTAGCTGCGTTGCAGCTGCTCGTGCAGGTTGGTCAGGTGATTGGTGGTGACATGTCCGTTGCGGGTCAGCACGTAGATGGCGTACGCGCGCAAACGGGCGTCCGACATCGTGCTCGTTTGTTGCCCCGCAAGTTGTTGCAGATAACCCAGCGCCGCGGTCAGCATGGCGGGCGGCACCGTCTGGCCCTGCTCGCGCGCATCAGTGAGGAAATGTGTGATGTAGACCGATGCAAACGCGTGTGGCTCACGACTGCTGATCCAGAAGCGAAAGCCGCCTTGCGGCATCTGCCGCGCGCGCAGCTTTTCTGCGGTGGCGTCGAGCTGGCTGCGAATGCCGGCCTTGTCGATGCTGCTGTCCGGGCTGCTCAGAAAGCCCATCTGCGGGAATACCTTGCTCACCATCTGCTCGGCACACGCGTGCGGGAATGCCGCCAGGTAGTCGAGCATGCCGTCCGCGAGGATCAACGGGCTGGTCGACGCCGCGGCGGACTGCTGCGCAAATTCCGGGTACAGGCTGCGCGGCAGCTCGACCGCCGTGGGCAACGCGGAACTGCTGCCGGCGAGCATGCTGGCGCGATACGGCACCGACGGTCGCACCGACAACGTTGCGCTGCGCCGCGCCTGTTCACCGCCCGCGCTGACGTTGAAGGAGAGCGTCGCAGCGCCAAGCTGCTGCCGGGCGCGCACACGCAGCTTGGCACGGCCTTCGTCGCCTGGCGCGACCGTCAACTGCTGTTCTGCGCCTGAGATAATCTCGAGCTGCGCGGTGGCGCTCGTGGACAACGTCAGTGTGTCGGTCGAGGCGTCCTGCAGGTTATTGGAGATGCCGACCGTGACATCGAACTCGTCGCCCGGTGCCGCGGCTGTCAACAGGTTGGGTGTTATGACGAACGGTCCACGCACGGTTGTCTGCTGCTGTGCACGGCCAACAGCGGCATCGCTTACCGCAACCGCCATCACACGCAGTTCGCCGTTGTAGTAGTCGGGGATCTCAATCTCAATGCTGGCGGATTCCGTGCCGGCATCGACAATGCCGGACCAGAACACCAGCGGCGGTTCCGTCTTGCGCTGGAACGGATTGAGGTTCTTGCCTGCCAGCAGCGCGCCTTCACCGCCGCCCGGCGCCGCCGCTCGCAGGTAGGCCTCAAACTCCGGCAGGATCAGGTCGACCATCTGGAAGGTCGCAACCTGCAGCGCCTTTTTCGGGATGAAGTACTCGAGTGGCTGCGGCATCTGGTAGCGAGCGACCTGCAGAATGCCCTCGTCAACGGCATACACCACCAGCTTCGAGTCCTCTGATGTCGTGTACGACACTTGCAGACGCTCGCCCGGCCGGGCGAGCTCCGCTGCCTGCAGTTCGATGTCAATTGTGCGTGCGCTGCGATCAACGGCAAACGGCTGTACGGCATAGCTCAGGGGACTGACATAGATCTCCGGCGAATCGATATCACGGACGAACGCAACGTTCACGTAGGCATTGCCTTCAATGCCCTGTGGCACACGAATCGATTGCATGCTTGTCGTGGAGTCGGTCCTGAACCACTTGTAAGCCAACACCTTGTCACGCTCAATAGTGATCAGCCCGCTGCCCGTGTAAGGCGCCGTGATCTGCATCTCGATCATCTCGCCCGCGCGGTAGCTGCCTTCCTTGAGGCTAAGGTCGAGCTCGGCATTGCGTTCCAGGTTGCCGGCCGTGTTGCGGGAGCCCGCCACGGTGAACTCGATGTTACTGAGAACCAGGCCGTCGGCATCCATGAGTTTGAGCGCAAAAGAACCGGAGCGATCGGTCGGCAGCGCGTACTCGCTGTGATTCGCGGCAATGGTGAACGCTTCACTGGAAATTTCGTTCTGCTTGAGAATGGACTGGTAGGCATAGGTCCCGTTCGGACGCCGGATCAGTGTTGATACGTAGCGCTGTTCGAGCAACGTCATGGTCAGCTGCTCGAGCGTAATTTCTTCGCCAGCCTTGTTGACTGCCACAAACTCGATCGCGTGGCTGGATGCCTTGTCGATAAACGACAAGTCCGTGTCAGTCTTGTAACCGACAAGGTAGGGCAGCGGCGACATCATGACCTGGGCGCGCGACTTGACGCTGCGACCGCCGCCTTCCTCGAAGCCCTCGGTCATGACTGTGAGTTGGTAGATGCCACGATCGTATTGCCCGGTCTGCAGATCAAGACGTGCGTTGCCGTCTTTGTCGGTCGTCGTCTCCGCCAGCGGAATGGTGAGCGCCTGCATCGCACTGTTGTTGTCGCGGAGTGGGTCATCGAAACGGAAGTCGGGGAGTTCGCTGAAGTAGATACTCGATGGCCGCAGCTCGGCTGCGCCGGTGACACGCCGTGATTGTGCTGCCGTGCCAAAGAGGTTTTGCAGAGAAACATCGACAGCTAATTGGGCCGGGCCCACCCAGCCGCGGGCGCCCGCGCCGCTAATGCTGGAGCGGATGCGCAACCGGTCGGGCTGGAACTCCTCCACCCGAAACGAGGTGCTGCCGATAACCCGACGGCGGTCGTCCCTGTCGATGAGAAACAGCGTGGCGTTGTAGCTGCCGGTCGGCCAGCTGCTTTCGGTTTGCAGCGCCTGGTCAAAGAAGCCGCCGGCGGGCAGTCGGACATACTCGTCTTTCACAACCTGCCCGCGCGGGTCGTTGATCTGCAGCCGCAGCGGCAGGTCGCCCAATGGCAGCCAGTCGTCGCCCTTGACGATCAGGCCCAGGTTCACGGCATCGCCGGGACGGTAGATGCCGCGGTCAGAGAAGACCTGCGCCTTGAGCCTGCTCGCGGCATCGTTGTGCCGGTCATACTCGCCGCCAATGTCGAAGCGTGAGTACTGCAATCGGCGCTCGCCGCGCCCGTAGGGCATGAACACCGAGTCCCTGCCGTTCCTGACGACAAATACTGTCGGCGTCCGGGCACGCTCGAATTCGCGAGTGATCGGGAAACTGACGTGGCCATCGGCATCGGTGCTGCGTTCAAACAGTGCGACGCCGTTCTTGCCAAGCAGGGAGACGCTGGCTCCGGCGACCGGCTTGCCGCTGGCGATGGAGTGTACGAACACATCCTGGGTGCTGTCGGCATTGGACTTCACCAGCAGGCCGAGGTCGGTCACGAGGACCAGGCGGCGGTCTCCGCCACCGTCAGGCATGTCACTGTCGCGATTCCAGCCGCGTACGTTGATCAGGTAGTAGCCGCCCTGCGGCAGGAACTCACTGAGGTCGAGGCTGGAGTAGGTCGCATCTGCCGGATGTGTGACCTGCAGGTCGATTTGCCGCGTCTCCTGCAGCGACATGTTCTCTTCGTTGAAGTTGTAGTTTGTAAACTGCGGGCTGCTGATGTCGCCGCGGGTCTGGCTGGCGAGGTGATTGAGCTGGTCGTCCTGCAAGCGGCTGATGTCGACACGCAGTGCATTCACGCCG
Organism: uncultured Gammaproteobacteria bacterium; assembly: GCA_963698425.1. Classification (GTDB taxonomy): domain Bacteria; phylum Pseudomonadota; class Gammaproteobacteria; order Steroidobacterales; family Woeseiaceae; genus UBA1847. The sequence continues at coordinate 804,165 of CAVOQR010000010.1, read as the reverse complement.
CGCGACAGGAAGGTCAGTTTGTGGTCCCGGGTCAGCGGCAACAAGGCGCCGGATTGTGCGACCGACACCTGGCGTGGGTAGCGCGGCATGCGCAGCACGTTGTCGTACATGCGACTCATGAGAAAGCCGCCCTCGGACTCGAGCCCTTCCTCGACACGAACGTATATCCAGCTGTCTTCGGGGATGTCCAGGGTGGCGCTGTGGTAGAGGCTGGCGACATGTTGCGTCGGATTCAGATCAAACGCCTCTTGCCGGGACTGGCTCAGTACCTCAGCGGTAATCTCGCGCGGCGAGCTCCAGTACTTGTCAGTGACCCTTCCGCCGTTGATGTTGAGGTCCTTCGGCAGAACCCAGATTTTCATCCTGGCGCGCAGCTCGGTCGTGCGCACATGGTCGGTAAATTCCAGTATGAGCGATTGCTGCGGCCGATCGTCGTCACCGCTCGCAATGATTACGCTGGCAGCGCTCGCCCTGAAGTAGCTGCCAACATCGGGTATGCGCACGCTGGCGACGATCTTGTCCTCAAGCCTTGCCGGCCCGGCAATGGGTTCGACACCGGCATCGACCTGCAAGGTGGCGTAATTCTCGTTGTCAGGGATAGCAACGGTTGCGGAGTTTATGTACGCGGTCCTCGCGGTCGCGTCGAACGTGATCTGGTTCTGCAGCTCTGCGGGGCGGCTGTTCACAGTTGACCCGGACGGTCGCATGTTCAGCGACAGCTTTTGCCGCAGTGAGTCGGGGTTTACCGGATGCGTGAAGGACAGCGTCGCAACGAGGCGCCGCTCATTCTTGTCGACCGGATCCTGGTAAAACACGTACTCGTCGAGGTTCGCGGTGAACCCGGGTGTCGTGAACTCGGCGTCCAGGCGCGCAAACTCGAGGCCGGGGGCGAACAGTGCTTCGTCCCAGCGCACGGTATAGGTCTGCCCGGCGGGCCAGTCCTCTGCCGGCTCGAATAACAGTGTGCGACCGGCGACCCAGCGCCACTCGCCGGGCATCGCGGGCTGCATGCTGATGCCTGACTCGAGGCGCTCACCCAGCAGGTCAAGGCGGGCGACCGATTCGACCGTGTCCGCGGGCACGCGCGGGTCGGCAACGACTTCGAACTGGATTCTTAAGGGTTGCGGCCGCAGCTGGTCCTCGACGACCGGTGAGATCGGCGGCGCCACCGCGATTGCATGCACGCGTGGCGGCTGTGGCAGCGAATCGAGAAAGCGCTGCAGCACGACCGCTGCCACGACAACCGTGAGGATCGCGCCGAGCAGCAGCAGGAAGCGGCCGACCCCGATACGTTGCAGCCAGGCGGGTGGTGTCCAGCGAATGTCGCCCAGTAACGTCCGTAGCAATTGCATGCGCAGCTCCCTGTTGCCGCTGTTCCTGTTGAATCAGGATTCTAGCGCGCGGTGAGGGCGATGGAGTGCCGCGATTGTGGCGAAATGTGTCGTCAGGCGTCGATAAAGATCGTCGCCGGGTGTTCAAGCATCTCGCGAATACGCTGGATCATCGCCGCGGCGTCGTAGCCATCGACGAAACGGTGATCGAACGACGATGACAGGTTCATCATCAGGCGCACGGCGATCTGGCCATCGACAACCATGGGCCGCTGTACGGCCTTGTTGACGCCAATGATCGCGACTTCCGGTGAATTGATCACCGGGGTCGAGGCGATGCCGCCGAGTTTGCCAAGGCTCGTTAGCGTGATCGTCGAGCCCGACAGTTCGTCTTTCTTCGCCGTGTTGTTACGCGCGGCTTCTGCCGCATCGCGCATGGCTGCTGCAAGTTGTTGCAGGGTCAGCGACTGCGCGTGCTTGACGACCGGCACTTTCAGGCCATCGCCTGTCTGCGTGGCGACACCGATGTGCACGGCCTCGTGCTGCAGCAGCGTGTTGCGTTCCTTGTCATAGGTGACATTGCATTGCGGGAATTCCCGCAGCGCCTTGATGAGTGCGACGCCGAGAAAAGGCAGTAGCGTAAGTCGTGCTGAAGGATCGGACGACTTGCCGTTGAGGTGCTGACGCAATGCTTCCAGCTCGGTGATATCAATTTCTTCGACGTACGCGAAGTGCGGTATTTCGCGTTTCGCGGCACTCATGCGTTCGGCGATAACGCGGCGCACACCGATGACCTTGATCTCTTTCGGCTTGCCGGGGAGCGGGGCTGCGCGCGTCGGGATCACACCGGTCGCCCGCTGTTTCAGGAACAGGTCGAAGTCGCCGCGCAGGATGCGTCCGCCCGGTCCGCTGCCGGCAATATCCGACAAATCGATACCGGCTTCTTTGGCGCGCCGCCGAATAGCGGGAGACGTAACGACGCGAGACCCGGCATTGGCGTCTGTCTGCGTGGGCACCTCCGCAACGGGCGCGGAATCCACAGCGGCAGTAGCGGCAGCGGCGGCCGCAGGTTCAGGAGCGGCCTTGGCAGCTGGCTTCGTGTCGGCGACAGGCGCGGCAGGTGCGTCGGCGTCGGTTTCGAATATCACCAGCGGTGCACCGACCGCGACGATGTCGCCTGGCTCGCCAGCAAGCTTGACGACTCTGCCCGTGACCGGCGATGACAGCTCAACCGCGGCCTTGTCGGTCATCATGGTGCCGACGATGGTTTCTTCCTCGACGACTTCGCCGAGCTTGATGAACCACTCGCCGATTTCAGATTCGACGGTGCCCTCACCCAGGTCGGGCAGTTTGAATATGTATTCGCTCATTCCGCCTCCAGTACGCGACGTATGCCCGCCATCATGCGCTTCTTGCCGGGAAAGTATTGCCACTCGAAAGCATGCGGATAAGGCGTATCCCATCCGGCAACGCGTCCGACCGGCGCTTCCAGATGATAGAAGCATTCTTTCTGGATTGTCGCGGCGAGTTCAGCGCCAAAACCACCGAAGCGGGTCGCCTCGTGCGCGATCAGGCAGCGGCCGTTCTTATTCACCGAGGCGGCGATCGTATCGGTGTCGAGTGGCGACATGGAGCGCACGTCAATAATGTCCGCGCTCACGCCCAAAGCGGCCGTCGCGGCTTTCGCAACATGCACCAGCGTGCCGTAGGTAACGATGGTGATCTCGTCGCCGCTTTCGACCAGCTCGGCCTCGCCGATAGGTACCGTGTAATAACCCTCGGGGACTTCGCCCTTGGGGTGCGATGACCACGACACTGCCGGTTGCTCCGGGTCGCCGCCAAACGGGCCGTTGTAGATGCGTTTCGGTTCGAAGAAGACGACCGGATCATCGGATTCGATGGCGCTAATCAACAGTCCCTTGGCGTCGTACGGATTCGATGGCATCACAACCTTGATGCCACTGACATGCGTAAAGATGCTCTCGGGTGACTGCGAATGTGTCTGGCCGCCGCGAATGCCGCCGCCACACGGCGTACGAATCGTCACGGGCGAGAAGAACTCACCGCAGGAGCGATAGCGCAGGCGTGCCAGCTCGCTGACGATCTGGTCAAAGCCCGGGTAAATGTAGTCGGCGAACTGGATCTCGGCGATCGGACGCAGTCCGTTCACGCCCATGCCAATGGCCGCAGCGATAATGCCGCCTTCAGCGATAGGTGCGTCGATGACACGATGCTGGCCGTACTTCCTTTGCAGTCCGTCGGTGCAGCGGAAGACACCGCCGAAGTAACCGACATCTTCGCCAAGCACGACGACACTCGGGTCGCGGTCCATCATCACGTCATGTGCCGAGCGAATCGCCTCGATCATGTTCATCTGCGTCATGACTGGCTCCCCCCGTTGCCATTGTTCTCGACTTCGAGCATGCGCCGACGCTGTGATTCGAGGCGCCGCGGCGGGTCTGCATAGACGTCGTCAAACATCGACGCCGGATCGAGGAATGGTCCTTCCGTCATCGTGCCGTATTTCTGCGCTTCCTTCCATGCGACCGTGACCTGCTCCTTGCACTCGGCCACGAGCTGTTCGTGCTTGGCTTCGGACCAGTGGCCTTCGTGGATCAGGTGTTGTTTCAGACGCTCGAGCGGATCGCCCAGCGGAAACGATGCCCAGTCGTCTTTCGGTCGGTACTTGGAGGGGTCGTCGCTGGTCGAATGTGCGCCGCCGCGATAGGTGACGTGTTCGATCAGCGTTGGGCCACCGCCGCGACGGGCGCGATCGGCAGCCCACAGCGTGGTTGCGTACACGGCCAGCACATCATTGCCGTCGACACGAATGCCCGGAATACCGAGGCCGAGACCACGTGCTGCAAACGGTCGTTGTTCGCCGCCCGCGGTACCCTGGAAGGTCGAGATCGCCCACTGGTTGTTCACGACATTGAGAATAACGGGCGCCTGGTACACAGCGGCGAAGGTGAGCGCGTGGTGGAAGTCCGCTTCTGCGGTACTGCCATCACCAACCCAGGACGCCGCAATATGGTCTTCGCCCTTGATGGCGGATGCCATCGCCCAGCCAACCGCCTGCGGAAACTGTGTCGCGAGGTTGCCGGAAATCGAGAATATGTTGGCGTTCTTGGAGTGGTACATGATGGGCAGCTGGCGGCCTTTGCACATGTCGCGCGTGTTCGACAAACACTGGCACATCATGTCCACGAGTTTCACACCGCGGTACATGAACAGGCCCTGGTTGCGGTACGACGGGAAGCACATGTCGCCGGCACGCAGCGCCATCGCTTGTGCGATCGAGATCGCCTCTTCACCGGTTGCCTGCATGTAGAAGGAGATGCGGCCCTGCCGCTGCACCTGCCACATGCGCTCATCGAAGCAGCGATTCAGCACCATCCAGCGCAACGCCTGCTGCAGCCGGTCGTAGTCGAGATTGGGGTGCCAGGGGCCTTTGGCCTCGTGGTCATCGTCGAGGACGCGCACGAGTCCACTGCTCAAGTATTCGATATCGATTGTTTTGGCGTCGATCGACGGCTTGTCCAGGGCGCCGGCAGGCGCCAGGTGCAGGTAGCTGAAGTCAGGTTTCTCACCGGGCCGCGCCGAGGCCTGTGGAATATGGAGTCGTGACTTGTTCGGCATTCTGGTACCCCTGCGTATTTTTCCTGCGCCCAATATAAACTGTTTTGAGCCGAAAAACGTTGCTTTAGAGGTTGTCCGAACGTTATAACATGCATAACTAATGCACCTTATGAACATACATGGCATAAATTATGCAGAATGTGACACTTGATCAAACAGATCGCCGAATCCTCGACCTGTTGCAGACCAGCCCGGGTATTAATGCCTCCGGGATTGGCGAGCACATCGGCCTGTCACAGTCCGCCTGCTGGCGGCGCATGCAACGGCTTCGCGATGAAGGCGTCATCTCCGAACAGGCCGTGGTTCTCGATCCGGAGAAGGTGGGGCTGAACACCATGGTGTTTGCGCAGGTCAAACTGACCTCGCACGGCCGCAGCAATCTCACGGCGTTCGCTGACGCGGTGCGCGACTATCCCGAGGTTCTGGATTGCTACTGCCTGCTCGGCGCCAACGACTTCCTGCTGCGCATCGTGGCGCAGGACATCAAGGATTATGAGACCTTCTTTTTCGAGAAGCTGTCGCAATTGCCGGGTATCCAGGAAGTGACTTCCAGCATCGTGCTGTCGGACATCAAGCACACGACGGTGTTACCGCTCGGCCAGTAGCAGTCGGCAAATACCGCTCGGCTAATCCTGGAACGTCGCGACCTGCATAGCCTTGCCGGAGACGACGGCGGCGCGCTTCATACCTTCCGAGTTGTAGCGCATGGAGATTTGGCCGTCGGCCGTCACCGCGATGATGCCGCCGTCACCCTGCATTGCCTTGACTTCAGCAAGCACGGCATCAATCGCTGCATCGAGTGCCTGGCCTGCCTTGTAGCGTGCGGCCACAGACACGGCGGCGGCCGTGCGGATGAAGTATTCGCCCGTGCCTGTGCAGGACACGCCAATAGCGCTATCCGCCCAGGTGCCGGCACCTATGATCGGTGTGTCGCCGACCCTCCCTTCGAGCTTGCCGAAGGTGCCGCCGGTGGAGGTCGCAGCGGCCAGGTGTCCGGCAGCGTCCAGTGCCACCGCACCTACCGTGCCATGACGGTTGTCTTCGATTTCCTCAGCGTAGACGCCAACCGGCAACACGTACCAGGCGTCAGGGTCGGCAATCGTCGCGAAGCCCTCTTTGGCGGCGAAGGCATTGGCGCCGGGGCCGCAAAGCAGCACGTGCGGTGTGGCCTGCATCACCCGGCGTGCAACGCTTATGGGGTTTTCGACGTCGCGTATTGATGCCACAGCGCCTGCGCTGCGGTCGGTCCCGTCCATAATAGAGGCATCGAGCTCCACGTAGCCGGCGCTATTGGGCGCTGAGCCGCGCCCGGCAACGTACAGGCCGCTGCTTTCGAGCTCGACCACCGCATACTCCACGACGTCGAGAGCGGCGTCGCCAGCGGCCAGCATGGCCTCGCAGCGACTGCCTAATTCGCCAAGATGGGCCTCGACAACGCTATAATCGCGGCCCGCCCTGGCACCAGCTCCACCGTGCAGGGCCAGCGCATATTGAGTTTCTGACATTTTGATAAACCAAATCGGAAGCTGGCGCATCTTAACAAGAAGGGGCAGGAATGCCCCAAAAAAACGGAAACCAATCGGGCCCAGTGCGTCTAAGGGTCTATAACTATAAAAACACAACAACAAAAGCACTGTCTGTCGGGGTAGGAAATGAAGCGAAAGATTATATGGATCGTCGGTATTGCCGTGGTCGCAGCGATTGCTGTGGGCGTAGTCATGAAGATGAGCGGCGGCAAAGACGAGTTGACCGAGGTCCAGACGGCTGTTGTCGGCAAAGAGACAATTGTGCAGAAGGTCGACGCGACCGGCAGAATCCAGCCGAAAACACAGGTCAATATCAGCGCTGACGTCAGTGCCAAGATCACCGGCCTGCACGTCGAGGAAGGTCAGTGGGTAGAAAAGAACCAGTTGCTGGTCGAGCTTGATCGCGAACGCTATGAAGCCCAGGTAGACAGTGCCGAAGCCAACGTAAGTTCGGCACAGGCGAACGCCAAGCTGGTGCTGCAGAACATGCGCAAGACCGAGAAAGACTACGAACGATCACGCGACCTTGTTGCCCGCGACCTCGAGTCTCGCGCCGTACTCGATGCGGGGGAAGCTGCCTACCAGGTTGAGGTGGCACGCTATGAAGCAACGCTCGAGCAGGTTGAGCAGGCCAAGGCGGCACTCAAGCAAGCCAACGACGATCTCAGCAAGACAATGATTTTCTCGCCGATGGAAGGCACCATCAGCGATCTCAACAAGGAACAGGGTGAGATCGCGATTGGCTCGCAATTCCAGGAGGACGTGATCATGGTGGTCGCGGATCTCACGGAAATGGAAGCGCAGGTCAATGTCGATGAGAACGATATCGTCAACGTCGCAATTGGTCAGGAGGCCGAGGTAGAGGTTGACGCGCTGTTTGGCCAGACGCTCAAGGGCGTGGTCTACGAGATCGCGAATTCGGCAAATACCGATGAAGCCGGTACGGCCAACCAGAAAACCGAGTTCGAAGTTAAGGTCGCGATCACGGGTGAAATCGCCAAGCTGCGTCCCGGCATGACGGCGAGTGCCGAGATCTCGACAGAAACCCGGGAAGGCGTGATCGGCGTCCCGATCCAGAGTATTGCGGTTCGCACTGTGGACCAGCTGACCATGGAAGGCGAAGAAGTCGCGGATGCGGAGAAGCGCTATACCGCGAGTGACGATGGCTTCGTGGAAATCATTTTCTCTGTCGAAGATGGCAAGGTCATCGCCCGCCAGGTTGAAACCGGTATTCAGAGTGACGACATGATTGAAGTTGTCTCCGGTCTTGAGGAAGGTGAAGAAGTTGTCACGGGCAGCTACCGCGCAATCTCTACGGACCTGAAGAACGGTGCGGCAGTCAAAGTCAGCAATGACGACGCGGATGGTGAGCAGGGCTGATGCCTCTGGACAGCAACAACGGCATGCTGAGTCTGCGCGACGTCGTCAAGACGTACGACATGGGGGCCGAACAGGTGCATGCGCTGCGCGGCGTGTCGCTCGACATTGATCGCAACGAATACGTCGCGATCATGGGGCCATCCGGTTCCGGCAAATCCACATTGATGAACATCATCGGCTGTCTCGATGTTCCGACCAGCGGCACCTATCTCCTGGACGGCGAAATGGTCGCTGAAAAGTCCGAGACTGAACTCGCCGACATTCGCAATCGTCGCGTCGGCTTTGTGTTCCAGACCTTCAACCTCATTCCGCGCGCAAACATCCTGCACAACGTCGAATTACCCCTGATCTACGGCGGTGTGCCGAAGGCAAAGCGACTCGCCATGGCCGAGGAGGCGCTGGATCGAGTGGGTCTTGCGGATCGCATGAAGCACAAGCCGAACGAGCTGTCCGGCGGCCAGCGGCAACGTGTCGCGATTGCGAGAGCGCTGGTATTCAATCCGTCGATTATTCTTGCGGATGAGCCTACCGGCAACCTCGATTCGCGCACAGGTGAAGAGATCATGGGCATGCTCGACGATCTGCACAGTGCGGGGCAGACCATCATCCTGGTAACGCACGAAGATAACATCGCTGCCCATGCACTGCGCACCGTGCAGCTGCGCGACGGCAAAATAGAATTTGACCGCATGCATGACGACCCGTTGCAGCAGGCGGCTGCGACCCCGGCACAAGGCTGAATGTAACGATGAAACTGGGTATCGACCTCGCTGAGTCCTTCAAGATATCGCTAGGCTCGATACGGGCCAACAAGGCACGCGGTGCACTGACGACGCTTGGCATCATCATCGGCATCGTTGCCGTTACCACCACCATGACGGCGTTCAACGGCATGCGCACACAGTTCATGCAGGCAGCCGGCGCCATCGGTGCCGACGTGCTGTACGTATCGCGTATGCCGTGGATCATAATGAATGACTTTTTCGAGTATCGAAATCGTCCTAACCTGACCATCGATGAAGCGCGCGAACTCGAACAGGCTTTCGAGGGGCGCGCGATCGTCAACCTCTCGATGAGCACCCGGCGCGACATTCGCTACAAGTCAAATGTGCTGGAGGGTGTCGACCTGATAGGCACCACCGAGAAGATGCCGCTGATCTCGGATCGCTTTCCCGAGGTGGGCCGCTTCCTGATGCCGTTCGATATCCGCTACAAGAAGAAGACGGTCATTATCGGTACAAAAATAGCCGAAGACCTGTTCGGCACCGCGGACCCCATCAACAAGGAAATCCGTGTCGGGCAGGCCACGCTGCGCGTTGCGGGTGTGCTCGAGCGCCAGGGCGGCAATACCTTTGGCGGGCCGGACTTCGACCGCCAGGTCATCGTGCCGATCTCCACGTACATAAGCCTGTACGGCGGACGGCGGTTTCAGAATGTCGACATCGCCGTCAAAGCTACCGAGCTGAAGAGCCTTGAAGACCTGGAATACGAGGTCATCGGCGAGATGCGTCGCATCCGTGGACTGCGGCCGGCCGAGGAAGACGACTTTTCGATCAATAAACTGGACTCACTGCTGGGTGTGTTCAATTCCGTTGTCGGTACGGTGCTCATCGTTGGCCTGCTCGTGACCAGCATTTCGCTGTTCGTAGGTGGCATCGGTGTTATGAATATCATGTTTGTCTCTGTCACCGAACGAACCCGAGAGATTGGTATCCGCAAGGCCATCGGCGCGCGCAAGTTCAGCATCCTGATGCAGTTCCTGTTTGAGTCCGCAACCATCTGCCTGCTGGGCGGCCTGATTGGCATAGCGATTTCCGCAGGCGTTGCAGCGATCATCAACGCAACCCTTATGCCTGCAAGCATATCGACCGGCATACTGGTCACCGCTGTCGTCGTCTCGGTGGTCGTTGGCGTGGTCGCGGGTCTGGTGCCTGCGATTAAAGGCGCCGGGCTCGACCCTATCGAAGCGCTGCGCTACGAGTAGCGAGGAGTCATCATGCAAAAACGAGATACTTTACTCATGTCACTGCAGGCGATCCGCACCAACAAGCTGCGCTCGTCGCTGACGCTGTTCGGTATCGTGCTCGGCGTTGCATCGATCATCGCCGTCATGACGGCCGTCTCCGCTGTGCAGCAGACCATGGAAAAAGAGATGAGCATTCTCGGTGCGCAGACCTTCCAGGTGCAGAAATGGCCGAGTGGCTTCTCCACGGATGAAGAGCGCCGCAAGGCGATGCGGCGTGCGCCCATCACGTTGAGCGACGCGCAAGCCATTCGCGATCACGTACAAAGTGTCGATATCGTCGGTGCTGAACTCTGGGAGTTCGGTTTCAAGGCGGAGTACCGCGACAAGGAAACCAACGACAACCTGTCGATTGTCGGCGGCACACCGGAGTACCCGCAGAACAACACGCACTTCGTGCGCGAGGGTCGCAACATTTCCCAGGTCGATATCAAGACAGCCCGCAAGGTTGCCGTCATCGGCCACACGATCGCACAGATGCTGTATCCGTTCGTCGATCCGGTTGGTCGGGATATTCGCATAGATGGTCGCAAGTACCAGGTGATCGGTGTTTTCGACGAGAAAAAGTCCGCGTTTAACTCGCAGTACGACAACTACATTCTGATTCCAGTGTCGACGTTCGTGAATACCTATGGCCTGACTCAGGGCAACGGTTTCGAGCGCTCGGTCAATATCACCGTGCACGCACGCACGCCGGAAATCATCGACGAGGCGATCGATGAAACGCGCGCCGTGTTGCGGCGTGTACGTGGCGTGCCACCGGGCGAAGAGGATGACTTCGAGTACTTCAACAGCGAAAGTTCGATCAACCAGTTCAACCAGATGACGGCGGCTGTGAAGATCGGCGCATTCGTGATTGGCACGATTGCCCTGCTGGTTGCGGGTATCGGCATCATGAACATCATGCTGGTGTCGGTGACCGAGCGAACCAAGGAGATCGGTGTGCGCAAGTCGCTGGGTGCGCGACCGCCGGACATTCTGCGGCAATTCCTCATGGAGGCGATCGTGCTTTGCAACCTGGGTGGCGTACTTGGTGTGGCGCTCGGACTGGTGCTTGGCAACGTGCTGGTCAAGGTTGCCGGTTCCCCCAGCTTTGAAAGTGTATTGCCGATGCAATGGGTCGTAGTCGGCCTGGTATTCTGCACCTCGATTGGCCTGATTTTCGGCATGCTGCCAGCCATCAAGGCATCGCGCCTGCATCCGATAGAGGCCTTGCGGTTCGAGTGAAGCTACGACCGTCCCTGAAGCAGCTCAAGGGTCTGTTCCTTAACCTAGTGCTGATTGTGGCGGTGTTTGCCGCGGCCAGTGCCTTCCAGACCCGCAACTTGCTGCCAACGTCGGGCGTGCCGGCTCCTGAACTTCGCGGACTGCTGCTGAACGGCGGCAACTTCGATGCAGATGCTCGCGGCGAGCGACCTCTGCTGGTTTACTTCTTTGCGCCGTGGTGCACATTCTGCGCGGTCAGCTCCGACAACCTGACGCGCCTGCGCAGACTGCGCGATGAGGACGCGCTCGATATCGTTGTCGTCGCACTCGACTGGCAGAACGTTGAGGAAGTCCGCGACTACGTTGCGAAACACGAGATAGAGCTGCCGGTCGTGCTCGGCAATCGACGCACCGCCACGGACTGGCAGGTGTACGCGTTTCCGACCTACTACGTGATCAACAGCGCCGGCGAGATTCATCGCCGCGACGTTGGTTACAGCACGCAGTTCGGCCTGTGGTGGCGCAGCTGGCTGGTTGACTAGTTGTGATAGCGCACACTTTGTCTGACAGGCAGAGGGCAACCTATGGAAACGTTTTGCGAGGAGGGAAGTATCGGCCAATACTTTCCGCTTGACTTCTCGGAGCGATCCCGAAACTTGCCGCTCGCGAGTAGTGATGCGCTTCTGTAACTGGCGACTTCTGCACCCTTCGATTGGAGCCGCGAACGGGCGGTTTGGGTGTATCACTTGATTCTCCGCAAGTGATCCGTACGCGTACGTGAGAATCGTCCTAACGTGTTGAGTACATCTGAGAAGCTACGACAGCGGCTTTCATCTTCTTGATCGAGCAGCGACGATGAGCAGACGACATTAGCAAGTCGAGCATCTCATAGTGAAGACATTCCGGTAAGCTAGTGCATATCGTATGTGCGATTCTCCAAAGCAAAGTCGGGATGCATTGCTGCACTCGAGCACGCTATACATGATTGAAACTACGCCTGCACAAGTATCAACCACAGTCAGATGAAATCGTGTCCGTTGGCTAACTTGCGTTTCGAGTGCACAGGCCAAATGTACGCCCGCGAAGAAGCCGATGTCGGTCCCGTCAACGCTAGAAAAGCCAAACCTCATAGAGTAGTCAATCTGCCGACCTCCGGATGCACTTTCATTGTAAGCGCAAATTTTGAATTGCGTTCTAGAGACTCGTGACCGCCGAGGCGGTAGCTTTTCGATACCACCCTGCGATCGCCCGAGGTTTGCTGGCGAATTCCAGCCGGAACGGTGTTCGTCATCGAATTGCGACGGTCGAGACATGTGAGGTAATGTGACGGTTCACTGACCACGTATCCGGCCGGTCGTCTTCACATCAAGCTAGGCTTCGTTTACGGTACTTAGCAGCCCGCCATGGAATGTTTTCTCCTCCGCACCTGGCATTGCGCATCGAGTTAGTCGAATTTTCAGTCGTCGAGCGCGCCAATTTGGAGAGGCTGTTGCGCCAGCGAACTCGTACGTCGCAGGGAGCGGAAACGCAGCGGGAAAACAGTGCTTATCGGTTGCACAGAGTCAGCCTGAGCAATCCAGCTGGCCATCAAAAGTACGGAACTTGAGTATCGAGCTTCCGCGCGATGCAGCGTCGATGGTTTCTTTCACATACGGTAAGAAGCGCGCCAACTCGCTCGCATCACGAGTCGAGCGAATTCCTCTGTCAGCATCCGCCATTGACGATCCAGAGTTCGTTGGTCAATACGAGCGAGCCGATGCCCGCAAGGTGCCACCGTATCCAGTGATTCGAGAATCGTCCGGCCGAAGACGATTACTCGCTACGAGGCTACCCGACAAAACCTCTCAGCTTCTCGGTGTCGACGATCACCTCGTCGATCTTCGAAGTTACTTCCGTCTGGACTTGCTCGGAAGTCTTCGCACAATCGTTTTCATTCCAACGTCTGGGATTTCCGTACTCGAGCTAATTTGCCGAATTGGCCGATTCGTCTACGACGTTCGGCCATGCTGACACGCACAAGCGATCGCAGGCGGAGATGGGTTACGACGCCGTTGCGGTCATCTATTTTACGCCAGTATTCGTAGCACGAAGCCGTTCTCGAGCTACGTAATTCGCTCACCATTCACTCTCTATTGTCGCTGACACACCGGCCGTTCGAGCCGTCGGAAGACCACCTAATGAACAGCGAGTGTCTTCCGGTCTCGGTGCGAGGACGGTGTCATTGGTGGAGGCTCAACAGCCACCGTCAAGCGATCGTCCAAGAGCGAGCGTTTGCATACGGCTAGATTGAGTCGGCAATCGTAGGCGGCCCCTGCACTCTTGCGGACGAAGAGTTCGTAGAGCTCGCGAGATCGTTCTACGCCGCAGTAAGGTGCGACACATCCACGTGGATCACTGACTTGCAAGCATCGAACCATCGTGCAATCCGCTGGGCCACGAATCTGCGACGATTCGGATCCCTAAAGCAGACGTTCGAGCGGCAGGTATTGGGAAAAGCAGCCGCTCAAGCTCAGTGCGACGAAAGGGTCAGAAGTTTCCGCACGTGCTACGGACGCGTCAGGGTGCGAGATCATCGGACACTGACTGTCAGATCAAGTGCAGCCAATATCGTTCTGATCTTGCTTGCTAACTGCGATACTGGCACCCATCAGTCGACAATCAGATCAGCGGCTCCCTGCAGCATCTTCCGGGTCGATATGGACGTTTCCAGCAGCAGGCAGAGCAGTGCGAGCACCAGCAGCAGCATTGCGAGAATGAACAACCCGGCGAGAAACGTACCCATATCGATCGACGCAAACGCTGCAATGAACAGGCTGATGATCACGCAGCAAATCAACAGCGCTGAACCCACGGCCAGCCGCATTGCCCAGTTAATGATCTTGATGCGGCGCCATAGCATGACGGTCTCGGCCTGCAGCCGTTCACGATGATCGTCCGACGTTACCTGCGAAAATCGTCGGTCGACCTGGCGCGCGCGATCCACGACACGACCAAGCCGTATGGTCAGGACAGACAGGATCGCGCCAATGCTCGCCAGCAGGAAGACAGGGGCGATCGCGAGTTGAATGGCCGAGGATACGGCGTTAATTGGCGCGTTCACTCTTTTCCGGGAATCGGCTCGTCCAGGATAAGCGCGCGCACGTACTTGACCGGCGGTGAGCCGAAACGACAACGCCATGTCGTGGTAGCGACGTAGCGTGAAGTCCTCGCCCCATAGCTTCTCAACCTCGCGGCGCATTGCCATGTGTTCCTGGTAGCCGACGAAGTAGGTCGACAGTTGTGCTGACGTCAGTTGTGCACGCACCCACTTGCCGGCCGCTTCACGCTCTTCCTGGAAGCCACCTTCGATCATTAGCTGCATAGCGGCGTCACGCGTCATGCCGTCGACGTGTATTGCCGAGTCGATGATGGCGTTGGTGATGGCGCGCAGGTACCACTTCAGATTGATAAGGCGCATCAACGGGTCGTTGTCGAGATAACCTTCGTCGATCATCACGCGCTCGGCATAGACAGCCCAGCCTTCAACAAAAGGACCGGACCAGAGTACGCTGCGCAGCATCGACGGATAGCGATTGCTCAACGCCAGCTGCAGGTAGTGCCCCGGGACGCCTTCATGAATGGTCAGGTCCTGGATCGAGTAAATGTTGTACTCGCGCAGGAACGAATTCACCTGCTCGTCGGTCCAGTCTTCCGGCAACGGTGCCACTGCGTAAAAAGCGCTCTGGCCCTTGTCCAGTGGTCCCGGTGGGTCGAGGTAGGCCACTGAAACGCCGCGCTGAAACTCCGGCATGATGATGATCTCAACCGGGTCGTCCGGCATCTCGACGATGTTCTTTTCGATGACGAAGTCGGTCGCTTGCTGCAATTGCTGCTTGGCGATTTCGACGATGCCGTCTTTGGGCGGCAGTTCCTGGTAGGCCTCTTCAAGTGCCGCGCGGATGATGGCCTGCTTGTAAGCTTCGTCGGGATTGTCCGGGAACGAGGTATGCGGGTGCACACCGACATAGACTTCCTTCGCAATCTCGTACATCTGCTGGCGCACCAGCTCATATTCGCGCTCAGCCAGCGCCTTCACCTCTTTACGACCCAGCGGTGAGTCCAGCGCAAACGCGAGCTTGGTGTCATACAGTGCGGCACCGATGCGGAATTCGCCGGCCGCCTTTGGCAGCAACTCTTCTTCAAGCCAGTTCTGCTGCTCAGCGATAGCGTCCTTGGCAGTCTCTATTGCGGCCTCCAGCGTGGCTCTGTCGTCGGCGGAGAGCACCCCCATCTGCGGCACAATCATCGTTTCGATAATCGACAGCAGGCCGGGCGTCTGACTGACCGCGGTTTCCGCATGAATTTTGGGTACGCGCGCAGGCTGGATTGACGCGCGCGCTTGTTCGAAGAAACGTGGCAGCTGTTGCAGACGCGAGGCGGCACTCATCAGCCGTTGCTCGATGGGCGCATAATCGCGCGCCAGCAAACCATAAATTGCGCCACCCGAAATGTTCACGTAGTTGATCGGGTTCCACGCCCACTCCTGCAGCGTCTCATACCACCAGAGACTTGACTCGACATCGTGTCGCAGCAGTTCGGCGTCAACCTGGTTGGCGCGGGACAGCTCATCTCGGTCTATCGCGGCCAGTGCTTCGAGGTAGTCGCGATACTTCTTCGTGATTCTGCTGCGGGCCGCGGCACTGACGTCGTCGAGCTCGCCGTCGGCGCTGTGATCACCGATCGCCGTTGCGGAGACGGGGGAGAACAGCGGCAAGTCCGCGATGTATTGCTCGGCCAGCACTTCAAACGCGTCGTCGGCTGCCGAACTTGCGTGTGCGGTACAGAATGAAAACGTCATGAGAATGGCGGTGGCGATGCGCTTCATGGTGACCCTCGTCTGTTTGCGATCTGAGTGCCAAGATAGCATGGCCGCGCGTATCCGGCAGCTGTAGTATCACGCCATGATTCGCCTGCTGCTGTCAGCTCTCCTGTTGTTGCCGTGCGCCATCGCTGCGTCGGGCGAGGAGCTGCCGCCTGGCTATTTCCTGCTGCTACCGGAATCAGTCTCTGATGTGTTCGTGGCCGAGACCGACGCTGCGACATTGCGTCACTACAGGAATGTCGATGGCAAGGTGGTTGCGGTCGCCGATTACTACATGTCGATCGGCCAGCACGGGGTCGGCAAACAGCGGCCCTGGGATCGGCGTACGCCGCTGGGCATCTATTTTCTCAACGACGAACTCGACACGAGCAAGCTGCACCCGCGCTATGGCGTGAAAGCGTTTCCGCTGGACTACCCGAACAGCTGGGATCGCCTCAATGAACGCAGCGGCGATGGCATCTGGTTGCACGGCGTCGACCCGGACGGCGGCAAACGGCCACCACGTGATACCGATGGCTGCCTGGCTCTACCTAACGACGACCTGCTGCGGATCGCGGCCGACATCGAGCCATTGAAGACGCCGATCATTGTTACCCGCGGGTTAAAGAAAGAGGCCGTTGCGGAGCTCGCCAAGACGCGCGCTGAACTCAAGGATGCACTGCAGCAATGGGCAGCGCACTACAGCGACGCGGACATGTTTGCCTACTTCGAACTGTACGCGGAGGAGTTCACGTATCGCGGCCTGTCGCGGGACGAGTGGATGGCGTTTCGCATGCAAACGAGTGCCACGCGGATACTCGACGAGTTACTCATCGAGGAGCTTTACTTGCTCGCGGATCCGGAAGAGCCCGGCCTGTATTTGAGCCGCTTTACGCAGACGCTACTCGAAGGAGAGCGTCGCGTCACAACGACCAAGAGGCTCTACTGGAAGCGTCTCGATGGACGCTTCCAGATAGTGGCCGAAGACAATGGTTGATCAGCGGATGCTTTCGCGAACGATCAGTTCGTCGATGAGCTCGATCAGTCCCGGGTAGCTGCCAACTTCAGTGGCGCTGGTGCGGTACTTGCCGTTAACGACAACGGTTGGTACCGAGTTGATCTTGTAGCGACGCATCAGGTCATTCGCAACGCGCAGCTTCTGGTCAACTTCAAACGAGCCCCAGGTGCTTTCGAAATCGCCTTCGCTCACGCCAAAGCGAGAGAACAGGGCCGCGATAGCGCCTTCTGTTGCCATCTGATTGCCGCGACGGTGATATTCCTGGAACACGGCCTGGTGAAACGCCCTGCCGTCGTCAATCTTGCCGTTGCGCACGAGAACCTCAGCCGTGAAGAACAGGCGGGCATGCAGCTGCGCCAGCGGATTCCAGACGATCGGCATCTTGACCAGGCGTGAGTTAGCCGGCTTCTCGTCACTCCAGTCGTTGATATACGCCTCGGCATCGAAACAGTGCGGGCATCCGTACCAGAAGAACTCGGCAACCTCGACCTTGTCGGCACCGCCAACGGTCGGCTGCGTCGGTACCATGCGCGTGTAGTGCTCGCCTTCCTTGTACTTCCATGTTGTGGGCGCCTCAACCGGGGTATCGGCGACGGCCAGGACAATAGCTTCGTCCTCTTCTTCAGCCACGGCGGCGGATTCCTCAACCACTTCGATGGTCTCTTCGGCGGCTTCCTCGGCGGCGTCAGTCTCGGGCGCCTCTTCGACAACCGTCTCCTCAGCGACCGCTGCCTCGTCGGCGACCGGTTCCGTGGGTTCATCCTTGCTGCACGCAACGGCGAACAGCAGCAGTATGCTCAGTGCGAATACATTCTTCATATCTAGCGAAGTCCCTGCACGTAAGAAGCCAGCGCTTCAATGTCCTTGTCATCCAGACGCGCAGCGATATCGCGCATCTGCCTCGTTTTGCCGTCTGACGACCGTGCGCCAGCTTTGTAGTCTCGCAATTGCTTGGCTGTGTAGACCGCGTGCTGGCCCTGAAGTGCCGGGTAGCCGGCCGCCGGATTGCCGCGACCGGTCGGTCCGTGACAGGCGATACAGGCAGAAGCCTTGTTTTCAAGGTTGCCACCGCGATACAGCGCTTCGCCACGGTCGATAAGGTCCACATTGGCCACCGCTTGCGCAGCGCCGGGCAGGCTTTCGAAATACACGGCAAGATCGGCCATGTCTTCGTCAGACAACAACATCGCCTGGCTGCTCATGAGCGGATCCTTGCGCACGCCGTCCTTAGCCTCCGGCTGCATGCCGACCTTGAAGGCCTGCAACTGGTCGGCGAGGTACTTGGCGTTTTGCCCCGCGATGTTGGGCCATAGCGGGTTCTGGCTGTTGCCTTCGGGGCCGTGGCACGCGGTGCAGGTGATGGCTTTCGCCTTACCGGCATCGGCATCACCGTCTACCAGGCTCTCAGCGTGTACGATGGGCGCTGCAATGGACAATCCGAGCAGGGCGCAAATCGGGGCGAGCTTGATTCTCATAATCTCTATCCGTTACTTTCCCGCGACAGCACAGGCTGTCGCATTTATTAGCAGTGTTGAAAGGTGCCACAGGATTGGCGGCACTAAACAGCCCTAAATTATACACAGAATCGAGCGGGCATACTCCCAATGTCACAGTACCCAGCAGCGCGTTTTATCAAGAGCGCCAACCAGCCGGAGCAGTTCGTTGCTGACGTCGATGCCGAGGTCGCGGTTGCGGGCCGCTCGAATGCCGGCAAGTCCAGCGCTATCAACATTATTGTCAACCGGCGCCAGTTCGCCAGGGTCAGCAAGACGCCCGGGCGTACCCAGCTGGTGAACTTTTTCGAGCTGCGCGAAGGACACCGCCTGGTCGACTTGCCGGGCTACGGATTCGCCAAGGTTGCTGACCGCATGCGGCGCCACTGGGGCGAATTGCTGTCCACCTACTTCGAGACCCGGCAGAGCCTGCGCGGCCTGTTGTTGATTGTCGATATACGCCGGCGCCTGACAGAATTCGATGCGCAGATGATCGAGTTCGCCAAGCTCGTGGATCTGCCGGTGCACATATTGCTGACCAAGGCGGACAAGCTAAAGCGCGGCCAGGCAGCCAAAGCTCTGCTCGAGGTGCGGCGCGATCTCGGCGCTACGGCGACCGTGCAGCTGTTCTCTGCCCTCAACCGCCAGGGGGAAGAGGAGGCGCGCGACATGCTCGAAACACTGCTCGTGACCGAGCGCAAACGCGATCCATAAAAATGCCCCGACACCGTGTGGTGCCGGGGCAAGAAGAAGCAACTGGCTTGGGGAAACCGAGTTGCAGGCCTGCTTAGGGAGGTAAGCAGGCAAGTGACTCACGCACTCGGTAATTTAGAGGGCTGATGGCCTATCCGGTTCCCCGGAAATTCGTAACTATCTGATTATAAAGCGTTTATAGTTTAGACTCAGTCCTAATGGGCTTCATCCCAGTTGTCGCCCACGCCGACGTCGACCCGCAGCGGCACGGCCAGCTGCGCCGCGTTGCTCATCAGCTCGGTAACCTTGTCCCTGACGCCATCAAGCTTGCCATCCGCGACCTCGAAGACCAGCTCGTCATGCACCTGCATGATCATGCGGCAGCCGTCACTGCTATCGCCGAGCCAGTCGCTGACAGTCAGCATGGCCTTCTTGATGATATCGGCAGCGGTGCCCTGCATCGGCGCGTTGATCGCGCTGCGCTCCGCGTACTGGCGACGTTGCGCATTGCGCGCGTTAATCTCCGGCAGGTACAGGCGGCGGCCGAACACGGTCTCCACGTAGCCATTCTCGCGCGCCTGTTCGCGGATGTTGTCCATGAAGTTCTTCACGCCCGGGTAGCGATCGAAATACAGGTTGATGTACTCCTGCGCCTCGCCACGGGCGACACCCAGCTGCTTGGCAAGACCGAACGCAGACATGCCGTACATCAGGCCGAAGTTGATGGCCTTCGCGGAGCGGCGCTGGTCGGAGGTGACCTCGGCAAGCGGCGTTTCGAACACTTCGGCCGCCGTCGCGCTGTGCACGTCCAGGTCGTCGCGGAATGCGCTCAACAGGCCTTTATCGCCGGACAGATGCGCCATGATGCGGAGCTCGATCTGCGAATAGTCGGCGGCCAGCAGCACGTGTCCTTCGGGCGCAATGAACGCCTGCCGAATGCGCCGGCCTTCCTCGGTTCGAATCGGGATGTTCTGCAGGTTGGGGTCTGTCGATGACAGTCGACCGGTTGCCGCGACGGCCTGGTGATACGAGGTGTGCACGCGCCCGGTGCGTTCGTCGATCTGCAACGGCAACTTGTCGGTATAGGTGCTCTTCAGCTTGGCCATGCCGCGGTAGTCGAGGATCACGCGCGGCAGGTCATAGTCATCGGCAAGTTCGACCAGCACGTCTTCGGCTGTTGATGGTTGTCCCTTGGGTGTCTTGCTGATGACCGGCAGCTCGAGCTGTTCGAACAGAATCTGCTGCAGCTGCTTGGGCGAGCCAAGGTTGAACGGTCCGCCGGCGAGCTGGTGCGCTTTCGTCTCGAGACTTGCCATCTTCTTCGCAAGCTCGGTGCTTTGTTTTGCGAGCATCTTGCGGTCAATCAGAACGCCGGTTTCTTCCATGGCCAGCAATACCGGCACCAGCGGTTGCTCGATGTCATCGTAAACGGCCCGCAGGCTGTCAATGGCTTCGAGCTGCTCGCGTATCTTCAGGTGCAGTTGCAAGGTGATGTCGGCGTCTTCGGCAGCGTAGGGCGCCGCCGTTTCGAGGTCGACCTGGTTGAACGTCAGCTGTTTGGCGCCCTTGCCGGCGACATCTTCATAGTGAATCGTCTCGCGGCCGAGGTAGTGGCGCGCCGTCGAGTCCATGTCATGG
This sequence comes from uncultured Gammaproteobacteria bacterium, assembly GCA_963698425.1. GTDB lineage: Bacteria > Pseudomonadota > Gammaproteobacteria > Steroidobacterales > Woeseiaceae > UBA1847. The sequence goes on along the minus strand of CAVOQR010000010.1, from coordinate 783,378 downwards.
CGTGTTGCTACGCTGTTGAGCACGTAGGACTCCAGCATCGAATCGAACTTCATGCCACGGAGTGCGATGCCATGACGCGCCAGTACGTGTGCGTCGTACTTCAGGTGATGGCCAACCTTTGCCTGCGCGTCGTCCTCGAGGAACTCGCGCATCTTCTCGAGCACCTCGTCGCGGGGCAGCTGATCCGGCGCGCCCGGGTAATCATGTGCGACCGGAATATAAGCGGCTTCGCCCGGCTTCACGGCGACCGACAAACCAACCACTTCGGCCCGCATGTAGTCGAGGCTGGTTGTCTCGGTGTCGAGCGCGACCAGTTCAGCCTGTGCAAGCTTCTTCATCCAGCGATCGAAGGCGTCCCAGTCCAGTACGGTTTCGTAATCGCCCTCTGACTGCTCGAGCGCGCGCCTCGGGTTCGTTCATCCGCATCATCGAGTTGGCGCAGCAGCGTGCGCAGTTCGAAATGGCTGTACAGCTTGCGCAGCACGACCACGTCCGCGTCACTCGGCAGCAGTGCGTCGCCGGTGACAGGCAGTTCAAGATCCTGGCGGATCGTCGCCAGCTCGCGTGACAACCTGAGCTGTTCGATGTTGTCTCGCAGGCTCTCGCCCACTTTGCCCTTGATGTCATCGGCATGCGCGATGATCTCGTCGGCACTGCCGTACTCGTTCAGCCACTTCGCAGCGGTCTTCGCGCCGACCTTGGGAACCCCGGGGATGTTGTCCGACGTGTCGCCAACGAGAGCCAGGTAGTCGATGATCTGTTCCGGCAGGACATCGAACTTGTCCTTGACCGCATCGCGATCCATGACCGTCTCGTTCATGGTGTTCACGAGCGTTACGCCATCGGTCGACCAGCTGTGCCATGTCCTTGTCGCCGGTCGATACCAGCACCTTCTGGCCGCTTGTCGAGAGCCTGGCGGCAGAGCGTGCCGATAACATCGTCGGCCTCGACGCCATCCACGCGCAGCAGCGGCAGGCCCATCGCCTCGATGGCGTCCAGGATCGGTTGCACCTGTTGTCGCAGATCGTCCGGCATCGGCGGCCGGTTCGCCTTGTAGTCCGCGAACATTTCGTCTCGAAACGTCTTGCCCGGCGCATCGAATACGATCGCGATGTGTTGGGGGCGTTCCTCGCGCACCAGCTTGTTGATCATGGTCAACACGCCATGCAATGCGCCCGTTGGCTCACCCTGTGAGTTGGTCAGCGACGGCAGCGCATGATAGGCGCGATACAGGTAGGAGGATCCGTCTACGAGGACGAGATCATAGTCTGGCATATCGTTGCTCGCGGGCTATTCGAGAGTGGTGTCTTCGGGTTCTTCTTCCTCGCGTTCTTCCGACTCTTCTTGCACTGGCTCGGGCGGTGGCTCCGATATCGAGCTCGGGTTACCAGGCAGGTACAGCGGGCCCGTCTGGCCGCAGGCAGCGACGAGCAAAGCAAACAGGAGAAGACCAGGCAGTATCAGCAGACGTTTCATAGGATCGATCCGGGTTTGGGAACGATCGATTATAGACTGCCCGCTAACTATTTGGCGTATTTGGCTGCTATCTGTCGATAGGCGTCGCGAAACGGCATGCCCTCTTCAGTGACAAGACGGTACGCCTCTTCCGTCGCAAACAGACCGTCGTCGAGCTTGATGTTGTCGGCGTTGAACTGCATGCCGCTGAGCAGGTACGCCATGATGTCGACGCTGTCGATGGCAAGATCGATGGCGCGAAACAGCGGCGACTTCAGTCGCTGCAGGTCGCGGTGATAACCGGACGGCAGTTTCAGCGTGATCAGCAGGCTCTCGTCGAGGCACGCCTGCGCCGTCGCGGAGGCGCCGCGTATGAGTTCGAGCACATCCGGATTGCGTTTTTGCGGCATGATCGATGAGCCGGTCGTAACGTCTGCGGCCAGCGAAATGTAGGCGAATTCCTGCGTATAGAACAGCAGCAGGTCACTGGCCATGCGACCCAGGTCCTGCAGCAGCAGTGTGATCTCGAACAGCAGCGCGCTCTCGGCTTTGCCACGCGACAGTTGCGCTGCCGTGACCGGTGTCTGCGTTGCGTCGAATTCCAGCTTGGCCGTCGTTGCTTCGCGATCCAGCGGCAGGCCGGGTGTGCCGTAGCCGGCCGCACTGCCGAGTGGATTCTTGTTGATCCGCCGGCGCACGGCGCCCAGGCCCTCAATGGCATCGGCAAAAGCCTCATCGAAGCCGCCGCACCACAGCGCCACCGATGACGGCATCGCCTGTTGCATGTGCGTATAGCCTGGAATCTGCAGCTCGCCCTGGCGTGCGGCGACGCCAGCAAGCGCGCTGCGCAGGCCGGCGACGCGCTCGCCAAGATCCACGGCCGCGTCGCGCAAATACATGCGCAGTGCGGTCAGCACCTGGTCGTTACGCGAGCGGCCCAGGTGCAGGCGACCACCGGCCGCGCCGATGTTGGCCGTCAGGCGCGACTCCAGTGCGGTATGCACATCCTCGTCCTCGAGGCTGATGTGCCATTCATCGGCAGCGAAGCTCTCCTGCAGCGCCAGCAGTCCGTCGCGGATTGCCTTGCAGTCGTCGTCGCTGATCAGGCTTTGCGCGGCGAGCATCTCGGCGTGTGCGATGGAGCCGCGCACGTCGTAGGCCACCAGCCGGGCGTCAAGAATGTGGTCCTCACCGGCCGTGTAACGCAACACGCGTTCGTCCAGCGGCAGGCCTTTTTCCCAGAGCCGGCTCACGACGCTGCGCCTCCCTGTTCCGCCGGCGTCAGTGCTTCGATGTCGTTGACGACCAGTGTGCCGGTGCCTTCGTTGGTAAAGACCTCCAGCAGGATACTGTCGGGCACCTTGTAGGAGATCACGTGCACGCGATTCACACCGTTGGCGATGGCCGAGTCGATCGCGGCGGCTTTCGGCAGCATGCCGTCCGCGAGGCTGCCGTTCTTTTTCAGCTCGCGCAATGCGGCGCGGTCGATATAGCTGATGAGCGACTGCGGGTCGTTAACGTCTTCGAGGATGCCCGGTGCGCCGGTCGCCAGAATCAGTTTCTCCGCGTTGAGTTCGGCCGCGATTGCTGCCGCAACGGTATCCGCATTGATGTTGAGGATATTGCCTTTCGCGTCACAGGAAAGTGGGCTCACAACCGGCATCAGGCCGTTATCGAGTTGCTTGACCAGGATGTCGGCATCGATGCCCTCGATATCACCGACAAAGCCGTAGTCCACCGGGCCGCCGCTTTCCTGTTCCACCGGTGGCCGCTTGGTGGCGCGGATCAGACCTGCATCGACGCCGCTGATGCCTACCGCGGGAATGTGCAGGTCGCGGCAGGTGGCGAGAATGCGCGTGTTGATCTGGCCGTTCAGCACCATGGTCGCGACATCGAGTGACGCGCCGTCGGTCACTCGCCGGCCATCGACGAACGTCGTGTTGATACCCAACGCAGCCGCCAGTTTGGTCGATTGCGGTCCGCCACCGTGGATGAGCACGATGCGTATACCGACCTGGTGCAGGATGCCGACCTGCTCCATCAGCGCGTTGGTCTGCACGGGATCGATAAACACTTCGCCGCCGGCTTTCAGTACAAAGACCTTGCCTTTGAACAGCCGTATGTAGGGAGCGGCATGCTTCAGCGCCGATACGACGATCGCGCGTTCCTTCGTGGTGGTCATGACGAGCCTCCAAGCATCTGGTGTAGTACCGCCATCTGCGCAAGCATGCGATTGCGTGCTTCCTGGATGACTACGCTGCGCGGGCCGTCGAGGATCTCGTCGGCAACGACGACGCCACGGCGTACCGGCAGGCAATGCATAAACCGACAGTCGTCGCGGGCGTTCTCGAACCACGGCTCGCTGACACACCAATCGAGGTGCTCTTCACGCAGCTTCTGGTCGTTCAGGCGATCACCGTAGTGACGCGTGGATGACCACGACTTGGCGTAGATGATGTGTGCATCCTGCATCGCCTCGCGGCGCTGGTCTGTTTCAACGACGGAGCCGCCGGCGGCTGCGGCCGCGCTGCGCGCCTTGTTCATGAGTGCGTCCGGCAACTCGAAGCCTTCGGGGCGCAGCACCGTTACGTCCATGCCGCGCTTTGCAGCCATGTAGAGGGTGGACGCGGGTACCGCGAGCGGCAGCGCCTTCGGGTGGTACGCCCAGCTCAACACGAACTTGCCACCGTTGGCGGGCACGTTGAGGTCGTCCAGTGTCTTCCAGTCGGCGAGATTCTGGCAGGGGTGGCCCATGGCCGACTCCATGTTGATCCATGGCGTCTCAACAAGGTCGGTCAGCGAGTTGAACTCGACTTCGCTCATGTCGTACTCGATGTCCTTGCGCTCCGCGAATGCACGGATGCCGATCGCGTCGCCGTAGGATGCGATCACGGGCACGGCTTCGCGAATGTGCTCCGCTGCCGCACCGTCCATGACGATGCCAGGGCGGGTCTCGAGGCCGTGGATCGACATGTCCGGCGAGATCACGAAGGAGCCACCACCAAGCCGTGTCATTGCCGCCTGGAACGAGGCCAGGGTTCGCAGTGACGGACTCAGGAACAGCAGCGACAGCACCTTGCCTTTCAGCGCGTCCGGCTCAGGGTGTTGGTCGAGACGCCGCGCCAGCGCGACCAGTGCGTTGATTTCCTCGTTACTAAAATCGGCGAGGTCGTTAAACGATTTCATGCTACTTCCTTCATCAATAATCGGTTGAGGGCACGATGGCTGCCAGTGCCTTGGCAAGATGGTCCACGTGTCCGGGTTGCAACACCAGTGGCGCAAGAATGCGCAGTACCTCCGGGTCACCACTGGTGCCCGTCAGGATGTCGTGTTCAAGCAGGGCTTTTTGGACTTCCGCCGCTGGCCGGTCGCACACGAGGCCGAGCAACAGGCCCATGCCGCGAATCTTTTTCACCGGGCCGACGACGCATTGCTCGCGAATTTGCGCTTCGCGTGCTCGTACATTGGCGAGCAGCTTCTCGTCCCTGATTGAATCCAGTACCGCGACGATCGCTGCCGCGGCCACGGGGCCGCCGCCGAACGTCGTGCCGAGATCACCTGGGCCGAATTTCGCGGCGATTTCGTCGCTGCATAAGACAGCGCCGCAGGGTATACCGCCGCCAAGCGCTTTTGCGGAAGTCAGAATGTCGGGTTCGATGCCGTGTGCCTGTACGGCGAAATACTGTCCCGAGCGGCCGATACCGGATTGCACTTCATCGGCAATGAGCAACGCGCCGCAAGCCCGCGTCGCCTTGCGCAGCGCATCCAGAAACGCGCCGGAAAGGTCGTACGCACCAGCCACGCCCTGTATTGGCTCGAAGATCACGGCCGCGGTGTCGGCATCGACCATGTCGTGCACCGCATCGACGTCGTCGCGAGGAATGAAATCTACCTCGAACGGCTTTTGCGGAAAGCCGTACCACTTGTCGGAGTTCCAGGTAACGGCGCCCGCGGCTGCGGTGCGCCCGTGGAAGCCCTGCGTGATGGCGAGAATTTTCTTCCTCCCCGTCGCGACCAGCGCCATGCGCAGCGCGTTTTCGTTGGCTTCGGCGCCGGAGTTGACGAAGAACACGCGCTTCAGCCCCGCAGGCGCGATCTCCACAAGTTTCTCGGCCGCCTGTGCGCGTATATCGAGTGCGACGGCGTTGCTCTGGAATAACAGTGACGAGCTCTGCCGGGCTATTGCATCGGTGAGGCGAGGGTGGCCGTATCCCAGTGCCGCGACCGCATGGCCGCCGTACATGTCGAGTATGTGGCGGCCGTTCGCTGTGATGATGTCACAGCCGGTTGCGCGGACCGGCACGAACGGCAACTGCCCGTAGACCGGGATCATGGTGGCCGATTCGCGCTCGCGTGGATCGTTGCTGTCGCTCATCGCGTCAGGTCCAGCCGGGTGCGGGTGCCTGCAGCCCCGTAGTTTCGGGCAGGCCCCAGAGTCGATTCATCCACTGCATGGCACCGCCGGCTGCACCTTTGACAAGGTTGTCGATGGCACTCATAACCACAATGCTGTCGCCGTCCGTCGCAACGCCGATCTGGCACTGGTTGCTCGCGACCACGTTCTTGATGCGAGGTGTTCCAGCAACAACCTCGACAAACGGCGCATTCGCATAGGCGTCTGTATAGACGGCCAGCAATTGCTCGGCACTGACTTTTTGCAGCGCCTTCGCCTGCAACGTGATGTGAATGCCTCTTGTGAACGGTCCCGAGTGCGGCACAAAGTGCACCTGCACATCATTGCCGCTGGCGGCCGTGGACAGTCCGCTGATTTCAGGCGCATGACGATGTTGCAGCGGCTTGTATGCGTACAGGTTGCTGTGCCGCACCGGGTGATGCGTGCCGGGCTGCGGCTGTTGACCCGATCCCGTGCTGCCGGTGATGCCGCTGATGAAAAAGCGCCCGTCGCTCAGGCCCGATTTGGCCAGCGGCACGGCGGCCAGCAGTGATGCGGTTGCGAAACAGCCGGGGTGACCGACATGCGGCACGCCGGCATCTGCAAGGTGTTCGGGAACGGCGCATACGAATTGCGACAGCAGCTCGGGCGCACCGTGGCTGCTGTTGTAAATCGATTCGAACTGCTGTTGCGTCGCTGTAACGGAAGTCGGCGCTGGAGTCGACCACGTGCACCTCGAGACCTTTTGCCTCGGCAGCTTCAAGCGCAGCCGCGATCAGTGCGGCTGAGGCACCATGCGGAGCGGCTGAGAACAGGGCCAGTTTTCCAGGTGCTGTAACGTGCTTCAGCCAGTTGTCAGGTGATGTGAACGTCGTCGCGCCATAGGCCGATGACAGGTGTTGAAACGTATCGCCTATCGGCTCGTTGGCATGGCTGGCGGACACGGCTGCACGCAGTTCGAATTCAGGGTGACTGTGCAGCAGGCGCAGCAGTTCGCCGCCGACGTAGCCGGCTGCGCCGATGATCACGGCTTGAATTGAATCGCTCACGTGCGCTTCTCCGGCAACAAGCTGGCGACAAGGTCACCCAGGGCGACGCCGTTGTTTAATGCGTTGATGGCGGGCAACGAGCAGCGTGCCGCGATCTGGTCGACGCCAACATCGTTGTCCGTGGCTGGTCCGGTCACGACCGCGGGTTCTATCGAGAATTCTTCGCGGAGGATTTTCGCACCGCCCCAGGCCGATACCGGGTCATTGGCGCACAGCACGACTGCTGTCAGAGCATTCCTTACGGCGTCATCCGCCAGGATTGCGGCGACACCGTACGCGCCAAGAAGACCGTCGCCAAGCTCCAGCACGATGACGTCGGGTTGCGACTCGGCGAGACTGCTTAGCAACGCGCGCGTCAGGGCCGGGCCATTTGCGCCGGTGGTCGTCACGATACCGAGATCGGAAAAAATTCCTGACTCCGACGCGCCGGCGTCTTCCATGGCAAGGATGTCACGGCGCAGGGCTACGCCGGTCGCCTTGCAGGCAGCAATCCTGAGGCCCTTGTGTCGCAGACGGCTGACGATCGCACAGGCGGCGGCCGTCTTGCCGGAATCCATGCAGGTGCCGGCGAGCGCGATGATAGGAACGCCGTTGGTCGTCAGCGTTGCGTCCGGGTCGAACTGCGTGCGACCGGCCCGCGCCGGCACGCCGATACGTTCTCCCAGGTAGGGAAAGTGCAACACGCTGCCGAGCACTTCACAGTCAAACGGTGGTCCGACATCGGGATTGGCCGAGTCGCACACCCCCATGACGCCACCGATGTTCAGTATCTGCACGACATCGCCTTTCCTGAGTTTTTCCGGCAGGTGTCCGGAGTAGCCGCGCAGCGCCTTGCGATGCCCCAGCGCGCCGATCACGATGTCGCCCTGGTTGACGGTTGCCATGCGCCCCGATGTCAGCTCGAGGGTGTTGTAACGCGACTTGTTATTCAGCACGCGAACGGCAATCAGGATGCCTTCCTCGCACGGAATGGTGTTCGATAATCTGACCTCATGACTGAGCTCGTTGTGTTGTGCAACCGATGCCACCTTGTCCACGAAAACCGTTTTCATTGTCATGCTCCGCCGGCGCGCGTCTGCAGCGAACCGGGCAATGACAGGATGCGGGCGTAGCCGAGCGCGTCTGCTGCGGTCCACTCACCTGCTGCTTCGCCGTACACGCCTTTGGTCGCTGCCAGCAGAGAGTAGGGTGACTCGACGCCGTCGATGAACAGCTGGCCCGGGCGCAAGCTGAAATTGACCTTGCCCGTGACACGCGCCTGCGACGAGGTCAGCAGTGCCTCGATGTCATCGCAGGCGAGGTCGAGCTGCTTGCCTTCGTGTACGAGGTCGCCGTAAACAGCGGCTACCGCTTCCTTAATTCTTGCCTGTTGCGCACTTAGCACCAGTTTCTCAAGCTCGCGGTGCGCGGTGATCAGCGTTATTGCTGCCGGCGCCTCGAATGCGACGCGACCCTTGGTTCCCAACACCGTGTCACCGAGGTGAATGCCGCGACCGATACCGTAGCCGCCGGCGAGTATCTCGAGTTCTTCGATGAGTTCGACCGGTTCAAACGCAATGCCATCGAGGGCGACGGGTACGCCCTGTTTGAATTCCAGTGTGTGTTTCGTGGGCGACAGCGGTTGCTCGAACGCGTTCGCCGACAACACCCAGGCGTCTTCGGGAATGCTGCCCTCGGAGGTGAGCGTTTGCTGGCCGCCAATGGTGATTCCCCACAGGCCGCGGTTGATCGAGTAGGCGGAGCCTTGCGCCGGCAATGGCATGCCGTGCCTCTCAAGATACGCCAGCTGTTCGTCGCGTACCCAGCTGTTGTCACGCACGGGCGCCAGAACGTCCAGTCCGGGGCTGAGCGTGCGCAAGGCCACTTCGAAGCGCACCTGGTCGTTGCCCGCTGCCGTACATCCATGGGCCACGGTCGTTGCGCCGCGTGCGTTCGCCAGTTCTGCCAGTCGCGAGGCCTGCAGTCCGCGCTCTGCTCCAACGCATAGCGGGTAGGCCTGGCCACGCAGCACGTTGCCGGCGATCAGGTGCCTGATGACGGTATTGAAGAAGTCCTGCTTGGCATCGATGAGCACATGTTCGACAGCACCGAGCGCAATCGATCGTTGCTGCAGCGCAACCGCGGCGTCGGCATCGATACCACCCGTGTCGACACAGGCCGTGATCACGTCCCTGCCGTAGTTTTCTTTCAGCCACGGGACGCAGAACGACGTGTCCAGGCCGCCGGAAAACGCGAGAATAATAGGTGATGTGTCTTTAGCCACAATGACTCCGATAAGGTCTTGGATCAGGAGCGCGCGACGGCGCGCCCGATTCTGGAAATGAGTTGTTTTTGCAGGCCAGCTGACGGCGTTGCTACGAAGATGGTGTCGTCGCCGGCGATCGTGCCGACTTTTTCCGGCCAGTCACAGCGATCGAGCGCAAGAGCGACCCGCTGTGCGGCGCCTATTGCCGTTGTAATGACCAGCAGGTTGGGCCCTGCGGGACGCATGTTGCGCAGCAATTCGGCGACGCCTGAAAACTCATCGTCATTGCTCGCGTCATCTACCGGCAGCTCGTAGCCGCGCGAAGTCTTGATGGCACCGAGCTCGCGCAGGTCGCGGCTGACGCTCGATTGCGTCGCGATGAGGCCATGCTGCAGCAGCGCGTCGACCAGCGACTGCTGGGTCTCGGCGGGGCCGTTGGCGAGCAACTGACGAATGGTCTCGCGCCGCTGGATCTGTTCAGCTGTGGTTGGCATGCAGGGTGTCTCGGGTAATTATGCGCATAAGTGTGGTGTCATGCGCATAAATAGTCAACCCCCGCAAGCGCTTTTTTTTGCCGGCCGAAGGCCTGTACACTGCGCGCTGCGAAATTTCCCAGGCACCCATATGCTTAAGCCCGAATCTGTAGAACTGACCACCGGCGCCGATCCGGTTGGCTGCGTCATATGGCTGCATGGACTCGGCGCCGATGGCCACGATTTCGAGCCCATCGTTCCCGAACTGCGCCTGCCAGAGAGCCTGCCGTTGCGCTTCGTGTTTCCGCATGCACCCGTCAGACCGGTCACCGTCAATGGCGGCATGTCGATGCGCGCCTGGTACGACATTTACAGTCTCGATGCCGAGGGTCGTGCCGACGAGGCTGGCGTGCGAGAGAGCGCGGAATTGCTGCGGGCGGTCATCGAACAACAAAAGGCACGCGGAATTGCAAGCGACAAGATCGTGCTGGCGGGCTTTTCACAGGGTGGCGCTATTGCGCTGCACACCGCATTGCGAAGTACCGAAAAGCTGGCCGGATTGATGGCCTTGTCGACCTACCTGCCGCTGCACAGCAAGTTCGAGCAAGAGGTTGTGGCAGACGCCGCCGTCGGCGATACGTCGCTGCCGATCTTCATGGCACACGGCAGCCACGATCCTGTGCTCACTATTGATCGCGGCCAGAATTCGGCCGAGCTGCTGCGTAAACACGGCTTCACCGTGGACTGGCACGTCTACCCGATGGCGCACCAGGTGTGCATGGAAGAGATTAACGATATTCGCGACTGGCTGATTTCTGTCTATTCCTGAGCGTCGAACGCCAGCGTAGTCTCGCCCTGTCGTTTGCCCGCGGCATCGAATCGTCGTTCGGTCAGCGACCAGTGACCTGACTGATCGCAGAGCACCACGCTTGAGCTGCGCGTGCCGTAGTCCTCGAGCACGATGAACGGTGCACTCAGGGCATGCGCGGTGGTGAATGGCAGCCGGCCCTTCTCGACCTCATCTGCGGGTCCTTTGTCACGATCATCGAGCAGCCGGAACAACGCCGGCGCATTCAGGTTGCGCTCCGTCAGCAGCGCCTGCATGCCGCGCTTGCTGCGTTCAACTTTGCTCCACGGCGTATCCAGGGTCGCGTTGCTAAGACCGTACACACCAGCCGGCAATTGCGTCGCCGCTACGCCGCGATTGCTGACATAGGCCAGGCTGTCACCGTCGCTGAGCAACAGGTTGAAACCCGCATACGCATCGCCGTCGACTCGTTGCATGAAGTCGAGCGGTGCGAGATCGCTGTTGAGGAAATCCGTAATCAGGTGGCCACGTGAGCGCAGCTTGCCACTCTCCTGTTGCGCATCGCGAAAGTTCGTCACCGTCGCGAAGCGTCCCTTCCGGTGCAGCGCCAGCCAGCTGCCGCCGGCCTGCAGGTCACGGCCACCGATGATGTCGGGATGGTCGGACCAGCGACGAGCGCTTTGCGTTGGACGCGCATGAAACTCGTCGCGATTACCGGCCACCACGAGCGGATAGTCGTCACTGACGCCGAAGGCGACGACCAGCAGGCACATGGCTAGTGGCTCTGCAGCAGGAAGTGGTCGACGAGGCGCCTGGCAATTGAGATGCGGAATGGCAGCTTCATTTCCTCGGAGCGCAGCTGCTCGCGTGTGAACCAGCGCGCGTCCTCGAGTTCCCCGTCGTTCAGGATGATGTCGGTGCTTTGCGCTTCGGCAATGAAGCCAAGCATCAGGGCCGCAGGAAACGGCCAAGGCTGAGAGCTGTGGTAACTGACCTTGCCGACGCGGATATTAGTCTCTTCCCAGACCTCTCGGCGGATGCCGTCCTCGAGGCTCTCGCCGGGCTCTACAAACCCTGCGATGGTTGAATAACGCCCTTCCGGCCAGCTCTCCTGCCTTCCCAGCAGGCAGCGATCACCGTCTGCAACAAGCACAATAATGGCGGGATCGACGCGCGGAAACAGTGTCTTGTCACAGCCACTGCAGGTGCGTGAATTACCGCCGCTGTCAGGTCGTGTTGCGGAGCCGCAGACGCCGCAGAAGACCTGCGAGCGGTGCCATAGCACCAGCGCACGGGCATGGGCTGCAAGGTTGGCTTCGTCATGCGGCAGGGTGGTGCCGATAAAGCGCAAATCCTGAAACTCACCAAACTCAGCGTACGGTGGCGTCGAATCCGTCTCGATCGCCACCGCAAACGCCGGCTGGTCGCGAAACAGGCCGAGGAAGATCAGGTGCTCAAGATCGATGTGAGCCTCGATCTGTTCTCGCTCAAGCAGCACCGCATGCAGCGGCTCGCCGCCGACCAGGCACTTGTCTCCCCAGACAGGCACGAAGCGGCTGTCGCGACTCGCGGCAGCCTGCTCCAGCCACTCCGGGTCTTTGCGTCGCTCACCACTACGGTCAACAAACGCACCAGCAAAAACATTGAAGTCTTGCATGCCCGGAGCAATTTCCCTCAGTTCTTCGCCAGCAAGTCGCGAATTTCTGTCAACAGCTTCTCTTCAGCAGAAGGCTTCGGCGGCTCTGCCGGCTTCTCTTCCTCTTTCTTCTTCATCTTGTTGAGGCCTTTGATCACCATGAAGATCGCGAATGCGACGATCAGGAAATCGAGCACAACGTTGATGAACGCACCGTACTTGATTAGCGGCGCACCAGCCTCTTCCGCCAGGGCGAGTGTCGCGTAGCCCGCGCCACTGAGGTCGATATAGAGATTGCTGAAATCGACGCCGCCAAGAGCCAGCCCGATCGGCGGCATGATGACATCAGCTACCAGCGAAGAAACGATCTTGCCAAAGGCAGCACCGATGATGATACCGACTGCCATATCGACAACATTGCCGCGCATGGCGAATTCTTTAAACTCTTTAAGCATGTGCATGAACTCCCGGTTTTGTAATTATTTTGCTTGTGCCACGGTATCTCCGTGAGCGTCAAGTGTACCGGAATTCACAACGTCTACGCTTATCGGAACGCGCGCGTGCCTGGCCGGCGCTGCCGGTGCGCCGCAATTTCGCAGGCCGGGCAGGTCTTGTGATCCAGTGCATAGGAGTCCTGCACATAGCGGCTGTGACAGTCGCCGCATTCGGCAAGATACAGCTCGTCGTTGTAGCCGACGCAGTGCAACAGGTTCCAGGCCCACTCGAGATTGAGCTGCGGATTGTCATGCAACAGCAGGTAGGTCTCGAACGCGCGACACAGCCGGTGCCCGAACTCGACGTCCGGTCGTGGCCATCCCGCGTGTACCTTGTGCGACGGGTCGACGCGCAATAACAAATTACTGCAAAAGAGCGCGACCAGCGTGGTGGCCTGCAGCTGGTTCTGCGGGTTGGCAACGAATCGATTCACCTGTCGGGGTGATTTGCCGCGCCGGCGCCGAATGTTGTTGCCACTCGTGCCGGCGAAATAGCGGCTGTAAAGCTTCCTGATGCGGTCATCGGACAGGCCGGTGCACTCCCTGATGGTGCGTGTCCGGGCCTCGTGGCCGATCATCCGCAACGCGAGTTCAAATTGCGATCGTTCGCCGGAATAGCGATTGTCAGTCAGTCTCATTTCTTGCTCCTTGTGCTATAAAATAGACCATATACGGTATTATCCTATCCTATAGAATCCATAAATGGTCAAATAAGCAATAATATGGCATTTCGGCAAAAAGCCGATCTGGCCGCCACAGGGGAGGACTTATGGAGTATTCAGCACCCAACGAGAGCGATCTCGCCAACGTGAGGGCTTTGAATGCCGCGTTTCTTGACGACCTGTGTCAGGGCTCCGCGGCGATTGAACTGCGTGATGAGGAAGTGCCAGGGATTCGCGAGGTGTTCATGGCGTTGAGCGCGGCGCAGCGAGAGCGTCTCGGCAGCGCACCTTTTTTGCTGTTCTCGCTCAGGGAGCACGAGGCCGAATTCTGGGACGACTGTCTCGCAAACGGGCAACAACCGGGCACGCGAGATCTGTTCACGGTCGGCCACCTGCAAGGGGACGACAACCTGCGCTTGCCGGCAGCCGCGCTCGCTTTCCTGTGGCAACTGGCGGGGCGCAATCCGTACGCGGCGCGGCTGGTCAGCGGCGCCAGCGTGGACTGGTGTGAACGACTGGCCGATTGCACGCTGGTCGCGCTGATGTCGTCGGTGTCGGCCCGGCGCGAGTTTCTGCAGCTGCGCTTTGCCGACGACAGGCCGGTGCTTTCAAAGCTGCTGGGCGCGGGCGTCAGTTCGCAGGCAGAGGTCCGCCATGCCGCGCATATAGCCGCCATGCAGGCGATGTTGCTGCGGGTCGCCAGCCCGATGCGCTCCTCCCTGCGCGCTGCGGCTTGCAAGCTGCCGCCGCCAAAGCAACGGTGACTGCATAGTGCGCACGTGCTTAAATACGCCGCCTGATGAAAGCACTCCGCATTCAAAACCTGAAGAAGACCTACGGCAACGGCAATGAGGCTCTGAAGGGCATCGACTTCGCCGTGGACGCCGGCGATTTTTATGCCTTGCTGGGCCCTAACGGGGCTGGCAAGACCACGGCGATAGGTATTGTCAGCTCGCTGGTCAACAAGAGCAGCGGCAAGGTCGAGATTTTCGGCCACGACCTCGATACCGATATTGCGGCGGCCAAAGCATGTCTCGGGCTGGTGCCACAGGAGATCAACCTCAACCTGTGGGAAACGGTAGGCAATATCGTCCGCAACCAGGCGGGTTATTACGGGCTCGGTGGGCAGCTCGCCGCAGAGCGTGTCGAGAAGTACCTGCGTGCATTAGGCCTCTGGGATCGCCGCAACGATATTGCGCGCAGCCTCTCCGGCGGCATGAAGCGTCGTCTGATGATCGCGCGTGCGCTCGTGCATGAACCAAAGCTGCTGATCCTCGATGAACCCACGGCTGGCGTCGACATCGAAATTCGCCGCTCAATGTGGACGTTCCTGCGTGAGATCAACGAGGCCGGTACGACCATAATCCTGACGACCCATTATCTCGAGGAAGCCGAGTCGCTTTGCAGGAACGTTGCCATTATCGACGAAGGCACCATCATCGAAGACGCGCGCATGAGCACGGTGCTGCGCAAGCTGCAGCGTGAGGTGTTCGTGCTCAGTCTCAAGGAGCCGCTTGCCGAGGCACCACAACTCGACGGTTTCGAGACACGCCTGATCGAGGCGACCGAGCTCGAGGTGTCCAGGGGACCGGCACAGGATCTTAATGAGTTATTTGCGCTGCTGGAGCAGGCCGGGATCAAGGTGCTGAGCCTGCGCAACAAGGCCAACCGACTCGAAGAGCTGTTCATGCGCCTCGTCGAAAGCAAGCAGCGCAACAGGGAGAATGCCGCATGAACCTGCGCCTGAACCTGGTTGCGTTCAAGACTATCGTGCGCAAGGAAGTTATTCGCGTGCTGCGCATCTGGATACAGACGATAGTCCCGCCGGCCATCATGATGACGCTGTACTTCATCATCTTCGGCAACCTGATTGGCCGCCGCATCGGCACGATGGACGGTTACGACTACATGCAATACATCGCGCCCGGACTGATCATGATGTCGGTGATTACCAACTCCTACGGCAATGTCGTGTCGTCGTTCTTCGGTGCGAAGTTTGGTCGTCACGTCGAGGAGATGCTCATATCGCCGATGTCGAATGCGACCATCATCATGGGGCATGTGGCTGGAGGCGTATTGCGCGGCATGCTGGTTGGTGCGCTGGTGACGATTGTCGCGTTGTTTTTTACGCGGCTCGAAGTGCAGCATCCGTTCATCACGGTTTCGATCGTCCTGCTGTCGTCGATCGTGTTTGCGCTCGCGGGTTTTATCAACGCCGTGTTTGCGAAGAAATTTGACGACATTAGTATCGTGCCGACCTTTGTGCTCACGCCGCTGACTTACCTGGGCGGTGTGTTCTACTCAATCTCCTTGCTGCCCGAATTCTGGCAGAAAGTATCGCTGGCGAATCCCATCCTCTACATGGTTAACGCGTTCCGCTATGGCATCCTGGGTACCTCCGACATTGGTATCGGCACGGCCTATGCATTGTTGCTGTTCTTTGCGGTGCTGCTATTTACGGTGTGTATGCACCTCATGAAACGCGGCACCGGCATCCGGGAGTAAGCATGTGCGGGCGCTTCGCATTCTATTCACCTGTTGAGGCCGCCGCGGCTTTGTTCGGGGTCAAGGCTGCGACAGATTTCACACCACGCTACAACATCGCGCCGACCCAGGATATTGCGGCCGTGCGGCTCGACGAGAAGAACGAACGGGAGTTGGTTGCGCTCCGCTGGGGGCTGGTACCGTTCTGGGCCAAGGACCCCGCGATCGGAAATCGCATGATCAACGCGCGCGCTGAGACAGTGGCAGAGAAACCGTCGTTCCGCGCCGCCTACAAGCGTCGCCGCTGCCTGATTCTTGCGGATGGCTTCTACGAATGGTGCAAGGAGGGAGACGGCAAGACGCCGTTCTATATTTCACAGGCGAGTGCGCAGCCGTTTGCGTTTGCCGGCCTCTGGGAACACTGGCAGGACAAGGAGACCGAAGCCGAGTTACAGACGGCAACGATCATCACCACGGCAGCGAACGAATTCATGCAGCCACTGCACCATCGCATGCCGGTTATTCTGCAGCCCGCCACGGCGGACAGTTGGCTTGACGGTGACAACGAGCTGCTCGATTTTGCCGCGGAGTTTGCGCCAGAGCTGCGCGCCTGGCCGGTACAGAAGACAGTGAACAGTCCCCGTAATGAGGGGGAGGAGCTGCTGCAGCCCGCCGGAGATGCGATCAACGGCTAGCGTCGCTGAGCTCCCCGGGTTCATAGACAGGCTGCACCGATGCGACCAGCGACCCCGGTCCGGCGTGCACGCCGAGCGC
The DNA here is from genome assembly GCA_963698425.1 of uncultured Gammaproteobacteria bacterium. Taxonomy (GTDB): domain Bacteria; phylum Pseudomonadota; class Gammaproteobacteria; order Steroidobacterales; family Woeseiaceae; genus UBA1847. Next base: position 766,905 of record CAVOQR010000010.1, on the reverse strand, counting down.
CGCACCAATTTCCGTCACCATGAAGCGATTGACGTTGTTCATGTAGTGGCGCAGGTGCTGCTCGAGCTCCCGCAGCCCTTCTTTGTTGAGGGCGTCGCCGATCGCGATGTTGACGGGCCTGTCGGTTGCGGTCTCGCGCGCGATGTAGCGAGCAAATCGCCTGATGCGATTGCGTCGCCCGAGCTGAAAAGACGCGGCCGCAACGCGACCATCTGGCAGCGTGCGCAAGATCGGTGTCAGTCGCATCGCCCTGGCGAGCGTGCCGACCCATGGCGGTATGCGTCCACCGCGAACCGCGAAGCGCAGGTCATCAATCAATGCGAATGTCGATGTCTTGTCGAGCAGCGCCTCAACGGCGCTGCGCGTGGTATCGATGTCATGGCCGGCGTCAGCGCACTCGGCCGCATACACGGCCAGCAGGCCCAGGCCCAGCGACGCGTTGCGCGAATCGATGATGTGGATCTTGCCTGGTGCATTGCTGCGTTCGGCGGCCGAGACGGCGGCCTGCCAGGTGCCGCTTGCAACTGACGTCAGGTTGATCGACAACACGTCCGGATAGTGGCTGGCGAGAAACTGGAACTGGCGCCGAAAATCGCCGGGCGCTGGCTGCGACGTCGTCGGATGCTCTGGATTGCGCTGCAGCTCCTCAAAAAATTCGGCCGTAGAGATGCTGATCTTGTCCAGGTAGCCGCGGCTGCCGAACTGCAGGCGGCACGGCACCATGTGGATATCGAGTCGCTCCAGGTCTTCGTCGGCGATATCCGCCGCCGAGTCAGTGATGACGGCGAAGTGCTTCTTATGATCATGAGTACTGTGCGTCTGGCGATGCATGTCATCGGCCTTTTCTGCACTGATCTCGCCGTAGCTGCGTGCCAGCTCAAACACGTCTTCCGGGTCATTCACATGAATGTGGATCTTGGCCTTGCGCTTGGTGCCGGCGAGCACCAGCGAGTCGCCGAGTTCGGACAAGGCCTCGCGCAGCTTGCGTCGGTCAATGTCAGTGCCATTGACGATGCACTCGGTACAGAATCGATATTCGGAGTCCGCGTCACTGCCGGCGGTCTCAACAACCGCGTCGAGGCCGCCCAGTATTGTCAGGTCCGGCGCTTCTTCAACGCGGCCATCAACGATAAACGTGTGCATGCCGCGCAGCAACGACACGAAGCCCTTGGCCCCCGCATCAACAACACCCGCCTTGCGCAGCACCTCGAGTTGCTGCGGCGTTTCCGCCAGCGCCTTTTCCGTGTGGCCAAGCGCCTCCTGCATAAGGGCAACGAAGTCACCTTCCTGGTTTTTGTTGGCATGATGCGCAACGTAATCGGCGAACGCGGCGATGACCGAGAGAATCGTTCCCTCGCGCGGGTTCGATAGCGCATCGTGCGCATATTCGGCTCCCTGCCGCATAGCCTTGCCGAAGGTGTAAGTGGTGAAGCGACTCAGTTCGCCGGCTGAATCGCTGACGCCCTGGAAAAACTGCGCGACGATCGCGCCCGAGTTGCCGCGCGCACCGTCGAGCAGAGAGTCGGCGACAGCGGCGAGCATGCGGCCGAGGTGCTTATCGTCGGGTTTGGAAAGCAACGGCAGCGCCGCACCCAAAGACAGCGCCAGGTTGGTGCCGGTATCGCCATCAGCAACAGGAAACACATTAATGCGATTCAGGTCTTCCTGGTCGCCGATGACAGAGTTGATACCGGAGATCAGCGCCGTCGCGAGTTTGTCACCATCCAGATGCTTCATTCGCGCGGTAACGTGAACCGCCGGCCACGGTATTCGAGAACGACGCCGTCAACCGTGATCTCACGAACCGTCGGGCCCTCGTCGAGGGTCGAGCCTTCGCGGTGCTTGTCCATGTTTATGAAGACAAACCGCTCTGCCGGTACCTCGCTGTAGACGTGGATGTCCACATGCATGTCGGGCAACTCCATCTCGCCGTTGGCGCGCAACTCAAGGACGCTGGGCAGGACCATCGTTGTGTCGTTCGACGATTGCCGCGGTTGCGCAGTCTGAACCGGAGCGGGTTCACGCGCCGCTGGTGGAGCGACAGGCGTCGCGTCACGGTCCGCTTTGGCAGCCGCGACGCGCTCGTCAAACGATGTGCCGCTGGCCGCGGGTGGAACCTGCTGAGGCGCTGGCTGCAGCGTCGCCGGGGTTGTTGTCACCGTCTCCTGCACTGTCGCCGCGGGTTTCGCCGGTCGCAAAACCAGCACCAGCAATACGATCATATTGATCGCAAGCAATGCGATCAGCACCCACAGCCAGCGTGGTGTGTCGCGTTGCGGCGTGCTCGAAGGTATGGTCGAAAACTCGGCACTGCCTTGTTGCTGTCGCTCGGTTTCGGATTTCTTCAAGGCATCGAGAATAAATGACATACGCTATTCCTGTGCCAGTTGTGGCGTACCGTCACTTGCGAGTGACGAGTTGATAATAAACTGCGTTTGCTGGCCGGCGAGTCCATCGACATCGATACGGTTGTCCTGCTGGAATCGTCGCACCGCGTCCGCCAACGCAGCATCAAAATAATCGGGGTCCGTCGATTCCGGCGCATATCTGGCATCGATAGCCGCAAGACTTGACCTCAGCCAGCCGACGTTGCGATGCCGCATGCCGCTTTGCAACGATACGATTTCGCCATTGGGCGGTTGCCAAAGCAACAGGTATTCGCCAAACCAGAGCTCGGATACTGCGGCAACCGGATGACTCACGGTGACTCCGGCAATGGACAGCTCGGCATTGCCATCGCGAATGCCCTGAAGCACAACCTTGTGCGTCTTGCCGCGACTGTCGGTCAGCGTCAGCATGGCAGGGCGGTTGAATTGCTTCAGGCCACTCCACGATCCGCGCTGGTACATGCAGGCATAACCTGTGGCCTCTGCCTGCGCGCAGCCGCTGCCGAGCGCGCCATTGAATTCGATGCCCCAGATATCGAACAGCGTTTCGAATGCCGCCTGGGTATCGGTCAGGCCGTCAGCAAGTTGCAGCTGTTCGTCCAGGCTGGCCTGTGGCTGCGGCTCAGTTTCCGGCTCGGCTTCCGCTGCAGCTTCGGGCTGGGATTCAGAACCGGACGCTGTTGCGGCCTCAGGATCTGTTGCCGCGACCAGCGCAGCTGGTGCTTGTGAGGCTTCCGGTACAGCCTGTGCAGTGTCGGCGACTGCCTGCTCGACGATCTGCTGGCGCTGCATGAATATCCAGACGCCGGCGACGATGACGGCCAGCACGAGGCTGGCGAAGACCGGCAACAACCAGCGTCTGCTGGCGTTGGGCAAGTCCTGACCGGAAATCTCGGCGGCGGCACGCCTGATCAGACGTTTGTTGACCTTGCGGGTCTCCAGCGTAAAAGCGCCCAGCAGGGCACGATCACAAATCACGTTGATCAGCCGCGGCACGCCCTGGGAAATCGCGAATACTTCTTTCTTCGCACTTGCATCGAAGATTTCGCCGAGCGCCCCGGCGACTTTCATGCGGTGCTCGATATAGCGCGCGGATTCCTCGAGCGACAGCGGCTCGAGGTGATAGCGCCCGGTTATGCGCTGCGCGAGTTGCCGCAAGTCATTGCGCGATAGCAGTTCGCGCAACTCAGGCTGGCCGATGAGGATGATCTGTAACAGCTTCTGTTTCGAGGTCTCAAGGTTGGTCAGCAGACGTACTTGCTCGAGCACATCGGGGCGCAGGTTCTGCGCTTCGTCGACGACCAGGATGGTGCGTCGTCCATCGCCGTGGGCGCGCAGAAGATGGTCATTGAGCAGGTCGATCAGCGCCTTGCTGCTGCCTTTATCGGCAGGCAGCTCAAGGTGCAGCTCCTCACAGATGGACTGCAGGAATTCGAGCGCTGTTTGTTGCGGGTTGAGAACCACCGCAACGTTGGCGTTGTCCGGCAGCTGGTTGCTCAGCAGCGTTCGCACGAGCGTTGTCTTGCCCGTGCCCACCTCGCCGGTCAGCTGTATGAAGCCGCCGCTTTCCGTGACGCCATAAACGAGGTGCGCGAGCGCCTCACCGTGGCGCTCGCTCAGGAATAGATAGCGAGGATCGGGCGTGATCGAGAACGGCTTTTCATTGATACCGAAGAAACTCGTATACATCCGCGTCATTCTACCCTATGGCGGCGCCCGGTCAGGGCTTATCGAGCGTTCGTGCATGGCTCATCGAGTCGCTGCCGAAGCGCTCACGGATGGTATCGAGCGTCTTGTCCAGCGTTTTGCCGCGACCGGATACGTCGGCAAACAAGTCAGCCTGTGGCGGCTTGCCGAGTTTGCTGCCGCCGACGCCGAGCAGGCGGATCGCCTTTCCCGGATGCTCGGCGAGCCAGGTATCCAGAAGCTTGCGCGCGGCAGCGTAGATCTGCCGGGTGTCGTCTGTCGCAGGTTGTTGGCCCAGCTGGCGGGTGCAGGTCGTGAAATCGGCCTCTCTGATCTTCAGCTGGATCGTCGCCGCGGCCAGCCCGGCCTTGCGCAGTCGCGCGGCAGTGCGGTCGGCGAGGCGCAGCAATTGCTTGTCCATCTCGCTGCGATCCGAGAGGTCAATATCGTAGGTTTGCTCGGCGCTGATGGATTTCTCCGCGCGCTCAGCGACCACGGGACGATCGTCGAGACCGGCGGCACGTGCCCGCATCCTGTCTGCAAAGCGGCCGAACACCGACTGCAGGTGCTGCTGCTCTGCCACGCGCAGCCCGGCGACAGTGCGGATGTCGAGCTGGTGCAGTTTCGCCAGTGTCTCGCGTCCGATCCCGGGAATCACTGAAACGGGCAGTGGGTCCAGCACGCGGCGATAGTCGGCGGGTCGTACCACTGCTAGGCCGTCTGGTTTGTCGAGGTCCGAGGCGATTTTTGCCACCAGCTTGTTCTCGGCCACGCCGACCGATGCCGTCAGCTGCGTTTGCTCATTGATTCGTTGCTTGATATCCGCCGCGATTGTTTCCGCGTCACCGAGCAACTTCCTGCTGCTGGTGACGTCGAGAAATGCCTCGTCGAGCGACAGTCCCTCGACCAGCGGCGTGAACTCTCTGAAGATCGTGAATATCTGCCTGGAGACGGATCTGTACGCCTGCATCCGCGGCGAGATTCGAATCAGGTTCGGACAGCGACGCAGAGCCTCTGCGATTGGCATCGCCGAGCGAATGCCAAAGACACGCGATTCGTAGCTGGCGGCTGCGACCACGCCGCGATTCGTTGTGCCGCCAACAACGACCGGTTTGCCGCGTAACGCAGGATTATCGCGTTGTTCTACAGACGCGTAGAAGGCGTCCATATCGACATGCAGAATGCTGCGTGCAGGGGCGCTGTCAGTTGCCACGACTGACGATGTAGCTCGCGAGCCAGCGCAGTGCATCGGCGCGATCAGCGAATACCTCGAGCTCGGCGAGGCCGGACTCGAGCAATTGCGCGCAGCGCTGGCGCGATGCCTGCAGCCCGAACTGGCCCGGATAGGTTGCCTTGTCGAGTTCCTCGTCGGAGCCGACCGGCTTGCCGAGCGTCTCGGTATCGCCCTCAATATCGAGAATATCGTCCTTGATCTGGAACGCGACACCTACCGCACGCGCAAAGCGGTCCAGCGCCGCATGCTGCTCGTCCGGCAAGCCCGGGCAGAGGTAGCACGCCGACACGATCGAGGCATGGATCAGCGCGCCGGTCTTCAGTGCATACATATGTTCGATCTCGGCTGCCGTGAGCTGCTGGCCCTCTGCGGCCAGGTCTATCGACTGTCCGCCCGTCATACCGAGCGAGCCGGCTGATGCGCTGACAAGGCCGACGAGCTTGATGCGCGCGACAGGATCAATACCCTCTGCAGAGGCGATCACTTCGAACGCCAGCGGCTGCAACGCGTCTGCCGCGAGTATTGCGGTCGCCTCGTCAAATTCGATATGCAGTGTCGGCTTGCCGCGTCGCAGGTCGTCGTCGTCCATTGCCGGCAGGTCATCGTGCACCAGCGAGAACGCATGTATCAGCTCTATTGCGACCGCGGCGGGGTCGAGCAGTTTTTTGTCAACTCCGAGGCATTCGCCGGCCGCGTAAACCAGTAACGGGCGCACTCGCTTGCCACCGTTGAACACCGCGTAGCGCATGGCCTCGTGCAAGCGCTCGGGTTTCTGCGTCGGCTCCGGCAGTGCGCGCGCGAGCGCCAGGTCCACGCGTTCCGTCAGAGAGCTGATGCGGTCTTCAAAGGGCATTACAGACGCGTTTTCCTGTCGTGATCGGGGTGCTGTAGCGTACACGATTTGTAGCCACGTTGGCGGCCCCGGGTGGGCTATAATCTGCCGTCCCTGAAGAGCATCAAATCCGGAAACCATCATGCGGGCCACTGCTATAGCCCAGCCAAACATTGCGCTCATCAAATACTGGGGCAAGCGAGATACGCAAAAGAATCTCCCTGCCGTTGGTTCCATATCGATCACGCTCGATGAGCTTTTTACCAGGATGCAGGTGCAACTGGATGCCAGTGTCAGCGAGGATGTGCTGACAGTGAATGGCAAGCCCGCCGCCAGCATGTTGCCGAGGGTCAGCCAGTGCCTGGACAGGGTGCTGGGTGATGACAGGGAACGCGCACTGATCGAAAGCACCTGCAATTTTCCGATAGCGGCCGGGCTCGCATCGTCGGCATCTGCTTTCGCAGCGGCCGTTGTTGCTGCCGCCGCCGCGGGCGGGCGCAAATTGCCGACGGCGCAGCTGGCGACTCTTGCGGGCGCTGCATCAGGTTCGGCAGCACGTTCTTTGTATGGTGGTTTCGCTGAACTACGCAATGTCGGTGACGAAATCGAAGTCGGCACGCTGCGTGAAGCGAACGACTGGCCATTGCGGGTCGTGGTCGCGATCACCACGGACCAGAGCAAGCCGGTCAGCTCCGGCGAGGCCATGGAACTGAGTCGTACGACATCGCCTTTCTATGACAACTGGGTGAACAACCAGGCGGCCGATCTGGATGCCGCACGCAGCGCTATTGAGTCGCGCGATTTCCAAATGCTGGCAACGGTCGCTGAACATAACTGCCTCAAAATGCACTCGGTCATGTGGGCCTCCAGGCCGGCCATCGTTTACTGGAACAGTGCGACGCTGAATTGCCTGCAGACCGTGCGCCAGTTGCAGGCGGATGGCGTTGCCGTGTTTTTCACAATTGATGCCGGTCCGCAGGTGAAGGCCGTGTGCCTGCCGCAACATGAGTCCGATGTCCGGGCTGCGCTGGCACAGACGGACGGTGTCACCGCAACCATGCTGAGCGGACTCGGCCCGGGCGCCAGGCTGGACAGCCAGCCGTGATCGCCGCAAGCGCGCCCGGCAAGGTTGTTCTGAGCGGCGAGTACGCCGTGCTGGACGGTGCGCCGGCGATCAGCATGGCCGTGAATCGACGGGCCCGGGTGGCGGTTGTTGCCAGCACCAGGGGCCAGCACAGTATCGTCGCGCCGGGATATTCGGCGACCGAAGGGTTGTTTCGCGTCAACAACGGCCAGATCGAGTGGTCCGCTGGCGGCGACGAGTACGACCTTGTCGAGTGCGTCTGGCGCGAGTTGCATCCCGAGACAGACGGCGATGTCACTTTGATGCTGGACACTCGCGAATTCCTTGACGAAGCGAGTGGTGACAAGACCGGAATCGGCTCAAGCGCTGCACTGGCGGTTGCACTGGCCGCCGCCCTCGGAGGCTTGTGCAGGCCTGACATCGATCTCGCGGCTGCTGCAGGCAGAGCGCATCGCGCGTTCCAGGATGGCAAAGGCAGCGGTGTCGATATCGCCAACAGCACACTCGGCGGAATCATCGAGTACCGCATGGGACAAGCTGCCATTTCGCTCGCGTGGCCGGAGGGACTGCATTTCGCGTTGCTGTGGAGTGGCGTCGCGGCAAGCACTGCAGCGCAAGTCAGCCGCCTGCAACAGGCGCAATCTCAAGACTCTCGCGCGACCCTCGGCGCTGCGTCGGAGCAGCTTGCTCTGCACTGGCAAAGCGGCGCGGCGGTCGCGTTGCTTGAAGCCTATCCTTCGTATTGCGAGACCTTGCGGGCATTCAGCATTGACCATGATCTCGGCGTATTCGATGCTGGGCATGACGAGGTGTACAAGAGCGCTCGCGATCGTGGCCTGGTGTACAAACCCTGTGGCGCCGGCGGCGGCGATGTGGGTATCGTGATGGGACACGACAGGTCCCTGGTCGAGGCATTCGCGGACGATCACGACGCGCACGGCTTCAGGCGCCTTGACGTCGAAATGGAGCATGCCGGTGTGATGACAACGGCTGAGGCAACGAGCACATCTTGAGCACTTCACGCATTCCCGGTTTCTACAAACTGCCACTGGCAGAGCGCATAGGCGAAATGCAACGGCGCGGCTGGCTGTCTGCCGTCGATGCCAGGGCCCTGCTCGATGGTCGCACCGTGCTGACGGCACGCAATGCAGACCGCATGATCGAAAACGTTGTCGGCGTGTTCGGGCTGCCGTTCGCGATCGCGCCCAACTTCGTCGTCAATGGCCGCGACTACCTTGTTCCCATGGTTGTCGAAGAGCCGTCCATCGTCGCTGCGTTGAGCAGCGCGGCGTCACTGGCGGGCGACGGCTTCCGCGCCTCCTGCGATGAATCGCTGCTGGTCGGGCAGATTCATGTGACCGGCGCAGTCGAGCAGGCGAGCGTTGCCTTGCGCGCAGCCAGTGACGAGCTTCTGCAGCTTGCAAATGCGGCGCAGCCACGTCTCGAAGCCAGGGGCGGAGGTGCCCGGGACCTCGAGCTGCACGAATTCGACCTGCCCGATCAGGCACGCTGCATTGCGGTGCATCTCGCTGTGGATACGCGAGACGCGATGGGTGCCAATCTCGTCAACACAATGTGCGAGGCGATTGCGCCACGAATTGCGGAGCTCAGCGGTGGCCAGATCGCCATGCGCATTCTTTCCAATCTCTGTGATCGATCACTGGTCACTGCATCAGTGCGGTTCCCGGTCGACGGGCTCGGCAATGCCGATTTCACTGCTGCTGCTGTGCGCGATGGCATCGTGCTGTGCAGCTCAATTGCGGCGCGTGACAGTTACCGTGCGGCGACACACAACAAGGGCGTGATGAACGGTATCGACCCGTTAGCGATTGCGACCGGCAACGACTGGCGTGCGATCGAAGCGGGCGCGCATGCCTTTGCCGCGAGTAGCGGCCGCTACAAGGCGTTGAGTACCTGGAGGGTTGCGAGCAACGGCGACCTGGTCGGTGACATCCGGCTGCCACTCAAGGTTGGAATCGTTGGCGGCACACTGTCGTCGAACCCGGGTGCAGCGCTGGGCCTGGCCCTGACCGGCGCGCAGTCGGCAACGGAACTGGCCTGCCTGATGGCCGCCGTCGGGCTCGCGCAGAATTTCGCTGCACTCAGAGCGCTTGCGACCAGTGGCATCCAGCAGGGACATATGCGTCTGCATGCACGCAGCGTTGCGTCGAGCGTCGGCGCGCCTGATGAGTTGCAGGACGAATTGACGGAACAACTGGTTGCAAGTGGTGAAATAAAACCGTGGAAAGCGAGGCAACTGCTGGCGTCAATGCTGGCCACCGACGAGACGCCGCCGCCACATGCGGTGGGCGCTGCCGGCAAAGTCATATTGCTTGGCGAGCATGCCGTAGTTTATGGCAAACATGCACTTGCACTGCCCATCAGGGATGCGGCGCTGGCCTGGGTGGATCGTTGCGAAAACGGGCTGCTGCTGAAGGTTCCGGAATGGCAACTGGCTCGTGAGATCGATCCCGACAGCAGCGACACTATCGACGCGGCGGTAGCGCTGATTCTGCGCGAGCTGGATCTGCCTTGCGCGGGATTCCGCATCAACGTGCGGCCAAGGCTCCCCGGGGCGATGGGACTGGGTTCCTCGGCGACATTTGCCGTTGCCATCATTCGCGCGTTCGACAGCGCACTCGACCTGCAACTCACGGCTGAGCGCATCAACGAGATTGCGTTCGAATGCGAAAAGCTCGCCCACGGCACGCCGTCCGGCGTCGATAACACGCTGGCGGTGCATGCGGTACCGATGCTGTTCCGTAGAGATACGGACCTGCACATCGAATTGTTGTCCCTTGCGCATGCGCCTTCGCTGCTGGTTGCGTGGGGCGATGAAAAGGGCAGCACGATCGAACAGGTAAGCGCCGTGCGGCAACGGCGCGCTGAGAGCCCGGCCGAGTTCTCGAGTATTTTTGCGCAGATTGATGCGCTCGCGGTGCAGGGCGCCAGCCTGCTGCAGCAGGGTGACTTTGCAAAGCTCGGCCAGCTCATGAACATCTGTCACGGTCTGCTGAACGCCATCGGCGTTTCGACGCCGGGACTCGAGCGCATGGTCGACATTGCGCGGCAACACGGCGCGCTCGGAGCGAAGCTCACCGGCGCGGGCGGTGGAGGATCCATCGTCGCACTTTGTGACGGCAACGCGGTCGAAATAGCCGGCGCTCTCGAGGCGTCGGGATTCAAGACTCACATTCTGGAAAGCAACGTTGAATAGCGCAAACCGCATCGTGTCATCGGAGTCCGAGGAACTGATCCTCGTCGACGAGCAGGACAACGAAACCGGCTTCATGTCCAAAGCTGACTGTCACGACGGCGACGGCGTGCTGCACCGTGCATTTTCGGTGTTCCTGTTCAACAGGCAGGGCGAGTTGCTGTTGCAGCAGCGCAGCGAGCACAAACGTCTCTGGGGTGGCTACTGGTCCAACAGTTGCTGCAGTCATCCGCGTCGTGGCGAATCCATGTCAGTGGCGACGCGCCGCCGGCTTCGGGATGAGCTCAACGTCAGCGTCGATCTGGAATTCGTTTACAAGTTTTCCTACCAGGCAGATTTTGGCACGGCAGGCGCCGAGAACGAGCTCTGCTACGTGTATCTTGGTCGTTGCGATGAGGTCAGCGCCAATGAACTTGAGATCTCGGCGATCCGATTCGTTTCGGCACGCGAACTCTCAGGTGAGTTTGCGACCGCAGCCGATACCCTCACACCATGGTTCAAACTGGAGTGGCAGGCCTTGCAGAGAGACTATCGCGACGCACTGTCGCGCTATTGCACGCTCAGCTGACGTACTTGTAATACTCGATGCCGATGTCGGCAAAGTGCCGTTCGTCGCGCTGGCCGACGCGCTCGATGACGAATTCGTTTCGTGGCAGGTAAGCAAGCCCTTGCGGCTTGCCGCCGCTGTGCAAAGCGTTGTACTGGGATTCGTCGAGGTCAACGGCAAACTCCAGTGTCTCTGTAAAGCGGATTTTGCGCGTCGCTTCCTGCCAGCCTTCCGCTACGAAGAACGGGATGACCTCGGCCGCGTCGCCGCTGCCGTAGCCCAGCGTCAGGATCTCTTCGCCCACTTCAAAGCTGTCGTCGGCCAACGCCTGCTCGAAACCGGCCGCCATCCAGGCGGGCAGCGCGGCGGTGTACAGATTGCCCAGATCGAGCATCGCATCACTGCCGAGCGTCAGTTTTGACAGAACTTCGTCCTGGTAGCGGTCGGTGGTGCGGAAGATGCGGTAGACGGCCATGGTCAGCGGATAGGCTTCGTATTGCAGCAACTCCGCAGACGCAAAATCTGCCACTGCCGGTTTCGCGACCATCTCTGCGTGCAGCGCCTCAGGATCGATATTGACCGCAGCACAATAGGAAGCGAGCTCTTCGCGATCCTGCGCGCTTCCCTCGCTCAGGGCGAACAGGTAGGAAATGGCCCAGCCGGTCTCCGGCATGCGGCGATACGGCCGATGCATGAAGACGGTGCGCAGCGAGCGCAGGTATTCACTGGCCTTGAGGTCACGCTTTACGTACATGTCGGTGAGCGCGTGCAGAGTCTCATCGACATAACAGGTCGTTGAGTACTTGCCATTGAACACCGGGAAGTCCTGCACCTGGTGAGTCTCTGAGCGGTCCTGGCCGCAGAAGCGGGACATGGGTTTGCGAAAATCCATAACGCGGTAGTCGGATGCCGAGCCGCTGGCCACGAGATCGACGACCGCCATGGTCGGGTTCTCCTCCAGCAACATGGCAACCGCACCGGCGCCCTGGGTCGGCTCGCCGGAGCTGCCGCTGGCGTACTCGGCAATGTCGGCACAGACGACAATGGCCTGGCCGCCGGCACCATCGAGCGCCAGGTGGCGAATCGCGCCCTTCATGCCGTATACGCCGCCCAGACAGGCGTGTTTGAACTCGGGAACCTCGCAACTGCGCGAAATTGGCGGTAAACCGCGCGCTTCCAGCGCCTGGTCGACCATGCCTTTGACGATGATCGCGCCGGCGGAGTTGTCGGTACTGGATTCGGTGCCCAGGCCCAGAAATTTGACCCGGGTTGGGTCGACATCGTATTGCTCGATGAGCCTGATCACGGCGGTGGCGGCCATCGTGTAAACGCTTTGGTTCGGGCCTCTCACGCGGAAACTGCGCCCCACGACCTCGCGGATCTTGGGCCACTGGGTATCCGTCCACGCACACCAGTCCTGCAGCCATACCCGGTATGGCGGCACGTAGGCGGCGAGGCCGCTGATACCGATTTTCTTATTGTTGGATGTCTGCTTCATGTATGGAGTCTGCCCAGCCCGGGAATTTTAGTGTCCCCGGCGCTGCGGCTCAACCAATTATTCAACGATAACGCGAAATTGCCTGATCAAACAGAAAAAGCTGCGATGGCAAAAACGCCCACCGCCGTGAATACGAAGCCGAAAAAGTAGGCGACTGAGAGTGCGATGTACTTGAGAAACGTGACGAATCGCCCTTGCCCGTAGACGCGCCTCATGGCCATGAACAGGTACACCGGCAGGTACAGCCCTCCGGCCACAACCACTATAGTTGCCGGGGTTTCCAGCGCGCTGACCGCGTCGCCAAGCCGCGCCAGCAGGATTTGCAGGGTCAGGAGGAGGAAGAAAAAGGCATGGAAATGCACGAAAAACAGCAGGTGTTCAACATAATAGTGGCGCGATAGCGGGTACAGCAGCAGCAACACCAGGCCCATGATTGGCAGTAATACGATCAGCGCGGCCGGGATATTGTCGAGCATGTTTTCGACCAGCGCATTTTCGCCGTCCGGCGCCTGAATGCGCTCACAGATGTGCTGCACGCGCTCTGGCGTGAGGCGCTTCTTGAACCACTCCGGAAGTGAGTCCAGGTCGTCGGACGTGACCTCGCACTCGAGCTCGTCCGGATCGTCTTCGTTAATCTGCAGCCTGAATCGCTGCAGCTCCTCGTTGGCTTCGGCTATTTCCTGCGCCACGTCGGGCGGCAGCTTGTCGCCGGCGACAACTCCGCTTGCCTCGAGCTCGTCGAGAATCTCCTCGGTCGCTTCCTGGTCGGCCGCTTCCTGCGCATCGATCTCCTCCTGCGGCGTCGGCTCGTAGAGAATTGCGAGATCTGAGCGTGGGTCGAAGAATGCGACCACAAAGAACAGCAGGCTGAGCACCAGGTAGGTTCGGAATGGCGGCATGAAGCGCGCGCGCCGTCCGGCCAGGTAGTCCGCGGTCAGTTTGCCCGGCCGAAACAGCAGTGGCACGAGGGTGCGCCAGAGGCGTGAATCCAGCTCGAAGATATCGCCGAACGCGTCAGAGATGAGCTCCCACAGACTTATCATTCGGCCGTGCGCCTTCTGTCCGCAGGTGCCGCAATACTGTCCGCGAAGTCGCGTGCCGCAATTCAGGCAATCGGGAGTGTCCCCGGGTGCCGTGTCGTGGCTGTTGTCCTCGCGCAGCAGGCGGCTGCTGAACAACACATCAAAACGCGCTTCGGCCTCGGCCTCAACATCGGTGCCCGGACCGTCGAGGAACGGACCGACAGCATCGTCGTCTGTCAGCGTGTACTGGCAGGCGCGGCCGATGTGGCCATCAGCGTCGTTTGCGATCGGGAAGGAACGGCAGGCAACAACGAAGCGACTGTCTTCCGCCTGCTCGCAGTGTGCCGCCAGCCAGCCGTCAAACTCTTCAGCACGATCCGCATCTACGTAAAATGTCGATTCGTAGATGGGACCTTTGCTGTTTGGCATCGTGTCTGATCAGGCCTTGGAAGTTTTCTTTTTGCCAGCCTTCTTTTTCTTCCGCCGGGGAGGCTCCGCCGCGCTGCTGGGCGCCGTCGCCGGCTGCCTTGCAAGCTCTTCCGGAGCAAAATCGTCCACCGACATCAAGGCGAAGACCTTGTCGTGATAGTCCTGCAGGCTTGCCGCCTCAGCTTTGTTGATGACGCCTGCGTTCGCTGCCTCGCCAATCTGTTCGCCCAGGTAGCCGGACTTGATCAGCCCTTCCTTGTTGGCCTGGCGCAGACGCGCCTCCAGCGGCTCCATCTCGATCGACAGTTCCAGTGCCTCCTGCAGCAGGCCCAGCGGATTGCCGGGCTCCAGCGTTGTGTAGGCAAGCTCGCTGAGACGCTCGCGTGTCTCACCAGGCGTGGTTATGAGCGTCACAATCTTCTGCGCCAGCTCGTCAGACGGTGGCGAGTAAGTGCGGCCGCGCGGGAAAATACACACGCGCAGGAAGGTGGCAACCCAGCGGTTCGGGAAATTCAGCAGGAAGGCGTGCAGCGCTTCCTGCGCTTCGTACATCAAGGTGCGCACAGACCACTCGACGAGCGGCAGATCAGTTGCGCGACGGCCCTGGTTTTCAAAGTGCTTCAGCACCGTTGATGCCAGGTACATCGAGCTTAAGATATCGCCGAGCCGCGCTGACAGCGATTCCTTTTTCTTCAATGCCCCGCCGAGGGTCAGCATCGCAAAATCCGACGCCGTGGCGAAAGCCGCACTGTAGCGATTGATGTTCTGGTAGTAGCGTCGCGTCGGCGTGTTCAGCGGCACGCGGCTGAACTTGGCGTGCGTCAGCGCCAGGAAGAATGATCGGGCAACGTTGCTGATGGCATAACCGATGTGACCGAATAGCGCATCGTCGAATTCGATGAGGCCACGATCCGTGTCCTCGTCCTGTGCCGCATGCAGCTCACGCAGTACGAATGGGTGGCAACGAATAGCCCCCTGACCGTAGATGATCAGGCTGCGCGTCAGGATGTTGGCGCCTTCAACCGTGATCGCGATAGGCGTTGCCATGTAACCGCGCCCCAGATAGTTGTTGGGCCCCATCATGATTGCCTTGCCGCCGTGTACATCCATCGCGTCATTGGCGACTTTGCGGCTGAGCTCCGTGCAGTGGTACTTCAGGATGGCTGACGGAACAGCCGGCTTTTCGCCCTCATCAATGGCGCCCGCGGTCACTGATACCGCCGCATTCATAACGTAGGTGTAACCCGCAATGCGCGTCAGCGCCTCGCCAACGCCCTCGAATTTTGCGATTGGCAGGTTGAACTGCTTGCGCAGTCCCGCGTAAGCGCCGGTTGCGTAAGCGGCCGCCTGGCCACCGCCTGCCCCCGTCGCGGGCAGCGTAATAGCGCGCCCGACAGACAGTAATTCGACCAGCATCTTCCAGCCCTTGCCCGCGTTCTCCGGACCACCAATGATGTAGTCGAGCGGCACAAAGACGTCCTTGCCCGACGTTGGGCCGTTCTGGAAGGCAATGCACAGCGGGTGATGACGCCTGCCGATCTCAACACCCTTGGTATCGGTCGGAATCAGCGCGGCAGTGATGCCATACTCGTCCTGGTCGCCGATTAGATGGTCGGGGTCGTGCAGCTTGAACGCCAGTCCCAGCACCGTCGCGACGGGTGCGAGCGTGATGTAGCGCTTGCTCCAGTTGAGCCGGATGCCGGTAATGGTCTTGCCCTGCCATTTGCCTTTGCAAACGACACCGGTGTCGATCAATGAAGCTGCGTCCGAACCGGCCTGCGGCGACGTCAGGGCGAAACAGGGAATTTCGGTGCCGGCGGCGAGCCCCGGCAGATAGTGTTGTTTCTGTTCGTCTGTGCCGTAGTGCAACAGCAGCTCCGCCGGGCCCAGTGAGTTGGGCACGCCGATCGTCGAAGAAGCGACCGCGTTGCGACTGGCCAGTTTGCGAATAACACAGGCGTTGGCATAAGCGCCAAACTCCAGGCCGCCGTATTCCTTGGGAATGATCATGGCGAAAAATTTCTTCTCGATGATGTAATCCCAGACGGGTTTTGGCATGTCGGCGAGTTCGTGCGAGATTTCCCAGTCATCGAGCATCTTGCACAGCTCTTCACAGGGGCCGTCCAGGAAGGCCTGCTCTTCTTCAGACAGCCGCGGTGCGGGTGCCGACATCAGTCGATCCCATTCCGGCATGCCAGAGAATAATTCGCCATCCCACCATACGTTGCCGGCCTCAAGCGCTTCACGCTCGGTATCTGACATGGAGGGCAATATGGTGCGGTAGAAGGCGAGCAGCGGTTTGGTAATTTTTTCGCGTCGTACCTCGAGCAGGTTCGGCACGACCATTGCGGCGAATCCTGCCCACAGCAGCAACAGCCACAGGAAGTGACCATCGCCGAATACTGTATACGCTGCGAGGGCAAGGCCCGTCGCTATCGTCGATGTCCGCAGGTCGATGCGCTGATAGGCAAGATAGATTCCGCCGCCAACAAACAGCAGCAACCAAAACATACTGACGATAAATCCTGACACGTAATTTAACCTCGGGTTTTCAACAGGGTATCAGAGCAACTCTTCAATAGCGGCTCGCTCTTCACGTAGTTCGACCTCAGTTGTGTTCATGCGTTCGCGACTGAATTCATCGATATCCAGCCCCTGCACGATTTCATACTGGCCGTCCTTGCAGGTCACCGGGAAAGAATAAACGACACCAGGTTCGATGCCATAACTGCCGTCAGCCGGAATTGCCATGCTGACCCAGTCACCTCGTGGGGTGCCAAGTGCCCAGTCGTGCACATGATCGATCGCAGCTGACGCGGCGGACGCTGCAGACGATGCACCGCGCGCCTTGATGATTGCGGCCCCTCGCTGTTGCACAACCGGGATGAACTCCTGCGCGAGCCACTCCTGATCGACAAGTTGTGTCGCGCTCTTGCCGGCAACTGTCGCATGGTTGACGTCCGGATACTGCGTCGCCGAGTGGTTGCCCCAGATCGTCATTTGCTTGATGTCACTGACGTGCGTTCCGGTCTTGGTCGCGAGTTGCGCCATCGCGCGGTTGTGATCGAGGCGCGTCATGGCAGTGAAGTTGCGCTTGTCGATGTCCGGCGCATTGCTGCTCGCAATCAGAGCGTTTGTATTTGCCGGGTTACCAACGACCAGCACCTTGATGTCGCGGCTGGCATGCTCATTGATCGCTTTGCCCTGCACCGAGAAGATGGCAGCGTTGGCTGTGAGCAGATCCTTGCGTTCCATGCCCGGACCGCGTGGGCGCGCGCCCACCAGCAACGCATAGTCGGCATCCTTGAATGCTACGTTCGGATCGTCGGTCGCAACGGTGCCTGCGAGTGTGTCAAATGCACAGTCGTCGAGCTCCATGACGACGCCATTCAACGCGCCCAGTGCCGGCGGAATCTCGAGCAGTTGCAGAATCACAGGCTGGTCGGGGCCGAGCAGCTGACCGGAGGCGATGCGGAAGGCGAGTTGGTAGCCGATCTGGCCTGCAGCGCCGGTAATGGTGACGCGGACGGGTGCTTTCATGAGCGTATTTCCTGAGAGTTGATTCGGTAGTAATCGGGGTCGGCGATTCTAACATTACAGGCAATAAGCGACACTCGTAATTACCGCATCAGGGTGTCTCAGCGGCGCCAAAAGTGGCATCAAATGCCGCTTGTTCAATCTTCGCGGCCTCGTGATTCTGCTCGTCCCTGAGCTCGGCAATGCACTCAAGCCAGCTATTGGCGGTGGCTCGCGCGGCTTCATCACAGAATGCCGGGACCGCATCGGCCATGGGTTTTAGTGCGGCAGCCGCAGGCTCTGCACCAAGCTGTGCACGATTGCTCTTCATGCGGCCCAGGTCTTCGGCCTCTCGCAACATCTCCATGTCAGGCGTAAACGCATCCTCGACTTGTTCGGAGAGCGCTTCGCGCGCAGGCGCTTCCTTCTTTAACTGTTGCGTTATGTCCATATCCTGGCGCTTGGCGGCCGCGGACTCGGGCGCAGCGTTCGCCGCTGGTCGTGTCTCTGTTGGCACTTCAACCATGGGTTGTTCGGTTACCTGTAGCACGATGGCAAGACTGAGGCTGATCGTGGCGGCCCAGGCCAGCGGGCGGGTCCATGTCCGCAAGCGCGCCTGACGCGGCGCGACGGCGTCGCGGGCAGCCTTGAGAATCCTGGCATCGAGGTTGGCTGGTGACCGCTCGTTGGCAATGTCCCGATATGCCTCGGACAATTGCCGCTCGTCGCGTTCCTTATCTCGGCTGTCGCTCATTGTTCGTCTCCGGGCTCTTCGATCGCGGCGCGCAGCTTGGCCGTTGCGTAACGCAGCCGGCTCTTGCTGGCTTCACGATTACTCCCGGTGACTGCCGCTATCTGATCCAGGCTAAGGCCAGCTTCTTCATACAGCAGGAACGTATCACGCTGTTCTTCCGGCAGCTCAGCGAGTGCGGCATCGAGCCGTTGCTTCGCCAGGAGTCGCTCTGTGATGATTTCCGGCTGTTCGCCGGGGTGCATCTGCAAGTCATCGCTGTATTCGCAATTCATGGCGTGCCGCTTGTGCTTGCGCACATAGTCGATAAAGCAATTGTGCGCGACTCGATACAGAAACGTGGTGAATTTGGCGCTGCGCCGATAGCTGCCACGCGCATTGATGATCTTCCCCCAGACTTCCTGGAAGACGTCTTCTGCCGTCTCGCGATTTTGTGCAAGCCGCAGCAGGTAGCGAAAGACGCTGTCCTTGTGACGCGCATACAGCTCCTCGAAGGCGGCCACATCGCCATCGCAATATCTGAGCATTAATGCGCTGTCAGCGCTTTTCGACACCATGGGTGCAGCATAGGTGAGCTCCGCCGGCGTGAAAAGCGGTGCGCGCAGGCCATGCATTGTGGACACGTTGGCGAGCATTGCTGCTTCCCGGGATCGTAATCGTATACAGCTACAAACGGCGCCGGGCGACGGCTGGGGTTCGGCGACAGCAAAAAAAGACGCTTGCAATCCGAATTCTTAGTGTTATAGTCAACTATAACACCAGTTCACTAAGCATCAGGCCATCAGAGAAGAACCATCATGTCGCATCGTATTAGCCAGCATGTCAATGAAATCATTAGTCTTTTTGTACTTTTGATGATGATCGTTGCGCTTGTCGCAGGGCAAAGCCGCGGTATGTCGGACGACGCGACAGCAGCAGTTTCTATTTCCGTCACGAAGGCGAGTAAAGTAGCGACGGAACCGTTGCGCCGGCCGGCTCCCGTTGGCCGGCGCTTTTTTGACTAGCGTGCAGGGCGTTTAGATGGATCCCAAATGGAATGAAGATCAGCCGATTTATCGGCAACTCAGGGATCGCGTCGTCGCAATGATCCTCGAGGGCGTGCTCGCCGACGGCGACGCGCTGCCATCGGTGCGCAACGTCGCCGCCGAGTACCGACTAAACCCGCTGACCGTTCTCAAGGGCTACCAGGAGCTGGTAGACGAGGGGCTGGTCGAGAAGAAGCGTGGCCGCGGCATGTTCGTCAACGAAGGTGCGCAAACACAATTACTAAAAGACGAACGACATCGTTTTATCGAAAAAGAGTGGCCCAAGGTCCTTGCGACGATTGAGCGCCTCGGACTTGAGGTCGCCGATCTGATCAACCAGGAAGCCGGCGACACGGGAGACTCGGATGACTAGCCTCGTTAGTGCAAAAGGCGTTTCAAAGCGTTTCGGTGATGTGCGCGCCGTGGACAACGTCAGCTTTGACGTTGAGAAAGGCAGAATCATGGGCCTGATCGGTCCGAACGGAGCGGGCAAGACAACGCTGCTGAAAGCGGTCCTCGGCCTGACCGATTGCGACGGTGATCTTTCGGTACTTGGGCTGAACCCTTTCAGGCAACGCAAGCAGCTGATGCGGAATATCTGCTTCATTGCGGACGTCGCGGTTCTGCCGCGCTGGATGACGGTGTCGAAACTGGTGGATTTCATGGAATGGACCCACCCCAACTTTTCGCGGCAGCGTGCCGAAGCGCTGCTTGCCGAGACCAATGTTCGCAGTGGCGCAAAAGTACGCGAACTCTCAAAAGGCATGATCACGCAGCTACACCTGTCGATCATCATGGCCATCGACGCGAAGCTGCTGGTGCTCGATGAGCCGACGCTGGGTCTGGATATCATTTTCCGCAAGGAGTTCTACAGCAATCTCCTGAACGACTACTTCGACGGTGAACGGACCATCATCATCACCACCCACCAGGTCGAGGAGATCGAAAATCTGCTGACCGACATCATGTTCATCAATGACGGCAAGATCCTGCTGGATGCATCCATGGAGTCGCTCAGTGAGCGCTACGTCGAGCTTCTTGCTGCCGGCGAAAAAGCGGACCACGCGAGAGGCCTCGGACCCATTGCTGACAACCAGATGTTCGGCAAGTCGGTGCTGCTCTACGAGGGTGTTGCGCGTGACCGACTGGAACAATTCGGCGAGCTGCGAACGCCCGCCGTCGCCGACCTGTTTGTTGCCAAGGTCAAGGGAGCACGTAAATGATTGGAAACCAACTGGCATTGATCAGGCGAGAGATCTGGGAGCACCGTTCCATTTACGTCACACCCGCAGCGATCGCCGTTATCGTGACGCTGGGAACGCTGGCGATGTTGCTGTTTGCGGGCGGCTATGCCAAAGAGCTTGATGTCGCAATCTTTGGCGCGCAAAACCTGGCGGGCGATGCCGAACGGCAGGTCGCGCTTACCGGGTTCTTTGTCGGCACCTCCTGGCTGTTTCTGTTCGCACTTGCGATCCTGACCGTCTTCTACACGCTCGACTCTCTGTATGCCGAGCGCAAGGACAAGAGCATCCTGTTCTGGCGCTCTTTGCCGATAACAGACGCCGAAACCGTGCTGTCGAAGTTGCTGACCGCACTGGTCATCATCCCGCTGGTTGCAGTACTCGCCATTATCGCCACGCACATCGTCAACCTCATCGTTACCAGTCTCTGGGTCAGTGCCAAAGGCGGCGACGCCGGCCATCTGATCTGGGGGTCGGTGCCACTGCTGGACAACTGGATGTCAGCGCTGGTGGTTACCCTGGCAAGCGCCATATGGATGTCGCCGTTTATCGGCTGGTTCCTGTTTGTGTCAGCATTTACCAAGCGTTCGCCGCTGCTGATGGCATTCATGCCCCTGGTTGTGATTCCTCTCGTCGAGTTGATTTTCCTGCGCTCTACCGTGTTCTTCGAAGCTGTATTCACGCGTCGCGGCATGATGCCGCTGTTCAAGGGTATGGATATGAGCGAGTTTTTCGATGAAGACCGGCTGCGCGTCAATGCAGAAGCGGTCAGCCTGCTGTCGTACCTCGACGTCGGACAGTTTCTCAGCAGCTTGTCGATGTGGGCTGGCGTGCTGGTCTGTGGTCTGCTGACGACGGCCGCGATCTATGTCAGGCGCTATCGCGACGAGAGTTAGGCCGGCGCCCTGCCGCTGATATCGTACTTGCGCAGCTTGCCCCGAAACTGGTGGTAGCTGAGGCCTAACAGATCCGCCGCCACTTTCTGGTTATAGCGTGCTTTTTCCAGCGCCGCATCGAGCAATTCTGTCTCGGTCTGTTGCAGGCGCTGGTTCAGATTCGTCGGCAACAACGGTGATTTGCGCCTTGCCGGTTTTTTCCAGGTGCTGCTTGCCGCACGACTGGGCAGCCGAAACGGCGAATCGAACGGATCGAACGCGATATCCGCGATCGGCTTTTCAGGGTCACCGGAGCGATACACCGAGCGCTCTATCGTGTTTTTGAGTTCGCGCACATTGCCGGGCCATTCGCGCTGCAGCAGTGCCGATGATGCCCTGGCCGTAAAGCCGGGAAAGTAACTCCAGTGCAATTCACTCGCCATGTTGACAGCGAATGCGTGCGCCAGCGTGAGCACGTCCTCGAGACGTTCGCGCAGCGGCGGCAGCGTGATAACGTCGAATGCGAGTCGATCCAGCAGGTCACTGCGAAATGTGCCCTCGGCGACCAGCTGCTGCAGGTCGGCGTTGGTCGACCCGACAATGCGCACGTCGACATGCAGGGTGTCCGTGCCACCCACCCGCTGCAACTCGCCATATTCGATGACGCGCAGGATTTTCTCCTGCATTCGCAGAGAGATCGTCGCCAGCTCGTCCAGCACCAGCGTACCGCCATCGGCGCGCTCGAAATGGCCGATGTGGGCCTTGAGTGCGCCGGTGAAAGCGCCGGCTTCATGGCCAAATAATTCGGATTCGAGAATGGACTCGGTCAACGCTGCGCAGTTGACCTTGACCATGCTCTGCTCCCAGCGCTGAGACAGGAAATGCAGTCGCGACGCGATGAGTTCCTTACCTGTGCCGCGTTCACCAATAACCAGAACGGGCTTGGATAATGGCGCTGCACGCGAGACATGCTCGAGCATCTCGAGGAAGGCGGGCGCCTCGCCGATGATCTGCTGCGTGTGTGCCTCCGATATCATTAGCCTATTTAGCCAAATATTGAGCAAAATCGCAAAGAGATGGTGAGATTCGCCAAATATGAGTAACACAATACCCGCAAAATGGCTCGAGAACTCGTTTTAAAACAGACACTTACCAATTTCTGGTCGTGTTGGCACGGTTACTGCAATCATATTCATGAGACTTACCTAACAAGAGGAAACAGCCATGGGCATTTTCACGAGATTCAGCGACATCGTGAATTCAAATATCAACGCGATTCTCGACAAAGCGGAAGACCCGGAGAAGATCGTAAGACTGATGATCCAGGAAATGGAGGACACGCTGGTTGAGGTGCGCTCTGCGGCGGCCAGATCGATCGCAGACAAGAAAGACCTGAATCGCAAGCTGGGATCGCTAGAGCACGAAGTTCGCGAATGGGACGACAAAGCCGAGCTGGCGATGCGCAAAGGGCGCGAGGATCTCGCCAAAGCGGCGTTGATCGAAAAATCCCGCGTAACCACGGCGGTCGACGCAATCAAACAGGATTATTCCTCCGTCGACGAAGGCCTGACGAAGCTCAACGAAGACATCGCCAAACTTGAGGCAAAACTCGAGGACGCCAAGGCGAGGCAGAAAGCTCTGCTGGCACGCCATAAGACGGCGAACAGCAGGCTCGCCGCGAGAAAGAAGATCTACGACCCCAAGATCGACGACGCCATGATACGTTTTGAGCAGTACACGCGCCGCATCGATGATGTTGAAGGTCGGGTCGAGGCTTACGACATGGGGTTACCAAAAGATCTTAACCATGAGTTCGCAAGCCTGGAAGCCGAGGAGTCGGTCAGCAAAGAGTTCGACGCTCTGAAGAAGCGCGTAGCATCGGAAAACGTGAATACAGGAACGGAGTAATCGACATTGACTGAGCTGTTATCAATAGCTGCAATCGTCTTTCTTGCCGTCGCGGCGCCACTGTTTATCGTGTTGCACTTCATAACCAAGTGGAAGCAGACACGCGAGATATCGCGAGACGACGAACAGATGCTCGAAGACATGTGGCTCTTGTCGCAACGCCTCGAAGAACGTTTGCAGGCGCTGGAAACGATTCTCGACGATGAGCTGCCACACTGGAGGACAAAAGAATGAGCAGACAATCCTGGAACATAGATCACGGTCCTCTCCGAGGCTTCTATCGCGATCGCGAAAACGGCTGGATATTCGGCGTTTGTGCGGGCATCGCGGAGCGTTTCAATTTTCGACTCGGGGTCGTGCGCATCATCGCCGTGATCATGCTGCTGGTTTTCTTCTGGATGACGGCTGCGGTGTACCTCGGAGCAGCACTCCTGATTCGCGAGAAGCCCCTGGTCTATTCGGGCCGCAGCAAGGAGCATGATTTCTGGCGCCGCTACCACGATGACCGATGGAGTCGATCATGAATGCAACAACGGCCATGCCTGACAGGCAGTTTTACAGAGACAAGGATCGCGCCATGCTCGGCGGCGTTTGCGCCGGCGTCGCGGATTACTTCGGCTTCAACTTACGCGTTACGCGTTTCCTCGCTTTTGTCGCCTTCCTGATGGCGATGCCGATGGCGATTGTGGCCTATATCGCGATTGTACTGCTCGTGCCGGCAGCTTCATTAAAAGCCCGCAGGGGAGAAGTAGATCCGAAATTCAAGCAGGCACTGCGCTCGTCACCGACACAAACCATGAACGATGTGCGGCGCCGTTTTCAGACTCTCGATCGCAGGCTGGCGCGGCTGGAGAAGTATGTAACGTCGCCGCGCTACAAGCTGGATCAGGAGTTCAGGAAGCTCTGATAATTAACGCACCAATCACAAAAGGGATTCGCCAATGAATACGCTCTTTTTCGTCGTCTGCATTGTCGCGATTGTGGTCGCGGGAGACACGCTGCAAAAGTACATGAAGCTCAAACAGAGCAAGCAGCCGGACAACGAGGAGATTGATCAAACGCTTGCGGAAATTGAGCGGCTGGAAGAGCGCATTCGCGTTCTTGAGAAGATCGTCACCGAAAACAAGTATGACCTGAAGCGTGAAATCGACGCCCTCTGATGCCAACAAAGGCAAGAAAAAACCCGTCTCGCGACGGGTTTCCTGGTAAGCGCTTGCGGCCTGACTCGGCCAGCAAAAAAACCTAGTTAGCTTTGGCTTTGTATTCGCGCACAGCCTCGTTAAACCGCGCTACCACGAGTTCCTCAGCATCGACAGACGCATTGTATTTTTTCGTCAATGCATTCGTACGCGCTGCAATATCGTCGATATTGTCTTCGTTAATTTCTGCCTCGGCTTTGGCGACTTCTGCGTCAAGGCATTCACGGTAGGCAATCATATCTGCCTGGTATGACTTCACGCCCTGGCTGGCGGCAATCATTGCATCCTTCTCGGCAGATGCGCCGTCAGGAATCTCAGGTGATGTCGGGTAGTCACATGCGAATGCCAAAGGTGCAGCGGCCAGTAAAACGGATGCGACGATAAGCTTTGTCAGTTTTTTCATGGGCTCAACTTATTGAAAGGGACGAGATACCGTATTTAAGCATTTCGTCAGTTTGGAGTGAAGTGGGTATTTTCGGACCCGCCACTGAACCCAGGCTGAACAGCGCCTCAGGCAAACAGGGCGCGGTACTGGTCAGTGCCATCCTCCTGGGCCAACAGTAGCTCCAGGTAGTTATCCGAGCTCATTGGTTCGCCGAATAACAGCCCCTGAACATAGGTGCAGCCCAATGTTTGCAGATAGTTCAACTGCGCCTCGTCCTCGACACCCTCTGCGACGACGTCCATATCCATGTTCCGTCCCATCTGGATGATGGTGTCGACAATCGTGGCGTCATCCGGATTTGTAACGATATTGCGCACGAATGAGCGGTCGATTTTGAGGGTGCTGATTGGAAACTGTTGCAGCGCGCTAAGCGAAGAATAGCCGGTGCCGAAATCATCAATCGCCAGGTGCAGGCCGAGGCCGTACAACTGATCGAGCAGCTTTATCGTACGCTCCGGATTCTCCATCAGCGTGGTCTCGGTGATCTCCAGCTCGAGGCTTGTCGGCGATACTTCATGGCCGCGCAGGATGGCGTTGATTCTCTGAATAAAACTGCGTTGACGCAGCTGTTTCAGTGACAGGTTGACGGACACTCGGCCGGCTGAAGCTACAGAGCGTTGCCAGACGCGAAAGTCCTCACAGACCTTATCGAGGACCCACTCGCCGATATCGATGATCAGGTTCGTTTCCTCGGCGATCGGGATGAAGTCCGAGGGCAGGATCAGCCCGCGCTCCGGAAGTTCCCAGCGAACCAGCGCCTCAGCGCCATAGACTTCACCGGTCTTGAGGTTGTACTTCGGCTGATAGTGAACAAGCAGTTCGTCACGCTCGAAGGCGCGTTTCAGCTTGCTCTTCGTCATAAGACGTTCAACACTTGCCTCGTTCATTTGCGGCACGTAGAAAGAATACTTGCCACCGCCTGACTTCTTGGCGTGGTAAAGCGCCGCGTCGGCATTGCGGATCAGGTCAATCACGTTTGGCGCATCCTGCGGATAAAACGCGATGCCTAGGCTGGCCGTCATGAACACTTCATGGCCTTGCACGAAGAACGGATCCGCCAGCTTGTTGAGCAGTTTCTGCGCCATGTGACCGACCGCTTCCTTGCCTTTCGCGTCGGGACCATGTCCGTTGACGATTACCGCGAACTCATCGCCAGCCAGGCGACCAATAATCGAGCGGTTGGGCAGTGCCTCCGACAGCCGTTGTGCAACGGTTTCGAGCGTCGTGTCGCCGGCGAGATGGCCAAAGGTGTCATTGATTTCCTTGAAGTAATCAATGTCGACGTAAAACATGCAAAGGGGTCTCTTGGCCTTGCGGGCCCGTGCAATCGCGCGCTGCAGCAGGTGCTGAAACTGCATGCGGTTTGGAATCTTGGTCAGCGCGTCAATGCGTGCCAGGTAGCGGATGCGTTTCTCCGCACGGCGCCGCTCCGTGGTGTTCTGCGCCGCATATATTCGCTCCCCGGATGACTCTGAGTCGCCATCGATGACAGAGCAGGTATACGAGACCGGCACGGACTCACCGAACTTGGACTCAAGGAATGCTTCCTTGGGCAGGCCTGAAGGCGGCTTGTCGATCAGCGAGCCGCTCTTCACGGTATTGACCACAAAATCCAGCGAGTTGTTGATCAGTTCGTCTTCTTCATAACCCAGCAAGTGTGTCGTTGCCTTGTTGATGCGCCTTATCTTGCCGTCGTCGCTGGTAACAATGATGGCTTCATTCATTCCCGCCAGGATACTGTCAACGTAGTCTCTCGACAGCGTGGTTGACTGCAACTTGTCACGCATCTCGTTGAACACGCCGGCCAGTTCTGCGAGCTCGTCTCCGCCGCTCTCAGTCAGCGGCTCACCGAAATCTGCATTGCGCAGCTTTTCCGCCTGCTCGATTAATGCACGAATGCGCATGGTCTGGTCATTCGCCAGCAGCCACACCACGGCGCCACAGAGCAACAGGCAGAGCACGGTGCCGAGCACGATCCAGAAATAGCTCCTGGTGCGGCTCTGCTCCTCTGCGCTCAGAAGCTGAGCTTCAAAGGCTGCGGAGTCCGCGCGCAATTGCTCCAATGGGAACGCAGCTGAAAGCACTGCCAATTGTTGCCCGTCGCGTTCGACCGGGTAGCCAAGGACCAGGGCATTCGGCAGCCAGACGACGTCGCCGTCGGCTTCGATGCCCGCCGGGAAGCTGCCTGCATGCAACTCCGTGCCACCGGCAGCGGAGAAACGCACGCCGGACATAGCGGGGTTATTTGCCAGCGACCGGTTCAGGCTGCGAGCTATGTCGTCGCCGGTGTCCATATCGGTCAGCAGCATGTCGGCAGCTGCATGCACCTGGGCACGCGCGCGGCGCTCAAAGCTCTGGGCGAGGAGGGTGTTGTGTTCAGCGGCGCCGGAAATGACGATTTCCTGAGCGAGCCAGCGATACTGCACGTAGAACATTGACAGCAACACGAGCGCGACCGCAGCACCTAGTGCTGCCGCAAAAACAACGTATCGCGGAATCTTGCTGCCAATCATGTCAATAGCTGGCGCCTCTGGACGCTTCTGATTTGCGTCGATTGTAGCAAAAACGACCTGGCAGACCGGCCGATAAATATGCGCAAAGCCTTATATTTGGGCTTCGAAGACCGCGTATTCGCCGCTTATTTGGGCTTCGAGTTGCGCCTATTCGTCTTCCTGGCGCTTCTCGACAAATTTCAGCGGCTCATCCTGAGCGGTCGTTCGCATGACGCCTTCGACGATAGCCCCTTCCGCGACCGCTATGGCGGCGCCGCTGACAGTGCCGGTAATTTTCGCTGTGTTGGAAATTTCGACCTTGCCCGTCGAGATAATATCGCCCTCAACATGCCCGGCGACGATGACGTTGCCGGCTTTAATGGTGCCCTGCCACAGGCCATTCCTGTTAAGCGTGACCGTCCCTGCCAGATCGCAGTCTCCCTCGATCTCGCCGCTGATCATAAAGTCACCATTACCGGTGATCAGGCCGCTAATTTTGCAGCCCTCGTTGATCAGTGTTGCGGGTCCAGTGGATTTGTCGCGCACGCGGCGCAGGCGAGAGTCGTTCATGTGGGTTTGTCTCCGGAACTTGAAACAGCAGCGGGCATAGTACCTGCTGCGTACTGGCGGTAGCTACTATTCTCGATAGCCATAGCCGATGGTATCAATCTCGACCAGCACGCCACCTTCGAACAGCAGCTTTTGCATAAGCTTGCGTGGCCCAAAGTTGTACACAAACTCGGTGATAACAACTTCCTGCAGGTAGCTGCCGTAGCCGGGGTAGCGGCGCCCGGACAGCCCCGGCAGCGGCTCGCTCACGATGGGCACATCGTAGCCACGCAGCGCGGTACCAATGATTCGCCTCGTCGTCGGGTCGCCGCATATTGCGATGACCTGTTGCTCATGCATGCCATCACGCACGATTTTGCTGCCGCAACGAAACGCATGCGCATCATTGCTGGCGAGCAGCGCGACGAGCAGGCCCGTAACAAGCAGCGCAGATTTTCCGAATGGCGTATTCATGATTAAGCAAACTATTCTACTACGACCCAGCGCCGCAAGTTTCGTTCGCAAGCGCTTAATGCGCGCGGTTTACATGCGCTTATGGTAAAAATGGCCGATGAGCAACGACTTCAGCAAGCGCCTGCAGGGCCTCGCCGACCTGCCCGGAAGTGTACTGGCTGGCGGGCGTCGCGGCGTCGAGAAAGAGTGTCTTCGAATTGACACGAGTGGCAGCTTGTCAACGCGACCGCACCCGCAAGGTCTGGGCTCGGCACTCACAAACCGCTACATCACGACGGACTTTTCTGAGGCGTTGCTTGAATTCGTTACGCCGGCGCTCTCATCGACCTGGGAAGCGTTGCGCTGCGTCTGCGATCTGCATCAATTTACCTACACGGAACTCGAAGACGAGCTGCTGTGGGCGTCGAGCATGCCGTGCCTGATACCTGCGGACAAGGACATACCGCTGGCGCGCTACGGCAAGTCGAACGTTGGCAACATGAAGACGATTTATCGTCGCGGCCTTGGTTATCGCTACGGGCGCCGGATGCAGACCATCGCGGGTGTTCATTTCAACTATTCTTTGCCGCAGGAGTTCTGGTCGAGCTACCGGGACATCATTTGCGTCAATTGCGATGAAGACCATGTGCGCTCTTCACAGTATCTTGGGCTGATTCGCAACTTTCATCGTTTCGGCTGGTTGGTGTTGTATCTGTTCGGCTCATCGCCTGCGCTGTGCAAGTCGTTCTCGGGCAGCGGCGACCTCGACATGCCGTTGTTGAACAAGTCGACCTGGTACGAGCCCTACGGTACTTCCCTGCGCATGAGCGACCTGGGCTACAGCAACCAGAATCAGGCGCGTATCGACATCTCTCTGAACACGCTCAGTGAGTATGTTGCCGACCTGACCAAGGCGGTGCACACGCCGGAGCCCGCCTATGAGGCCATTGGCGTCAAAGTCGATGGCGAATGGCGCCAACTGAATGCCAACCTGTTGCAGATCGAAAACGAGTACTACAGCGCAATCCGTCCCAAGAGGGTCGCCAGTTCGGGCGAACGACCAACCGCGGCGTTGCAACGCGGCGGCGTTGAGTACGTCGAGGTGCGCTCCCTCGACATCAACATGTTCGACCCCGCAGGTATCAATCAGAACACGATGCGATTCGTCGAGGCATTCCTGATCTATTGCCTGCTCGAGGACAGCCCGGAATTTGCGGGCACAGCCGCGGACGAGGCGAAACGGAATCACACAGAGACTGCTAAACGAGGTCGTGACCCCGAGTTGCGGCTGCGACGCGACGGTCGCGAGGTGGCGTTGCGGGACTGGGCCAGCGAGATCGTTGAAAAAGTTGCTGCCGTTGCAGAGCTAATTGACCGCGGTGAGGGTGGCCAGAGCTACACCGAGGCGGTGCAGCGCATGCAAGCCCGCGTTGCGGACCCTGAACGAACGCCGTCGGCGCGTGTGCTGGCGGAATTGCGCGACGCCAAATCGAGTTTCTTCGAGTTTGCGCTGCAAGTAGCCGAGGGTCATCGGGACTACTTCCGAAGTATTGCGCCGATGCCGAGCGAGCGCCTGCAAGCCTTGCAGACCGAGGCGCGCGAGTCTTTGATTCGCCAGGCAGACATCGAGGCGAGCGATACGCTGAGCCTGGACGAATATTTGCGCCAGCACCTGGTGTGACGCAGGGCTACGACGGCAGGGGCTCGCCATTGGCATAGGCGTGTTGCCTGTGCAGCCGCTGCAGTCGGCGGGTCATCTCGCCGACCGCGCCGTCACCGATAATCCTGCCGTCCGCTTTCAGGACCGGCGTCAGTTCGCCCATGGTACCGCTCGTAAAGACTTCGTCAGCCGTATACAGCTCGGTGAGCGACAGGTTGCGCTCACCGGCCTCGATCCCCTCGATTGCGCAGATTTCAAGAATCATGCGCCGTGTCAGGCCGGGCAGGCAGGCGTCTGCAAACGGGGTGAGAACCACCCCGTCTCTGACCAGAAACAGGTTGGTGTCATTGGTTTCAGCGACAAAGCCGTCGAGGTCGAGCATGATCGCGCTGTCGACCCCGGCAACGTTGGCTTCGATTGACGCGAGGATATTGTTCAGCAGGTTGTTGTGGTGAATTTTTGAGTCCAGGCAAGACGGTGTGTTGCGCCGGGTCGAGGCCGTGATAACGCAAATTCCGTCGTCGCCGTATACCGGCGGCTTCCACTCGGCCAGCACGATCAGCGTGCAGCCGGACTGATTGAAGCGCGGGTTCATTCCAGAGGTTATCTTCTCGCCGCGAGTCAACGTCAGGCGAATGTGGGCCTCGTCGCGCATGCCGTTCGCTGCCAGCGTTTCGAAAACGGCGCGCCGTATCGTGGCGTTGTCCGGCACGCCTGCAAATGCCAGCGCTTTGGCCGAGTCCTGCAATCGTCGCAGGTGCGCCGAAAATTCCGCAATGCGGCCATCGTAAACACGCAGGCCTTCCCAGACGGCATCGCCGCCCTGCACGACGCTGTCAAAAACAGATATCCGGGCGTCGGCACGAGCTTTCAATTCGCCGCCGATGTGTATCTTGATATGTGCGTTGCGTGGATCAACGGGATTCAATTCGATCTCCTGACGGTGTGGCGCGGATTGCGTGCTCATACAATTTTTCGTACCAGGGGTTGCATTCGTTCAACAAGGGCTGCAGTTGCTCCGGGAAGCCCTGCTTGGGTACATACGGTGCGAATCCCGAGCTGGCGTGTACTGCGTGGTACCAATGCGGCGCCCAGACACCGTCTTCCTTTCGCGGTCCGGGCTGCCACTGCAACATGCGCTTTTGAAACCCGAGGCCGAGTTTCTCACACAGCCGTCGCAATACCGATTCCGGGTCCAGCAGCAACTCGCGCGAGTCCAGCACCGCGGGAGCCTGCCCCACTGCGCTGAGGTCGCTGAACAGCTGCCACTGTTGCTTGAGGCTGGTGTCGGCAAGCCGGGCGTTTGGCAGCTGGATGTGCAGCGACGGCAGCATTTCCCGCGGGTCGCGAATCAGGAAGACGTTGCAAGTTCTTTCGAGGAAGCCAAGGTCAAGGTCGACAAGGTGATGAGCCATGTGCTTTAAGAACAACCTTGCGGACGTTGGCCGCTGCAGCAACTCGCGCATCACCGCGTTGCCGTCGCAATTCATGGCTCGCTGCACGTCGTCACTGCCGGGGTGCGGGGCCTGGCTGACGCGCAGGTAGTGCCCGTAAAGCGGCTCATCAACGACGCGCACGTCATCGCGTTGTGCAAAACTGTACATCAGTGCCGTCGAGACATTGCGCGGCCCTGACCAAAGGCATATGTGCTGTGTCATGTTTTTAGTGTGCACTCCGTCACAAATCGGTGCAACGCGCTGTGCGGGGCCTGCTAATTTAACTAAACTTCGCTACAACTATTTGTATCGGCTACAGTTTTAGCCTGGTGGCAAAGATTTGCTAAAGACCTTCATATTCGGTTTGATCCTTGGTGTGGCAGCGGCTGCGGCCGCGCTGTTTTTTGCGCCCGTGGTCGATCAACATCGTGAAACATCGATCATCCGAGTGCTGCCCAATGGCGGTAACAGCGAGACATTCCACATCAATATACCGATGGACCGGATAATGAGTGGTTCGCAAGCGGCTGCCACACTGTATCCGGAGAACCTTGAGTGGCCCGTTGATGCGCGCTTTGCCGGCATTAACGCGGAGCTCTTTAAGGTTCGTAACGAGCGCGACCTGGTGATTGGCGTCGCAAGCCGCATTGCGGCAAACGACGCGCAGCATGGCTCGTTGATCGAGTGGGTGCTGCACCTGCCGGCCCGTGGTTCGATGTACCTGTCGCTGCAGGCAGAGATTCAGGAAGGTGGTGTACGCCGTGGAGAACTGCGCGGCGGCTCGCGGGAGTTCTCGAGTATTGCTGGCGTCGTTAGCGAGCAATGGGTGGCTGATGTTTCCGGGGAAGAGGGATCGCCCGCCGGCCGAATCGAACTCGTCTCCTATTCAGTCGCATTCGGAGACGGTTCGTGATTCGCTTCCTGCTGGCACTGACTGCCGGCTTCGCGGCCGGTGTCCTGTTGTTCGCGACGCTGGTGTACGTCAATCCAGTTACCGCGAAAGCACCATTGAGCCCTCTGCTGGTCGGCTCGAACGAAATCATAAGTCTTACCTATTCGCTGGCCGCGGACGACGCCATCGTCTACAGCAATAACGGTGAGCGTCGAGTCACACCGAGCCCGGATGGTGTGCAGCAGTTGTGGGAACGGCCAATTCGGCGTTCATCTGCCCGCACGGTTATCGTGCATGACGCTGCCGGCAACACCGCAGGTATCGGCTTCAAGTTCGATTCGGACTCAGAAGCGACCAGGCTCGTTAATGGCGAGGCTTTCAGCAACAGTGTCTGGCACGTGTATCTGCCCGGTCGTGGCACGTTCTTCATGGAGCAGGTCGAAAACCGCTGGCACTACATTCGCGATATTGTTCTGCCGGCTTACTGGAGTTCGGCCGATAGCTGGAAGGGTAACTGGAACAGCACCATCACGGCAGGTCCGGGTGCGCTGGGGACCGGCCGTGTTACGGGCGGATCCGGCGAATTTGCAGGGCTGGTGACCGCGGGCATTGAATCACTCAGCGCCAGAGCGTTCTCGTTGAGCAAGGGGCCCGTCGCCATTGAGGGGCAACTTACGATTGAAGTTGGCGCCGATCCCGAATTCGAAATCGAAGCAGGCGACGCGACGACAGACGTTCCGGACTAGAGCATGTCCTTGAGCATAACGCTGCTATCGGCAAGCAGCGCCTTGTCGATGCTGGCGTGCTTCTCGATGAGTGCTTTCGACTGCACGAAATCGCGCGGTGCATTTACCGCATCAATCGCAATCAGCTGACCGTCTTTCAGGTACAGGCACGAAAAGGACCGCTCTTCACTTGAGCCGCGCAGAACGATGTCGTCGTATCCCTGCGAAAGACCCGCTATCTGCAGCTTCAGGTCGTATTGATCGGACCAGAACCACGGCACCTGGGCATAGTGGCTTGCGACGCCACAAATATTACTCGCAGCCGTCTTTGCCTGTTCCAGTGCGTTGTGCACAGACTCCAGGCGCAAGCTGCGCCGGTACGTTGCGCTTGGGTGCCTGGTGCAATCGCCAATTGCGTAGATATTTTCAGCGGACGTCTGGCAGCGGTCATCAACGACAATGCCGTCGTTCGTGTCCAGTCCGGCAGCTTCGGCCAGCTCTGTATTCGGCACGATGCCAACGCCAACGACTACCAGGTCCGCCGGCAGGGATTGACCGTCCGTGCAGGTGACCGACTGCACGCGACCATCGCCATGAAACGATTCGAGGCCGGTCGACAGCAACAGATGCACCCCATGTTCCGTGTGTTGCTGCTGGTAGAAGGCCGAGATCTCCGGGGATACAACGCGGCTCATGACGCGTTCCGCCATCTCCACGACGGTGACGTCGAGTCCCAGCTGGCGTGCCACTGCAGCGACTTCAAGGCCGATGTAGCCGGCCCCTATAATGACCAGTTGGCGAGCCGTTTCGATGTCTGCACGAATGGCCTTAACGTCTGCGATGCCACGCAGGTAATGAATGCCATCCAGTTCAGATCCCGGCACCTGCACACGACGGACACGTGAGCCGGTGGCAAGCACGAGTTTGTCGAAGTGCACGGACGTGCCGTCGCTGCACGACACGCTTGAGTCTTCACGATTGATGCTCTCGACGCGCGTACCCAGGCGCTGTTCGATCTGCGCGTCGTCATAGAACGAGGCCGGCTTGAAATACAAACGCTCGGGTGGCATTTCACCAGCAAGAAATTTCTTCGACAGCGGCGGACGCTGGTAGGGCAGGTAAGGTTCGTCGCCGATAAGGACGATGTGCCCGTCGAACTTTTGCTGCTTCAAGGTGGCGACGACCTGCCCGGCGCCATGCCCGGCACCGGCGATCACAACTTGCTCAGTCAAAACTCGTACCTCTTGCTCAGACAGGCGTCAGCGGCCACAGGATCGGTAGCAGGATCATGACCGTGATGAACACGACAATCGTGAGCGGTACGCCGACGCGCAGGTAGTCCACGAAACGATAGCCACCGGGACCCATAACCAGAATATTCGCAGGATGCGAAATAGGGCTGGTGAAGCTGGCCGATGCGGCCATCGCGATGGCCATCATCGCCGTTTCGGGCTGCAAGCCCATGTCCGCCATCGCAGAAAGTACGATCGGTGACATCAGGACCACCAATGCGGCGGTCGGGATAATCATCGTCGCCATTGCGGTCAGCACATAGAGCCCCATGATCACCGGCCAAGGACCCGCGTCGCCCAGCAGGTTCATTACCTGCCCTGCGAGGTACGTTGCGGCACCGGTATCCTGCATTGCCGTGCCAAGTGGCAGCATGCCCGCTATGAGGAAAATAGCGCGCCAGTCGATGGCCCGATAGGCCTGCTCCATATCCAGACAGCGTGTCAGCACCATCACGGCGCAGCCGGCGACCGCGGCAATTGCGATCGGCAGGTAACCCAGCATGACGCTCAGCACGACGGCCAGCATGATGGCGGCGGCGAGTGGTGCTCGGCGGGTGTCGGGCGGCTCCTGCCCAAGCGGTGTGAGCACGAGGAAGTCTGAGTCAGTGGACAGCAGCTGCAGGCGGTCGCGCGGACCCAGCAGCAAGAGTGCGTCACCGATCTGCAGGCGCTCGTCCGCAAGATCTGTGGTCACGGGCGCGCCCTCGCGCCAGATGCCGGCCAGCTCTATGCCGTAACGTTCGCGAAAATTGAGTTCGCCTGCCGTGCTGCCAGCGAGGCTGGTACGCGGATCGAGAGTGGCATCCATAAGCGTGAGTCGCTCAGACTCGAAGGTGCCCATCGACGCGGGGACCTTGGTGTCGAGCTCCAGTTCCTGCAGACCTCGCAAGACGTCGAGGTCACCGGGCTGGCCCTCGATCAGCAGCAAGTCACCGGCCTCGAGCACGGTATCGCCGCGCGGCATGACGCCCAACTCTCCATCGCGGAACACGGCAACGACGCGGAAATCAAACACGTCAGCGAGCCGGCTCTTCTCGAGCGTGACGTCATGCAGCTCACTGTCTTTCGGCAGGCGCACCACGAACAGGCGCTCGTCCGCATGGTACTTCTCGCGCAGACGTTCCTCGTCAAAGACCTCGACCTCGCTAAAGTCGGAGTACTTCTCGAGTTGTTCGATGGCCTCTAACTCGCCCTGTACCAGCACCTTGTCACCGGCTTTCAGCGGCACGTAAGCGAGGTTGGTGAGGCGGTAGCGCTTGCGACGCCACAGCCCGACCACTGCAACGTTGAACCTGGAACGAAACGCAGCGTGACGGATAAGGTCAGCAACGACCGGCGAGCCTTCAGCAATGGTGACCTGCGCATA
This sequence comes from uncultured Gammaproteobacteria bacterium, assembly GCA_963698425.1. Taxonomy (GTDB): domain Bacteria; phylum Pseudomonadota; class Gammaproteobacteria; order Steroidobacterales; family Woeseiaceae; genus UBA1847. The sequence continues at coordinate 731,147 of CAVOQR010000010.1, read as the reverse complement.
GCGAATCTTCTCGGCGACCATCGACTTCAGGACCGGCGCTTCGCGCTCAATGACAAGGTCGCTCCAGCGCCGCAGTTCACGGAACTGGTCGATGCGTCCCTGCACCAGCAGGCCGTCGCCACCGCGGATCACGGTCTGGCGGCCGGGGAGTGTTTCGCTGCGTCCGCCGCGGATCAGTGACAGGATGATCAGGCCGGTTGATGCACCAATGCGGCTCTCCGCCAGCGTCTTGCCGACCAGCACCGAGTCTCTTGGCACGCGCATCATAAAGGTGCGGTCGTGCAGCTTGTAGCGGGACCGCAGGCTGCGCTGGCTGACGTGCTTATCGCCTTTGACCTTGCCCTTCGGCAGCATGAGTCGGCCGAACAGTGCGACAAAGGCCACGCCGATTACCATGATGGCGCCGCCGATCGGCGTGAAATCGAACAGTTTGAACGCCTCATAGCCGTTCTGCGTCATGGCTTCGCTGATGAGCAGGTTGGGAGGCGTACCGATCAGCGTCATCAGGCCGCCGAGCAGGGTCGAGTAAGCAAGCGGCATAAGGAGTCGAGAGGGCGGAATGCCGGTGCGGCGCGCGACATCGACCACTACCGGCAACATCAAAGCCGCAACGCCAATGTTATTCATGAATGCGGACAGCACCGCCCCGGTCACCATGATGACGAATACCATCGCGATTTCCCGGCGGCCCGCCAGACGCATCACCTGGCGGCCGATAATGTCGGCAATGCCGGTGCGGGTGAGTCCCTCACTGAGGATGAACATGGCCCAGACCGTGATAACGGCGGAATTGCTGAATCCTGCGAAGGCGTCGGCAGGGTCGACCAGCGGTGAAATAGCCAGGGTTGCCAGTACCAGCAGCGCAACCAGGTCCATGCGGATGACTTCACTGATAAAGAGGATCAGCGAGACGACAAGGATGCCGAGGACCATTGCTATTTCAAACGTCATTTCGGAGAGTTTATACACGACCTTTCAAGCGCTTGCAGTGCTTAGTGATGGTGCACGAAAACCTTGTAAATCTATCCAGTACTGTATAAAAATACAGATCTTTGCTTGAGGAAATCCAGGTGCTTGCAGCAGAACAGAGTCATGATCATCTGCACATGCTGAATTCGGCACAGCGTCAGGCGGCCTGTTTTGGCGAGAAATTGGCCGCCGGGCCGTTTGTCGCCGGACCGCTGCTGGTCATTGCAGGCGCCGGTACCGGCAAGACCATGACACTCGCACATCGGGTCGCCCACCTGCTCATCCAGGGCGTCGATCCGGAGCGTATTCTGTTGCTGACATTCACTCGCAGGGCCGCGCAGGAAATGACGCGCCGGGTTGAGGGCATCGTTCGCCAGGCCCTGCCAGACGCGGCCGCATTGCCTGCCGGGGCGCTGCCGTGGTCCGGCACGTTTCATGCGATCGGCAACCGCTTGCTGCGCCGCTATGCCCACAACCTCGAACTGGACCCGGGATTCTCCGTGCTGGATCGTGGTGACGCGGCGGACATGATGGATGTCGTACGGCATGAGCTGGAGTTATCCAAAAAGGCGCGGCGCTTCCCGAAGAAAGACACCTGCCTTGCGATCTACTCGCGCTGCGTCAACACGCAGCTTGGTTTGCCGGACACATTGCAGACGGTGTATCCGTGGTGTGCAGACTGGGAACAGGAACTGGCCGAGTTGTTTCGTCACTACGTGGCGCGCAAACAGCAAAATCAGGCACTCGATTACGACGACTTGCTGCTGTACTGGCAGCACCTGGTCGCTGATACAGAATTTGCCGAGGAAATCGGCTCCTGGTTTGATCACGTTCTGGTCGATGAGTACCAGGACACCAATATTGTGCAGGCGCAAATTCTGCGCTCACTGAAACCCGACGGCGCGGGCGTCACGGTTGTTGGTGACGACGCCCAGTCGATCTACTCGTTCAGGGCGGCTGACGTAGAGAACATTCTCGGCTTTCCCGACCAGTTTATGCCGACCGCCGAGGTTGTCACGCTCGAGCAAAATTATCGTTCGACGCAGCCCATTCTGGACAGCGCCAACCTGGTCATTGCCGAAAGCGAGCGACAGTATCGAAAGAACCTGTTTACGGAACGTAAAGATGGCGCAAAGCCCTCCTACGTAACGGTCGAGGATGGCGATGCAGAAGCGGAGTTCGTCGTCGAGGCCATTCTTGAGAATCGCGAGCAGGGATTGCGTCTCATGGATCAGGCGGTGTTGTTTCGCGGCGCCGCAAACAGTGATCGTCTCGAGCTGGAGCTGGTGCGTCGCAACATTCCCTACGTCAAGTACGGCGGCCTCAAGTTTCTTGAAGCGGCACATGTGAAAGATTTGCTGGCTGTTCTCAAGTGGGCGGAGAATCCGCGCAATGAAATGGCTGCTTTTCGCGTGCTCAAACTGTTGCCCGGCATGGGGCCGGCGAATGCGGCCAAGTGCTTTGCGCGACTGGCCTCTGACGACTTCCTGTTTTCCAGCCTGTCAGGATTCCAGCCGCCGGCCGCAGCGGCGAATGAATGGCCGGCATTCTGCACCCTGCTGCAGGACCTCTCCGGCGCAGAATTTGACGATGCCGGCTGGCAATCGCAATTGACCGCCGCGAGGCACTGGTATCAACCGCAGCTCGAGCGACTTTATGACGGTCTCGATACACGCGAGGCCGACCTCGAGCAGCTCGAACAGATTTCGGGGCGCTACCCAACGCGCGAGCGCTTCCTGACAGAGCTGACGCTGGACCCACCCAGTGCGGCCGGCGATCTTGCCGGGGACCCGTTGCTGGATGAAGACTACCTCGTGTTGTCGACCGTACATTCGGCGAAGGGCCAGGAGTGGGACGCAGTGTTCGTCCTCAACGTTTCTGACGGCATGTTTCCGTCAGAATTCGCCACCGGCAAGCCGGAAATGATCGAAGAGGAGCGGCGTCTGTTGTACGTCGCCATGACGCGCGCCAAGCAAAAGCTGTCGCTGATTGCGCCGCTGAGATACCACGTTACGCAACAACGTCGCGATGGTGACAAGCACGTGTACGGTGCGAGAAGCCGTTTCATGACCGACAACTTGCTTGCGACAATGCAGCGCTGTTTTCACGGCCGCGATGAAAGCAACGTTAAGCGACTATCTCCGCGAACGGACAAGCGCATCGATGTCGCTTCGCGGATGCGGGATATGTGGTAGCAAAAAAAAGGCGGTGGCCAGAGGCCACCGCCAGTCGGTACGAAACAAACAGCATAAGGGATAGTTAGTTTGTTACGTGTACCTTCTTGGTGATCACACGGACTTGTTTTTCGTCCATGCTTGCGTCATTCGTCGTCGAGCTGTCAATAAACGTGACATCGTTTCCGTGTCCGGCGTCCTGTAGAAGCGCGCGAATTTTCTCTTGCGTCGCTGCATCGACCGCTTTGCCGGTGATGATCATGGTGTCCTGATCGCCATCGCTGTCGACGAACATCATTTTCTTGACGTGTGTCTCTTCGTGTTCGTGCTTGCCGGCGAGATCATCGACGTTAACCTTCTCTCCGTCGACATCAAATTCAATGCCGTCTTCGGTGCGCGTCACAATGGTGGTGGAGCCATTCTCGTCAACCCAGGTGCGGGACTCGCCAAGTTGCAGTTCATCCAACGTGAAGCCGGTGTCGTCGCTGTCGAAGTCCACAATCACCGGACCATCGCCATCGTCAATTTCCACGACGATTTGTTGTTTTTCTTGTTCTCCTGCGATGGCGGCCATGCTGATGACAAAGGCCAGCGCCAGCGCCGCTATGGATTTGGCTTGCATCCCATCCTCCCCTGGTATGTATAAACTTTAGATGCGTGCTGCACGAAAAACGTTGCAAACAAAATGGAATATGAGCGCGGCATATACGCGCGCTGGTGTTTCAGGTGAAACGATTACGATAGAAATATGGAATAGGCCGGGTTATCGCTTTCTTCCCAGTGCGGATAACCCAGCTTTACGAGATGCTGCTCGAGGCGCGCGGTGTCACTTTCAGGCACATCGATCCCGGCGAGGATGCGGCCATAGTCGGAGCCGTGATTGCGATAGTGGAACAGGCTGATACTCCAGTCGGTGCCGATGGCGTTCAGGAAGTCGACCAACGCACCCGGGCGCTCCGGAAACTCGAAGCGAAACAGGCGTTCATTGGCCAGGCCTGCGGAGGGACCGCCGACCATGTGTCGCACATGCAATTTCGCCATCTCGTTATCAGAAAGATCGACAACCGGATAGCCGGCATCTTTGAGTTGCTGCAACAGCTCAAGCTGTTCCTGTTCGCCGTTCTTCAGTTGCACGCCGACGAAGACATGCGCTTTGCTCGCGTCGTTGTAGCGATAATTGAACTCCGTGATGCCACGGCGCCCGAGCGCTTCGCAAAAGTGCCGGAAACTGCCGGGCTCCTCGGGAATCTCGGCGGCCAGCAGCATCTCCTTGTGTTCGCCGACATCCGCGCGCTCCGCGATGTGCCGCAGGCGATCGAAATTGACGTTTGCGCCGCAGTTTATGGTCACCAGGTTCTGTGCCGTGCAGGACTCGCGCGCCACGTATTTCTTTGCGCCAGCGACCGCGAGGCCGCCGGCTGGCTCAACAATCGAGCGGGTATCTTCGAAGATGTCCTTGATCGCTGCACAAATCTCGTCGGTGTCGACGCTGATCACTTCATCGACATGCAGTTGGCAAAGGCGAAACGTCTCGTCACCAACGCGGCGCACCGCAACGCCGTCTGCAAAAATTCCGACGTGCTGCAATTCAACCGGTTTGCCAGCGGCAAGTGACTGGCTCATCGCGGTGGAGTCTTCCGGCTCGACGCCGATGATGCGAATCTCGGGTTGCGTTGCCTTGACGTAGCTGGCAATACCGGCGATCAGCCCACCACCACCAATCGGTACAAAGATGGCATCGATGTCTGCTTCGGCCTGTTCGAGTATCTCCATGCCGATCGTACCCTGGCCCGCAATAACTACCGGGTCGTCAAACGGGTGGATGAAAACGAGTCCGTCGCGCTGCTCGAGCGTGCGTGCGTATGCGTATGCGTCATCATAGGCATCGCCATGCAAGATGACTTCGCCGCCAAGCTCGCGAACAGCCTCAACCTTGATTGATGGCGTGGTTACCGGCATGACGACGATAGCGCGAATGCCGCGACTGTTGGCTGCCAGTGCCACGCCTTGCGCGTGGTTTCCGGCGGAGCTGCAGATGACGCCGGCCTGTAATTGTGCGTCGGAGAGGCTGGCAATCTTGTTATAGGCGCCACGCAGCTTGAATGAAAAAACAGGCTGCAGGTCCTCGCGCTTCAGCCAGATGTTGTTGCGCAGTTTTTTCGAGAGATTGGGGGCCAGTTCGAGTGGCGAACGAATAGCGACGTCGTAAACGCGGGCGCTTTCAATCCGTTTCTTGTAATCATCAGGGTCCATTGCAGTGCGTTATCGCATGCCAGCTTGCCAAGCGCAAAATTTGCTCGTATCGGCCCGATTTGTTGCTGTTGTTACCTTCACCTCCATGTTTTTCTGCTGCGGTGGATTCGCTTTTTCGAAAACGTGCCATAGAGGCAACGCAGCAACGCTGCTTTGGACCGGTGTTCGTCGCGACGCCGCCGGCTGCCGGGTTGTTGCTGTTGGCGGCAGTTGCTTGCCTGTTCCTGCTCACTAGTGCGGTCACTCTTATAGAAGTACCCGACCGGGTGACGGCGGTCGGCGTGTTGATGCCGAGCGACGATCTGCTGCTGGTGCGGGCGCAACGCGCCGGCTGGATCGAACATCTGCAAGTGTCCAACGGTGATCGCGTCAGCGTCGGCGTGCCACTGCTGACCATCGCGGACGCGGAGGTTGCTCCAGATCGAAAGCCGGTGGCAGCCGAGTTGCGCGAATCGCTGCAAACAGAACTGTCATTGCTCGCGGACGACCTGCGACTGGAGTTGCTCGCACTGCTGCAGCGCCGCCAGGAAGACGAGCGCCGTCGCGTTGCACTGCAGCGTAATCTGCAATCGGCGCGCGCCGAGATGCAGGCGCGGGCTGAAGGCGCAGAGCTGCAACAGGCGAGTGCAGCGCGCGTGCAGGCCTTGCTGAGGTCGCAGCTGGTGTCGAGCCAGAGCGCGGACGCTGCGCAACTGCAGGCGCTGGATGCCGTCGCGGCCGAGCACGAACTGCAACGCGTTATATCTGCAACCCAGCTCGAGCTCGACGGTGTCGAGGCCGCACTCGCGAGCTACGACAGCCTGGCGCAGCGCGTGGCCATAGCAGCGGATATTCGTCGCCAGTCGCTGCAACGACAACTTGCCGGCAGTCATGTGGACGCGATGTTGCAGGTACTGGCCAGGGGACAGGGGGTCGTTGCCAGTCTGTCGGTGCGCGAGGGCAGTTTCGTGCAGCCGGGGCAGCTGCTGCTGACGCTGCATGAGCCGGGCAGTGCGCTGGAGGCTCGGCTGTTCGTTGCGGCGGCAGCCGCCGGCAAAATTCAACGGGGTCAGGAAGTGCATTTGCAACTGGACGCCTATCCGCGGCAGATCTACGGCAGTCACAGGGCAGAGGTTACCGAGGTATCGGCCGTCGCGGTTGCGGCCGCCGAGCTTGCGCTGCCATTGCCGCTCACGGGGCCCGTGTTTGAGATTCGCGCGGTGGCGCAAGGTGACGCTGGCATTGCCTGGCAGCTGCCTCCGGGGACTGTCGTGCGCGCGCAGATCATCAGGCATCGCTGGCCACTGCTGAAGTGGTTGTTGCGCGCCACAGACGGCGCCACGCGAGCCGCCTGATATGGCCAGGCGGGTCCCCGTGGTCCTGCAGTCCGAGCAGGCCGAATGTGGTCTTGGCGGCTCTGAACATGGTTGCCGCCTATCACGGTCACTCGCTGGCGCTTGGCGAAATGCGCACGCGTTTCGCCGCAATGGACCGCGGCCCAACGTTGCACACCATCCTCGCAACCGCCGATGCCCTGTCGCTCGAAGCTCGCCCGGTACGCGCCGAGGTTGGCGAGCTGGGGCAATTGCGATTGCCGGCTATCCTGCACTGGCAATTCGATCACTTCGTGGTGCTGGTGGCAGTCCGTCGCCATCGATACGTGATCCATGATCCTGCGCAGGGCCGCCGCGTGATCGGCAAGAGCAGAGTCGACGAGGCGTTTACAGGTGTTGCGGTCGAGTTCTGCAGGCGCATCGATTTCACGCCGCTCCAAGGGGAGGATCGGGCAACGCTGCGGCCGCTGCTGCGTTCGTTCACCGGTCTGGGCCGATACGCGGCGCTGATGTGCGGCCTGTTGCTGGCCATCCAGGTGCTCGCGCTTGCGCCTGCGGTCGCGACGCAGCTGCTCATCGACGAGGTGGTTGCGGGCCAGCAGCGCCGCTGGCTTTATGGCGTGCTGGCAGGCACGGGGCTGATCCTTGTTGCCAGCATCCTGCTGGACGCCCTGCGCAAGCGGGTCGCGTTGTTTGTCAGCACGCGGCTCGCCGTTGACAGCAGTGCAGCGGTCATCGGTCACATGCTGCAGTTGCCCGCGCGAACCCTGCAAAAACGCAGTGTCGGCGACCTGCTGGCCAGGGTGGGGTCGTTGCAGCCGTTGCGCCAGGCACTCACGGAAACTGCGTTGCAGGGCCTGGTGAACATCGTTGTCCTGGTGACAACGCTGACGGCGATGTTTCTGTACAGCCCGCAACTGGCGACTCTGTCAGTGCTGATTCTGTTGCTGACAACGCTGGTGCATGCGGTCTTGTTGCCGTCGATACGGGCGCGCAATCTCGAGGCGATCGTGCACAGTGCGAAAGCGTCGAATTCGCTCATCGAATCGTTACGTGGTTATGACGCCGTCGTCAGCCTCGGTCTGCGCACGCAGCGGTTGGCTCATTGGCAGCAGTCATTTGCGCACGGTGCGAATGCCGCGGCGCGGCGGGTGAGCCTGGGTATTACAGCGGCGACTGTTCAATCGCTGCTCGCCGCGGCCGACCAGCTGCTGTTTCTCGGCATCGGCATTGTCGCTATTGGCGAAGGCCGGCTGACGCTCGGCGTGTTGTTTGCGATGTTTGCATTGCGCGGTCGGCTCGGCGCTGCGGCAGCGTCGCTGTTCACCCTGCTGCAGGAGTTGTACCTGCTGCGAAATCATGTGGAGCGCGTCTCCGAGGTGGTCGCAGAGCAGCGCACACCGGACGCACCCGCCGCGGCGGTGCGTCATCGAATTCGTGGTGCGATTCGCTGCGAAGACCTGCATTTTCGCTACACACCGGAGCAGCCACTGATTTCGGCCTTCAGTTGCGATATCGAGCCCGGCGAACGGGTGGTTATTGCCGGTCCGTCCGGTTGCGGCAAGACAACCTTGTTGCGCATTCTCGCTGGCAGCCTGCAGGCCCAATGCGGGCGACTGATGTACGACTCGATGGAGTCCAGCCTGTGGGATGGCGAGGCATTGCGGCGGCAGTTTGGCACCGTGCTGCAAAACGACAGCGTGTTCCAGGGCTCTGTCGCGGACAATGTCAGCTGCTTTGACCCGTCGCCGGATCTGGTCCGGGTGAGGAAGACGCTGCAAATTGCCGACATCTGGCGCGACATCTGCAGCCTGCCGATGCAGCTGCACACGCCAATAGACGGTGCCTGCAGCACATTGTCCGGCGGCCAGCTGCAGCGCCTGTTGCTGGCAAGGGCATTGTATCGACGACCCGCGATACTGTTTCTTGACGAAGCCACTGCGCATCTGGACGAGGCATCTGAGATGCGGATTCTGGATAACCTGTCACGATTGCCGATGACAATTGTCAGCGTCGCACACGGCAGTCAGGCCCTGGCAAAGGGCGGCAGGCGAATCGTACTGCAGCCATCGGCAAACTCCGCCCCCGCAGTGTAGACTTGGTCCAGACGACTACGGGGAACACCAGATCGTGAACAAGTGGCTGATCAAAAACGCGCGCCTGATCAATGAAGGCAGCATCCAGGACTGTGATGTTCTCGTTAAGGGCGATCGCATAGAGAAAGTCGCTGCGGATATCAGCGCTGCGCAGGGTGTGGATGTTATCGATGCGGGCGGCTGTTACCTGATGCCCGGGATGATTGATGACCAGGTGCATTTTCGCGAGCCGGGCTTGACCCACAAGGGCGACCTCGCAACCGAGTCGGCGGCCGCAGTCGCCGGCGGCATCACCAGCTTCATGGACATGCCGAACGTAAACCCGCTCACAGTCGATGCCGCGGCGCTGGCAAAGAAATACGAAGTCGCAAAGGGGCGTTGCACCGCCAACTTCGGCTTCTATCTGGGCGCGACCAACACCAATATCGAAGACATCAAGAAACTCGAGGTTGGTAATGCCTGCGGCATCAAAGTGTTTATGGGCGCGTCTACCGGCGACATGCTGGTGGACGATGCCGACACGCTGGACAAGATTTTCGAGTTCGCGCCCGTGATGGTTGTGACCCATTGCGAAGATTCCCCGACGATCTGGGCAAACGAGGACAAGGCGCGCGAGAAGTACGGCGAGGATGTGCCGATGTCCGTGCATCCGGCGATTCGCTCGGTGGAGGCCTGCTTCAAGTCGTCCTCGATGGCTATCGAACTTGCGCGCAAACACGATGCGCTGCTGCACGTCCTGCATCTCACCACGGCAAAGGAAATGCAGTTGTTCTCCGACGCCCCGCGCATGGAGAAGCGCATCACCGCCGAGGTTTGTGTGCACCACCTGTGGTTCGATGAGTCGAAATATGAGCAGCTCGGCACGCACATCAAGTGCAATCCGGCGATCAAGTCCGCAGAAGATCGCAAAGCGTTGCTGCAAGCGCTGAACGAAGGTCGCATCGACATCATCGCGACCGACCATGCGCCGCACACGCTCGAGGAAAAGGACAACAGCTACTTCAAGGCGCCGGCGGGCCTGCCGCTGGTGCAGTACACGGTGCCAGCGCTATTCGACCTCGTGGCGCAGGGGCATATCAGCCATACGCTACTGGTAGAACGCGCCTGCCATGCGCCTGCCGACCTGTTCGGCGTGGGCGAGCGCGGCTACGTGAGAGAGGGTTATTACGCGGACCTGGTTATCGTGGATCCTGAGCAGGCGATGACGGTGCGGCGTGAGGACGTATTAAATAAGTGTGGCTGGTCACCGTTTGAGGGCCACCAGTTCACCTCGTCGATTCACACCACGATGGTGAATGGGCAAGTGGTCTACAGAGACGGCAAATTGACCAATGTCATCGCCGGCGAACGACTCAGTTTTGCGCGCGCGCGCTGAAGTGTTTACATTCCGGATGATGTCATTATGCTAGCGCCCACAAAATGAAACCGACCGATACGTCAAACCCCGATTACTTCCACAAGGTAGTCGACTGTCAATGGGGCTGTCCGGCCCACACTGACGTTCCCGAATACATTCGCATGATCGCCCAGGGGCACTTCAGTGATGCCTACATGGAGAACCGCAAGTCGAATGTATTCCCCGGCATTCTCGGGCGCGTTTGCGATCGTCCGTGTGAGCCCGCCTGCAGGCGCGGCCGCATTGAAGAAAAGCCGGTCGCCATTTGCCGCCTGAAGCGTGTTGCAGCTGACAATCGAGACGATATTACCGACAGGCTGCCGAAAGCCGGGCCACCCAATGGCAAGAAGGTCGCGCTGATTGGTGCGGGTTGCGCGTCGCTCGCCGTCGCCAACGACCTGGCGCCGCTAGGCTACGACATCACGATTTTTGAAGCGCATGGCAAAACCGGCGGACTGATGCGCACCAACATCCCGCAATTTCGTTTGCCGCCGAAAGTGCTGGATGAGGAGATCGGCTACATCCTCGACATGGGCGTCGACCTGAAACTGAACCATCCGATCGAGAGCATGAAAGATCTGCTCGACAATGGCGGCTTCGATGCGCTGTTTGTCGGCACCGGCGCGCCGCGCGGCAAGAACCTGGAGATTCCGGGCCGCTACGATTCTGACCGCATCCATATCGGTATCGACTGGCTCGAGTCGGTGGCGTTCGAGCACACCAAGGAAATCGGCAAGAAAGTCCTGATTATTGGCGTTGGCAATACGGCAATGGATTGTTGCCGCACGTCGCTGCGACTCGGTGCTGACAGCGTCAAGGTCATGGCGCGCAAGCCGCGCGGTTTCTTCAAGGCTTCCGCCTGGGAGCTGGAAGACGCGGAAGAGGAGAACGTCGAGATTCTCGTCAACCACTCGCCGAAAGAATTCGTGCTCGAAGACGGCAAGCTTGTCGGCATGAAGTTCGAGCTGATGGAATACAAGGTCGACGAAAACGGCCGCATCGATCGCGGCACGGTAACCGGCGAGAAGATCATCCCCTGCGATGACGTGGTTCTGGCGATCGGTCAGGACAATGCGTTTCCCTGGATCGAGCGGGATGCGGGCATCGAGTTCGATCAGTGGGAGTGCCCGGTCGTCGACGAAAAGACCATGATGTGTTCGCGTGCTGGCGTGTTCTTTGGCGGTGATTCCGCATTCGGCCCCAAGAACATCATCTGGGCCGTAGAGCATGCGCACCAGGCAGCCATTTCGATCCATCGCTACTGCCACGGCGAGGACGTCGAAGACCGCCTGCCGGATGGGCTCAACCTGATCTCGCAGAAGATGGGTATGCACGAGTGGAGCTTCTCCAATGACTACGACGGCGCCGAGCGCCGCCTGATGGCGCACGTCGATCTCAAGGAGCGCTTCAAGAAGCTGGACATTGAGGTCGAGCTGGGCTTCTCAGCTGAGCAGGCTGCACAGGAAGTAGAGCGCTGCCTTAATTGCGATATCCAGACGGTGTTCACTGCCGATCTGTGCATTGAGTGCGATGCCTGCATCGATATCTGCCCGGTCGATTGCCTGACGATCACGCCGAATGGAGAGGAGCAGGACATCCGCCAGCGTCTGACGGCACCCGCGACAAACCCGGACCAGGCGCTGTACGTGTCGGCGGAATTGCCGCAGACGAAACGCGTCATGGTGAAAGACGAGGATCTCTGCGTGCATTGCAGTCTGTGCGCCGAGCGTTGCCCGACCGGCGCCTGGGACATGCAGAAATCAAAAATACTGGTGCCGTATGCTCGCGATGAGCTGGCGGCGGCCAAGAAAAGCAGTGCCGCCTGAAAAGGACGAATAAGTGGCAACAATCAATGATGTCGTAGTCAAGATCGCAACAGTGAACGGCACCGGTTCGGCAAGTGCCAACGGTTTGCTGCGCAAAGCGATCTTTCGCATGGGTGTGCCCGTCGTGGGCAAGAACTACTTTCCGTCGAACATCCAGGGTTTGCCGACCTGGTATGAGATCCGTGTGACAGCCAAGGGCTACCAGTCACGCGCCGATCGTGTCGACCTGATGGTCGCGATGAACGCCCAGACATACGCGAGTGATCTCGCCGCCGTGTCGCCGGGCGGCTGGCTGCTGTACGACTCAACCTGGCCACGCAACAAGCAGTTGCAGCGCGACGACGTGACCGTTCTTGGCATTCCGTTCTCAAGATTGTGCAACGAGCACTTCGATGGTGCGCGTGCACGTATCTTGATGAAGAATATTGCGTACGTCGGAGCCATTGCTGCATTGCTCGATCTGGACCTCGACGTCATCGAGACGCTGCTGGAAGAAACGTTCGCGGCCAAGAAGCATTTGATTGCCTCCAACATGGAGGCCATACGACTGGGCTATAACTACGCGATCGAGAATTTCGTTTGCCCCTTGCCGAAGAAAGTCGAGGCGATGGACAAGACCAACGGCAATATTATTATCGATGGCAATACGGCTGCAGCGCTCGGTGCGGTTTACGCCGGAGCGACGGTAGGCGCCTGGTACCCGATTACTCCATCGACATCGTTGATGGATGCTTTCCGCGGCTTTTGTAGCAAGTATCGTATCGATCCGGAGTCCGGCAAGCGCACCTTCGCAATTATCCAGGCGGAAGATGAGCTTGCCGCGATCGGCATGGTGCTGGGGGCAAGCTGGGCCGGTGCACGCGCCTTTACGCCGACGAGCGGTCCCGGCGTGTCGCTGATGGGTGAGTTCATCGGCCTTGGCTATTATGCCGAGATACCAGCCGTCATCTTTAACGTGCAGCGCTGCGGGCCATCGACAGGCATGCCAACGCGCACGCAACAATCAGACATCATGAGCAGCGCCTACGCATCGCATGGAGACACTCGCCACGTGCTGCTGTTTCCGGCGGACCCGGGTGAATGTTTCACCATGTCGCCACAGGCGTTCGACCTCGCAGAGCGACTGCAGACTCCGGTCATGGTGCTCAGCGATCTCGACATTGGCATGAACGACTGGATGGTGCCTGAATTCGAATGGGACGATTCCTACACGGCCGATCGCGGCAAGGTTCTTTCCGCCGAAGATCTCGAGGCGATGGACAAGTTCTACCGGTACCTTGATGTAGACGGAGACGCAATTCCGTATCGGTCGCTGCCTGGCGTACATCCAAAAGGCTCGTATTTCACGCGTGGCTCAGGCCACAGCAAATACGGCGCGTACACCGAGGATTCGGCTGACTACCAGGAGGTCGTCGACCGCTTGTCGCGCAAATGGGAAACCGCGCGTGACATGGTGCCGCAGGCCCATATTCAATATTCGAAGTTCAACAAGGCGGCAATACTGACCGTCGGCAGTGGCGATGGCGCATGTATCGAGGCGCTGGACATGCTGCGAGACAAGGGTATTGGCCTCAACTATTGCCGCGTCAGGGCGTTTCCGTTCAACGAGGACGTCAGGCAATTCATCGAGCAGCATGACGCCGTCTATGTGGTCGAGCAGAATCGCGATGCGCAGCTGCGCTCGCTGTTGATGCTGGATCTCGATGCAGATCCGAAGACACTCATTCCGGTCCTGCACTACGATGGTATGCCGATCAATGCAGGCTTCGTCGCAGACAGGGTTGAAGAAGAAGTCGCCAAGGGGCGTGCAGCATGACATACATCGCGAAACCGAAAATAAACCGCCCGAACCCAGGCAGGAACAAACTGGGCCTGACGACGCGTGACTACGAGGGCGTCGTGTCGACGCTGTGTGCTGGTTGTGGGCACGACTCAGTAACTGCCGCGATTATCCAGGCCGTTTATGAGCTGGATGTCGAACCCCACATGCTGGCGAAGATGAGCGGCATTGGCTGCTCGTCCAAGACGCCAGCGTATTTCGTAAGCCAGGCACATGGTTTCAACTCCGTGCATGGCCGTATGCCCTCTGTAACGACGGGCGCCAATGCGGCGAACAGGGATCTGACCTACATCGGCGTGTCCGGCGATGGTGACTCGCTTTCGATCGGCGTTGGCCAGTTCGTCCATGCGATTCGACGCAACGTAAACATGTGCTACATCATTGAGAACAACGGTGTGTACGGCCTGACCAAGGGACAATTCTCGGCGTCCGCCGACATTGGCAGCAAACCAAAGAAAGGCTTGCCAAACCAGCAGGAGCCCATCGATCCGGCCAGCATGGCACTGAGCCTCGGCGCGACCTACGTTGCGCGCGGCTTCTCCGGCGACAAGGCGCAGTTGGTACCGTTGATCAAAGGCGCGTTGCGTCACCAGGGTTTCGCACTCGTCGACATAATCAGTCCGTGTGTCACGTTTAACGATCACGAAGGCTCGACCAAGAGCTATGCCCATACCCGCGAGTTTTACCACCACGTAACGACCGTCGATTTCGTCATGCCTGCCGAAGAAATTCAGGTGGCCTACGAGGAGGGCGAGTCGATGCCTGTCGAGCTACACGATGGCACGCGCATCGTGCTACGCAAGACTGCGAAGGAATACGAGCCGACCAGCAGGGCTGGTGCATTCAAGTATCTGCGGGATCGCTTCAATTCCGGTGAGATTACGACTGGCCTGCTGTACATCGATGAAGAGCGCGATGAGATGCACGAACTCATGGGTAATGTCGATGTGCCGCTGGCGCAGCTGCCGTATGAAATACTGACACCCGGCAGCAAGGAGCTGCCGAAGATCCTCAGCCGTTACAAGTAGCCGTCGCCATGCGCCGGCAAACAACAAGAGGTGGCGCACTTGGCAAATAACAGACGAGATTTCCTGAAAACCGGCCTGCTTGCTGCGGGCCTGGCTGCGAGCGGAACGGCGTCAGCGGCCCTTGCGCCGGCAAGAGCTGTGCACAGGAAAAAGTCGCTGAGTATTCTGGTTCTCGGTGGCACCGGCTTTATCGGTCCGCACATGGTCCGGGAGGCCTTGCGCCGCGGCCATTCTGTCACCCTGTTCAATCGCGGCAGGACGAACAACACGCTGTTCCCGGACCTGGAAACACTCAAGGGTGATCGCGACAACAACCTCGAAGCCCTCGAAGGTCGCAAGTGGGATGCGGTTGTCGATAACTCGGGTTATGTGCCACGACATGTGCAGTCGTCTGCGCGCCTGCTGTCGGGGAACGTCTCGCACTACCTGTTCATTTCAACGGTTGCGGTCTATCGACACTGGGATCGCGCCAACCCCGAGAACGCGCCGCTCGCAACAATCGATGACGAAAGCACGGAACAGGTTGACTGGAATACCTACGGTCCGCTGAAGGCGCTATGCGAAACAAAAGCGCTGGAGGAAATAGGTGATGACCGCCTGACCGTAATGCGGCCGACCTATATTTGCGGCCCCGGCGATCATACTGATCGCTTTACATACTGGCCTGTGCGCACATGGGCAGGCGGCGAAATGCTGTGGCCGGGTGATCCGTCAAATACGATTCAGATTATTGATGTCCGCGACCTTGCCAATTTCGTTGTCGACTCGCTCGAGCAGCGCGTCATGGGCACCTACAACTGCGCAACGCCGGTAGGGCAGTACTCCATGGCGAACCTGCTGGAGGACTGCCAGGCGGTCACGGCAACGACCGTTGATCCGGTCTGGGTTGACGAGCCGTTCATCTACGAGCACAACATTGCTGATGACGGTGGTTTGCCCGTGTGGTTTGCACAAACGGGCGAAGACGCGCGCACGATTCGCTTTCGATGACAGCAACGCTGTTGCGGCCGGGCTCAGGACACGGCCGATTCGGGAGACAATCCGCGGCACGCTGGAGTGGTGGCAGACGTTGCCCGATGAGCGCAAGGCGGGCATAAAAGCCGGCCTCAGCAAAGCGCGTGAGGCCGAACTTATTGCCATGTGGAAAGCCAGGGCTTAGCCCCAGAGCTTCTTCCACCAGGGCTCTTCTCCCTGCGGCGTCTTGCCGCCGTACCATGCAATCTTGTCGCGAATCTGTGCGAGGTCCCAGCCGGTCAGGTTGGCGAGTTGCTGCGCCTCAAGCTCCTGGCGCTCGCGCACGGATGCCTCGTAGCCTGACGCATCACAGGTCAGTTGACCCTTGAACGGGTGGCGGATGACATACCTCCCCTGGTAGTTGCTGCGATCACCGGTCTCCTGAAACATCAGGTCTTCGGGGAAATGTTGCTGGTCATAGCGTACGTGCAGCCGCGTAACGAAGGCCTCGTTGCCTTCCCAGAACACGCCGAGGCGCCGTAACTCGTCCTGCGTTAACGGGTCGGCGGCACATGGATCGCACCAGGCCATGTCCCAGGCGTATTCGAGAAATACGGCACGGCCGTTTTCTGCCTCTGTTTGCTTGCGTGAACATCGCGCGGTAGAAATCGGCAAATTCGTCCTGGACGAACTCCGGCACATCGGTGTTGCTCGGCAGTTTCACGGTGCGGTAGTTGCGGGTTTCGACGCGGCCCGTGCGGGTCAGCGTATAGACGTACAGCTCTTGCTGGCCCCTGGCGTTCAGCGTGCCAAGCCTGATGGGCAGCATGAACTTGCTGGACTCGAACGCCACCTGCAACGGCCGTAAATAGCTTGTTCCGGATTTCTGCTGTTCCTCGAGATTCACTTTCGCGACGAAGAAGCGCATGTCCTGCTTCAGGTAGCTGCCGACGACCTTCTCGGCACCATCGGGTATCCGGTAGTCATTGTCATTCAGCCAGCTGATAAGCCCGCTGCTCTCCGACGCCGAGAGGATCAGGATGTCGTACTCGCCGACCGTATAGCTCGCCTCTATGGTAACCCCCTTCGCCCTGGCCGCTCTATCCATGTCAGCCGTACTTTCGGGCAGTGCCTGCATTTCGCGAGAGTTCTTCTGCATATACTCGTAGCGCATACAGGGATCCGGATCGTGATACTCAACGAGACGTGGTGATGTAAAGGCGTCGAGATGATCGATGAGGGCCTTTTCGGCGACGTTGATCTGGCCGCGCTCGATAAAAGTCGGTACGGGAATGACCACGGCGAAGTCAGCAACATCACCTTCAAAGTCGTTGGCCATCGTAAGCACCGTGCGGTTGCCGTCGCGAACCAGGACGACCTGGGATGCCTCGTTAAACAGGCTGGTGTCGGCGCGAGCGACGTAGAACCCGCAGAACGCGTGGGCCAGAGAGCCGACGGCGAGTAGCGTCGCGGCAGCTGCCAGGGAAATAAGATAGCGCATCATAAAACTCCTTTGTCTTGTGGTGCCTGCAGACGCGACGGCACATGCCAGTCGTATTTTTCGCCATGCAGGACTTTGTCGAACAGCGGCACCAGTGGCGCGCACATGATGAGCGCGAGGATAGGGCCGTTGGGTTGGTAGAAAATGAACTGGATGCTGAATGCGACACTGGCGACCAACGCAGCGAACAGGACACGACCGGTCGCAGACAGCGGTGCGGTCTTCGGGTCTGAGATCATGAAGAAGGCGAATATCAACAGCGCCCCGTTCTGCAGCTGGTGCAGCGGAATTGCGATTGGGTCGCCCAGCCACCATGCCCGGCCAAACGCCAGCGCGCCGTAGACGATGATGAACGCGATGGTGGTCTCGGCACGTTTGGCCTTTGTCAGCACCAGGAAGCCGAGACAACTCAGCGCCAGCGCACCGACCGTGGCGCTGCCCCACTGGCCGCCGGATACCCAGGCGTGGTCACTGAGCAACATCAGGGCGACCAGTGCGAAATTGGCAGGGTTGAATACGTGCTTGCCGTTTACGCGGATCAGGAACTTGCTGCCAACTGCGAGGGTGGCGGCCAGCGCGGCCAGAGACGCAAACTCGGTGCGCAGCAGTAGCGTGAGTGACAGTGACGTGATCAGCGCACTCAAGGGATCGAAGCGAGGCAGCCGCCAGGCCCTGGTCCCAAGCCACTGCACAATCTGCGCCGTGCAAAGTATGGTGATGGCGTTGTACCAGTGGATGCCAAAGTCGAGTACGCCAACTCCAAACAGCAGCAGGCTGCTGAGTACGGCGATCTGGAAGTAGCGCGGATCCTTGATACGGGTAATGATGTTCATGCCCGGTACAAACGCGTGTTAGGCCGTTGCCGGGTTAAACTACAGCGGCAGCTCGTTTTTATTCAATAAAAACAATAAGATAAGAAATTGCATCCAAAGCTGTAGTGGCGCGCATCTAACGGGTGAACGCTGCGAAAGCGGCAAGACACTCACTGGAGAGCAAGAAAATGGAAGTGGATTGGGTACCAATTGTAATGTTTGGCGGGTTGACGATCGTGATGGCGCTGTTCGTGTATTTCCGCCACAAGGGTCGTGTTGAGATGCAACAGACCATTCGCATGGCGCTGGACAAGGGCCACGAGTTGTCGCCGGAAATCATTGACCGGCTCGGCCATCCAAAAGCGAGCAAGTATCGCGATTTGAGACTTGGCGTCATCTGGCTGTCACTAGCGGTTGCACTGGTTCTTTGTGGCTTCGCGATTCCCGAGCCTGAGGCCCTGCGCGGCATTCTCGCCGGTGCTGCGTTTCCTCTCTGCATCGGTATGGCGTACTTGATTAACTATCGATTCACTAGCCAGGACTGATACGAGCGCGCATGTCTTCCTTGCAGGCAGAAGATCACCATTTGGTTGCCAGGGTCGTGTCCTCGCAGGACACGGCCGCCTTTGGTGAACTGATCCGGCGGCACCAGTCGCACGTGCGCAATTTCCTGCGCAAGCTGACTGGCGACATAAGTACGGCGGACGATCTTGCCCAGGACTGCTTCATGCACGCCTGGAACAAGCTGCCGGGATTTTCGGGCCGGGGTTCGTTTATCGGCTGGCTGCTGAAGGTCGCTTACACGACCTTCCTGCAGTCAAAGCGGAAGTCGAACCGTTATTCGGAGATTCTCGAGCAGGCGGGTCATGTCGCTGACGCGGAGGCAAAAAGCTACACTGTGGATGCCGATGAGGTACCCGACCTGGAGAAGTTCCTTGCAGTGCTTGGCGAAGAAGAACGAGCTGTAATGGTGATGTCATATGCATGCGGTCTGTCGCACAGGGAAATAAGTGACGCGACTGACCTGCCGGTTGGAACCGTAAAGTCCGTGATACATCGCGGCAAGCAGAAAATCAGGACACATTTTGATATCGAAGATCATAAACATGGCTGACAAGATGAAGGATTCGCAGGACGAGATGCTGGAGTCTATGTTCCAGCCGGAACTCATTGCCGATGATGGTTTCAGCAATCGCATCGTAAGCCGGATCCGGCGCAGACTGTGGTTGCGGCGACTGACGATGCCCGTTGCGGTTCTGGTCGGACTGGCGCTGGCGTTGCAGCCGGCGCTCGACCTGTTGCAGGGACTGGCTGGCATTGTCGATACATTGCCGACACAGCTGCTCAGCGTGCCGGTGAGCTGGATTCCGGACCTGTCGAACATCGTGATGGCAGGAATGCTTTTCGTAACCGCAATTCTTGGTCTGAGGATGCTCGAAGATTAGAGCTACGTCATTGTCAGGCTCATAGCGCTCGGTTACATTGCGTGTATGAGTTTGCGAGAAAAAGTCGAACAGCTGTTGCCGAACTGGGAGCGCTGGTATCCGAGTCTTTTTGATGCCGCCAGCGACCTTGGCATCATCAAGGCCGAAGTCTGTGACCCGAACTCACTCTATCTGACGCGGCGCCACAGCAAGATCAGGCAGCGCGCCGAAGAGGCGCACAAGGAAAAGTGGGGTGGCAAGGACTAGCGTCCGCCTGTTCCCGATGAGCTTCGATCTCACGACAATCCGGCGCCACTTTCCGGCTCTCGACGCAGCGCGCCACGACGCGCCGCGCATCTACTTTGATAATCCCGCCGGCACGCAGGTGCCCAGTGGTGTGGTCGAGCGCATGGCGGATTGCCTGCAGTTCAGCAATGCGAACCTTGGTGGCTATTTCTTAAGCTCCAAGTCTGCCGATAAAGTGGTGCAGCAGGCGCGCGACGCGATGGCAGACTTTATCAATGCGCCGTCGGCAGACGAGATCATTTTCGGCCAGAATATGACGTCGCTGACGTTCCAGGTCTCCAGGTCGATCGGCCGACTGTTTTCCGCCGGCGACGAAATCATCCTCTCGCGCATGGACCATGACGCCAATGTCTGGCCCTGGGTCATGCTCGCCCGGGATCATGGGCTCGAAGTCCGCTGGCTGGATTTCGATACCGAGACGTTCGAATTTGATCTGCACAAACTCGATGAACTGATCAACTCGCGCACACGCCTGATCTGCATCGGCGGCGCCAGCAACCTCATTGGCACGATCAACGACGTAAAGTCTGTCTGTGCCCGGGCAAGCGGCGAGGGAATACTGACGTATATCGATGCTGTGCAGTCAGCGCCGCATATCCCGACCGACGTACAGGACATTGGCTGCGATTTCCTGGTTTGCTCCGCCTACAAGTTCTTCGGGCCGCACCAGGGCATCCTGTGGGGTAAGAGCGACGTCCTGCAACGTCTGGAGCCATACAAAGTGCGGCCTGCGTATGACGCGCCGCCATGGTGTTTCGAGACTGGCACACAAAGTCATGAAGGCATGGCGGGTACCGCTGCAGCCGTCGACTATTTCGCAGAAATTGGTGAGACGATGGCGGCCGATCATCACGCCGCATGGTCGCACTTCGAAGGACGCCGCCGCGACGTGCATGCGGCCATGGATTACCTGCGCGTATACGAAGAACAACTGACGGCGCAGCTGATTACGGGCCTGCAGGCACTTCCCGGCGTGAAAGTGCAGGGCATTACGGATCTATCGTCGCTGAAGCGTCGTGTCGCGACGGTGTCTTTCACTCATGCGAACAAGGCGTCGGCCGACATCGCGAGAGAACTCGCTGAGAAGAACATCTTCGTTTGGAGTGGCCACAACTACGCCGTCGAGGCGGCGATGGCACTGGGTCTGTACGAGACCGGCGGCGTCGTCAGGGTTGGGCCGGTGCACTACAACAGCGCCGCGGAAGTCGACAGTCTTCTCACCGAGCTCGATAGAATTCTCCACGCAGACGCCTAGCGTAACCGGCGACCACGGCCGTGACAGGAATTGGGAAACATTGCGGTTGGGGATCCGGGCACATGGCCTGGCAAATTACCTCGAGTACGATTCGCAGGAGAGGCAAATATGCTAAAGAACATAGCCGCCGGCAGACATATTGTATGAAGACGCGTCTTTCATGTTTGGTGTCATGCTTTCTGATCGCTGCCTGTCAGCCGCAAATAGAGCGGCACGATACGACGGAGCTTGCCGATTTCGCCAAAGAATATGCGGCGGCGTGGAGCGGGAATGATCCGCAGGCGTTTGCTCTGTTTTACTCAGAGAGTGGTTCGCTGAGAATCAATGATGGTGAGCCGTCCGTTGGTCGTGATGCTATAGAGGCGACTGCACGCGGTTTCATGACGGCATTCCCGGATATGACGGTTCGACTCATCGAGCTTCGTCACAGCGATGATCACATAGAATTTCACTGGCGCTGGACCGGGACAAACAGTGGTCCGGGTGGTACCGGCAACGCCGTAGACCTCAGGGGTTATGAGGAGTGGACTCTTGACGACGACGGCCTGATTCTGGAATCGCTCGGTCACCTTGACGATGCCGAATACCAACGTCAGCTGAATGCTGATGATGCAACGTCATCCGACGGTGCTTCGGCTTCTGCTCCGGACTCACAACCTTGTTCCATGTCCTGGCAGCAGGCAGTCGAAGCACAGCTGCAGACCGGCGATTCGCAGGGCCATGGCCCGGACGTAGGCTCGGATGAATGGCGCTCTGTCGTGGAGTTCAAATTGGGCATCCGTGGTGATCCGGCGATTCCATCGCGAGACACGGAGGAGTGGTGCACGTACATCGACGCATTGCTCACAGAGTCCGGGAGTCAATAGAGCGCTGGACCTGCGTGCCATTCACGTTAGTATCGTTGTCAGCTATCACTCGGAGATTGCCTCATGCGGACACCACTTAGCTTCTTACTTGTTCTGATATTGATCACTGGTTGTGCGACTTACACGACGCCCGGCGCCGGTGTGAATGTCGGCAATCTCGCGAGCGCTGATGAGGATATCGCTGAGATCATGAGCCGCGAGCCGGCCTCGCCGTTTCCCGCCCGCATCTCGATTGCCAGAGTGCAGGCGAGTGGCTACAGCAGCCAATCAAGCTGGTGCTACGGCGAGGGGCAGTTTTGCCTGGTCATGGCTCGCGACGTAGAAAATGAAAGTGACTTCGAAGCATTGGCTGCACTTCCGATGGTCGCCGATCTGGGTCCGCTGAACCGGATTCTCCTCCCGGAGAAGCTCGGCTCGATTCGCGACCTGAGGGTCGCTGCGGCGCAACTGAAGACCGATATGCTGCTCGTTTACACATTTGATACGCGCTTCAACGTTGACAGTACCGACATCGGTCCGCTGCAACTGGTGTCGCTTGGCTTTTTTCGCAATAAGAAAGCAAAGGTGACGACAACGGCGTCGGCGGCGCTGCTCGATGTACGCACCGGATTTACCTACGGGGTCGCCGAGTCGACTGCCGTTGCCGAACAATCGGCCAGCGTTTGGTCGAGCGAAGCGGCCATTGAAAACGCCCGGCGAGAGACAGAAACAGAGTCTTTCCAGGGCCTGATGCAGGAAACCAGGAAGCTCTGGAAGTCGGTCGTAGAGAGCCATGCTGTTGCAGCGGGTGGCTGACATGCGAAGCCTGTTGTCGTCGACTACGCCCTGCTGGATGCGACGTTCTTTGCGGATGGCGAATTGCCGGGTCGGGATATGAGCAAGATGAAGTGTTAAGCAACGAGCCGCAGCATGATGAAACACCTTAGCTACATCGCAGTACTGCTTTCTACAGCGACCGTGCACGCCGACTTGCCGCAGGAGGACTGGGCCTTTGAGGACAGCTATCAGAACGAACTGCTGTACGTTCATGCGCTCGCCAACTACTCCTGGGACCTGGAAGCACAGCTCGACTGGGAGCTTAATCAGTTCACCAACAATGCGCTCAGAATCAATACTGGCAGCGTGGCTTCGGATAAGCTGTTCACCGATATCGATCTCAGCCTGAACGAACGGCTGAACGACAAATGGCGTTTCTCAGGACGCTTTGAACGCAATGGCCAGCGCCGCCGCTCGGTGACAACCGAGCAGCTGCTGCTCGGCTTCGAGCGATCAATCCTGGATAACTCGGCGTTATTTGTCACGGTTAATCCGGAGTACAACAAGGCGTTCATGGACGTGGCTCTTGGCTACGCGCTGTATCGTGACCAGCGGGAGCAATACCTGCGCATTTCAGTGCTGCTCGAAGACATCAACTTCGAGGGCAAGAACGACATCGGCGGTACCGAGCAACAACAGGCTGTTTCTCTGCGGTGGTTCGCGCGCATGAGCTTGCCAGGCGATTGGGTGGTCTACAGCGAAGGTCAGGTGGGTCAGGGCTATGAACGTCGATTCGACGACGCGGTTGCATCCCCGGAGCTGGTTTCGCAGGCGCAGCGTAACAATCGCGCCGAGCTGCGTTTTTCGCGGCAAGCTGAGGATGGCACGCTATGGTCGTTCTGGACTGAATGGGTGGATTTCGAGGACGAGCGAACGTTTCGTTCGGCGGACTTTGACTATCAATACGCCAGCCGGGAGCTGACCTTGTCAGCAGAACATGTGCGACTGCTTGGCGAGCGGCACCGCCTGCGACTGCTTGCACATTACGTCGATCGTGAAGCCAGCTCAGTCGGCTTCAAAGGCCATCGCTATGTGCGCAATGATGTCGTCGGCAGCGCGTTCTATGAATATCTACGCGCCAATAGTGGCATCAGCGTTGGCTATGCGTTCGGCGTGCCTGACTACGACTATGCCGCCGTCGATCCGGATGCCAGTTATGCCGGCGGTGAATACAGTGACAAGTTAGTCGTTGGTTTCCGCTATACGTTTTCAGAGCGCGCCGAGGTGCGTGCGTCTATCAGTCAGGAAGTCAGCCAACAAGGTTTTGGCGGTGGGTCCGTGCAGTTTCAGATGTTTTTCTGACGCGGCTGCCGGCTTGGGCGAGCAGTGCCGCAAAACAAAGAAAGCCGCAGCGTCAGCTGCGGCTCTCCGTGAGATGTGGATCGGGAAAGAGGCGCTTAACCTGCGGAACGGTGCTCCACTATCCGCGCAAGAACCATCAGACTCCCTGACACCTTGTTTATCTCACGAGACATGGATCACCTCCTTTTATTTGTTTGCCTGAGGCCGAGTATGTCTGGGTTTTTTGCCAAATCCAAGTGAAAAACGCATTAAAAAACAATGCTCAACAATCGTCATTTAATGCGCTATTATAATTGGCTCGCCGCATGAACCTCGCCGCCATTCGCGTGTATAATCCGGCACTTGCCTGCGCAGCAGGGATTGCAACAAAACGATAACCAGAGAGTGAGTAAAAAATGGCAATCGCAGATCTCAAGAATGTACTGAAAATTTTCGGCGGCTCAGATGTCGGCAAAGAGCAGCAAGACGAGCTCTTCAAGGAAGTGCTGTTGATGACGCTCGCAAGAGCGGCTGATGCGGATATCAACATTCAATCAGCCGAAATCGACCGCATCCAGGAAATCCTCAAGGAACACACTGGCGAAGATTTCAGTGCGGCCGACATTCGGGTCGCAGCTCGTGCCGAGTTGTATGCAGAGGCGACATTGCGTAAGTACCTGGCAAGTGTCGGCAAGAAGCTGTCCGACGCACAACGCGCCGAGACCATCCAGGCGCTGGCTGACGTATTCCGCAGCGACGCAAATATCTCCGTGCTTGAGATCGACTTTTTCAATCGCGTTGCGGACGTGCTGGCAGTCACGCCGGCACAGGTTGCTGGTCTGAAAGCGGGCGACGTCTAGGCGCCAACGGCGCGCTATTTTTTCGCAGAGATATTCGCTTCTTTGCGATCGATCAAAGCCTTGAGGCGCTCAGCGCGTTGCTCAAGGCTTTGTTTTTCCGATTCCGCTGCCTGCTTGGCCTGGTCACTGGTGGTGCTTTCGATGATGAGGTCCTGACACCCCTTGATACGCGCCTGGGTTGCATCCAGTTTTTCGCGCAGCATCGAAACAGACTCCGCTTTCTCTGCCTTGTCGAAAACCAGCGAGTCCATCGACGGACCTGACGCTGTCTCAGCATCGCTGTCGCTGACCTCACCAACAAATTTGCTGCCCTTGTCGAAGGCGCGTGTATTCATGAACGTCGGTGACACGATCTCGATACCGGCAGCGTGCAGATTGTCCATGATTCTCGCGCGCAGTTCGCGGCGTCGCTCGATGAGGCGATTGATCTCTGTCAGCATGCCCGACACCCGATACGTCACCGAGAAATCGCCCAGTTCGCGTATCTGCACATAAGGGCTTTCCAATCCCGACTCCGTTGCCGCGGAAGTAAGGATGTCTTCAATCTGTTTACGTGGCACGTCATAGCCCAACGACAGTTCGACCGAGATGACAGTGCCCGCCTTGTGCATCACGCGGACCGGGTTGGTGACCAGAAACAGGTTGGGCAAGGTCGTCAGGTCGCGTTCCTCGGTCTGGATTTCCGTGTGCATCAGGTCCATCTCGGTGATGCGGCCGAAGAAGTCGCCCACGGTAATGTAATCACCCGGCCGGAATGAACCGATGGTCTTGAGCATCAGTCCGGCCATGACGTTGCCCACCAGGGTCGTGGACGACAACGCGATAGTGGCACTGATGATCAGGCCGTACAGGCTGAGTAATTGGCCACGCATGACATCGCCAAACGGCATAAACAGGATGACGACCAGTATCGCCAACAGGAAGCCGCCAATCTGTATGAGCTGCTGACGAAACCTCAGATGTGGCCGGCCATCGAAATATTTGACCAGGCGTTTGTTCGCAAAGCTGACGGCCAGCCCGAGCAGGGCAGCGATGACAATGATTCTGATCAGCAGTAATACAGTGTCCATAGTTGCACTCACAGGTCTTCCACGGGTTCGCAGTCCGGGGTTACAGGACTGTTACTACGATAGACCACGAACAGGCCTGAGGCGATAATAATGACCCCGCCAACGATTACCCAGCGGTCCGGAATCTCGTCCCAGATGAGATAGCCGGCAACTGCACCAGCGACCAGTGCCGTGTACTCGAATGGCGCGAGCAGTGCCGGCTGCGCGCGACGGTAGCCGCCCACCAACCCCAGCCACGCGACGACTGAACAGGCGCCTGCGCAAAGGAACAGGCCCCAGCCCGTAAGATCCGGTGGCGTCCAGTTTGCGGAGCCCAGCATAGCGGCTGACAACAGCATCGGGCCGACAATGACATAGAACGACAGGGCGTACGTCGACTCGGTATCTGCCAGCCAGCGCGCTGTAATAGCCTGCGTTGCGTAGCAGAATGCCGCCAGCAATACCGCCGCATCTGCCAGGGTTGGCTCATTGGCGCCAGGCCTCAGGATTATCAGTACACCGATGAAGCCGACGATAACCGCTGTCCAGCGTCGCCAGCCGACGTGGTCACGCAGGAACGGTACCGACAGGGCAGTAACCATCAATGGCGACGTAAAGCCGAGCGTCAGCGCATTGACGAGCGGCATATTGGCGAGGCCGTAAAAGAAGCCGAACATCGCGCCAGTCGCCATCACGGTGCGCAGCAAGTGCCAGCCCCAGCGTCGCGTCGCGAGTTCCGATAGTCCGCCAAACTGGCGCACAGCGAACACCAGGATGGTCAGACCTATACAACTTCGCAGGAACACGAACTGCGTCAGAGAGTAGTCAGCGAGTAACCCCTTGGCGGCAAGGTCCAGTCCGAGCCCACCAGCTACGCCGACCAGAAGAAAGCTAATGGCCGTGCGGTTGTTGTCATTGCTGTTTTTCTGCGTTGAGGTCAATTGAGGAGCGGTTTATGTGAACAACAGCTGAACATCATCGCATGCAACAGCATCACGTCCTACAGGTTCAGCAAGAATTCAGCGACGGGTGGTTGTAATGGTGTCGTGCAAGAGGATATTGAGGATATCGCCATGACATTCAGCAACACGAAAACACCAGCCAGGCTGTTCGCCTGCCTGATTTTTGGCAGCGCTTTGCTGCTCGGCCTGACCACGGCCAGCGCTGCAGATGAAGTGCGTACCACCGTCACGACGCAAGGCAGCAAAACCGCGGTGGACAGTGGTCGCGGCACAACGTCGATTCAGGAATTCGACGCCCAGACTCCGACCGGCAAGCGCAGTGCGCAAAAGGCACAGAGTGTTGATGGGAAAGTCACAGCCGCGGCGCAATCGCCGAATACGGATTTCTGGTTCTACGCGGTAGATGTCGAGCTGTATTCAGACCAGGACCGCGACGGTTACTTCAGCAATATCGACCTGTTGTTCGATGCCGATACCAACTACGCCGTCGCGGATGTCTACGCGGTGCTGTACCTGAGCTACGAAGGTGGTGATTGGGAGGAGTATGCGGTTACCGAGGACTTCACCCTGTTCGGGACGTCGGCAGATGATGAATACATCGTCGATACGGAGCTCGTTTCCGGTTACGCGCGAGGCAGCTACGATATCCTGATTGAACTGTACGACACCTGGGACAATTCGTTTGTGGCCGAAGCGGGTCCGTACGATACGTCTGAACTCAGCCTGTTGCCACTGGAGGATACGGTCCGTGATCAGGCGACGAGCGGCGGCACGACGGTTGTCGTCAACAACGGAGGCGGTGGTGCATCAAGCTGGCTGTTGCTGCTTCTGCTGCTGGCCGCGTGCGGTGCGCATTACCTTTCGGCCCCACGCCGCGAGGCTGTCAAAGTACAGGTACAGCGCTGGCACAACGAGCAGTGAAACGATCGTGGAAAATGCCAGGCCGCCGATAATTGCGCGGGCCATCGGATAGTACGGTGGCCCGTCGCCACCCACCTGGGTCGTGCCAATGGCCAGTGGTGTCAGTCCCACGATTGTCGTAGCCACGGTCATCAGGATCGGCCTGAGACGATCCCTGCCAGCCTCCACAACCGCGTCGCCACGCGACATACCGCCAAGCCGCAGATTGTTGATGTGATCGACAAGGACAATGCCGTTGTTCACGACTACTCCTATCAGGATCATGATGCCGATCATCGCCATAAAGGAAAACGTTGTACCGGTCGCGGCGAAAAACAGGAATACGCCGAAGATCGAAAATACGATGGAGCCGAGGATGATCGAGAACGGCAGCAGAACCGACTCAAACAACGCTGCCATCACGAGGAAAATACAGGCGATGCCAAGCACAATATTGGTCGTCATCATTTGCTGTGTTTCGTCCTGTCGCTCAAAGCCGCGGCCGAACTTCCAGCTGTAGCCCGGTGGCAGGTCGATCTGCTCCATGATGCTGCTGACCTTGGGCCGCAGCTCATCCAGTGAGGCGTCTTCGCCGACGTTGGCCTGCAGTATGACCGCCGTCTGGCGATCGGTGCGTTCAATGGTCGCGGGTGTATTGCCGATCTGCAGGTCTGCAACGGTTCCAAGTGTGACGCGTTGGCCATCCGGCGTATACAGCGGCAGGTCGGCGAGTTGTTGCACGCTTTGTCTGTCGTTTTCGCGGAACGCCAGGCGCACGGCGACCTCGCCACGTGCATCACGGAACTCCCTGAGGTTCTCTCCGCGCATTGCCGTCGCAACGTCTCGCGCAATGACCGCCGCAGAAAGGCCGAGTGCCGCGGCGCGCGTCCTGTCAATGACAACACGAACTTCGCGATCCCCGGTCTCAGCGGCACTGCGCACGTCGTTGAGTCCGTTAATTGACTCAAGTGCCCGCGCGATATCGATTGCGAGTGTGTTCAATACCTCGGTGGAGTCGCCGCTGATTTGCAGACTGAAGCCATCGCCGCCGCCCTGTTGTTCGAAGTCAAAACTCGGGTCGCCAATAGCGATGGCGGGAAACTCGGCCTCGATGCGCTCAATGACTTCTCGCGTGGACAAGGTGGCGTCGTCTTCGTCTGTCAACAGGATCAGCGACTCGGCATAATCCTGCGTGAAGTAGCTGTAAACGGTGCGGATGTTGAATTCATCCTGTCGCGAATACAGGTAGCCCTCGACGGTGTCTACGGTGCCCTCTACGGTTTCCAGCGAGTGTTGCCCTTCGACGTTGTAGGGCAGGTAGAGGCGCCGTCCCACGTCCTGCGGGAACATGTCGAACTTCACCAGATCCAGCATTATTGGTAGCACGCCCGTAATGCAAACGATCAGGATACCGAGCGCGGTCCACCAGCGATGACCCAGTATCCAGCGCAGCGCGGCGCTGTAGCGATCGGTCAGTGACTCGATCATGCCACCTTCCCGGCGACGCTCCGGCAGGCGAATTCTCGCGGCCATCATCGGTACCAGTGTTTGCGCAATAAGCAACGACGCGAGTAGTGCAACGATGATCGTTATGGAGACATGCGTCAGAAAGACGGTGATATCCGCCTTGGTGCCAAATACGATTGGTGCAAATACGATGATCGTCGTTGCGGTGCCGGCGATGACTGCCAGACCAACTTCGCGCACACCACGCAGCGTCGCTTCAAACGGCTTATCCGGTTCCTGTTCGCGCGCGCGAAACACGCTTTCAATCACAACGACTGCGTTGTCGACAAGCATGCCGACCGCAAGCATCAGGCCCATCATGGACAGGATATTCAGGCTGAGTCCTGCGAAGTAAAGCGCGCCGAGCGTTATCAGCAACGAGAACGGCACTGATGCTGTGACGATGAGCGTCGTGCTGACCTGGCGCAGAAACAGATACAGCACGATGATGGCAAGCAGCCCGCCGAGTAGTCCGGCGCTCAGCAGGTCCGCCAGCGACTCGCGTACAGACTCGCCCGCGTTCTCAAGTGCGATGATATCTATGCCACGCATTTGTGGCAGCTTGCCGATCTTTTCGACCTCCGCAATCACGCGGTCGGTGACTTCGACGAG
Source organism: uncultured Gammaproteobacteria bacterium (assembly GCA_963698425.1). Classification (GTDB taxonomy): domain Bacteria; phylum Pseudomonadota; class Gammaproteobacteria; order Steroidobacterales; family Woeseiaceae; genus UBA1847. Next base: position 701,148 of record CAVOQR010000010.1, on the reverse strand, counting down.
GTTGGTGCCTGTCGTCTTGTTGATCGAAATACCGATCGCATAGTTGCGATCCAGGTGACGGCCGTAATTGCGTTCCGGTATACGCAACTCGACGTCGGCGACATCGTCAAGTCGCAGCCCGTCGGCATTGATGACAACGTTGCGTATCTCGTCGATAGACGTGAATTCCCCTTTCGGCCTGACGCTGAGCCTCTGTTCGCCGGTGGTCAACTTGCCGGCGCTGACGGCAAAGTTGCTGCGCGCGAGCAGCTCACTGAGCGTCGTGATATCGATGTTGTAGGTGGCCAGCAAGTCAGGCTTGAGAAGAATCAGGATTTCCCGCGGGTCCACGCCTTGCAGCGCCACCCGCGAGACTCCCTCAATGCGTTCAAGCCGGCGTTTCAGCAGGCGATCGAGGAGTTCGTAGCTATTAGACAGATCGCGCTCGCTGGAGATGCGCAGGTTCAGTACCGGCTGGTCACCGAGAGACCCGGTGAAGACGAACACGCGTCGTACATCCTCGGGCAGCAGGTGACGAATGCTGTCTACCTTTGCGCGCGCCTCGATGCCCTTGGCTCCCATGCTCGAGTCCCAGTCGAATTGCAGGAAGATGGACGACTCGCCCTCGCCGGAAGATGAACGCATGCGCTCTACGCCGGACAGAGTCGCCAGTGCTTCTTCGACGGGGCGCGTTATCAGGCGCTCGACTTCCTCAGGGGTTGAGCCGGCGTAGGGGATCTGTACGAAGATTCCCGGAAACTCGATGTCCGGGAATTTTTCAAGCGGCAACAGTCGCGATGCAATCAGGCCGATGGTCGCAAGCGCGACGAACACAACGACGGTCGTGACCGGTCGTCGCAATGCGATTTCGGTGTGTTTCATCTCCGGTCCATCACGGAATACACAACCGGAATGACGATCAGCGTCAGCATGGTGGAGACTACGAGGCCACCGATAACCGTGATGGCCATTGGCGTGCGCACCTCCGAACCTTCACCGAGGCCGAGCGCCATTGGCAGCAGGCCGAGTGCGGTTGTCAGGGATGTCATCAGGATTGGCCGCAGACGCGCCTCGCCGGCCTCCATGATCGCCGCGAAGCGCTCTTTCCCCTGCTGGCGCAGCTGGTTGATCAGGTCGACCAGCACGATCGCATTGTTGACGACGATACCGGCAAGCATGATGACACCGATAAACGCGACGACGTTTACGGTTGTGCCGGTTACCCACAGGGCAAGTACCGCGCCAACCAGCGCCAACGGAATCGTAAACAGAATCACGAATGGATGGATCAGCGACTCAAACTGTGAGGCCATGACCAGGTACACAAGGAATACGGCCATTGCGAGCGCCAGTTGCAAGGACAGGAATGACTCCTGCATCTCTTCGCTCTGGCCCGAGACCGTTGCCGCGATGCCGTCCGGCATCGGCGTGCGCGCGATAATTCTGGCGGCGGCCGCGGCTGCAGCTCCCAGATCACCCTCGGCGACATTGGCGCTGATGATGGCGACCCGCTCCTGCGCGACTCGGCGGATTTCCGCAGGGCCGCTGGCAATTGTGACGGTGGCGACCGCAGCAAGTGTGACCGGGCGTTCCGAGCTTGGATTGATGATCAGCCTGCGCACCTCATCGATGCTCGAATGACGGGTATCAACACCGCGCACGAGGACGTCGATCTTCTTGTCGCGCCACGTATAGCGAGTCGCCAGCTCGCCGCGTACATTCGCAACGACCTGGTCAGCGATGTCGCGCACAGCCAGTCCGAGTTTTGCCGCACGCTCCTGGTCGAATACGATCTGGATCTCCGGATTGCCGTTCTCCACCGTCGTCTTGATATCGGTGAAGCGCGTATCGAGACTCATGGCCGCAACGATGCTGCCGCTGACCTGCGCCAGGCTGTCGAGATTGAAGCCGGAGATTTCAACCTGTAACGGACTGTTGAATGCCAGCAGCGAGGGACGGCTGAACTCGTACTGCACACCGGGCAATCTGGCCAGCTGCTGGCGCATGGCGTTCATGACCTCGTCTTCCTGCTCTCGCCCGGAACCGGGGCGCAACTTGATACTCAAGGTGCCGGTATTGTCACCGGCATCAACCGGGTTGGCATCGAGGCGGTTGCCCGTGCCGGACACCGAGTAATTTAACTCGACAGCTTCGATGCTGTCTGCTGCGGCCTGCGCGGTCTGAATCGCCCGGTCCGTTTCTGCCAGCGGTGATCCTGGCGACAAGCGCAAGTCGACATTGAATTCACCCTGTGAGAGTTGCGGAATCAACTCTGTTCCCAGTCGTGGCAACAGTGACATGCTGCCGGCAAATATCAGCAGCGCTGCAGCTAGCACCGCGAGCCGGTGTTGCAGCGACCAGCGCAGCAGCGCAGGGTAGATACCTGCGACCAGCTTGTAGAAATTCTGCAGCAACCAGGTTGGCACCCACAACAGGATACGAAACAGGTAGCGAACAGCAGCGAACAGCAAGCCGAACAGGCGAATCAACGCGGCGACCAACCGCGTAAACCAGCCTGCCGGCTTGCCGTCACCACCGTCGTCGTAGCGACTGCGTGCGCCAATAGACGCCAGCATAGGGATCACAGTCAATGCGACGAGCAAGGAGAAGGTGAGTGCAAATGTTACGGTCAGCGCCTGGTCGCGGAACAACTGTCCTGCGACACCGCTGATAAAGACCATGGGGAAGAACACGGCGATGGTAGTGAGCGTGGCTGCGACAACCGCGCCGGCGACTTCGGTCGTACCGAGCTGCGCCGCCTCTAGAATATCGTGGCCCTGTTCCTTCTTACGGACGATGTTCTCCAGCACGACGATAGAGTTGTCGACCAGCATGCCGACGGCCAGTGCAATGCCACCGAGTGACATGATATTCAGCGACACATCGTTGGTGTACATCAGCAGGAATGTGCCTATGACCGAGACAGGAATCGCGATACCGATAATCGTCGTGGCGCGGCCATCGCGGAGAAAACCGAACAGCACGATAATCGCGATCAGGCCGCCGAGAAAAGCAGCATTCTTTACATCGTTGACGGCTGAGGAAATGAAGCGTGACTGGTCATAGATCTCTGCGATCTCGATGTCTTCAGGCAAGGAGTCTCGCAATCTCTCGATGCGCGCCTGCAGGCGGTCGGCAACCTGAACCGTGTTGGCGTCCCCCTCCTTGTAAATCGCGAGCTCAACAGACTCTCGGCCTTTCACTCGCGTGATCGCTTCGCGATCCTTGTAGCCACGCTCGACTGTTGCGATATCGCGCAGGTACACCGGACGCTCCGCGACATAGCCGATGATCGCTTCGCGAAACTCATCAATGGACTGAAATTCATTGAGCGTTCGGACCAGGAAGCGCTGGTTGCCCTCTTCGAGCCGGCCGCCCGACAGGTTGACGTTTTCTGCGCGAATCCGGTTCGCGACCTGGCCGATACTCAACCCAAGCTGCGCCAGCTTGTCCTGGTCGACCCGTATCTGTATTTCGTCCTCAAGGCCACCGCTGATCTTGACCGCCGCCGTACCTTCCTCAGCTTCAAGCTCAGTCTTGATGCGATCCTCAGCGAGCCGCCGCAGTGCCTTCAATTGAGCCTCGGAAGCGAGCGCAGACGATGCTTCCCCGCTTTGCAGCAAGCCGAGTCGCATGATCGGCTCCGACGACGGGTCAAAGCGCAATAGCAGTGGTCGACTGGCTTCCAGGGGCAGGAAGAGAATGTCGAGCTTTTCACGAACATCGATACCAGCGATGTCCATGTCGGTGCCCCACAGGAATTCGAGCGTCACGTCGGACTGGCCGGAGCGCGATACAGAGCGCACCAGGCGCACGTTGCGTATGACGCCCAGCGCCTCTTCAATCGGCTTGGTGAGGAGGTTTTCGACTTCTGCTGGCGCCGCGCCGGTCAGTTCGGTCCTGATCGTTACGGTAGGATAGGAAATATCCGGCAGCAGGTTGAGCTTGAGTCGCGACAGCGACACCATACCGAACAAGGTGATCGCGACCATCAGCATAAGGATGGTTACGCGGCGACGGGTCGCAATCTCAATCAGCTGGCGCATCTACCGGCCTTTCCTCTTCGTCCGCACCAATAACGGTGACCAGCGCATCGTCCTTAAGTCCGGCCTGTCCCAGGGTCACAATCGCATCATCGTCATCGATGCCGGATGTGATTTCCATCATGCCTCTGTCGCTGAAGCCGGTGCTTACCAGGCGACGTTGTGCCTTGCTATCCACCACGACGAACACGGTCTGTTCTCCGCCATCGTCCTGCACCGCGCTGCGTGGCACCTGCAGGGCATTCTCATGCGTGTCATAGATAATGCTGACGCGACCAAACATGCCTGGTTTGATCGTGCGCCCCTCGTCAGAGATTTCGACGGTGATCTTGAACGTTCCTGTTGCGGGATCGACCACCGGGCTTACACGTGTAACGGTCGCCATCACTCGCTGCCCTTGCAGCGCATCAATGTCGATCGCGACTGACTGTCCAGGACGGATTCTCCGAAATTCTCGCTCCGGGACATGCAGATACGTGACCAGCGGGTCCATGCTCGTGATGCGGAACAGGGAGTCACCAGGTTTCACGGTATTGCCGAGCTTTATATAGCGTTGCGAGACAACGCCATCGATGGAAGCGCGAATACGCGTGTACTCGAGCTCGAGGCTGGCAAGATTGTGCGAGGCTTGCAGTGCCTCCATCTCATACTTGATCTTTTCAAATTCGCCTTCGCTCAACAGGCCCTTGTCGCGCAAGTCTTCGTTACGCTGGAAATCACGTTGCAACTTGCGCAGGCGGGCACTTGATTCGTCGAGCTCGAGTTTCAACCGGTCGCCATCGAGTGTGGCCAGCAACTGACCGTTCTTGACGACATCGCCTTCTTCCACGACCAGTTGTCGAACCTCACCGCCGACACGGGCCACGACGTCAGCTTCCGCGATTGCCTCGACAGGTGCGGTACCCGAATAGACGGCGAAGATGTCACCGCGTACCGGTCGTGTTATTTCAACGGGCACTGGCGTTGCGGCTTCCTCGTCGGGCGTGTCGGGAGACGGCTCGGAATCGCCCTGCTGACAGGCGGTGAGCATCAGGGCACAGGCCAGTGATACCCAGGCAACGCGGTGTAGCGGCATGAATCTATCCCTTAATCAGTGACTAGCCTGTGAAGCGGGCGGGTTGCTCTTTGCCGGCAAGTACCTTGCTGCCATCGCGCAGGCCTGAATGACCGACGACCACAACCTGCTCCCCATCGCGGAGGCCCTCGAGTATTTCGGCGTGGCCATTCGAGGTGATTCCGACTTCGACGCTCCTGCGAGTTACGGTGCCGCCTTCAACCACATAGACGGTCGCTTCCTCGTCTTCAGCGACCACGGCGGCGGCTGGCACGAGCAGTGCGTTCTTGTGAATTTCATAGGCGACGGAAAATTTGGCAAACATTCCCGGTGCCAACTCGCCTGACGCGTTGTCGATTACAGCGGTTGCCCTGAAAGTGCCGTTACGCTTGTCTATGGTCGGACTTATTCGGGCGACAGTCGCCACGAACTCGCTTTCCGGCATTGATGCAACAGTGAGCCTTGCCAGGTCGCCAGCCGAAAACTTCGGCAGTTCGGATTGTGGTACCTGGAGTTCGGCCTGCAATACCGCCGTGTCAGTGACACGGAAGATGACCTGATCGACGTCGATGGTCTGGCCAACTTTGACTTCGCGGGCAGAGATCACACCGTCGATTGGCGCACGGATGGTGGCGTAGTCAAAATACAGTTTCTTCAGCGCGTAGCTGGCTTGCAGCGCTTCGAGGTTGAACTTCAGGTCGTCGACCGTCGCAGTGCTGATCAGTCCGCGACTGTGCAAATCGACGTTGCGTTCGTATTCCTTGCTGGCCTGCTCGAGATTTGCGCGGGCCGCCAGCATTTCCAGGCGCAGCTTCTTGCCATCCAGGGTCGCAAGCGGCTGGCCGCGCTTTACGAGGTCGCCTTCTTCCACCAATAACGTAACCAGCTCGCCTGAGACACGCGCCACAACTGGCGCATCGGCGTCTGACGCGAGCGTCGCGTTGACCTCGTAAGTCGCGAAGATATCTTCCCGCTGCGAATAGGCCACACTGACCGGGACCGGCGTCGCTTCGCGGGCATCCTCGTCTGCGACGCTGGCTTCGCCCGTCCCACAGCCCTGCAGGCCGAGAAGCGCGAGTGCGGCAATAAGAAGAGTTTTTGAAATCGTGTACGGCATGACAGTAACCACTAGTTCACTTGTTTAGTGTTATAGTGAAGTATAACACTAGATCGGTATAACGCAACAACCTCTGGCACCTATATAGATGCAGGAACTGTCGATTTGGATTCCCGAGGCGCCGCATGGCGCCGCTGTCAGCCTGCAGCAGGCGTCGCCTGTTCTTCCTCACGCCTTGCGCGGCGCAATGCCCAGCGCTTGCTGGCGTTGGCCTGAATCATCAGCAGGCTGGGAGTCAGCAACAGCGTCAGGACGGTCGCGAATGCGAGCCCACCGGCAACCGATGAGGCCAGCTGTGTCCACCACTGCGAACTCGGCGCACCGATGGATACCTCGCGGTTGATCAGGTCGATACTCACTCCGAATACCATGGGCAGCAGCCCGATGATGGTCGTGACCGTGGTGAGCAGTACCGGACGCAGGCGAATTGCACAGGTGCGCACGATGGCATCAAAAGCAGCCGACCCGCGTTGCCGCAGTACGTTGTAGGTATCGATAAAGACAATGTTGTTGTTGACGACGATGCCGGCGAGCGTAATAACGCCAACACTGGACATGATGATGCCAAACGGCTTCGCCATGATCAGGTGGCCAAGCAGGACGCCGCCGGTCGAAAACAGCACCGCTGTCAGGATCAGGAGTGCCTGGTAGATGCTGTTGAACTGCGTCACCAGGATGATCGCCATAATTGCCAGTGCAACCAGCATGGCTTTCTCCAGGAAGGCCATGTCTTCAGCCTGATCCTCGGTATTGCCACGGAAGACTGCGTTGACACTTGAGTCAATGTCGAGCGTTGGCAGAATCTCCTTAAGCTCGGCAACCATCGTATCCGCCAGTATCCCGGGGGCGACGTCGGCCTGCACCGTCATTGTGCGTCGCATGTCGGTGCGAGTAATGGTGCTGACCTTCTGTGCAGGAACGCGTTCGACGAAGGTGCTGATTGGTACCTGTCCGTCAGGCGTAGGAATCCGCAGTTCGTCGATTTGTGTCAGGTTGCGACTGGAGGATGGGTAGCGAACCCGTATATCAATCTCTTCGTCGCTGTCGTCCGGTCGGTATTCGCCAATCTTGATGCCATTGGTTACCAGCTGCACCATTGCGCCGACCAGCGACACGTCTGCTGAAAAGCGTGCAGCTTCTGCGCGGTCGACCTTGATTTGCCACTCGATGCCAGGCAACGGGCGGCTGTCCTCGACATTGATTACACCCGGCAGGCGCTTCATTGCATCGCTGACGATAGCAACCGCTTCGTTAACTTTGCCCGGATCGCGTGACGACAATTCGATCAGGATTGGTTTGCCAATCGGCGGTCCCGAATCGGGCTTGCGCGTTTCGATCGTGATGCCGACGAGATCCGCAGTATTCTCTCGAATCTCCGTCAGTATCTCGTCCGACGTGCGGCGCTCATTCCACTTGACGTAGTTGAGTGTTAACGAGCCGATCTGGTCTTCGGCACTTTGCTCGCCGCCAGCGCCGGTCTTCGCGTACACAAACTCGATCTCGGGCATGCCGAGAACGCGCTGCTCGACCTGTCGGACAAGGTAATCCTTTTCGATCGTCGACAGGTCACCGCGGGCGCGGATATCGACCATTGCGAACGGTTCTTCAACCGATGGAAACCGCTCAACGCCTTTGCCAAAGACGAAGAACGCAACGTATATGGCCACAAGCAAACCGAGCACCATGCCGACGTTTCGCCATGGAGTCCGCAGAGAGTACTTCAGGAACTGAATATAGCGGCCTGTGATCCCTGTGACCGTATCCAGATCGCCGGTTTCGGCTGCTGCGAGATTGCGGCGGGCGTCATCGCTTTCTGCGCCTGTCTTGCCGAAGATGGAGCCCAGCGTCGGTACGAAAATGAGTGCCATCAGCAGTGATGAGGCCAGTACCGCGATCAACGTGATCGGCAGGTACTTCATAAATTCACCGGCCATGCCGGGCCAGAATGCCAATGGCAGGAACGCAGCCAGCGTTGTGCATGTCGACGCGATGATCGGCCACGCCATGCGAGTTGCGGCACGGGAAAAAGCATCGCGGCTGGATTCGCCCTCTGCCATGCGCCGGTCGGCCATTTCTGTGACGACGATTGCGCCGTCAACCAACATGCCAACAGCCATGATCAGTGCGAACAGCACCATCATGTTAATGGTTATGCCGAACGCCCCAATCAGCAAAATTCCCATGAGGAAACTGCCGGGGATCGCTACGCCAACAAGCATGGCTGAGCGGATGCCGAGAATGCCGATGATGACAATGAACACCAGCAGCACAGCAATCAACACGCTGTTTTGCAATTCGATCAACATGTCATTGACGTCGTTGGACTTGTCCCTGGAGACGGCTATCTCGATTTCGGCCGGCCAGTACTGCCGCTCTTCCTCGACCACCGCTTTTACTGTCGCGATCGTGTCTATGAGGTTGGTGCCGGAACGCTGGATGACCTCGATCGCCAGCGCTGGTGTACCGTTCAAGCGCGCGAAAGACTCGGCATCCTTGTAGGTGCGCCGCACCTCTGCAATGTCCTTGAAGTGAACAACCCGTTCACCGACCGCCTTGATAGGCATATCCAGTACATCGCTGGCGCTTTCGAAAACACCCGGGACCTTGACTGGAAAACGGCCCTCATCGGACTGCAGCGCGCCGGCTGCAACCAGGCGATTGTTGCGGCTGATGAAATTGATGATTTGCGCCTGGTCGAGGCCGTAGCTCTCCATCGCCAGCGGGTCGACGATGACCTCCATCAACTCTTCGCGAGCACCGACCAGGTTCACTTCGAGCACGCCGGCGATACCTTCAAGTTCTTCCTTGAGGTCTTCGGCAATGTTGGTGAGGGTGCGTTCGGAGACGTTGCCAGCCAGGTTCAGCACCAGCATCGGGTCGAAGCGAGACATGGTGACCTCGTTGACCGTCGGCTCATCCGCTTCGCTCGGGATCTCCGCCTTGGCCTTGTCGACTTTTTCGCGCACGTCCTGCAGCGCCTTGTTGGTGTCGATGCCGGCATCAAATTCGATCTGCACATTGGCACCGCCTTCGTAGGCCGTGCTGATCATTTCCTTGATGCCTTCGATGGTGCGCAGTTCCTGCTCCATCGGTCGCACCAGTAACCTTTCGGAATCCTCGGGCGATACCCCCTCGAAGGAGATGCTGACATAGATCACAGGGATCTCGATGTCAGGTTCAGCCTCTTTCGGAATTGTCAGGTAGGCCATCATGCCGCCGATCAGTACGACGGTCAGAGACAGCAGAACCGTTCGCGACCGCGACAGCGCTGTTTCGATGATCTGCACTAGTCGCGTGCCTCGCTGCCGTCCTTGATGGCCACGGCCGTATCGATGTCACGTTCGGGAACGGCATTGACGAGTGCGCCGCTGGCAACATAGCCCTGGCCAACGGTGATGACGGTGGCTGTCTGTGGCAGTCCGGCCACCCAGATGCCATCGTTGCTGGCCAGCGCGATGTCCGCCACGACGAACTCGACTTTGCCATCGTCATCGACGATCTTCACGCCGACATTGCCGGCGTCATCAAGCGTCAGCAGTGCGGGTGACAGGCGGTGCGCGAGCACCTGCTCTGCAGGAATGCGCAACTCGGCGGTACCGCCGGCTCGCAACTTGCCCTCGGAATTGTCAACTTCCAATTCCACAGCAAAGGTACGGGTCGCTTCGTCTGCAACCGGCGCAATGTAGCGAATTCGACCGTACACAGTCTCGCCAGTGGCCAGGCGCGCTTCTGCTTGTTCGCCGGTTTCAATATAGCCTGCGTCAAATTCTGACAAATTGGCGGAGACAATAATTTTGCGATTGTCGACAAAGGTCGCCACAGGGTCGCCGACCTTGACGAAATCGCCCACTTCCGCGTTGCGGTACTGCAATGCGCCGTCGAACGGTGCACGAATGGTCATGTACTGCAGGTCGAGATTGGCACGCGTCAGCTCCGCGCGTGCGGTCTCAAGTAACGCCGCCGCTTCCTGCAACTGCGCCTCCGAAACGTAACTGTTGCCCTTCAGCTTCTGGCGCGCCTCATACTCAACTTCGCGTTGTTTGAGTGTGGCCTCAGCTTGAGCGAGTCGCGCCTTGCGGTCGCGCTCATCGAGGCGCACGATAATTCCGCCACGGTCGACGCTGGCACCGCGTTCTGCACCAATGTAGACGACACGGCCTTCGGTCTCGGCAGACAGTTCGACTACGCGAGCGGGCGCGGTTTTGCCATTAACAATGATGGTGCGCGTGACTTCTTCCGCCGATTGCGTCCGCACCCTGACGGCTGTGCGCTCCACGGCAGCCGCAGCAGTATCTGCGCTGCTGGCTGAATGCTCTTCGTCGTTCACGATGTAGCCTGACAACAGCCACAGCACGATGGCCGCGGCCATGCCTGCAGAGATGAACCAGGAGCGATATTTTTCGATGATGCCCAACTGCATTACTGTAATTCCTCGTTAGCCTGCTGCGACCTTGTCGCTGGCAACCTCGTTGCCCACCAGTTCGTGCCGATGCTTTTCGACGTAGTCGCGCATAGCTGCTGTAATCATTTGCCCGAAGCCGAGCACGAATTGCATGCCGGGCGTCCAGTGCTCGGGGCAATCACACTCGATTTGCGAAAAAACCTTCTCGTACTCATCGATATCGCGCAGGCGGTTGTCGAGCACGGTATTGATTTGTTCGTCGCTCATGTAATGCGCGAAACACATCATTGCGAGAAACTCTGAGCGGACCTTGTGCGACGGTGACGGATTGGCGAGTCCCTTGAGAAGTGCCTCGCGGCCTGCCGGCGTTATGCGGTAGACCTTGCGGTCGGGTTTGCCATCCTGCGCGATCTCTTCGCAATCCACGAGGTCATCTTTTGCAAGCGCGGACAGGGCCGGGTAGATGGAGCCATACCCCGCGGCAAAAAAGTGTCCAAACGTCGATTCGAATTGTTTCTTGAGGTCGTAGCCGGACGCTTCGCCGTCACAAAGCATGCCGAGGCAAACAGTTTTTACATCCATAATCGTCATTCCGCAGGCACAATGCCTATATATCAAGTCGATGCATAATATCAATTCGATATATAAAGACCAGATATATTGTGTAACGAAATATCTCTGGCATTTTCGTCATATAAAACAGACGGTTACCGGAGTGAGGTGGTTGCGGCGACACCTGGAGGCAGGTGTCGCACCGTGACTTTGCGCGAAAATCTGGCCGCTAAAGGCTGCAGCCGCCGCCGGCTGCTATTTAAACGATTGCGCCAGGAATGGGTTGAGGAGGCGGTTGTCAGGGTCCAGCTGGCGACGGATCTTGCGGAAAAACTCAAGGCGGCCGGCGTACACCTGGCCGGCGTATTCGGCGCGCAGGGCTCGCGAATCGTGGAATAGCGGTGTACCACCCCACTGCTCTGCGAACTCTGCCAGGTCAATCACGAAGTCTTCCCAGCCATCCTGCTGCGTCGACAGACTTTGCAATGCAATGACGGGTTCATCGAAGGACGGCGACAGCAGTGCTGCGGGATCGCGCGATACGCGGTAGCCGACGGCCGGCATGTCACAGCGATAGCCGGACTGTTCAAGTGTGTTGTGGCAGAAGTCGCGGTAGGCCTGCAGCACAAACGAGAAATCGGCCGCCGGGAAGCACCAGGTTGAGCGGAGCAGCTTGCGTGCCTTGCGCCGCTTGCGATAGTTGGCGCCCATGCTGGCGTGGCTGCCGGTATTGACGAGGCGTGTGTTTACAAGTCCCTGGGTCGCCGCACTGATGCGGTCGATGAGGCGGTAGCGAACGGACGGTATCGGCACGACCCGGTTCAGCGACTTGAACACCTGCGGCAGCACTGTGCTCTCGCCCCAGTCCTTCAGTTTCCATGGCGCTCGCCAGCTGTCAGCCGCATTGTCGTCATAGCGACGCAAGTCCAGGTAGACGCTGTCGCGATACGGCAGCAGGTAAAACTTGAGTCCCGCATCGCCGTTCGCGAGTGCGTCAACGGACTTGGCGAACTTGTCGATGGTGACTCGCCGGTGCGTCGCAGTGAAAGTCGTAATGGGCCGCACGTTGACGGTGGCCTGGCAGATGATGCCGAGCATGCCGTAACTGGACCGGATAGCGTTCATCAGGTGTTTCTGGCTGGCGTCGACCTTTATCAGCTTGCCGCCTGCCGTGACCATCTTCACGCTCTGCACATGACTTGCGAAACAACCCGCCTGGCGACCCGCGGTTGGGCCGAAACACGGGGCTGCAATGGCACCGCCAAGCGTGCGCTCATATTGCTCCGGGCTGCCGATAAGTTCGAGGCCTTGCTCGGCGAGTGCGGCAACGAGTTGTCCCAGGCGCACGCCGGCCTCGGCCGTCACTGTGTGATTGTAATTGTCGATTTTCAGGATACGGTCGAGACCCGTCATGCGGATAACCGTGCCCTGCGGACTAGTATTGCAGTCGGTGGACGATGTCCCTGCGCCTTTCGCCCGGATCGGTGTAGCGATCAGGGTCAGCGGCTCCAGCAGGCGCATAAGTTCTTTCAGGTTGGACGGGGTCAGAACGGCCGGTTTGGCCATGGCGCGCTTGAAGCGGCCGGTATCACGGAATCCCTGTGCTTTCATTCCTTGCCTTCTCGTGTTGGTGGCCCCGCTGTCCTAGGTCAGTGACCCTTAGATCGGTGGCTTTGCGGCCCTGCTTTTCAGCAGGTGTGCCTTTGTCAAACGGAATCTGATCCTTGCACAGCGGTCAGACTGATGCAATCGACCCCGTTGCGACTTTTGTAAAATGCTCGCTCCGCTATGTAACAAAACGTAAATATGGGCGAATTTCGCCGTAATCGGGTTGACGGAGGTCGAGCGCGGAACCAAGATCCCGTGCCTCAGCCAACCAGACTGCTTATTAACCAAGGAACCGCAATGAAGAAGATACTGATAATTGCCGCTGCGCTGCTCAGCTTTGGCTGTGCCAGCGAGCCGAGCATGCAGACGGGGCCAGATGCGGAGTACACGTACGATGGCCTGGTGCGAATCGACAATGCGCGCTTTTCGCGAGCATGGATCGACCCCGAGGCTGACCTGAAGCGTTACAACAAGATCATGGTTGCCAACGCCGAGTTTGAATTTCGCGCCGTCAAAGAGACGTCGCGGTCAACAGTTGCGACGTCCAATACGCGCGAGTTCTATATCAGTGATGCCAACAAGCAGAAGCTGATCGACACGGTGACGGCGGTGTTTGCCGAAGAACTGCAGAACAGCGAGAGCTTTACGATCACAGATACAGCTGACGCAGAAACGCTCGTAATCGTCGGCGGCCTGCTGGATATCGTGTCGCGAATTCCGCCGGAGCAGATCGGTGCAGGCGGTATCTACCTGGCCTCACTGGGCGAGGCGACCCTGGTGCTGGAAGCGAAAGACGCGTTGAGCGGCGAGACGTTGTATCGCGCTACCGATCGACGAAGGGTCGAGCCGGTCGGCCGTGAAATGATGAAATCGAATACGGTTTCCAATTACGCCGAAGTGCGGCGCTGGGCGAAACGCTGGGCAATGCGCCTGCGCGAAGGGCTGGACTCCATACACGCGGAGTAGCGGCTGCACGCATGAACGAGCAAGCCCGGGTGCATCGCCCCGGGCTTTTTTCATTTCGACGCCCCCGTGCTGTTACTCTCGGCTCATGGGGATGTTATCGACGCTCATAGGCACGCGCCTGCCGCAGCGCTATCGCAAGTACTTCGACCTGCCACCGCAAACGCAGTCGTGGACGTTGACGAACACAGCGACGACGACACTCGGCAACGCGACGCGCAAATGGCTGAGTAGCCACGATGCTCCTTGCGGTGTCCTGCGGCTGGATTTCGGACTGGATGCGCTCAGTGCCCGCATCGGACTGATCGATGTCGCCGAGAGTTCGATTGATATCCAGAGTTACCTCATCAGCGACGACCTTAGCGGCAACCTGGTCGCACTCAAGCTCATCGACGCTGCGGAGCGCGGCGTGCGGGTGCGCCTGCTGATGGACGATGCCCTCACAGAGTCTATTGACTCCGGGCTTCTCACGATGGACAAGCACCCCAACATTGAAGTCAGGGTGTTCAACCCGTTCCCGCGACGACGGTCACGGCTGGTTGCCCTGATCGCATACTTCAATATTCTCAACCGGCGCATGCACAACAAGTCGTTCACCGTCGATAACAAGGTCACGATCGTCGGTGGCCGCAATATTGCGGACGAGTACTTCCAGATTGGTGGAGAAGTCGTATTTCTCGACGAGGACATCCTTGCGATCGGGGCGATTGTCGATGATGTCTCAAGCGGCTTCGATGACTACTGGAATACGCCGGAGGCCATACCCATCAGCGTTTTCGAGAAAGTCATCAAAAACGAACCCTACGAAGAGATGGTTGCGCAGGGCCGGGACTACCTGAGCCGCAATGAGGGTAGCGCCTATATCCGCGCGGTGAATGACGCACTGCTGCAGCAGTTGCTGGCCGGCACTTTGCCATTGACGCCGGCCGAGGTGGAACTTGTCATGGACAGGCCGGACAAAGTAAGGAAGCTGGTGGGTCGCACGACAAGTTACACGTCTGAATACCTGCGTGACATGGTGTCTGCTGCCAGCGACGAAGTCATTATCATCTCGCCCTATTTCGTGCCACAAAAACAGGGTGTGGATTTTCTTGGGTCCCTGGCCGCTACCGGAGTGCGTGTTGTGATCGTGACCAATTCACTGGCGTCAACGAATCATTCGAGCGTGCATGCTGTCTATGCGCGCTACCGCAAACCGCTGCTGCGAGCAGGTGTTGAATTGTACGAATTGCGTCCACAGTCGGCACAGCCCATGCTGCAGGACAGTGCCGAGATCTCTAATCTGACGCTGCATTCGAAAGTCGCTGTTGTCGACGGCCGGCGAGCGTTTGTCGGGTCGTTCAATCTCGATCCCAGGTCGCTGTACCTAAACACTGAAATGGGTGTGGTTGTAGAGTCGGCGGGACTTGCGAGTTCAATGGCGAGCAGCATTACCGAACGGCTGCCACAATACGCGTACCGACTGGGTCTTTCTGAAAAGCACAAGTTGCAGTGGCGATACAGGACCAGCAACGGCTTTCGCATCGACACCAAAGAGCCCGATACCAGCGTCTGGCGGCGCCTCGCGACACGACTGCTGGGACTGTTGCCTATCGAAGGGCAGATGTAGCCGGGTTACACTTGGCTACTTCAGCAGGAACGACATTGACGTGCACCTTGAGTAACGATTTCCGTAAACCGGCCACCGGTCTGGTTTTGCTGTGCTGCGTCTGTCTGCTGCTTCTCCCGGCGCACGATGCAAAAGCCGAACTAAAATACGTCGTAACGGGTGTCAGCGATGCGATGCGCACCAATGTCCTTGAGCATGTCGATACCCTGCAGCTCGGAAGTCGCGCCAGGCTATCGCGGCGCGATCTTGCGCGCATCGAGCTGGAAACGCGGAGCGCCGTGCGCCTTGCATTGCGTCCTTTTGGGTTCTACGAGCCGGAGGTAAGCAGCCGCTACACGCGCGACAATGACGGCGAAACAGTCCTGGAAATTGCAATCACTCCGGGGCGACCAATGATTATTGATAATGTCGAGCTGGTCGTGGTTGGTGCCGGCATCGAAAGCGACGATATTCAAAACTGGAAACAGCAATGGCCGCTGGGCCGCGGACAACGTCTGGACCAGGTCAGCTGGGAAAACCAGAAGCAACAGGGGATTGAGGTTGCAAGAGCGGCAGGTTTTCTCTCCGCGGTCTATACGCAACACGTCATTGAACTTGATCTCGAAAGCAGCCGCGCGAACCTCAGGTTGACGATGGATTCGGGGGAGCGCTACGTATTCGGCCAAACTGATTTTGGCGAGCACATTTTGCGGTCAGGCATCGTGGAGTACATTCCGCGTTTCTCTGCAGGCGACCCGTATTCCGCTCGACAGATGAAGTTGTTGCGACTCGATCTCTGGAGAACCGGCTACTTCACAGATATCGAGGTGCTGGAAAAGCCGGTTGCCGACGCAGAGCCACCACGTGTTGATCTCGAGATCAATCTCGACACCAAACACAAGAACTACTACCAGGGCGCGCTCGGCTTTGGCACCGACACCGGCGCACGCGTGCAGGCAAACCTTAGCCGGCACCCGATGTCGTCCCGCGGCGATCGTATCGATATCGGCTTTGGCTGGCAGGACATCACCGAGGAGTTTACCGTGCGGGGTGCTTATCGCTTGCCAAGACCGGGACGTGCCGGGCAGTTCTGGACGCTCGACGCGACAATAAGGATTGAAAATCAGGATCTCGAGGTCAAGCGCGACGAAGACGACAAGAACTTCTTTACGATTGCGAATGGTGAGTCCGATGAGCGACAGCTTCGTGCGGGCCGCCTCAAGGTGCGCAATCTGCGCTCCGGGACGCGGCAGCTGTTCACGACGCCATTTGTGCAATATCTGAACAGTAAGCGCAGCTTCGAGCTGGTGAATCCGACTCCGGAAATTCTGGCGCTCGTAAACGACCCGGATTTTGACGACCTGTTGCGTGGCACCGACGATGCATTTTCTGTTGGCATTGATGTCGACCTGGTAGCGATCCGTGGCTCCGGTTTCGATACGCGCGGGCATCGTGACCGGGCGTGGGCGTTCATGGCGAAGGACGGTTTTGGCTCGGAGGTCGACTTCACCCAGCTTTATCTGTCAACGAGACGCAGTTTTACTTATGGCTTCCGCTGGAAGCTGATTGCGAGGGCCGAGCTGGGCTATACCGAGGCTGATGTCACGGATTTCACGCTCAATACCAATGACGGTGACATCGAGCTGTCCGTAACGGCACTACCGCAATTCTATCGTTTCAAGGCTGGTGGCAGTGCCAGCGTGCGCGGCTACGGGTTCGAACAGCTCAGCAATAACAACATCGGGTCGAACAATATTTTTACCGCAAGTGCCGAGCTTGAGTACCTGTTTTCGCAGAAATGGTCAGTAGCGGCCTTTACGGATATTGGCAACGCATTCAACGACTGGTCCGACCCGGCGCTCAAAACCGGCATCGGTTTCGGCTTTCGCTGGTACTCAATCGCCGGCGCAATCCGGGTTGACCTGGCGCAGGCGATGGATTTTGAAGGCGACCCGTGGCGCTTCCACTTCACGATCGGGACGCCGCTATTATGATGCTCAGGAAACTGTTGTTTGCGGTTTCGGCTCTGCTGGCAGCAACGCTTGCCTGTGCGTGGTTGTGGCTGCTGCACACGGAATCGGGTGCGCGCTTTGCATGGGGCCGCGCCACAGACGTGCTGGGCGAAGCGATGTCTGCGGAGGGTCTTAGCGGTGATCTGTCCTCTGGCCTGCACATTACATCATTCGTTTATGAGATCGATGGGCTGCGGATTGCGGCGCAGCAGCTGAGCGTATCGGTCAATGTCGATATTGTTCCGTTGTCGATCATCGTCAACAGCCCGAGCGCGACTGGCATGACTGTTCAGGTCGACGCTGCTGCCAGCGACGAAGGGGAGGCGGCAGATCCAGGGAGGGTCCTGGATAGCCTGCACCTGCCGTTTCGACTGGTGATAAATGACTTGAAAGTAACGGACGCCGTTATCTCCGGTGTGCGAGAGACTGATATCGGAATCGACGATGTTGGGCTCTCGGCCTGGTGGAAAGAAGAGCTGCGCATCGACGACCTTGTTATCAACAGTCCCGAGGTCAGCGCCAATCTCGAAGTATTGCTGGGTTTCTGGCGGCCCTACAACGTGCGCGTGAAGGGTGCGTTGTCGCTGGCGCCGTCGCTGACCACCCTTCAGGAAACGCTGGCACTAAGCACCAATATCGTCGGCGATCTCGACAAGTTTTCGCTGGACATCAACGTGCAGCCATACAGCGCGCACCTGAACGGTTTCGTTCGGGATGTCCTGGGACAGCCGAACTGGGACCTTGTTCTCGATGCTGCAAGCCTCACGTGGCCGCTCGACGGTGGGCCGGACGCAATCCAGGCAAGCGATGTACTTGTGCGCAGCGACGGCGATACCGCTGGCTACTCGTTGAGCGCCGATGCCGTCATCGTTGCTGCGGATTTAAAGCCAACGCAAGTCCTGGTGTCTGGCGTCGGCAACACGAGATCGCTCAGCTTCAGCGAACTCAATGTCCATGGCGATGACCTGACGTTGGCGGGCGATGCCAGGATTGACTGGGGCAATGAGCTGGAACTGATGGCCAACCTGGCCATAGAATATGCCAATATCCACGCGTTCAACGATACATGGCCGGCGACGCATCCGGTTGCCGGCTCCACGTCACTGCAACTCAACAACGAGCGAATCGAACTACGCGACACGCGCCTGCGGCTCGAAGGGAGCACGGCGCAACTGAGCGCCGACGGTGAACTCGATTTCGTGAATTCCACCGTGGTCGGAAAGCTCACCTGGCAGGACCTGCAGTGGCCTGTTGACGCGCTGAATCCTAATGTGAACAGCCGCCGTGGCGACATCGTTGTGAGCGGCACGCTGGACGATTGGCGCGTGTCGGGGAACGTTGATCTGCAGACGGCCGGCGTCGGCCACAGCGTTTTCACCCTGGATGGTGGCGGTGACAAAGACGGGGCGGCACTGAATATTAGTGAGGGGGCCCTGTTAGGAGGCCGGGTTTCGGGAAATGCCGCGTATTCATGGCGTGATGAGCAGCCGTACTCCGCCAGCCTTGATGTAAAAGGCCTGCAAACCACCTCGCTATTGCCCGAATGGCCCGCTGTCCTCAGTGGCCTGCTGCGTGCCAAAGGCACGATTGCGCCATTCGCAATTGAGGCGCAACTGGAGGACGTCACCGGATACCTGCGCGACAGGTCGCTGACAGCGAGCGGCACGCTCGAGTACGGCGACGGTATTTTCACTGCCGGAAACTTCAGCGCAACGCATGGCGCATCGGAGCTATATCTCAATGGCGACATCTATTCGCAACAGGGCATCGAATTCAGCGCAGCGATAGATGATCTGCATACCTACATCGCCGACATCGAGGGTAGTGTCGCAGCTACCGGGTCGCTGTCGTTGAGCAATGGCGAAGAAATACTGCGACTGGCTGCGAGCAGCGAGCGGTTGCGCTATGGAGAAATCGAGCTGCTCGGTGTGTCGCTTACGGATTTTCACAGCGATGGCGAAATTCTGGATATCGAAGCAAATGTTGGCTCGCTGTTGCTCGACGGCGATAGTGTCGACAAGCTCAAGGCACGGCTCACGATCACGCAGGATGCCCAGGACTTGCAGTTGTCAGCTGTGTACAGCGATATCCTGGCGTCCATGGCATTGCGCGGAGCTTTCGACGATTTGTACAACCTGGACGTCTGGCGCGGCGCGGTCACTGACATGACCCTGCAGCTTGGAGACCGCCGCAAGCTGCAACTCACAGAATCAACACCGGCGTTGCTGTCGCGCGAGCAAGTTAGCCTGGAGCGACTGTGCCTTGCAGATGATGACGGTTCCAATGCGTGCGCGCGCGTTACCTGGAGCGAGGATGAATTGCTGAGATTCTCGGCGACGCTACAGGACGTGCACGTCAATTCCATCAACCTGCTGGTCGATACCAGTTTCGAATTCAATCAGATGTTGAGTGGCGAGATTAACTGGAGCCAACAACGGGGCAAGGGCGCAACAGGTGACGCACGTATCGCGATCTCGGCTGGCAGCATCCAGAGCTTGTCGCAAACCCACGTTGTCAGGACTGCTCCGGGGGAAATTCGTTTCAGCGTTGCCGATGGTAACTTCCTGTCGGGCAACATGTTCCTGCCAATGCCCGGTACCGGCAGCATTAGTGGCACGTTCTCTGTGCTCGACATCGCCGCTGGCAGTGCCAGCGCCATCGATGGCAATTTCGGTTTCAGCATGAACGCTATCGATGTGCTGGCCGTGTTCTCGCCGCTGGTTGACAGGGCGGAAGGCTCCCTCACCGCTGGCCTGCGGTTGTCCGGTACGGTGGCAGAACCCAGGGTGTTTGGCAGTATCGACCTCAAGGACGGCGGTGCCGACTATCTTCCGATCGGACTGCAGCTCGACGATATCAATCTGCGTGCGGACCTGCTCGAGGATCAGAGTCTGGAGGTCAAAGGAACGTTTCGCGCCGGCGAAGGATTCGGTGAGATCGAGTCAGCGGCGGACTATGGGGACGCCTCTACGGGGATCAGGCTGCGTCTGCTCGGCGACAACCTCAAGGTTATCAACGTGCCCGACGTCACCGCGGTTGCCGATATCAACGTCGGCGTGGAATACCGCAATGACAGGCTGACGCTCGATGGTGAGGTGCTCGTGCCGTGGGCGCGGGTTACGCCCGAGGA
This sequence comes from uncultured Gammaproteobacteria bacterium, assembly GCA_963698425.1. Taxonomy (GTDB): domain Bacteria; phylum Pseudomonadota; class Gammaproteobacteria; order Steroidobacterales; family Woeseiaceae; genus UBA1847. Next base: position 680,700 of record CAVOQR010000010.1, on the reverse strand, counting down.
TATTTCTGCGCGCAAGGTATCCGAAAGCCCGGACGTGCTCATCGTCAAAGGTGCGCTTCCGGAAAGCGACGTCGTCAAGCGGGAAACGAGCCTGCAAATGTTTGGCGAAATGCGCATGGCTCTCGGCGACGACGTCGAAATCCGGATCGATGTTGCCAAAGCACGCCTGACTGGCGCAGCCACGTTCCGGTGGTCTGGCGATGTCATGCCGAAAGCGCAGGGGCGATACGATCTGAGCGGCGACATTGAAGCCTATGGCCAGTCACTGAAAGTGGTCGAAGGCATCATCCGCTTTCCGCAGGTCGTTGCCGACAACCCGGATCTCAGGATTCGTGCGGAACGCGAAATCTACGGCAACTCACAAGTGAAGCAGGCAGGTGTGCTTGTCGCCGGCACAGCCAAACGACCAACCCTGCAGGCTTATACCGTGCCGATGACGACAGAAGAGCGGGCTTTGACCCTGTTGGTCACAGGTAGTGACTTCGACTACGAGCAAGGTGTCGGCGCGATTGATTTTGGCACTTACATAGCCCCGCGCCTGTTTGTCAGCTATGGCATCGGGCTTTTCGACCAGGAAAACATCATCAGTGCCCGCTACGACCTGGCCCGAGGCTTCGGCATCAAGGCGACATCGGGCCAGAAAGAGTCCGGTATAGATTTCATTTACCGACTTGAGCGGTGAGCGCGGTTTGAGCGCATATTTGAATTGTTCATACTGCCTGGAACAGAATGTCGTTTGACTGGGTCTGGACCTGAACTATGCGTTGGCGCGGCGGCAGAAGAAGTAGCAATATTGAAGACAGGCGCGGCAGTCGCGCTCCCAGCGGAATTCTTGGCGGCGGCATCGGCACGATTGTCCTGATACTGGTCGCCATGTATTTCGGTGTCGACCCGACCTTCCTGATTGAGGGCATGCAGTCGGCGAGCACGTCGAGCAGCTCGGGTACGCAGCCCACGCAGGAGGAGCTCGCCAACGATCCGATGGCCGACATGATCGCTGTGGTTATTGGCGATACCGAGGACGTCTGGCGAGACATTTTCGCGGCCAACGGGCAGCGTTACGTTGAGCCGACACTCGTCATGTTCACAGGCTCGACCCGCTCGGCGTGTGGCCTCGGACAGGCTGCGATGGGGCCTTTCTACTGCCCGGCGGACCAGAAAGCTTATATTGATCTCGGCTTCTTCGACGACATGCGCACGCGCTTCAAAGCGCCGGGCGATTTCGCGCAGGCCTATGTCATCGCGCATGAGATCGGCCATCATGTACAGAACCTGCTTGGTATCTCCGGCAAAGTGCACAGCATGAAGCAACAGGTGAGCAAGGTTGAGGGCAACCAGCTCTCCGTGCGACTGGAATTGCAGGCAGATTGCTTCGCGGGCGTATGGGCGAACCGGGCCGACAAGGCACGCAATCTGCTCGAGTCGGGTGACGTCGAGGAAGCAATGAACGCCGCCAGCGCCATTGGCGACGATCGTCTGCAGCGGCAAAGCCGCGGTACAGTGGTTCCGGAGTCGTTTACGCACGGAACGTCGGAGCAGCGGCAGCGCTGGTTCCGGACGGGCCTCGAAAGCGGCAACCCGGACAGCTGTAATACCTTCGACGCTGCGCGCCTGTAGGCGCATAGAGATGCCGCAATCGCAAGCGCCTGACATAACTGCGCAGCAGCTGGCCCGCGAATGCCACCAGGCGAGCAAGCGCATCGCAGACCTGGTTCGAGAGACGCCGCTGGATTACTCGCCGGCATTCTCGGCTGACCTCGGCGCCGAGGTGTATTTCAAGCTCGAAAACCTGCAGTACACCGGCTCGTTCAAGTTGCGCGGCGCCAGCAATCGGCTGATGACGCTGACCGATGAGCAACGGGCTGCCGGCTGTGTTATCGCCTCCAGCGGCAACCACGGCGCGGCAACCGCTTTCGCAATGCAAAAGCTCGGTGTGGCAGGTGTCATTTTCGTTCCTGAAAAAACGTCGGCCGCAAAGGTGGACGCGATTCGCGATTATGGCGGTCACGTTGAATTCTTCGGCAGTGACGGGCTCGACACGGAACTGCATGCGCGCGCATATGCTGCCAGCAACGACATGTTCTACCTGTCGCCATACAACGATGCTGCGGTGATCGCCGGGCAGGGAAGTTGCGGCGTGGAAATCGCGGCACAGCTGCCCGACGTCGACGATGTGTTCATTGCCGTTGGTGGTGGCGGCCTGATCGCCGGTGTCGCCAGCGTACTGAAAGCTGCTAACAGCGCCGTGCGTATTGTCGGTTGCCAGCCGGCGGCGTCAGCCGTCATGGCGCACTCGATAGAGGCGGGCCGTATCCTCGAAGAGGCAAGTTTGCCGACGCTGTCTGACGGCACGGCCGGCGGTATCGAACCTGATGCGATTACGTTTCCACTGTGTCGCGAACTGATCGATGACTTCGCGGTTGTAAGTGAACACGACATCGTGTCTGCGATGCGTCTGTATATTGACCGGCAAAAGCAGCTGCTCGAGGGTGCAGCCGGCGTTGCGGTCGCTGCCATGCTCGCGCAACGTGAGAGCATTGTGGGGAGAAAGGTCGCCGTGATTATCTGTGGCGGCAACATCTCCCGTGAGACCTTGCGGCAGGTGATCTGATGAAAGCGCTGTTTGTCACGCTGCTGTTGTTATTCGCTCAGGCCGCGTCTGCGACAGCGGTCGCGATCATCAACGTCAATGTTGTGCCAATGACCGAGGAGCGGGTTATTGCGGCGCAGACGGTCATCGTGGATGGCGGCAAGATCGTCGCAATCGGCGATGTTGACGCAATTCCGTTACCCGCAGCTGCGACGGTGATTGATGGTACCGATCGCTATCTTATTCCCGGGCTCGCAGAGATGCATGCGCATGTACCCTCTGCTGATTCCAGCAGTCTCGATCGTTATTTCAGCCTGTTTGTCGCAAACGGCGTGACGACAGTGCGCGGCATGCTGGGCAACTCGTCGCATCTTGCGTTGCGCGAGGACCTGCTGGCGGACAGGGTGTTCGGTCCGCGCCTGATTACGTCCGGACCGTCCCTGAACGGCAACAGTGTCAGTGGCGCCGCCGACGGCGAGCAACAGGTGCGCCGGCAGCACGCTGCAGGGTTCAACTTCATCAAGATTCATCCCGGTTTGCGAGCGGTCGAATTCGAAGCCATAGCCAGCACTGCCAGGGAGCTTTCGATGCCGGTCGCCGGCCACGTCACAACCGCGGTCGGTGTTGAGCAAGCGTTGCGTGCCGGCATGGCGACCGTGGACCACCTCGACGGCTATCTGCCGGCGATGCTGCCAGCAACGTTCGACCGCTCTGGCGGCTATGGTGGCTGGTTCGGCTCATGGCTGGCAGATCAGCTCGATGTGAGTCGTATCGACGCGCTGGTTGCGGCCACTGTTGCAGCCGGCACCTGGAACGTTCCTACCAATATTCTGGTGGAGCAGCTTATCAATGACACGCCGGTCGCCGAGCTCACAGCACGTGAAGACATGCAGTACATGCCGCGTGCAACGGTGCAGGGATGGGCGGATGCCAAGAGGCAGGCGCTCGCGGACAAAGACTATTCTGCCGCGGTAGCTGCAAAGGCTATTAGTATCCGCCGCCAGCTGATACTTGCATTACACGAAGCCGGCGCCGGCCTGTTGCTCGGTTCGGATGCGCCGCAGGTCTTCAATGTGCCGGGTTTCTCGGTTCACTACGAGCTTGAGAACCTGGTTGCCGCGGGCCTGAGCCCGTACGAGGCACTTGCGACTGCAACTCGTAACGTTGGCGAATTCCTTGACCTGCCGGTTGGCACCGTTGAAGTCGGCAAGGAAGCGGATCTGGTGTTGCTCGATGCAAATCCTCTCACCGATATAAGCGAAAGCCGGCGCATATATGGAGTCGTCCTGCGAGGTACGTGGCACTCTGTCTATGAGTTGCAGGATCGCATCGACCGCTACCGGGTGGAGGTGCAAGACTAGCCACCGTTGCAACCAATTGTCGCCGACAGGTATCCAATCAGTACGGATCACTAATTACGAGGGCACATTATGCGCAGCCTGTTAATCATGGCCATGCTGGCCGCAAGCCTGGCACACGCGAGCTATCGCGACTACACGGAAGTTCGCGACCTGCAGCTCGACGCCGCAGATATAAAACATCTTACGATTGACGCCGGCGCCGGCTCCATGAGCGTGCAGGGCGTGCGCGGCAGCGACAAGATCGTGGTCAAGGCGACCATTACGGTCGCCGACGCGGATGCGGACGACGCCCGCAAACTGATCGAATCCAAAATGCAGCTGACACTTAGCGCCAAAAACGCTAAGGCAACGCTCAATTCATATTTCGATCGCGGTATGTGGGGGAGCGGGCCGGATGCCTCAATCGCGCTCGAAGTGCAGGTGCCGGAAGGCATGGAGCTCTTCATTGACGATGGCTCGGGCCCAATTGATGTGGTCGGTACGGCTGCCGACATCAAGATCGATGACGGTTCCGGCTCTATCAGTCTGCGCACGGTTGGCAAAGTAGACATTGATGATGGCTCGGGTTCGGTCGATGTTGTGGATGCCAGCGGTGATGTCTATATCAATGATGGTTCGGGCTCGATCAAGGTTGAGCAGGTTGCGGGCAGCGTCAAGATTGATGATGGCTCCGGAAGCATCAGGGTCAGCGACGTCGGTAAGGACCTGATTATTGTCGACAGCGGCAGCGGATCGCTGAGCTATGCTAATGTAGCCGGTAACGTAGAGGGCGACTTATAGGGGTATGCCGTGAGTGACAAGCCGGAGCTGGACCCGGAAGTTTTACAGCTGTTTGATGGCTATGTGCACGGCGCTATCAGCCGCCGCGAGTTTCTGCAGCAAGCCGCCCGCATCACTGCTTCCGGCGTTGCGGCCGCAGCGCTCCTGTCGACACTCAGTCCCGATTACGCGCTGGCTGAGCAGGTCTCGCCAGACGATCCGGAAATTCAGGTCAGCTACAAGAAGTATTCGTCGCCGGCTGGCGCCGGCGTCATGCGCGGCTATTTCGCCCGTCCCGCAGTTACGGCGCATCGCCTGCCTGGCGTTGTGGTCGTGCACGAGAATCGTGGTCTGAATCCGTACATCGAGGATGTTGCGCGACGCCTGGCCAAAGCCGGCTATATCGCGTTCGCACCCGATGCCCTGACGCCCCTGGGTGGCTATCCGGGCAACGACGACGACGGTCGCAGCATGCAACGCGAACGCGACGGCGATGAGATGTTTGAAGATTTCGTTGCCGCGGTCGAGTTTCTGCAGCAGCACCCGGACTGCAGCGGCAAAGTTGCTGCGACCGGATTCTGCTATGGCGGCGGTGTGGTCATGAAGCTCGCGATTCGCCTGCCGAGCCTGGCCGCCGCAGCCCCTTACTACGGCCGGCACCCGGTGGATGGCGATGTTGCCGCTATCAAGGCGCCCCTGATGCTGCATCACGCAGGGCTGGATGAGCGCGTCAATGCCAGCTGGCCGGCGTTCGAGAAGGCACTGAAGGCGGCCGGTGTCGAGTACCAGAATTTTGTCTACGAGGGTGCCAATCACGGCTTCCACAACGACACGACGCCGCGTTTTGACGCCGAGGCTGCCGAACTTTCCTGGCAGCGCACGCTCAAATTATTTGCGTCCAATTTGCATGACCAATCTGCATGACCAGGGTGGTTCGTCGTGAAACTGTCATTGTTGTTAATACTGCTCGCCAGCTCCGCTCTGTTTGCGCAGGAGGCGAAGACAGTCGTCGGACCCAGCAACGTCTGGCTCGCTGAAGGTGCCAGTGCGCTGCTGGCCGGCGATGCCGAGGAAGGCATTCGGCTTACCAACATTGGTTTGAAAAGTGCCATGGGCAAGCGCGACAAGGTCGCCGGATTATCAAATCTGTGTGCCGGCTACGCAATGCTGCGGCTGTGGCAGACTGCCCTCGAGTATTGCGACCAGGCCATCGACCTCAATGACAGGCACTGGCGTGCCTACAGCAACCGCGCGCTGGTCTATATCAACCTAAATCGCTACCGGGATGCCGAGGCGGACATTGTCAAAGGCGAACAGCTGGCACCGAACTCCGAAAAAGTGAAGTCTGTCAGGGCTATGCTTACCGACAGCGCTCCGGAAACAACGTCAGAAGCCCCGCCTCGCTCGCGGGACAAACGCCGCGCTCGGTTATCAACCCGCTCACCAGCCGCGCAGGCGTGACGTCGAAAGCATAGTTGCTTATCGCTGTGTCGTCGGCTGTCGTGCGCACCGTGCACGTCTTGCCGTCGGACACGCCGTAGATGTCGGAAACTTCGCGCGGGTCGCGCTCCTCGATGGGTATGTCGCGGATGCCGTCGCTGATTGACCAGTCGATGGTTGTCGAGGGCAGTGCGACGTAAAACGGGATGTCGTTGTCGCGAGCGGCCAGTGCTTTCAGGTAGGTGCCGATCTTGTTGGCAACGTCGCCACAGCGTGTGGTGCGGTCGGTGCCGGTAATGACCAGGTCAACCAGGCCGTGCTGCATCAGGTGGCCGCCGGCGTTATCGACGATCAGTGTATGTGGCACCTTCGCCCTCGCCAGTTCCCAGCAGGTTAGCTGCGAACCCTGGTTGCGCGGTCGCGTTTCATCGACCCAGACATGCACGTCGATGCCGCGTTCCTGTGCAACGTACACCGGCGCAGTTGCGGTCCCCCAGTTAATCGTCGCGAGCGCTCCTGCGTTGCAGTGCGTCAGGATATTCACAGGACCTGGTCGCGCCGCCGCGATCGCCTCGATCAACGCCACGCCGTACTCACCGATGCCGCGCGATATCGCCACATCTTCTGTGCAAATTGCCGTCGCTTCGTCGCGCAAGGCGGCGACAAGATCATTGTCCGCGGCTGCGGCGCGGGCCAGGACACGCTCTATGGCCCAGTGCAGGTTAACGGCTGTGGGGCGCGATGCGCGCAGTGACTGCGCCGCTTCCTGCACCGCCTTGAGTGAGCCGTTGCTGCCTGCCGCAGCAAGGTACAGGCTCCACGCTGCAGTCGCGCCGATCAGTGGTGCGCCACGCACGTACATGTCACGAATCGCGACTTCACCGTCCTGCCAGGTGCAAAGATCATGCACATGATATTCGTGTGGCAACAGCCGCTGGTCGATGATCTGCACGACGCCAGGGTCGTTGGGGTGCAACCAGATGGTGCGGAAGTCTTGCGGGTTTTGGGTCACTGACATTTCCGGCAATCCAGGAAGTGGGTATTCTAGCTGCCTTCACCGCCCGTTACAGGTTGAATAGCATGGGACCACTACAGGGACTGCGGATCGTTGAGTTTGCCGGGATCGGTCCCGCGCCCTTCTGCGGCATGATGCTTGCCGACATGGGTGCGGAAGTTATCCTGATCGAGCGCAAGCAAGCCAACCCCAATACCGCCGGGCTGGTAGCAGACGACCGCCGACTGGAGTTCCTGCATCGTGGCAAGCAGTCGATAGCCGTTGATTTGAAACAGCCTGGCGCCAGGCAGATGGTCATGAAAATCATCGCGCGGGCGGATGCCGTGCTGGAAGGTTTTCGTCCCGGTGTGATGGAGCGGCTCGGGCTTGGCCCCGATGAGTGCCGTGCTGTGAATCCGAAACTCGTCTATGGCCGCATGACCGGTTGGGGGCAAACGGGGCCGTTGTCGCAGGCCGCCGGGCACGACATCAACTACATCGCGCTGGCGGGTGCGCTTTACTATAGCGGCCGCGATGATTCTGCACCGCTGGCACCGCCAACCATGGTCGGCGATATCGGTGGCGGGGCGTTCGTCATGGCCGCCGGGCTGCTTGCTGCCCTGTTGAGCGCGCAGAAGACGGGTGCAGGCCAGGTTGTCGACGCGGCCATCGTTGATGGTGCGGCTTACGCGACGACATTGCTGCAGGCCCTGTTCGCACAGGGACACTGGGGTGGCCGTCGCCACAGTAATGCACTTGACGGTGCCGCTCACTGGTATGACTGCTATGAGTGTGCGGATGGCAAGTTTGTGTCCGTGGGCGCACTCGAGCCCGATTTCTACCGCATGTTATTGCAAAAACTGGGGCTGGACGGCGACGATGCTTATGCCCGGCAAATGGATCAGCGCCGCTGGCCGGAACTGAAGCAGAAGTTCTCGGCGCTGTTTCGGCAGAAGACGCAGCAGGAATGGTGTGACTTGCTGCAAGGCAGCGATGCCTGCTTTGCGCCGGTGCTGGATTTCGAGGAGGCAGCGGCGCACCCGCACAACAGGGCGCGCGACACCTTTGTCGATATCGACGGCGTGACGCAGCCGGCGCCCGCGCCGCGCTTCAGTGAGACACCATCGGAGGTGACGCCACCGCCCGAGATTGGCGCGCAGTGCGACGCCATCCTGAGTGCGGCTGGACTATCTGCCGCCGACATCGATGCCCTGCGAGAGCAGGGCGTTATCTAGCCTTCGAGGCCAATGCTGAGGCGCGCAGCGCGCAGCGTATTCGCCATCAGCATGGTGATGGTCATGGGGCCAACACCCCCGGGTACAGGCGTAATGGCCGCCGCGACCTTACTCGCTTCCGCATAGTCCACGTCACCGGTCAGCTTCGATTTCATCTCACCGTCGACTTCGACGTCGATACGATTGATGCCGACGTCAATGACGACGGCGCCCGGCTTGATCCAGTCACCCTTCACCATGTTGGGGCGACCTACCGCAGCCACGACAATATCTGCGCCTCGAACCACGCCCGGCAGGTCATTGGTGCGGCTATGGCAAATTGTGACGGTGGCATTTGCGGCCAGCAGCAGGCTCGCCATCGGTTTGCCGACGATGTTCGAGCGGCCGACGACAACCGCACTTTTTCCGGACAGGTCCGGGCCCAGGTGGTCCTCGATCATGAGCATGCAGCCAGCCGGCGTGCACGGGACATAGGCGTCGGCCGTGTGTCCGGCGGTCAGCTTGCCGATATTGATGAGATGGAAGCCGTCGACGTCTTTGGATGGTGAAATGGCCTGTGTTACAAGCTGTTCGTCGAGATGGTCCGGCAACGGTAGCTGCACCAGGATGCCGTGAATGGCGTCATCGTTGTTGAGTTTGTCGATGAGTGCCAGCACCTCGTCCTGACTGATGTCGGCACTGACAGAGTGCTGCACGGAATGAAAGCCACATGACTCGGCGCGGCGCTTCTTGTTGCGGACGTAAACCTGGCTGGCGGGGTCCTCGCCAATGATGACAACGGCCAGTCCCGGCTTGACGCCGTGCTCCTGTAGCAGCGTAGCGGTGTCTTTGGCGATTTGCTCGGACAGTTCGGCGGCCTTCGCCTTGCCGTCAATACGTGCGGCTTCGTTCATGATGTTTTTCCCGGAGTATTTGCCGCGCATGGTAACGCTGCGCCGGTCGCGGGTAAACTACGGCTTCTACGAGGAGGCGCAGTGACAGACGACTGGATAGAGCGCTGGCAAACGGGCAAAACCGGCTGGCACGAAGCTGGTGGCAATGCGGCATTGCAGAAGCACTGGGCCGGGAACGGCAGGCGCGTGCTCGTGCCGCTGTGCGGAAAGTCACGCGATCTGCTGTGGCTGGAGGCGCAGGGCAACGAGGTTGTTGGCGTCGAGGTCGCCGAGATTGCAGTGCGTGCGTTCTTCGAGGAGAACGGACTGGCTTTCGACCGTAGCGACGGCGACCTGCCTGTGTACTCGGCGCGTGATCGCAGGGTCAGTATTGTTTGCGGCGATTACTACGCGCTACGCGACGAGAAATTTGATGCGCATTTCGACCGCGGCGCGCTGATCGCCATTCCACCCTCGGCACGGCAGCGCTACGCAGAGCACACGAAGACCTTGTTGAGCAGCAACGCCTGCCAGCTCGTCATTACTGTGGAGTATGACCAGCAGCGTGCCGCCGGCCCGCCGTTTTCTGTCGTGCCTGAGGCGCTCACGTCACTGTGGCCCGGACTCGAGTGTGTTGAGCGGCGCGAGGATATTGCTAATGCACCACCGAAGTTCCTGCAGGCAGGACTCGAGTCCATGCATGAAGTCGTCTGGTGGAAAGACTGATCAGATGCCCATCTTGGACAGCAGGTCCGCGATCTCACGCGTGATGCGTGCGGCCACAGGGTGTTCGGCGGCGAAGCGGGTTTCGAGCTCGCGGGCACGTTCCATAGCCGGGTTTTCATCGCTGCCGGCCAGCTCGTCGATGTCATCGTTGAGCTGCCGCAGCAGCTGCCTGGTTTCGGGGTCAAAATCGCTTGCCGTGTGCAGCTCGCGATTAAGTTCGGTCAACAGTTTCTGGATGCGTTTGCTGCTCATTGGCGAAGCATACACAGCGCGCGTCGGCGACGGAAGCGGGCTGGGCAAATTCCAGCTAGAATGCGCCTGCGGCAACTGTTGGTAACAGCGTGATGGCATTCATAAAAAATCTGCGCGGCGTCCTGTTCTTTGCAGCGCTGACAATCAATACGATTTTCTGGTTCATACCGATTATCGTTCTGGCCCTGCCAAAGTTATTGCCGATAGCACCGCTGCGGCGAGTGCTAACCCGGGTGCTGATGTATTGTGGCGACAGCTGGGTGGCGGTCAATTCGTGGCTATTCAGGCACTTTGCATCCGTCGACTGGCAGTCAAGCGGTACCGAGAATCTGTCACGTGAAAAATGGTACCTGGTCGTCTCCAATCACCAGACCTGGGTCGATATCGTTGTCTTGCAGCAGATCTTCAATCGACGTATCCCGTTCCTGAAGTTCTTTATCAAGCAACAGCTCATCTGGTTCCCGGTGCTCGGGCTCGCCTGGTGGGCACTCGACATGCCGTTCATGAAGCGCCATTCGCCGTCATACCTGGCAAAGCATCCGGAAGAGAAGGGCAAAGACCTCGAGACAACGCGCAGGGCCTGCGAGAAGTTTCGCAACACCCCAACGTCGGTGATCAACTTTATCGAGGGCACGCGCTTTAGCGAGCAGAAGCGTATAGCTCGCAATTCACCGTACACACATCTGCTCGCGCCTCGCGCCGGTGGCCTTGCCATTGCCATGTCTTCGATGGGCGAATTGTTCGATGCCATCGTCGATGTCACTCTCATCTATCCGCAAGGTGCGAAGAAGTTCTGGGAGCTCTGTTGCGGTGAGCATGTGCAGGTGAGAGCTGACATTCGCCTGTTGCCGGTTGAGCCGAAACTGGTTGCGGGCGATTACCAGAATGATCGCGACTTCCGTCGCTACATGCATCGCTGGCTCAACGAATTGTGGGTCGAAAAGGACCAACGTATGCATGACATGCTGGCGAAGCAGGATTGAGCAAACCATCTTACAGCCTCTACATGCTGCGTTGCGCCGATGACAGTTTGTACACGGGTATTGCGACCGACGTTGAGCGGCGCCTCGGCGAGCACCGCGACGGCAAGCGTGGCGCACGCTATCTCCGCGGCAGGGCACCTTTCGAGATTGTCTTTCAGCACAATGCCGGTGACCGCGGCAGCGCGCAACGTCTCGAGTACCGGGTGAAACGGCTCAGCAAGGAGCATAAGGAGGCGTTGGTCAGCGGTAACGCATTGCTGCGCGAGCTGCTATCTCAACTCGATGGTTCCGGCGCAGATGCATAGACCGCAACCGGTTGGCCGAAAACGGGCAGGTGCAGACTCACGTCCTTATCCCAGGTCTGCTGAAACTCGGTAAGCCAGCGGGCGGTATCCTCGAAGTCATCAATGATCCTCGGCATCGGCACGATCTCGCCAAAGGGTTGCGTAAAATCGTCGAAGTGCAGCGGAATTACGCGGCTCGCTCCGGTCGCCGTCACATGCGCCTGCCAGTAGCGTTCCGCATAGCTCCGGCCGAGGCTTTCCAGCATACCCATCCCCAGAAACACAACGTCCGCCTGCACCTCGTCCAGCGCGTCAGCATTAATGCCCGCCGACGACTGAATCAGCAGAGTTCCCTGCGGGTGCGAGACTACGATGCTGAAGCTACCGCCTTCGCGCATTTCGCTAATAGAAGCCGGCAGCGCCAGCGGCTCGTCGAGTTCGCCCGGCAACGGCGTGCCACCGCGCCAGCCAATCGGGCCGTGCGGCGATTCGTGCAGGGTGACGATGAACTCGCCAAAGGTATAAGGCTCGCCCGGCTCAGCCAGCAGCAGCTGGTCGGCAGGCACGTTCGCGCCGCGTGCGATATTCAGGGTGGACTCGGAACCGAGTACCGAGGCGCTGCTGCGGTTGGCAAAGGCGCCGACATCCATCGCGTGATCGTAATGCGAATGCGCCGGGATAATCGCGGCCAGCCTGCGCATGTTGAAGTCGTGCATAACGGCATCAATTTGCGGAATGTCGCTTGCGACATCGAGCCGTAACAGCGACTCCCACAGCCCCGGCCTGGAAACAAAGGCATCAATCAGCAGCTGCGTCTCACCGTCGTCGATCAGCAGCATGGAAACGCCGAGCCAGGTGACCCTCACCTGTTCGCTGTTGGCCTCTGCGATGATCGCTGCCGGCCAGTCTATCGACTGCAGTGACGGTCGGTCGCGCCACAGCAATACCAGCAGCAGTGCGAGCAACAGCGTGACCGCGGCAGTGATCAGCACGGTCCGTATTGCGTATTGTCTGACTCTGTCGGGAATCATGAGCCGGTGTTTACTGGCCTGCCGCGATACGTGCCAGTTGTCCGGTCAGCGGGGCGAGGTAGTTGCCCATTGCGTAGCCGAGTAGTGCCATGAGTATGGAAACAGGTACAAGGTTTGGCCGATGATGTGCGGCGACGATAGGCGCCGATGCTGCCGCACCGATATTGGCTGCTGAGGCGATTGCCACGCTGTGAATATCGACACGGAATATCCACGCACCTGCAACGCAGAACAGTCCGTGAATAAATATCCAGATAAATGCACCCGCGATAAATGCCGGTGCTTCAGCCAGGCCCGCAATTGAGGCGCGCGCGCCCATGCCGGCAACAAACACATACAGTAGCGCCGTTCCCATCTCGGTTGAATTCGGCAGACGTGAAACGGGCGTGGCTGACAGTAACAAGGCCATGGTGGTTACCAGCAAAATACGCGTGGTTGTTTCCGAGAAGATGTTTTTCAATGCGGGCACATTGTTACTGATCCACTCCGACGCGCCCGGCGCGATCGCCGTGGCGATCCAGGTCACTCCGATGACCACAGTCGCAAGGTAGAGGTACTGCGTCATGCTGGGTGCATGATCTTCCTCGACGTGCAGATCCGCCGCCTCGTCCATCATGCGCAGACGCTCTTCGGGGACCCGCGCCCAGCGGTTGAACTTGTCAGCGTAGTCACGTGACATCAGCAGCAACGGCAACCAGACAATGTAAATAACGTTATCTGCGATGATCGCCAGGCCGACCTGGGATTCGCTCGCGCCAAGCATTTCGCTGGTGGCCAGCAGGTTTGCCGTGCCGCCGATCCAGCTGCCCGCCAGCGAGCCGTAGCCTTTCCAGGCATCGTCGGACAGCCACTGGTGCACGATCAGGTAAGAGACGACAGCACCGACCATCACGCCCAGGGTACCCATGAGCATGACCAGCACACCCTTGCCCATCACCTTGATGACGGCAGGGACGTTAACCTTGATGAGCATGAGCACGATGAAGGCGGGCAGTGCTATTGTGCTGAGCCCGGTGTAAATGACCGACTTGCTCGGAATGACATCGAGGTTGTTCAGGAACACCGGGGCCGCGTAAATGAACAACAGCGGCGGCACGTAGTTGAACATTTTCGCCTTGCTCTTTTCTGCCAGCAGAAAGAAAAACGCGGCAACCGCGATGAGAACGGCAAGCACGCCCAGCGGCGATGAGATCAGGGTCCCAGGATTGTCCATTGCGAGTTGTTACCCGAAGCTGACTTGCGTCCGAGTATATAGTACCGGGTCAGCAGAATCCGATCTGCGCCTGCAGGTCTTTGCGTGATGCTTCGTCGGTGAGGACGGCCGCTTTCAACGTCATCCACACGGCATCCCAGTCTTCAACCTTGCTTGGGCCGAATACAAACTTCGCGATAAAGCTTTCCAGTTCGCTCACCTGGATCACGTTCTTTGGCGGTGCGGCGGTGAACTCGACATTGCCGGTAAATATCACCAGGTTGGCGACCGGCACGTCTGCAACGATTTGCTGCATGGCACGTGTCCTGCCTTCATTCTGGATAATCGGATTCAGGAAGCGTCGCTTGGAAACGCCATCGACATTGCTCCACTGCGCTTCGTCCTCCGCGCCGAAGACCACGCCGTTGTAGTGCTTGGTCTGAATACACAGTATGCCGCCCGCCGTCATGATCGCGTGGTCGATACGGACAAGGCCACCGTAAGCGCCCGGCACGATGAAGTCGTGCAACACGTCCGGGCTGCGCCGCCGCAGTGCACGCTTGATGCGAAACTCGCCGATGACGCCGGTAAGGAAGCGCGCCACGTGGCTGGCCGCCTTGCGAAACACCAGCGTCAGGAACAAAGCGACCGCAATAGTGAACAGGAATAGCGCGGGGCCGATGCCGGTGATGCCTGTCTCTACGGTGGCATCAGCCGCCACGGCGGGCAGGCCGATAAGCGGCAGGCTGGCAATCAGATTTCGAAGCAGGCGCGTCATGTCTGACAATGTATGCCGATCTTCACGAGAAGTATCGAAGCAGGTCACGTTTTTCATAATGTCAGCCCGGATGCGCGTGAAAATAGCCGTCAAAGTGCACGACCTTGATGGGTACAGAGTATGCCTTGCTCAAATTCTCGCTGCTTAAGACCGTGCCCTTGTCGCCGTCGGCGACGATACGCCCTGCCTGCAGCAACACGACTCGATCGACCTCGTGCGGGATCTCGTTGAGATGATGCGTCGCAATGACAATATTCCTGCCTTGTGCGGCCAGCTCACGTACCCGGCGCAGGTAATCAAAGCTCGCGGCAAAGTCGAGGCCCGAGGTTGGTTCATCCAGGATCAGGGTATCCGGGTTGTGCACCAGCGCGCGCGCCAGCAGGCAGCGGCGCTGCTGGCCAGAGGACATTTCACGGAGCGGCGTTCTGCAGAAATCAGCCATGCCAAGTTCCGCGAGCGTCTGCCGGGAGCGTGCCACGTGTTCATCGGTGACGCCGGCGGCGAGATTGCCGTGCACACCAATGCTCGAGAAGAAGCCGGATACGACCACTTCCAGCGCTGTGGTTGCTGGCGTGTAGCGAGTTTGCAGATCCTGCGACACGATACCGATGTGCTCGCGCAGGTCGCGGACGTTCCAGTCGTCGCGTCCGAGTATCCGCACCCAGCTATCGTCGCGCTCGACCGGGTAGAGTTCGCGATTGATCGTCTTAAGTAAGGTCGTCTTGCCGCAGCCGTTCGGCCCCAGTATCGCGACTCTCTCGTGCTGCTCGATGCGCAGAGTCAGGTTCTCGAATACGCAGGTGGAGCCGCGCCAGATGGTTGCATTGTGAATATCGATCAGCGTCATCAGGCCTCCGCGTGCTTCCAGTTGCCACGGCGGAACATCAGCACCGCGAGTACCGTCAGCAGGCTTTCAGAAATGACGATTGCCCAGAACACACCATTCGGTCCAAGTTCGAGTGTGGTCGCGAGCCACCATGCCAGTGGCAGCTGCACAAGCCAGAAGCAGACCAGGTTGAGCAGCGCCGGTGTTGAGGTATCGCCGGCACCATTAAATGCCTGCACCAGGACCATGCCGAGCGCGTACATCGGGAATCCGATGCCCATGATGCGCACACAGCTCGTTCCCCAGCGCAACACGTCGGGATCGTCGCTGAACAGGCCGGTCAACCAGGGCGCGAACAGCAACAGCACGACGGCGACACCAATCATGAAGGTGCCGTTGTAGCGCGCTGCCTTCCATGCGGATCGTTCTGCACGCCCGGGCTTGTTTGCGCCCAGGTTCTGCCCAACCAGCGTTGACGCCGCATTGCCCAGTCCCCAGGCCGGCAACAGGATGAATTCGATCATGCGCAAGGCGATGGTGTAAGCGGCGATCGCCGCGCTGCCGTAGATGGCGACAATGCGCATCAGTACGATCCAGCTCGATGTCGCAATCAGGAACTGCCCGACGCCGCCAACGGACATACGAATCATGCGCCACATCAGTCGCGGTACGATGCGCAGATGCCTGTTCTGGAAGCGCAACCGCCCCTTGTCGCGCCACAGGTACCAGAGCTGGTACACAACACCGCTACCGCGACCGATTGTGGTGGCAATCGCTGCACCCGTTACGCCGAGTTCCGGGAACGGTCCCAGTCCGAAAATGAGGCACGGGTCGAGCACGATATTGATGCCGTTTGCGAGCCACAATGAGCGCAATGCCACGGTCGCATCGCCGGCACCCCGGAATGCGGCATTCAGCAGGAACAGGTAAAGAATTGTTACTGAGCCGCCGAGCATCACCGCGGTGAAGCCGGTGCCCTGTTCGACGACCGCAGGCGACGCACCCATGAGGCGCAACATGTCTTCGGCAAACATGACGCCGATGACGCCGATGATAATGGCCATGGCAGCGCCCACCCAGATCGCCTGGCCGGTAACCGCTGCCGCCCCATCCGCGTCCCCGGCGCCAATACGGCGGGATACCATCGCAGTGACGCCCATGCCGAATCCGATTGCGACTGCGTAGAGAACCGTAACCAGCGCCTCTGTAATGCCGACAGCTGCGACCGCGTCAGTACCGATCTGCGCCACGAAGGCGATGTCGACGATGGCGAAGACGGCCTCCATCGACATTTCCAGCATCATCGGGATCGCGAGCAGGCCGAGCGCGCGGCCGATAGGGCCCGCGGTGAAATCGGTCTCGTTGTCGCGCAATGACAGCTTGAGGAAAGCAATCGCCCTGCCAATACGCCCCGGCTGGTTGCTACTGGTCGTCATCTACAGATCAGGTGGTAAGCTTGCACCGAGCGAGACTAACCTGATAACGCGGAGGCGCAAAATGCCCGATGGCCTGTGGATTGTGCTGATGATCATTGTTTTCGTCGCAATATACGTGCTGGCCAAAGTCATCGACTATATGCGGATCAGCGACAAGCAGTGGAAGGAAGTGGACAAGAGCAAGCTGAAGGAGTGGCAAGACGACGACGATTGGTAGTTATCGTTTCATGTCGTCCTTCATGACTTGTGACAGTTCTTTGGCCGTGTCTTTGACCGACTGAATTAGTTTTTCTTCAGATTCATACATTGAGTGCTGTTCTCGTAGCAGCCGTTCGTCGCGGTCCTTGAACGCTGCGACGACGCGCCCGGCAGCTTCCCTGCTCATGCCAACACTTGCGAGCGTTTCTTCGGTCATCGCGAGGCTCGACAGCAACGTCTCCCTGAAGATGTGGGTGACGCCGATATCCATAAGCTTGTGAGCGTGCAGACGATTGCGCGCGCGGGCAATGATGGTCATGTGCGGGAAATTCTTTATGGCCACTTCCGCGGCACGCAATGACGTTTCGATATCGCCGATGGCGATTACATAAACCCTGGCATGACCGGCACCTGCAGCGCGCAACAAGTCCGCGCGTCCCACATCACCGTAGTGCACGACATTGCCGTAGCGGCGCACAATCTCAACCTGCGTTGAGTCGATATCAATTGCTGTGAATGTGATGTCACTGATCTGCAGGACCCGACCGATGATCTGGCCGACGCGTCCGAAACCGGCAATGATGATGCCATCATGCCGATCTTCAGGCGTGTCGTATTCACGATCGCTTTTGCTGTCGCCGGCGGCGGCCAGCCGCTCAACCAGGAAGTACAGCAGCGGCGTAAGCATCATCGAAACCGAGATCGCGAGGATCAGCGGGTCGATCAAGGAGGCTTCGAGGATGTTGCCTCTGGCAGCTATGGCAAACAGGACAAAGCCGAATTCGCCGCCTTGCGACATCAGGGCGGCGGTCTTGAAGGCGCTACCCCAGTCACAGGAACCGAAGGCTCGCGTCAGCGGCGCAAGTACGACTATCTTGGTCAACATCAGTCCGACGGCAAGCGCCATGATCGATGCGGGCGCATTCAGCAACAGGCCGAGGTTGACCGTCATGCCGACAGCGATGAAGAACAGCCCCAGTAACAGGCCCTTGAAGGGCGCGATGTCCGCTTCGAGCTGATGCCGATACTCCGAGTCCGCCAGCAACATGCCCGCAAGGAATGCGCCGAGCACCATCGATAGTGCCGCTCACCTGCATCAGCAGTGCCGAGCCGATGACTACCAGTAATGCCGTGGCCGTAAATATTTCCGGTAGCCCTGATTCGGCTACGATGCGAAGCACCGGTCGCAGCAAAAGGCGTCCGACGACGATCAGGCCGACGATCGTGCCGACCATGAGCAGCGCCTGGCCGATGTTGAAATCGCTATCGGCTGCCGCAGCCGCACCAAGCATCGGAAACAGCGCGATCATCGGGATCGCTGCAAGGTCCTGCTGCAGCAGGATTGAGAATGCGGCCCTGCCGTGTGCAGAGTTCAGCTGTTTTTTCTCAGCGAGCAATTGCAGGACGAACGCCGTGGATGACAATGCCAGTGTCAGGCCAATGACGATGGCCGAGGTTGTATTGAGGCCGAGTAACAGGACGATCGCCGCAATCGCGGCCGCGCTGCAGATGATCTGTAAAGAACCCAGGCCGAATACCATGCGCCGCATAACCCACAACCGTGATGGTTTGAGTTCGAGGCCGACGATAAACAGCAGCAGAACGACGCCGAGTTCGGCAAAGTGCAGAATGTGTTCGGGGTCTTTTATCAGGCGCAGACCATATGGCCCGATGGCGATACCGGCGGCGAGATAGCCAAGTACTGATCCCAGGCCCAGGCGTCGGCTGATGGACACGGCGATGATCGCCGCTACCAGGTAAACAAGAGTTTCCGTCAACAGGCTCATGACCCGAGTCTAGCTGCTCGTCGACCATTTTTGCGCATTTTCCATTACACTTGGTTCGGGTTTTGATTTGCGGGAACATCGCATGTTGTCTGGCAGGATTTTCAAGAAGAGCGTGAGCGGGCTGTTGCTCGCGGGCATGGTGTTATCCGGCGGCTGCGATTCCGGCTCCGACAATGCCTCGACCACGGCTGACGCCGTTCCGCCGGCTGAGGCCGCACCGGCCACAGTTGCGCCTGCAGCGGCGGCACCTGTCGGAGCAACACAGCGCGATGTGATTTCAGACCGCCTGCCTTACGCCGAGATCGGCGACGAACTTGTGTACGGCTACTTCGTGTTTCCGTCGGACATGATCGAGCCTCTCCCCGCCGTCGTGGTCATTCACGAGTGGTGGGGCCTGACCGACGATGTCCGGGCGATCTGTGACCGCCTTGCCGCGGAGGGTTTCATTGTCCTCGCCGTTGATCTGTTCGGCGGTGAAACCAGCGACGCGCCGGGTGTTGCCAGAACGTTGATGGCTAGCGTCGTAGAGGATCCGGACACTGCAGCAGAGAATGTTGCGGGTGCGGTCGATTTTGTGCAAAACACCGCCGGTGCGCCGCGTATAGGCATGCTTGGCTACGGGCTCGGTGGCGGCCTCGTTCTGGACGCGGCAATAAGCTACGGCGACGATCTTGATGCGGCCGTGATGTACTACGGAAGTGTCGAATCCGATCAGGGCAAGCTGTTACCGATCAGCGCACCACTGCTGGGGCTGTTCGCGGAGCGTGACCGGGCGGTATCCAGCGGAGTCTGTAGAGAAGTTTCGTGATGCCTTGCAGACGCTGCGCAAGAACTTCGAGGTCATTATTTACCCTGGTGCCGGTACCGATTTTGCAAGCCCGCAAAGCAATAACCATGACCGCGCCCTCGTCGAACAGGCGTGGCAGAAATCACTGCAGTTTCTGCAGCTTCATTTGTCGGTCAACGGCGCGACCTGAGTGGGATCTTCGCAAACGAGTCGCACATCCAGCGGCACGCTGAGAAAATACGCTGACTGAGCTTCCTCGGCGCCACAGCGCAGTGAGATCTGTGCGGTCAGGGTCCCCGCGAGATGCAGCGACTGCAGTGACTGCGGATCGCCATCCATGCAAAAGTTCTCGGTGACCACTGGCGCAATTTGTGCGGCCGGCACTGTCACTAATGCGCTGGCGTGATGTTGTCCATCGACCGCACGAACTTCGAAGCTCTGGCGGGTATCCGCAATGCTCGCAGAAACGCTCAAGGGTCGCTGTTCTTCAGGACAAAAGGCCAGCAGATCGAATTCGAAGTCGAGTGCAGGCAGCCTGATCGTGCGCTTTAGTCCGGCCGCCGGGCCAACCGAGGCGCTGGCTATGCTGGCAGTCGCCTCGAGTCCGGCAATTGCAGTTTCCTCGGCGCCCACAAACAGGCTGGCGGCAACGATGAGCAATGGTGCGAGTCGCAGTTTCATGGCACAAAGGTAAGGCAAGCCGGTCCAAAAACAAACCGTTTTTACGTGGTAATCTGGATTCAGCATGATCGTCAAAGCCCTGCACTTAACTTACAAGGCGGCTCGCCGCATCGTCATCGGCGTGGTCGGCGTGACGGTGCTTGTCCTGGGCGTCATCATGCTGGTGACACCGGGGCCTGCGCTGATCGTAATTCCGGTCGGGCTGGCGATTCTCAGCCTCGAGTTCGCCTGGGCGCGGACCTGGCTGTCCAAGCTAAGGAGCAGCATCAGCAATCGCAAGCGCTAGCCTGACGCAACAAAAAAAGGGACAACAAAAAAAGGGCGCCGGAGCAAGCTCGGGCGCCCTGAAGTGTTACGGCAGGGGGGTGCCGCGGGACCTTCATGGTCCCTTGTGCCGATTGTCCTAATCGGCATTTGTGGCGTAGACCGGGTAATCAGGGGGGGAGAGAAGCCCGGTCTGTTGCCAACCAGGTAGCCGTTAAAGGTTACCTGCGATAATTATCGACTTGCGGCCGATCAGACGGATATCAAGGTCAAGCTCGTTTTCCTTGTCCATGGCCTTCACAGCATCCGCTGCTGCCGCGACAGTGGCTCTACGTGCCTTGGCGATAGCGTTCTCGCTGGCCTCGTTTGCCACCACGGCTGTTGTCTCAACTACATCCACGTCGGAAGCCAGGGCTCCGTTCGCGGCGAAAAACACACCGACCAGCACAATCATCGCGCCAGCAAGTGCAAGTCCGTTTACTAAATTATTTGCTCGCATCGCGTAATCCTCAAATCAGGTCGGCAGAAAATCTGCCCAGTGTTAGCCCCGTAATGCATAAGCCGTGCCAACTTTGAATTGTCATTAAAAACAATAGTTTATGTATTTTTCACTAGTTACGGAAAGTCGTAATTTACGGAAAATCGTCATATACATTTACGAAATTCCGTATATACTGCGCCGATGGCAACTCTCGACGACTATCGATGGCTGTTCCGCAAGGCACCGGCTATGGCGACCTCTATTGCGGAGGACGGCCGCTTTCTTGATGTGAATGATGCTCTGATCGAGAGGCTCGGCTATGCGCGCGAGGAAATGGTTGGCCGCACGCCCGAGGAATTCGTCACCGAAGAGTCGGCGGTGCGCATCGTCAATGAGCTGCGTCCGCTGTTACGGCGTGTCGGCAAACTCGAGAACAAACCGATCAGCCTGGTTGCAAAGAATGGCGAAGAAGTCGAGTGCACGACCAATGCGTTCGTTGAGTATGACGCGGAGGGCAGGTTCATCCGGACGGTATCGATGTATTCCGAGCTTTCCGACCAGGCGCGTGCAAATTTCAAGTATCGAACCCTGTACCGCTCCACGCCGGCAATGTTGCACACCGTTGATTCCGACGGTCACATCATGACTGTCACCGATCACTGGTTGCAGAAGATGGGCTATGAGCGTGAGGAGGTGCTGGGACGACCAATCACTGATTTTTTTGCTATCGCGGAACGCAAGAAATTTGCCTCCGGATCGATCCGGGAATTTATTAACAAGGGTGACTTCAATAATATCGACAGGCAGATGGTGACCAAAGGTGGCTGTGTCATCGATCTGGTGCAGTCAGCAATTACGAGCCGCGATGCAAGCGGCAACGTCGTGCGCATGCTGGTTGCGTCAAAAGATGTCACCGAGCGCAACCGTTCGGAACGGGAGTTGCGCCGCACGCTGGCCGAAAACGCGCGTTTGCGTGAAGAGCTTGAGCGAGAGCGTGATTACCTCCGCGAAGAAGTCAACATCGCGATGCAGTTCGGCAAGATTGTCGGCGAAAGCCCCGCACTGAAGCGCATGCTGAAAAGTGTTGAGGCTGTGGCCGAGACACCGGCGAACGTACTGGTGCAGGGAGAGTCCGGTGTTGGCAAGGAGCTCGTTGCTCGCGCTATTCACGCACGCAGCCCGCGGGCGGATAAACCGCTGGTGAAGGTCAATTGTGCGTCGATCCCGAAAGAGCTGTTCGAGAGCGAGTTCTTCGGCCATGTCAAAGGTGCGTTTACCGGTGCTCACCGCGATCGTATCGGGAGGTTCCAGCTTGCTGACGGTGGCACCCTGTTTCTCGATGAGGTCGGAGAGATCCCACAGGAACTGCAGAGCAAGTTGCTTCGTGTTTTGCAGGAGGGTGAGTTTGAGCGCGTCGGCGATGATGTGACGCGTTCAGTCGACGTGCGAGTGATTGCCGCGACCAACCGCGATCTCGAGCAACTGATCGTCAACGGTGAATTCCGCGAAGATCTGTTCTACCGCCTCAGCGTATTCCCGATCGATATTCCGCCGTTACGAGAACGCGCCGATGACGTCATCCAGCTGGCACAGCACTTTCTGCTGCAGACGTGCAGTGACTTCGGTCGCGAGCCGCTGGCCCTGACACAGGCGCAAGCGCAGAAACTGCGCGAGTACAGCTGGCCCGGCAATATTCGCGAATTGAAGAATGTGATCGAGCGCGCCGTGATCCTGTCACCCGGCAAAGTGCTGCGTCTCGACCTGTCGATGCCGGGGGTTGATTTCTCGGCGCCGTCGCCGCCACCATCCCTTGTTGCCAGCAACGACGTGCTGACCGAAGCGGATCTGCGCGAGTTGCAAAAGGACAACCTGGTCAAAGCGCTGCAGCAGGCGGACTGGCGCGTTTCCGGAGCCGGTGGCGCAGCGGAGTTGCTGGGAGTGAAGCCCACAACGCTGGCAGATCGAATACGCGCACTGGGCATCGAAAAACCGCAGCGACCGCGGCGCCGTAAGGCGCAATCGTGACCTTGCTGCAGACCCTGGTCGACTGGATTCAGCTGCATCCCGTCATCGGTCCCGTCGCCTACGTCGTCGTCGTATCGTTGTGGACGGTGCTTTTCCTGCCCGGTTCCGTCTCCATGATGGTTGCCGGGTTTCTGTTTGGGGCGCTCGCCGGCAGTGTCTGGGCGATGCTCGGCATCGTGATCGGTTCGCAACTGGCGCTGTTTGCCGGACGCTGGCTGGCGCGGCCGTGGGTCGAGAGACGAATCGCTGCCAACGACCGATTGCAGGCCATCGATGCCGCGATCGATGAGGAGGCTTTCAGCATCGTGTTGCTGACCCGACTGGCATTGCTGATCCCGTTCAACCTCCTCAATTACGTCTACGGCGCGACATCGGTGCGTCCGATGACCTACCTGCGTGCGACGACCGCAGGAATGCTTCCGGTTGTTGTGCTTTACGTTTACATTGGCACGCTCGCGCGAAATCTCGGCGAAATCGTGTCCGGCGACGCGACACCGTCCGGCCTTGGTTACGCGCTTGCAATAGCAGGTTTGGTGGCGATTGCCGCTGCCACCTGGTTCATCCACCGCGCGGCGACGCGCGCACTCAGGAGTCGTTTGCAGGACACATGAAAGTCTATCTCGCTATGGCACTCGCGCTGGTCTGCACGTTCGCTGCGGCAGCCGACAAGACCTTGCCGCCAGGGGTGCAGAACACCCTCAAGCTGCGCAATGTTCCCGCTGACACAGTCAGCATATATGTCCAGGATGTGGACAGCGGCGAAGTGCTGCTCAGCTGGTTGCCGGACGAACCTCGCAACCCGGCGTCATCGATCAAATTGCTGACCACGCTGGTGGCACTTGATCTGCTTGGCCCTGCCTACCAGTGGGAGACCAACGTCTATGCCTTCGGCAATGTAGAGAATGGCCGGCTGAAAGGTGATCTTGCGATCAAAGGCCACGGCGACCCGTTCCTTGTAACCGAGCGTGTCTGGCAGATGCTCAGAAACCTGCGCAGCACCGGCATCCGGCATATTGATGGCGATCTGCTGCTGGATGACAGCTATTTCGATCTCGGCGATCACGACCCCGCAGCGTTCGATCGACAGCCACTGCGAGCCTACAACGTTGCCCCAAACGCTCTGCTGATGAACTTCAAGGTCGTCCGTTATTGGTTTGAGCCGGCAAGCGACGCCAATAAGGTCAACGTCAGGATCGACCCACCGCTCGAAAATTTGCAGGTAGAGAATCGATTGTCTCTCGCCCCTGGCAGCTGCAGCGGCTACCAGCGCGGCATCACGATAACGCCGAATGAAGATGTGGATATGATGATCTTCAGCGGCCGCTTTCCGAGCGGTTGCGAGCGTTACGCAATGGACCGAACCGCGCTCAGTCACAACGAATTTTCCTACGGACTGATCAAATCGCTGTGGCAGGAATCGGGCGGCACAATTAGCGGCGGATGGAAGAACGTTGTTATCGAGGAGGATGTCGAGCCACTGCTCGAGTTCCGCTCACGGACGCTGGCTGAGACGATTTCCCGCATCAACAAGTACAGCAACAACGTCATGGCGCGGCAGTTGTTGTTCACGCTGTCGGCCGAGGTTCTGGGTGCGCCGGGAACAGAAGAGGGCGGTCGCCAGGTTGTGGAAAACTGGCTGCGCGAGCACAAGATCAGCAGCGCGGAGCTGGTACTCGATAACGGTGCCGGTTTGTCGCGTGATTCGCGAATAACCGCGAAGGACATGGCCGCGATGCTGCGCTACGCCTGGCAGCAGCCGTATATGCCGGAATACCTGGCGTCCATGTCGCTCGCCGGGCTGGATGGGACTCTGCGGCGTCGCTTTCGCAATGCCGGCCTCGACGGCAAGGCGCATATGAAGACCGGCTCGCTGGATGACGTATCTGCGCTGGCAGGATATCTGCAGGCGCGCTCAGGCCGGCGATTCTCTGTCGTGACACTGCACAATCACAAAGACATACACCGCGGTTTTGGTGAAGAAGTTCAGGAAGCGCTGCTGCGTTGGCTGTATGAGGAATAGTCTGGTGTACACTCCGGCAGTGTTTGGGAGGACAACATGCGTTTATTGATTGGCTTGTTGCTGGCCGCACCGATGCTGGCAGTAGCAGAAACAGGGTACGTCACGGATACGCTGACGCTCGGAATTCATGAGGCGGCGGATACCAGCGACCGGCCGTTCCGCAATCTGCAGAGCGGTCAGGAGTTCGAGATCCTGTCGCGTGATCGCTTCTATGCCAATGTGCAATTGCCGGATGGTACGACGGGGTTTGTGAAGTCCGCGTACATCGTCACCGAGAAGCCGGCGAAATTGATCGTCGAGCAAACGGCGACGGAGCGTGACCGCTACAAAGCGGAGCTTGAGCAGGCCCGCGCCGCATTTGCAGAACCCGCAGCCGCGATCGGCAAGCTGGAGTCCGAGGCTGCAGCGTTACGTTCGCAGCTCGATGAAAAGGACGCTCAGCTCGTGGAGCTTAGCGAACAGAACGAGAATTTTCGCTCGCGTGCAGAGAGCTACGAGAACGTCGTACCGTTAAGTTGGGTTGCTGGTGCTATCGCGATCTGCCTGATCGGTGGTTTCTTCGCTGGTCTGTGGTGGGTTGACCGGCAAAGTCGCAAGCGCCATGGCGGTATTCGCGTCTACTGATTGCTAGCGAGCGGCGATGCCGGTTGCGGCAACCTCCACGGCGCGGCCCGCGTAAACGGGCAGGTTCCTGGCATCAAAAATCTCATCAACGTCGCGCTGATTACGGGCTTTGCGCACGCGTTCCAGCTGCGTGGCCGAAATGTGCGGTGCGAACAGGCGAATGAACTCGATCATGTAATGTCGTAGCAGCGCGTCTTTCCTGAAGCCTATCCATGTGGTGCTGCGCGGGAACAGGCCTTTTGCTTCGACTGACACGATATCTGCTTCGTCGCAGTCGTCGGCCATGCTCGCAACGATGCCAACGCCCAGCCCCATGCGAACATACGTCTTGATGACATCGGCATCCCTCGCCGTGAAAACAACGTCGGGCTCCAGGCCCTGATCGGAAAATGCGCGCTTCAAGGATGACTGGCCGCCGAAGCTGAATACGTAAGTTACGAGAGGGTGCGCAGCAAGGTCTTTGAGAGTGATATCGCGCTGCAGTCTCGCGAGAGCATGCCCACGTGGAACAATGATCTTGCGGTCCCAGTGATAGGCGGGAATCAGCAACAGGTTGCTGAAGAGTTCTCTTGAACCGGTCGCGATCGCGAAGTCGATCTGGTTGGCGGAAACCAGATCCGCGATTTGTTCCGAGGTGCCCTGATGCAGGTTCAGGTTGACGTCCGGGTAGTCTCTTCGAAACAGTTTGATGACGTCGGGCAGCACATAGCGCGCTTGCGTATGGGTGGTCGCAATCGACAGGTCGCCTTCAAGCTCGTGGTAATAGTCCGCAGCGAGGCTGCGAATATTGTCGACCTCGTGCATGACGATTCGAGCGCGATCGATAACGTGCTCGCCGGCGGACGTGATTCCGCCGAGACTCTTGCCCTTGCGAACAAACAGCTGCAATCCGAGCTCTTCCTCGAGAAGCTTGAGCTGTTTACTGACGCCCGGCTGCGACGTGTACATTTTTTCTGCGGCTGCTGTGATATTCAGCCCGTTGTCCACGATCGCAAGCAGATACTTGAGTTGTTGTAATTTCATTTCTGCCGTAACTCCCCCCACGACACATGCTATGACAGCGGATAAGCGCCGTTGTTTCAGTGTCTTCTGCAAATAGCGAAATCGTTATCAGCAATTCCTTTATTCCTGAATCACATAAGCGCATAAGCAGGCGATCGTTGCTTTTGAAACTGGTCGCATATTAGATGCTTATCTGCTACAGATTGGTTTACTAAAAAGAATAAGGGGACGACACACGATGATTTACGACAATATTCTGCAGTTGATAGGCAACACGCCCGTGGTGCGCCTGAACCGCATGGGGCCTGACCACGTCGAGCTGTATGTGAAGGTGGAGTCGTTCAACCCTATGGCTTCAGTCAAGGATCGCCTGGCATTTGCGATTATCAATGACGCCGAGCGGCGTGGCGTGTTGCAGCCAGGGCAGACGGTTGTGGAAGCAACCTCCGGCAATACCGGTATTGCGCTGGCGATGGTGTGTGCTGCCAAGGGATACCCGTTTGTCGCAGTAATGGCGGACTCGTTTTCTGTCGAGCGCCGGCTGATCATGCGTGGTCTGGGTGCCAAGGTCATTCTGAGTCCGGCCGCAGAGCGCGGTTCCGGCATGGTCAGGAAAACGGTTGAGCTCGCCGAGAAACACGGCTGGTTCCTGGCACGCCAGTTCGAGAATCCGGCGAATCCGGAGTACCACGCGAATACCACGGGTCCGGAGATACTGCGCGATTTCGCTGGCAGGCGGCTGGACTACTGGGTAACCGGCTACGGCACAGGCGGGACCATGACGGGTGCCGGTCGCACGCTGAAGGCTGTTCGCCCGGATATCAGGATTGTCGCCACGGAACCGGAGGCTGCACGCCTGCTTGCCGGCGAAGACTGGGCACCGCACAAGATCCAGGGCTGGACCCCGGATTTCGTGCCCGACGTTCTCGATCGCGAAATCTACGATGAATTGCACGCCGTGTCCGACGACGATGCGATCCGGGTTTCTCGCGAGCTCGCGGCCAGGGAGGGCATTTTCACCGGCATTTCGGCAGGAGCCACGCTTGCCACGGCACTCGACGTTGCGAAGTCGGCCCCTGAGGGCTCCGTGTTACTGGCAATGTTGCCTGATACGGGTGAACGGTATCTCAGCACGCCCCTGTTTGAGGGCGTTGAGCAGGGCTCGGATGACGCCTGGCTGGCGGCCCAGTAATCCGAGGTATGTGACTGAAAGTTACGGGAAAATAGTTTCAGCTGAGACTTGAGTCACAGCCGCGCAGTGGCGCGGCTGGCATCGTATGCGGATGGCAGCGGACGTACATGATCTCCAGGCGCATTCACGCATAGGCAAGGCGAAAGGCTTGCTGCATTCGCTCGTACCCAGGGCGCAGTGTTTTTGCTTCTATGATCAAAGCAGAGATTGCGTCTGGTCCAGCGATGGCGCTGAAGACTACGAGATCGACAACTACGTCTCCGATTTGCCCACAGAACTTGTTGCCGGCGAGTTTCCGGATTCGAACTACCTGCAACGCAGCTTGCCGTCAGGGCGCACGCTGCTGGTATTGCCGGTACGCGACGACGCAGGCAGAGGCCAGGGTTTGCTGGTGTCCGTGTTCTCGCGCAACACCGGCAAGTCCTCATCATTTAATGCCCAGCTGCTCGCAAACATCCTGCTGCCGGCCGTCGAGATGATCGGCGACAGTCTGCTGCAGGACGAGCGCATGGGCAGTCGACAGTCCGAATACGATCACCTCGAAAAAGAACTGGACCTGATTTACGAAGTCGACGAAAAGATCCATGGTGCTTCCCGCAGCCATGTTGGTCTCGCGCACCTCGTCGGACAGAGCGGTCGCTTTCTGGGGATTAATTACAGCGTCCTGCTGATCCCCTCCAAGCGGATCCGCATCAGTGCGACACATTCGAGCTGGAAGCATGTGCGCCGCAAGGTGCTGGACCGCTACCTGGTCGAGCAACTGTTGCCAAAGCTCGAAGGCAGGCGCTGGCCGGTGGTTGTAGAAATTCCCACGGTCGACGGCGCAGACAACGTTGCGGGCGAAAGCTACCAGGCGCTGCTCTGTCCGCTGCATGACAAGCTTGGCAATATTGAAGGCGTCCTTGCGCAACTCGGGCGTCTTGACAGTCGTAGCTTTGACAAGCGCGATCGGCGCTTTATGGCGCATATCATGCGCAAGATTGAATACGTCATTGAGCGTTCGTTCGATGTCATGACCGGTCTGATGAACCGCGGCGGCTTCGAGTCGCAGCTGAGTGAGTCGGCGAACGCACTCAAGACAGCAGAGGACGAACATCAGCTGGTGTATTTCGACCTCGACAATCTGCAGCTTGTAAACGATACGTTCGGTCGAGCGGCCGGGGATGCGGTGATTCTGCGCTTTGCACGCCTGTTGGAAGAGGACTTGCCGAAGAGTGCTGTGCTGTCGAGACTGACGGGCGATGACTTTTGCCTGTTGCTAACCCATGTTGACGCGGAAGCAGCGCTGGCGCACGCCAGCATGATTCGCGAGCAGGGCCGGTCGCTGCGTTACCTTGAGGGCGACAAGTCGCTGCAGGTCACGATGAGCGTCGGCATTGCGACCATGAATTCCGAGGTCAATGAGCGCGAAGCACTGACCGCGGCCCGTATGGCATGCGAGTCGGCCAAGGACCACGGTCGTGACCGTATCGAAGTCTATGACGACAAAAACCTCAGCATTATTCGTCGCTACGACGACATGCAGCTGGTTACCGATATTCAGCAAGCGCTCGACGAGGACAGCTTCGAATTGCTTGCGCAGCCAATCGTCAGCCTTCTGGACGACAGGGAAGACCTGCGCTACGAAATTCTGTTACGAATGCGCGACGCAAAGGGCGAGCGGGTTCCTACGGACGCGTTCTTCTCCGCTGCAGAACGCTATCAGCTGATGCCGCAAATCGATCGTTGGGTTCTGTCCCGGACCATCGCAAAGCTCGCCGCCTGCAGAGAGCAGGTTGCTGAGTTGAATGCGTCATTCTCGATCAACCTCTCCGGGCAATCGCTGGGCGACGACGATATTCTTGACTTTATCGACGACGAAGTCAGGTCGAGCGGTGTGCCCGCAAGTATGCTGTGTTTCGAAGTCACAGAATCTGCGGCTGTCTCGAACCTCGCCAAGGCACAGTCGTTCATAGACGCATTGCGAGAGCGCGGCTGCCTGATATCGCTCGACGATTTCGGCGCAGGGCTGAGTTCATTCGCCTATCTGAAGAACTTCAAGGTCGATACGCTGAAGATCGATGGCAGCTTCGTGCGCGACATTGCGCACAACCGAATTTCCGAATCAATGGTGGCCGCCATTACCGAGGTCGCGAAAGTCATGGGTCTTGAGACGGTCGCCGAGTACGTCGAGAATGAAGAGATTCGCGCCAAGGTCAAAGCGATCGGCGTGGACTTTGCCCAGGGCCACGCCGTAGGCAGGCCTGTCGATCTTGATGAAGCCCTTGCGGCCCTGACTGAGCAGCAAACCTCCGAAACCGCCTGAAAATATTTCAACTCGGCTTCGGCTGACACGCGTTTGCCGCTAGACTGCTGCCGATGAGCAACGCCAGCCACAACGATATCGCTACCATCATCGACGCCCTGCCGGCGGCGCTGCGTGCTGCTGCGGCGCGCTGGTTCGAGCGCTTGAGTGAAGCACACCCCGACGCCGTCATCCCCGCCGCCAGCGCAACGGCGCTGGTGCGCGTCGTCGCAGCCAGCGAGTTTGCCGCGCAGGTTATCCTGAAGGACTGGCAGTGGTTCGCGGACAACGTCTCGGGCTTCAGCCTGCCACCGCAACAGCGTTTGCTCGACGACCTCGTTCGCGACGTCAGTGGGGAAGCGCTGGATGTACTGGCGGCGAAGCAACAGCTGCGACGATTTCGCTACCGTTTCATGTTGCACATCCTGTGGCGCGAGGTTGCCGGCGAAGCGAGCCTCGACGATACGCTGCATGCACTGTCCGATCTTGCGGATCGGCAACTGCAGGCCGCCGGGCTCGTCGCGCACCGGGTCGTGGCAGAGCGTTTCGGCGTGATTCGCGATGCGGCCGGAAACGAGGTCACACTGGTCACGCTCGGCATGGGCAAGCTTGGCGGGCGCGAGCTCAATTTCTCATCGGACATCGATCTCATTTTCCTCTATCCCGAGGGCAGGGACAGCGACGGCAGGAAGTCGCTGAGTGCGCAGGAGTATTTCACGCGAGTCGCCAGGCAGCTCATCGCCCTTCTGGATGAGGTAACGGTCGACGGCTTTTGTTTTCGCATCGATACACGCTTGCGCCCGTTCGGCGACAGCGGGCCGCCGGTAGTCAGTTTCGCAGCGCTGGAATCCTACCTGCTGCAGCATGGCCGGGACTGGGAGCGTTACGCCTATGTCAAAGCGCGCATCGTTGGCATGCAGCCATCGGATGATGTTGCCGCCGAACTGACCACGAATCTCATCCAGCCCTTCGTGTACCGCCGCTACATCGACTTCGGTGTGTTTGAGTCATTGCGCGATATGCATGCAATGATCGCCGCGGAAGTGCGTCGCCGGGAGCTTGCCAACAACGTCAAGCTGGGGCCTGGCGGAATTCGGGAGATCGAGTTCATCGTGCAGTCGCTGCAACTTGTGCGCGGTGGCAGCGATGCAGATCTGCGCTCGCGCGAATTGCAGCCAACCCTGGTCAAGCTGGTTGAGACACGCGGCATTGCCAGGGAAACGGCGCTGGAATTGCTGCAAGCCTACGAATTCCTGCGCCGTCTTGAAAACTTCATTCAGGCGATCCGTGACCAGCAAACGCATGACCTGCCAGGCAACGTGAGCGATCGCGCGCGCCTGTGTCTGGCCATGCAATGCTGGGACTGGGACGCGTTGTCGTCCGACCTGGCCCTGCATCGCGACCGGGTCAGTTCGCACTTCAGTGAGATCGCGCGCGTCGGCGAGCAAGCGGAGCAGGTCACACCGTTAGTGGACCTGTGGGATAACCAGGCCGACAGCGAGCAGTGGCGTGACTACCTGCGACAGCAGGGGCTGCCCGATTCCACGCAACTTGCCGCCGTGCTGGCGCAGTTCGCGGGCCAGGGAACGTCGCGTCAGGTTGATACAGCGGCGCGCCGCCGCTTACGACGTTTCCTGCCGCGGCTGCTACGACTCGTCGCCGAGGTTCGCGATCCTGCCAGAACCCTGCAGCGCACACTCGGCGTCGTCGAAAGCGTTTTGCGCCGCAGTGCCTACCTTGCACTGCTGAACGAAAACCAGGCTGCGCTGGCCCGGTTCGTCGAGCTGTGCAGCGAGAGTGCCTACATCGCTGACCAGATTTCGCGATATCCGGTGCTGCTTGATGAGTTGCTGGATACCAGGGCGCACAGTGGTGTAGTCAGCAAGGACTATCTTCTGCATGCCTTGCAGCAGCGCGAACAGCGGCATCGTGATGCGGACACCGAGCAGTTGGTGGCGTTGCTCACTCGCTACCAGCGTGCCGAGATGTTCAATATCGCCGTCGCAGATTTCAACGGCGTCCTGCCCATCATGAAAGTCAGCGACGCTCTGACCTGGCTGGCCGAAGTGGTCCTGGAGCGCTGCCTGCAAATCGCCTGGGCGGAGCTGGTGGCAAAACACGGGGCGCCGTGTTGCGAAGACAATGGCGAAACCCGCGAAGTTGGCTTCGGCGTTATTGGCTACGGCAAGCTGGGTGGCCTCGAGCTGTCCTACGGCAGTGATCTCGATCTCGTGTTTCTGCACAATTCGCGCGGTACGCGGCAGCAGACGAACGGTGCCAGGCCACTGGACAATCCGCTGTTCTTCGCCCGCTTCGTGCGCCGCCTCACGCACATGCTGACCACCCAGACGGGCTCCGGTGAACTGTACGAGATTGATACCCGTCTGCGCCCCGACGGGCGCTCGGGCGTACTGGTATCCAGCACCGACGCCTTTGAGAAATACCAGGAAGAAAATGCCTGGACCTGGGAACACCAGGCGTTGCTGCGTGCGCGAGCAGTGGCTGGCAGCGTCGCCGTCGGCACCGAGTTCGAGCGTATTCGTGGCGAGACCCTGCGAGACCGTGTGCACCGCGACTCGCTGCGCGACGATGTGATTTCGATGCGACAGAGGATGCGCAAGGAGCTGGATCGCAGCGCGGCCGATGTCTTTGACCTCAAGCACGGGCAGGGCGGCGTCGGCGACATTGAGTTCCTGGTGCAGTTCCTGGTGCTGCAACATGCGCGCGAATTCGCGGCCGTCATCGAGTACTCAGACAATATTCGCCAGCTCGATGCCCTTGCAGCCTGCAAGCTCATCCCTGACGATACGGCGCTGCAATTGCAGGACGCTTACCGCGCCTACAGACGGCGTATGCATCGACTCGTGCTGGACGAGCAGGCAACGCTGGTACACGAATCGGAGTTTCCCGACGAGCGCGCATTCGTGAGCAGTGTCTGGGATACCCATCTCGGCGTATAATCCGGCAACGCACGACTAAGAGAGGCAATCCGTGGCAACTAGAGCAGGAACCATCGACCAGAATCTGATTCCGGCGAATTCACAGAACCGCTACAGCGTCAGGCAAAAAGACCTGCCACTGAGCTGCCCGATGCCCGGCATGTATCTGTGGAATGCGCACCCCCAGGTGTACCTGCCCGTCGAAGAGACGGGCGAGGCGAAGTGCCCGTATTGCGGTGCACAGTACCTGCTGCAAGCAGACGGCGAGTAGCGCATGTACATCGTGACCGGCGGCGCCGGCTTTATCGGCAGCAATCTTGTCAAGGCACTGATCGATCGCGGCTATGACGACATCGTCGTTGTGGACGAGATGACCGACGGCCACAAGTTCGTCAACATCGCGGATCTGCCGATTGCCGACTATCTCGACAAGGACGCGTTGATCGACCGGCTGGCCTCTGACAAGGGCTTCGCATCGGGCATCAAGGCCATTCTGCACCAGGGTGCCTGCTCGGAGACGACTGAGTGGGACGGCCGTTACATGATGGATAACAACTACGCGTACTCGCAGGAGTTGTTGCATCATTGCCTTGAGACGGCCACGCCTTACATTTATGCCTCATCGGCGGCGGTCTACGGTGCCGCGTCGGCATTCAGTGAAGACCCGGCAAACGAAAAGCCGTTGAACGTGTATGGCTATTCGAAGCTGCAGTTTGACCGCTATGTGAGGCGCACGGTGCCGAATCCGCCCAGCCAGGTCGTGGGCCTGCGCTACTTCAATGTGTACGGACCGCGCGAACAACACAAAGGCTCCATGGCGAGTGTTGCGTTTCATTTCAACAATCAGCTGCTTGCCGATGGCGAGGCGCGGCTGTTTGCCGGCTCCGGCGGCTACGGTGACGGCGAGCAATTGCGCGACTTCGTTTATGTTGGCGATGTGTGTGACGTCAATCTCTGGTTCCTCGAGCACCCCGAGGTGTCCGGCATCTACAATACCGGCTCGGGTCGGGCGCAGAGTTTCAACGACGTGGCCAACGCAGTTATCGCATGGCACGGGCGTGGTGAGATTCGCTACATACCGTTTCCGCAGCACCTGCAGGGTGCCTACCAGAGTT
Source organism: uncultured Gammaproteobacteria bacterium (assembly GCA_963698425.1). Lineage (GTDB taxonomy): Bacteria > Pseudomonadota > Gammaproteobacteria > Steroidobacterales > Woeseiaceae > UBA1847. The sequence goes on along the minus strand of CAVOQR010000010.1, from coordinate 646,542 downwards.
ACACCGAAGCGGATCTCAGTCAGCTGCGCGCCAGCGGCTGTGACGTGCGGTTTCGCCCGGTCGAAGAAGGCGTGAAGGCCTACCTGGATTACCTGGCGGCCAATGCCGCAAGCTGATCAAGACGCCATACTGGTGGTCGGCCCATCCTGGGTCGGCGACATGGTCATGGCGCAGTCCCTCTTCAAAGTCCTGAAAGCGGCACGGCCGCATGCGGCGATCGACGTACTCGCGCCGGCCTGGTCGCTGCCGATCGTCGCGCGTATGCCTGAAGTTCGCCAGGGTATCGCATCGGGAACCGCGCACGGCAAACTCGGCCTGCAAGATCGCCGCGCCGTGGCCCGCGAGCTGCGCGGTCGCAACTATGCGCAGGCCATCGTCCTGCCACGTTCGCTGAAAGCGGCGCTTATCCCGTGGCTGGCGGACATTCCCAGGCGCACCGGATACCGGGGCGAGTCGCGCTATTTCCTGATCAACGACGTGCGGCCGTTTGACGCAACGCTGCTGGATCAGACTGTAAAGCGCTTCGTGTTCCTCGGCGTGGAGGGCGCGCAGCTACCCGCGAACATACCGTTCCCGAAGCTCGAACTATCGGAGCAGCGGCAGGCCGCGACGATGGCACGGCTCGGCCTGCAGACGGATCGACCGGTCGTCGCCATGATGCCGGGTGCCGAGTACGGCCCAGCCAAGTGCTGGCCACTGGAGTATTTCGCGGCGCTGGCAGCACAACTCAACGCCAGCGGCTTCGACGTCTGGGTCATGGGCTCAGACAAGGATGCCGCGGCCGGCGACGAGATCGCGGCCGGCAGCGCGGCTGTCAATATTTGCGGCAAGACGGAACTCGAAGACGTCGTGGACTTGCTTGGGTTTGTCGGGCAGGCCGTGAGCAATGACTCCGGCCTGATGCACATAGCGGCAGCGGTGGGCTGTCATGTGCAGGCAATCTACGGCTCGTCGTCGCCGCGTTTCACGCCGCCGTTGACCGACAGCTGCAGCGTGCACTACCTCGAGCTCGACTGCAGCCCGTGCTTCAAGCGCGAATGCCCGCTCGGACATCTCGATTGTTTGCGGAAACTCGAGGTTGCAGAGGTTTTTGCGGAGATCACCGCGATACGAGGATAATAGCGACACTTACGTGTCAGATCGGTGAGTTTAACGGCGCTTCTCTGTGTGGCGCAGTTGCCTCGGTATCAGGAGATGATATCGACGTGTCATAAATGTAGCGATATGTCGCGAAAATCGGGAAAAAGTCACTATTAAAAATTCAGCCTGATAGCTGCCCTGTTGCCGCGCCGAAAAAGTGCTGTCGATAGCATGAAACGTCGCTTAAATAGCTTTTAATTAGCAACAAAATCGGTCAAAAGTCGACATATGTCGATAAATAACACTTTTCGGAGGTTCGCCGTCGGACACTCCTGCGGCCCTGAGGCTCGCGCGCGTTTTCCGATTTTCGCGGCTTATTGCAGTATTTCGTCTACTTTTTCGGCGACATCGGAGAATTTTATCAACTCCATCGCCTCCGGGGCGCGAATACGCTGCCCCCAGCGCAACTCATCGACGGACTTGTGCAGCAACTGCCTGGCCGCCAGCGGGTAGCAGTTCACCGTGTGTTGCTGAGACAGGTAAGGACCGGTGCGTGCAGGATTGGAGGTCGCATACAGGCCGACGACCGCGGTGCCGACCGCCGTCGCCATGTGCGCCGGGCCGGAGTCCGGGCAAATGAGTACATCGGCCTCACGCAGCAAGGCCAGCAATTGCTTCAACGACGTCTTGCCGTGCAGGTCCGTGGCATTACTGCAGGCATTGCAGATGGCCTGCGCGTATTCGTCTTCAATAGCGCTGTTGCCACCGCTAATCAGCACCCTGGCATCGTGCTGCTCCGCAAGGTAGTCCACGATGGCGATGAAATTGTCGATGCTCCAGTTGCGAAAATTGCGGCTGCGCTGGCTGCTACACGGGCTGATAATCACCAGCGGCTTGCCGGGTTCACGGAACTGCGCTGCGAACGCGTTATCGGCGTCGGCCACGGGAATGTCCCATCGCAACGGTTTGTCTTCGGCGCCAATGGCGCTCGCAAACGACAGCATGGCTTCAAGCGCATGTTTGCCATCGGTTGCTTCGACCTGCCGATTGGTAAACAGCCATTGAAAGTCGCGCGCCCGATTCCTGTCGAAGCCAATCTTGAGGTCCGAGCGGATAAACGGATACAGGAGGTTTACACGCGCTGATGCGTGCATGCAGAGCGCGGCATCGAAGCGCCTTCGATGTAGCGCACGGCGCACGTCGCGAATCGCGCCAAGGCCCTTCTGCTTATCGAAGATGATAAACTCCACGCCCTCAACGTCGGACAGCAGGGTGGCCTCCGTCTTGCCGATCACCCAGGTAATGTGAGCGTCGGGCCAGTTGTCCATCAGGTTGCGAACGACGGCGAGTGCGTGACAGGTATCGCCGATGGCGGACAGCCGCACGACCAGGATGTTTTGCGGTGTTTCTCTTTTATAGTCAGAAGTAGACAAATCAGACACGTCAGTTACAAAGGACGGACACGTTGACCGAAACCGTCGAGAAGACCGCGAACGGCGCCATCCTATACGATAAGGCGATTATCAACCAGATTTCCGATGTGCGCTTCACGCCCAAGGGCTGGTTGCACGCGGAGGTGATCAAGGGTGCGCTGCGTTCGGGCGGCCGCGGCAACACGATGTACGTTGGCAATGTGCCGCGGCAATTCGTGCTGCGTCACTATATGCGCGGCGGGCTCGTCGGCAAGCTGGTCAAGGATGCGTACTGGTTTACAAACGAGGATGATACGCGGCCGTTTCGCGAGTGGCGCATGCTGGCGAAGATGGTCGACAAGGGTCTGCGCGTGCCGCGACCGGCCGCCGCTCGTTATCGTCGCGTGGGCAGCTTTTACAAGGCTGACATTATCACCGTGCGCATCCCCAACGTTGTCGCCCTGTCGCAGTACATCGAGCAAGCACGCGCCGAAGGGTTCTGGCGAACGTTGGGCGAGGACATCCATGATTTCCATCGGCAGGGTGTGTTTCACGCAGACATGAACGCCTACAACCTGCAGATCGATACCGCGGAGCGACTCTGGATGCTCGACTTCGATCGCGGCAAGCTGTTGCCGCCGGGTCCCTGGCAGCAGCAAACCCTGAGTCGGTTGCATCGGTCACTGCAGAAAGTAAAGACGCTGAATCCGCGTCTGAATTTCACGCCCGAGAACTGGGAAGTATTGCTGGCAGGCTATTTTAACGCGTCGAGTTCCGCGTAGTAATCGGGATAGCCGTCGGGCAGGTCTTTGAACTTGCGGTGTATCCAGAAGTACTGCTCCGGACAGGTCCGGACAAAGTCCTCGAGTACCTTCGCGTACTGCTCCGTGTCATATACCGGGTCACCTGACGGGATGTCGAGAGGCGGCAGGATGACAACCTCGTAACGATTGTCGGGCAGGCGTCGCGGAAAAAACGGGATGACGGCTGCCCGCCCCAGCCGCGCGAGCGTGGAGGTAGCGGTGGTATGCATACTCGGCACGCCAAAGAACTTGACGACTTCGGCGCCTTTGCGGCTAAAGCTCTGATCGGGGGCGTACCAGACGGGGTGGCCCTGGCGCAGGCTTCGCACCATGCGTTTGATATCGCGCTTCTCGATGGTCTGCCTGGCAGCGCGTTCACGCCCGGTACGCTGAATCTCGGTAATAAAGTCGCTCTTGTTCTTGCGGTAAACGGCATCGAGTGGCGGAATCTCGGTCATGATGAAACGCCCACTCAGCTCCAGCGTCGTCAGATGCGCGCATAACATGATGACGCCTTGCCCGCGGTCGAGAACGTCTGTCAGGTAGTGCAGGCCTTTTATGTCTGCCAGCAACGAGCGTATGTGCTTGTCGCTGGCCCAGCGTCCCAGGCCGGTTTCAATCAGCATCATGCCGAGTGCCTTGAAATGGTCACGGGTCAGGGTCTCGCGCTCGGCAGCTGAGAGCTCGGGAAAACACAATTCTATGTTGCGCCTGACAATCGCGCGCCGGCTGCCGCCTGCATGAAACACCAGCGTGCCCGCGAAACGACCGATACCAAGAGCGACGCGATGCGGTAACAGGCAAATGACACGCAGCAACAGCATACCCAGCCAGGGTAGCCAGTAGCGCGGTGCGTAATACTGATAAAGCGGTTTTCGCTCGTCAGTCATTTACTCTGACAGTCTGCTCTCGTCGGCGACGGCTTCTTCCGAATCCTCGCCTTCAAATGGCTCGGTTGGCTCAACCGTCGATGCATCGTCGGCCTGGATGCCGACATGGAACGCCGCGTCGCCGGGCATTACGACCTGGTTGCGCGACATGCCGATAATGCGCCCCGAATATGGCGAGAGCAATTCAACTTGTACGTTATTCATCGGGTCGGTGATGGTACCGAGCAGGTCGCCCTTGCGGATGGTGCTGCCGAGACTAACGTTCGACAACAGGATGCCGCCATTGTTTGAGCGCACCCAGGATGAGCTGTAGTACACGGGTTCCGGGTCGCCAAACAGTCGCAGCTTGGGAACCATACCAAGCGATGTCAGCAAAGACTCGACACCTTTAACGCCGCGTTTGACTTCGTTCAACTCCAGCACATGAGGTCCGCCGGCTTCCAGCGTTACGGTCGGAATACCGGCCGCTGTCGCTGCATAGCGCAACATGCCCGGTGAAGCCGGGCTGTGCAGTACAACCATGGATGCGAAGCCCTGGGTGAGCGTAACGACCTCGGGATTCCTCAGGTCAGCCCTGATCTGCGGCAGGTTGGATCGTGACAGCGAGCCGGTGTGCACGTCGATCAGCGCATCGCAATGCGGCATGACATGCGTGAAGAAAGAATGCGCAATGCGCGCGGCAGCACTGCCGTTCGGGTTGCCGGGGAAGTAGCGGTTCAGGTCGCGCCGGTCCGGAAGGTAACGGGAGCCGCGGCGAAACGCCTGTACATTGACGATCGGAATGCCGATGACGGCACCGTTGAGATTCTGCTCGTCGAGGTCGTGGATAACGCGGCGAACGATCTCAATACCATTGAGTTCGTCACCATGAACAGCTGCGGCAACGCACAGCGTCGGTCCGGGTTCGGCGCCGTTCACGACCAGAACCGGTGTGGTCACGGGCACGCCTTCGAACAACTCGGTCGCCGACCAGGTCAGGCGCTCTGATGTTCCGGGGAACACGTTGACGCCGAGGATGCGCAGCGTGCCCTCTCGCACAGCTACCGTTGTGACGGCATCTGCGAGCGGAATAACGGGCAGGTCAAGGGAAACTTCCGGCAGCGGCTCGGTCGTAATGTCAGCAGACTCAATGACTTCTTCAATGCCGGCCGCCATGTTTTCGCTGCCATAAGCAGCCGCAACAGCGGTCAGCAATACGCTGGTTGCAAGTAATTGGTGGAATGGCATTTTGTTCGAAAAAGTGATCATTGGCCGCGCGGTGCTCTGTTCGAGCGCTTAGAATAGGTCAAAATGACTAAAATATCTGTGAACTAATCAATAATTTACGATTGAAACCTGAACGGAAGCAAATGACAAGCAATCGGTATTTTCTGGCCCTCGTCGCCACCCTGTTAAGTCTCGGCGTAGCCGCAGAGGAGACCTTCCCACAGCCGCCGGAATTACAGCCGGATGTCGATTTTTGGGTGTCCATTTTTACCGAATACACCACGACTGAAGGTGTGTTGCACGACAATCGCAATTTGGGTGTCGTGTACGGTGGCGTTGCGGCCGGTGCAAACATGTCGCGCTCACAGCGAAACCGTGTTGTCGCCACACAGCGCCAGCGTCTGCAAGGCATTTTGCGCACCCTGGCAACGGGCAAACGCGACGGCCTGAGTGAGGAGGAGGCTGCGGTGCTGGCACTTTGGCCGGCGGATGTCAGTAACGCCGAGCTTGCCGCTGCCGTGGAACGGATTCGCTATCAACAGGGCCTGCGGGATCGCTTTGCGGAGGGTTTGCGGCGCGCAGGTCGCTGGCGCGCACACATCGTCGCCGAGCTTGAAGCGCTCGGCGTGCCCGCAGATCTTGCGGCATTGCCACATGTCGAGTCGTCCTATAATCCGAATGCGCGCTCGCACGTCGGCGCCTCCGGCATCTGGCAATTTACGCGCAGCACCGGCCGCCGCTTCATGCGGGTCGATCACGTCCTTGATGAGCGCAATGACCCGTTTACGGCGTCGCGAGCCGCCGCAGAACTGCTTGCTTACAATTACTCGCTCGCGGGCAACTGGCCAATGGCGATTACCGCCTACAACCACGGCCTGGGTGGCGTGCGCCGCGCAATGAGCCAGTACGGCGACACAAATTACGTCGACATTCTGCGCAAATACAATGGCCGCACATTCGGCTTCGCGTCGCGCAATTTCTACGTGGCATTTCTCGCAGCCCGGCAGGTCGATCAGAATGTCGAACAGTATTTCCCCGGGCTGGTGCCGGACAGCCCGGTGCCTTATCAGACGGTGAGGCTGCCGACGTATACGGCTGCTGCGGATGCCAGCAAGGCACTCGGCGTCAGTGAGAGGCAGCTTGCCAGCCACAATCCGGCGGTGCAGGCCACGGTCTGGGAAGGCAGTAAATACCTGCCAAAAGGCTATACGATCCGCCTGCCCGATTCGTTGCTGAATGCGCCGATGCCGGATCTGCTGGATACGCTCAGCGCAGAGCAACGCTACACGGAGCAACTACCTGACCTGTTTCACACGGTGCGCAGCGGCGACACGTTGTCGCAGATCGCGACAACCTACAAGACGCGCACATCAACACTTGTCGCACTCAATAACCTGAGCAGCAGTCACCGCATCCGGGCTGGACAACAGATCCGCTTGCCGGCGGCCGGTCCGGCGCCTGAGACGACGCGTGCGACAGCGGTTGAGGCCGAGGTGCTGGCGAGCGTGAACGAACCGGTCGCCGCCGAGGCGAGCATCGAGGAAGTCACACCGGGCGGCATGAGCGGGGATTTCACAGCGACGTTGCTCGGCACTATCCAGACCGCGTTGCTGTCAGACCCGAGTGACTACTCGGTGGCGGACGACAGTTCGATCGAGGTACAGCCGCTCGAAACGCTGGGCCACTACGCGGACTGGCTGGGTATCAAGACGCAGCGATTGCGCGACATCAATCGCCTCGCATTCCGCACGCCGGTTGAGGTTGGCAGGCGACTGAAGCTGGATCTTGGCAGCTCGAACGCGGCGAACTTTGAGCAACAGCGCATCGCGTATCATCGCGAACAACAGGATGGGTTCTTCCGCCAGCACGTCATTGGTGGCGTGCAGGAACACACCATCCAGGAAGGCGAGTCGATCTGGATCCTGTCACTACGCCGCTACGGCGTGCCCGTGTGGCTGTTCCGGCAATACAACCCGGACATCGATCTGCAAAAAGTTCGCCCTGGCACCACTGTGCGGTTTCCGCTATTGAAAGACATCGAAGCAACGGAGTGATGATGTCCCGCAAGGTACTGTGGCGCCTGTCGCCCGTATTGATGCTGCTACTGGCCGCCGGGTTCTGGATCGCCGACGTGCAGGGCGATGGGCCGTTTATCGCGCGCAACCTGGCACCACTGGCCCTGTTGCTGGTGCTTTCCTGGCTGGTGCTGTGGCGCGGCCGGGGCGACTGGATTGCCAATGGCTGGGCATGGCCGCTGGGTCTTGCCGGGTTTGCCATACCTGCCCTCGGCTTGTCACTTTACCTGCATTACGCCTGGTCGGTGAACCTGAACGGCATGTTTAATGACGTAACGGAGCCGCTGCAGTTGTTCCGTTTCCTGCCTGTCTATACGACGGGCGCAGGTTGCATCGGCTTTGCGATCGGCTGGATTGTCGGAAAACGGGTCTAGTACCTTTTTTCCTGAAACAATGTTTTGGTAGTCTTGCTCTCCATGATGAACTTAAAGCGATTATTCGGGCGTCTGATGTCGCCGCTGCTGCTGGCCGGAATGCTGCTGGCCGGACTGCCGTCGAATGCCGGCGAATTTCCGGTTGCGGACGCGGTCGTGGTCGAGAAGGAGGCGCGCAAACTGCACCTGATAATCGATGGCAGGCCGTTTCGCACCTTTGATATAGCGCTGGGTATTCGCCCGGTAGGCGACAAAAAGCGCGAAGGCGATTTCCGTACGCCGGAAGGCAAGTACCGGCTGGACGCGCGCAACCCGAACAGTGACTATTTCCTGTCGATCCATGTGTCTTACCCCAGCGCTCGCGATGTCGCCGAGGCCCGCGAGCTGGGTGTCGCCCCTGGCGGTGCCATCATGATTCACGGCCAGCCAAATGAGCCCAACCAGTCTGAGACCTATTACAAGACGCAGGACTGGACCAATGGCTGCATTGCGGTGTCCAACTCCGACATGATCGATATCTGGCTTATGACCAGCGAAAACACGCCGATCGAAATCCTGCCTTGAAGCCACATACATCTATCGATGCCGAGGTCTGGCCAGAAGGCAGCCTCGAGGTCCTCTCGCAGTTTGAAGTCGACCAGCTGAAAAGCAGTGGCGAGAACGGGCTATACCCGTTGCTGCGACGTTGCATGCTGGCGGTGCTGAATTCAGGCAATGACACTGACGATGCGCGCGAACTGCTGGACACCTATCGCGATTTCCAGGTTGGCTTTATCCAACAGGATCGGGGTCTGAAAATCTCCCTGACGGGTGCGCCCGCGAACGCATTTGTTGATGGCGTGATGATCCGCGGCACGCGCGAGCTGCTGTTCTCGGTGTTGCGCGATCTCGTCTATACCGAAAACGAGGTGCGCTGCAGCGGCCGCTTCGACCTCACGTCCACAGGCGGCAGAACCAACGCTGTGTTTCACATCTTGAGAAACGCCAAGCTGCTGGCGCTGCCTGCGGCTGTCGACCTGATGGTCTGCTGGGGTGGTCACGCGATCAGCCGCGACGAATACGATTACACCAAGCTGGTTGGCTATGAGCTGGGCTTGCGCGGTCTGAACGTGTGTACCGGCTGTGGCCCGGGCGCAATGAAGGGACCGATGAAGGGTGCAACCATTGGCCATTCGAAACAGCGCATTCGCAACGGCCGTTACGTCGGTATCACGGAGCCCGGCATCATCGCTGCGGAGTCGCCCAATCCGATCGTCAACTCGCTGGTGATCATGCCGGACATGGAAAAGCGCCTGGAAGCGTTCGTTCGTGTCGGCCACGGAATCATCGTGTTCCCCGGAGGCGTAGGTACCGCAGAGGAGATCCTGTATTTACTCGGTGTGCTGATGCATCCGGACAACCAGGGGCAGCCAATGCCCATGATCATGACCGGTCCCGCGTCAGCCGAGCCGTACTTTCAGCAGATCGACAACTTTGTGGCTGCGACGCTGGGCGAGAAGGCGCAGCAACGTTACCAGATCATCATCAATGACCCGGCAGAAGTGGCGCGGCAGTCACGTGCGTCGCTGGCAGAGGTACATAATTACCGCAAGCAGCACGGTGACGCCTATTACTTTAACTGGCGCCTGACCATTGATCCGGAGTTCCAGCGGCCGTTTGTCGCAACCCATGAGGCGATGCGCGGCCTGAACCTGGACGAAGACCAGCCAACGCACGCACTGGCAGCCAACCTGCGACGGGTTTTCTCCGGAATCGTGTCGGGTAATGTGCGTGAAGACACAGCGTCACTCATCGACGAGCATGGCCCGTTCGAGGTCAATGGGTCCGAGCGCATCATGCAATTGCTGGACGAATTGCTGGCGTCATTTGTCGAGCAGGGGCGCATGAAGATCAACGCCGGAAACTACAAACCGTGTTACAGGGTTGTTCGCTGAATCGGCGAAATTCCATTTTACATAGTGCAAACGATCATCATCGGCGCCGCGAGTTAAGTTAAAACGAATTGTAAGCTGTTGATCCATATGTAAAAAAGCCCACCGCGCATTGTGATGCAGTTCCTGTGCTGCCGCCACCGCAACCCTTAGCATGTAGTCAACGGATTGACAAAAGAGTGGTCCAGCATGGCGGACAACAAACGACTCAAATGGGTTGACAACTTTGGCACGGATGCCGAAGCAACCGAAAAAGCAGCAGACGCGAAGTTGAGCGGCATCGCGCCCGCGGCCAACGACGCCGATGGTTGGCAGCAATATCGTCGCTGGATTTCCAAAGCACCGACGACGCAGGGCCGCCGATCAGGCATTGACCCGTCGCTGTATTCCTGGAAAGGCTATCGCACCTGGACCGAACAGGTTAAGCGTAACTGGGTTGCGGAAAGCGATGACGACAAGGATTAGAAGCGCAGTCTGGCGCTTGCCAATATTATGTATCGTGACGCCGGCATCAGCCGGCGTTTTCGTTTTCGCGAGCACTATTCAGATGTGCATCAGGTCCGTACAAAAACCGGAACTGCGTTCAGTTTCCGAGCATTTGCAGTGGCTTCAGCATAGTTCGAACGCAAGCTGTGATGTGCCTCACGGAGTGACATTTAGTGCGCGCCTATAGTCTGCCTTACTACTGTTTGATGTGTGATCCAGATGAGTATGTCAAAGAAGAATTCTGAAACTGATTCACCGGCTGCGGCGTTCAAGAACGAGTCCGCACGGCAGCGTTGGGAGCTTTTTCACAGAGCGATTGCGCATGCCAAGGAATCTAACCATGCGTCACTTGGCGAGGCCGACGCGCCAGGCTCGGATCCGGAAATGTCCGGGCCGCTGCTGTCCATCGTTCGCTAGGCTAAGGGAGCAAGACGCCATGGAACGCTTTATGCAATATTGGGATGACCTCGATGACCTGCTGGGCATGATCGGCCTGGTCAGTGAGCGCATTCGCAACTTACTCTCTGTCAGCGCATTCCTGCTGATTGCCCTGGCCGTGCAGATCGGAGGCGTGCTGTTGGCGCTGCGGCATCCGCCGCTGGCATCCGCTGCGGCAGCTATGCTGGCGTTCTTACTGCTTTATCACTTCGCGACCTCACGAAGCCCTTGAAATAAGATTCTCTGACCCTATGGTGTGAGCTGCATTTCGCAGGAGACACACGCGTGACAGAGACAAGCACTCGCGAGACCCTAGGGTTTCAAACCGAAGTACGTCAGCTTCTTCAGCTGATGATCCACTCCCTGTACAGCAACAAGGAAATCTTCCTTCGAGAGCTGATATCGAACGCATCGGATGCGGCCGACAAATTGCGCTTCGAAGCGCTGGCGACGCCTGATCTCATGGGCGATGACCATGATCTTGCTATTCGCATTGAACTGGACAAAGACAAGCGCACGCTAACCGTTTCCGACAACGGCATCGGCATGTCCCGCGACGAGCTTGTCAGCAACCTGGGTACGATTGCCCGCTCCGGTACGGCCGAATTCCTGCAGCAAATGACGGGCGATCAGCAAAAGGATGCGCAGCTGATTGGCCAGTTCGGTGTGGGCTTCTATTCTGCATTTATCGTCGCCGATAACGTTGTTGTCGAAACGCGTCGCGCAGCTGAGGAGGAGGGCACTCGCTGGGAGTCCGACGGCCAGGGTGAATTCACGGTTGAGCCTGTCGAGAAGGGCGAGCGTGGCACACGGGTGACCTTGCACCTCAAGGAAGATGAAGCCGAGTTTGCCGAGTCCTTCCGTATTGAATCACTGATTCGCAAGTACTCGGATCACATCGCATTCCCGGTGACGCTGATCGCCGGCGACGAAGAGCCTCGCGAGGTGAACTCGGCCACGGCGTTGTGGACGCGCTCGCGCTCGGAAGTCGACGATGACGAATACAAGGAATTCTACAAACACCTGTCGCACGACTTTGCGGATCCGTTGATCTGGAGCCACAACAGGGTCGAGGGCAAGCGCGAGTATACGAGTCTCCTCTATATCCCGACGAATGCCCCGTTCGACCTGTGGAATCGCGAGGCGCCACGCGGCCTCAAGCTTTATGTGCAGCGCGTCTTCATCATGGATGACGCGGAGCAGTTTCTGCCGCTGTACCTGCGCTTCGTGAAGGGTGTAGTTGATTCATCCGATTTGCCGCTGAACGTGTCGCGAGAATTGCTGCAACAGAATCCTGAGCTGACGGCGATGCGCAGCGCATTGACGCGCCGCGTGCTCGACATGCTGAAGAAGCTGTCGCAGGGCGATGACTACCAGGCCTTCTGGGAACAATTTGGCCAGGTTCTGAAGGAAGGCGTGGTTGAAGACCACGGCAACAAGGAGACGCTGGCAAAGCTGCTGCGGTTTGCGACAACCCGCGACGACAGTGATTCACAGCAGCAGTCGCTGGATGGCTACGTCGAACGCATGCAGGAAGGCCAGGACAAGATCTACTACATCCTGGCGGAGAACTACTCGACCGCAGTTGCCAGCCCGCATCTCGAAAAGCTGCAGAAGAGCGGCACCGAGGTATTGTTGTTGACTGATCGTATTGATCCCTGGGTTGTCGACAGCCTCAGTGAGTATGACGGCAAGCAGCTGGTCGATGTCGCACGTGCGTCAACGGCTGTGTCAGAGCCAGGAGCGGATGAGAAGTCCGACGACAAGGCCGGTGAGCACAGTGAGTTGCTGAAAAAGATTCAGGAAGTCCTCGCTGAGCGCGTGGCTGCCGTGAACGTCAGCCAGAGGCTGGTCGACTCGCCGGCCTGTGTTGTTGCTGCCGAGGATGAGGTCAATCCGCAGGTGCGGCGCATGCTGGAGGCTGCGGGGCAGGCAGTTCCTGAGTCGAAGCCGATCCTGGAAGTGAATGTCGAGCATCCGTTGCTGCTGCGGCTTGGCCGCGAAGCCGACGACTTGCGTTTCGAGGCGCTATCCAACATCGTGCTCGATCACGCGTTGCTGGCTGAAGGATCGCAACTGGAGAATCCGGCAGCCTATGTACAACGCGTCAATCAGTTGATTCTGGACCTCGATAGCAATGACTAAACCTGATGCTGCTGATCTGAAGAACAGGCTGACTGCCGAGCAGTTCGAGGTCACGCAAAACAAAGGCACGGAACGACCGTTCACCGGCGAGTATTATGCGCACGCCGACGATGGCACCTACCGCTGTGTTTGCTGTGATGCAGAGCTGTTCAGTTCCGAAACGAAGTTTGACGCTGGCTGCGGTTGGCCGAGTTTCTGGTTGCCACTGGCCGGAGAAGCGGTAAAGACAGTCAGGGATACGAGCCATGGCATGATCCGGGACGAGGTCGTCTGCAGCGAGTGTGGGGCGCACCTGGGACACGTATTCGAGGATGGCCCGCAACCGACGGGCCTGCGATACTGCATTAATTCGGCATCACTCGACTTCAAGGCGAAATAACATGACATTCAGACTCCTGGCGCTCAGCGCTGTTGTACTCGCAGCCGGATGCTCGCAATCGGCAACGGATGAAGCTGCAGCGGAAGCCATGGTGGACAACGTTTGTACCGGCATGCCGAAGAGTGGCAACGTGACATTCGAGATCGTACCCGGGCTCCAGGCCCGCGTGCTTGAGAATGGCTACGGCCGCGCAGCGATGCCTGGTGACTACGCTGAGGTTCATTACACCGGCTGGCTGTACGACGAGTCAGCGAGCGATCTGCGCGGCGCGAAGTTCGACAGCTCGGTTGACCGCGACGAGGCATTCCAGTTCATGCTCGGCGAAGGCCGCGTCATCAAGGGCTGGGACAAGGGCGTCGAATGCATGCTGATCGGGGAGAAGCGCGAACTGACCATTGCCCCGGAGATGGGTTACGGCGATCGTGGTGCCGGTGGCGTCATTCCACCGGGCGCGACGCTGCTGTTCGAAGTTGAGCTGCGCAATCTGCAGGGCCCGACAGACGACGCCGCAGCCAACTGACGGCAGGGAAGCCCCCGCCCGCACTGGAGCAATGACCCGGACCTAACGGACCGCCGCAAGTGCGACCAGTTCGAACTCGATGCGCCGGTTCCTGACGCGCCCCCAGGCCGTGTCGTTGTCCGCGACTGGCTCTGCCGAGCCTGCGCCGACAACCAGCAATTGCTGTTCGGGTACGCCGCGCTGTTGCAAATAGTCGGCGACGGCCTGCGCCCTCAGGCGGCTCAATTCCCTGTTCCATTCGATATCGCCCTGGTTGTCGGTGTGACCAGTAATGGCGATACGCCTGCCGCTGCAATTGCTGGCAAATTCTGCGTGTCGGTCCAGCACGCCGTAATTGGCGCTGCGCAATTCTGCACTTGAACGATCAAATTTGACCGGCTGCCCTTGCAGCTCTCGATACGCGGTAGTGCAAGGGTCGACGACGTGTGTTGCAACCTGCACGGTTTCCGTGTGCAGCGTAATGGAGTCGGGTACGACAGCGTTGAGATCAGCGACTGCGAGTTGCCATTCGGCAGCGTCGTCAAATACGGCGCGCAGCACGATCTCGTCCTCGGTGACGGCAGCGGTCGCTGACTGAGATGCCGCGACGGCGTGCAGCAGCGCTGTGGTGATGTCTGACCATGCTGCGGGTGCCACGACCGCGGGACGCAGCTCGATATCGGCGTCTGCAAACGGGTCGAGGCCGGCGGCGATGGCTTGTTCATGTCGCAATGAGGCGCTATGCCCCGTAACTGACAGGCTGCCACCCAGGTAGCGCAGTTCGAAGGTCAGCGGCTCGACCGCGGAGTATCCACTCGCGCCAGTACCTGCCTGTGCCGTTCCGGAGTTCAGGGAGGCTGATAGCAGGACGCCGCTGGCCAGCAGCGACACGGCAACGAGGTAACGATAGTGGTTAGGCGTGCGCAAGGTTCTGAGCCTTAGTGCTGCACGGTCGCTTGTTGCAGCGAGCGCGCCTGACCGATCCAGTCTTCGCGGTAGATACGTGTGCGAAATCCTTTCAAACGCTTCGCGACTCGGTCGATGTCATACTCGCTCATATCGGCGATTTGCGTGTAGCGAAAGATGCCCATTTCGTTGAGCGTCTTCTCGATAGCCGGACCGACACCCTTGATCTGCTGCAGGTCGTCCCTGAGGCTATTGAACGACAGGTCGTCGTTCTCGGCAGCGGCGCCGTTGAGCGCGGTATCATCCATCGGCTCGTTCGAAGCGTCGTAGCCCTCGGTCAACTCGTCCGGATCGCGTACCGGCTCAATGTAGGTTTGCGCCGGGTCAATCAATTCGGACTGCAGCTCGTCGATTTTGGCGTGCGCTTCGTCGAGCTGCTGCTGCAAACGCCCGGCTTCTTCGTTCTTTTCCCTGAAGCGCTCGATAAGCGGCGGCAGGCGGTTCTGCCAGTTGTCGAGCTCTGTTGTAAGCTTTGCGATGCGCTCATCTTTCTGCGCCAGCGTGCTGTTGAGGCTGTCATCCTGCTTGGCAAGCGACTGAACGTCGGACTTCAGCTGGCGACGCTCGGCGACCGAGGACTCAAGGTTGCTGCGAATGTCCTTGATTTCGCGCTGCAGCGCATCGCGTCTCTCGAACGCCTCTTTGAGAGCGTCGGAAAGTTCCTTGGCGCGCATTTTCGCGTCCTTGTTGGACGCCTGGTACTGGCTGATCTGCTCCATCAGACCCTTGTTCTGCTCGGCCAGCCGCGAATGCTCCGCACCCCTGGCATCAAGCTGCTCCTGCCAGCCACGGTTGATGGCCGCTTTTTCCTGTTCATTGCGGCTGCCGCGAAACGCCCAGCCAATGGCGATGCCGCCCAGAGCGGCAGCGACGAGGAAGGCTATGTGTACAACAGTAAACTCAGGCATGCGGTAATCCCGTTTGCGTGCGTCTAGGATGCCATGCGAATGCGATCCATATCGGCGAGTACTTCACGAATTTGAGCGACCGCCCAGTCAATCTCGGCTTTGCTGATGATCAGTGGCGGCGCCAGTCTCACGACCGTCTCGTGGGTCTCCTTGCTCAACAGCCCCCGCGCCATCAACGCTTCGCAAACCGCGCGGGCGCTGCCCAGCATGGGATCGATGTCCACGCCTATAAACAGACCTCTGCCGCGAACATCGCGAATAAGCGGGCTGTTGATATTGCGCAGACTCTCCAGCAGGTAGGCGCCTTGCTGCGCACTCTTCTCGGCGAGTCGTTCCTCGACCAGAATATTCAGGGCTTCGAGACCAACAGCCGCGCCCAGCGGGTTGCCGCCGAATGTCGAGCCATGATCGCCAGGTTTGAAGACGCCCATGACGTCGGCGCTTGCCAGGAATAGCGATACCGGCAGGATGCCGCCGCCCAGTGCCTTGCCGAGGATAACGCCGTCCGGCTTCACGTTCTCATGGTCGCAGGCCAGTAACTTGCCGGTACGCCCGAGCCCGGTCTGAATCTCGTCGGCAATAAACAGCACGTTGTGCTCGCGACACAACTCGCGAGCCTGCTGCAGGTAACCCTCGGGCGGAATAACGATGCCGCCCTCGCCCTGGATCGGTTCCACGATGAATGCCGCGGTATTTTCGTTGATGGCATCACGCAGTGCTTCGAGGTTGCCGTACTCCGCGATGCGAAAGCCCGGTGGGAACGGTCCAAAGCCCTTCTGGTATTGCGGTTCCGACGACATGGCGACGATTGCGATGGTGCGGCCGTGGAAGTTGCCGGAGCAGGCAATGATCTCTGCCTTGTCTGCTGCCACTCCCTTGACCGTGTACGCCCATTTGCGCGCGGCCTTGATGGCCGTCTCGACGGCTTCGGCGCCGGTGTTCATCGGTAGTGCCTTGTCCTGGCCGGTAAGCTCACAGGCGCGCTTCAGGAACGGACCGAGCTTGTTTGAATGAAATGCGCGTGACACGATGTTGAGCGTGCCGACCTGGTCCCTGACCAGTTGCACGAGGCGTGGATGTGCGTGGCCGTGGCTGACGGCCGAATAGGCGCTCATCATGTCCAGGTACTTTTTGCCCTCAGCATCCCAAACGCAGGTGCCTTCACCACGCGTCAGGACAACGGGTAATGGGTGGTAATTTTCAGCGCAGTATTGCGCTTCCTGTTCGATTGATTTCTTCACGATAATGAGCTGCTTTGTATTGCAAAAATATCCAGCAATAATAGCGGCTTGTATGCACATAAGACAAAGGTAAAGGCATGGCGACAGCGCCGGATTCGGAAAACTTGTTCCTGGATGGCCCGGCTGGCCGGCTGGAGGCGATCCTGGAAACGCCCACGGAGGGCGAAATTGTCGGCGCCGCCGTGATCTGTCATCCACATCCGCAACATGGCGGCACCATGCATAACAAGGTGGCGCATACATTGGCAAGGTCGTTTGTGCGCCTGGGCTATCGCGTGTTGCGCTTCAATTTCCGTGGTACGGAGGCCAGTGACGGCAGCTACGATGAGGGCGTCGGTGAGCTCGACGATGCACTGGCAGCTATCGACTGGTTGCAAAAAGGCAGCGGCGACATGCCGCTCTGGGTGGCCGGTTTTTCATTTGGTGCAGCAATCAGCATTCGCGCCGCAACGGTTCGCGAGATTGACGGATTGGTCAGTATTGCGCCTGCAGTTTACCGTTTCGCCAATGGCCTGACCCGGCAGCCATCGTGCCCGTGGCTGATCGTGCAGGGCGACGAAGATGAGCTGGTACCGGTGCAGGAGACACTTGAGTGGGTCAATGGACTGGAGCCAGGGCCCGAACTGCAGGTTTTCGCGGGTGCCGAGCACTTTTTTCATGGCCGCCTCGTTGAGTTGAGAGAGGCTGTACAGACGTTCGTGCGAGATCAGGACAAGTGACAGGCAAAAAAAAGCCGGGAAAACCCCGGCTTTTTCTGGATGCGGTCGAGGTGACCGTCAGACCATGTCTTTCAGGCCTTTCAAAGCGGTGACCTTGACGACTTTCGTCGCTGGCTTGGCTTTGAACATCATCTCTTCACCCGTGAACGGGTTAACGCCCTTGCGAGCTTTGCGTGCCGGCTTCTTAACGACGCGCATCTTCAACAGGCCTGGAACCGAGAACATGCCCGCGGCGCCACGACCGCCGAGGTTCTTCTTGATTTGTCCGTTGAGTGAATCGAAAACAGCGGCAACGTCTTTGCGTGTCAGACCGGTGTCTGCAACGATCTTTGCGTAGATTTCGGATTTGGTAGGTGGCTTCTTGGTATTTGCTGCCATGAAAGACTAACTCCTGGTTAAAAGAAAAAACGGGCACACGCCCGCGTCAAAAGCGCAGCGAAGATAACACAACTTTTTTCGTCGTGTAAGACTGGAAATAACTATTTTTGCAGGGTATTTGGACTATTTTGCGCGTGACGCATTCAATCCGTATAGAACTGTCGCTTGAAGCGGACGTCGCTGGCTTCCTGCACACCGTCCGGTTTGACACTGATATCGAACACGAGCGTCTCGCGATTGTCGATCGACACCGTGCCTATGTAGTAAATCGCATCAGGGACATCTGCTTTGCGCAGTGAAATGTTTTTCAGCTGACCGGTGAGGTTCACGGCTTTCACTTTGACGTCGGCGGCGACCGGCTTGTTGTCGCTCTTGCTGAGAACCGACACCGTCAACATGGCCATGTCCTTGCTTCGGGCGATGTCATTTGCCCGGGCGATTTCGGGTGATAACGCATCGGTAGACTGTGCATTGAAGTGCACGACGTGACTACCGATGTCAGCAGAGGTGGCTTCCGCCGGTTCTGCAACCGGAACCGTAGCATCTCCGCCAGGACCACCACACGCTGCGACGAACCCCAGCAGAGACAAAGCGAAAAGTACGTTTCTAAGAATCATTGTATTGTCCAGTTCACCTTACCTGTAAGCACTATAAACCATTTGCGAGCGGCGCAGCGACTCAAATTGGTATCGGTCGAAGCGGTGCTATCACAATGTTGAGGGCCGTCAGAAGAATCATTGCAAACAGCGGCGACAGGTCGAGTCCACCGATGGCGGGAAGGAAACGTTGCAGCGGACGCAATACGGGTTGCGTCAGTGTCTCGATAATGGCGGTAGCCGGGTTGTGCATTCCCGGCGCAACCCACGACAGAATGACCCGTATCAGGACCGCGAATACGAACAGACGAATCGTGATCATGACAAGGTCAATCAGTGCGGTGACAGCGATCGGCGCGATTGTCGCGGCAAAGCCCTTAATGAGCAGGATTACGAGAATGGCCAGGTATTGAACGGCAAACGCTATTAGCAGCGTTGCCGTATCGACACGTCCAATGGGTGGCACCACGCGTCGCACCGGGACAACCACGGGTGAAGTCAGTTTGAGGATTGCCTGTACCAGCGGATTGCGAAAATCACCGTTCAGCCATGGCAGCAACAAGCGCAGCAACAGTACGAGGATGTAGAGTTGCGCGAGCGTGTTGATGATAAACGTGCTTGCGTCGATGAGGCCGGAAGACATGCGCTAGTCCTGATTGTTGTGTGCGGCATCGGCGAGCTCGATGGCACGATCTCTTGCCGCAGTGATTGCCCGTCGAAAGATAGCACGGATGTCGTCGTCCTCGAGCCGGTCCAGAGCTGCAGCGGTCGTGCCACCCGGTGAGCGGACGCGCGCAATCAATGCCTGCATTGGTTCGTCCGACTGTGTCGCAAGTTCGGCTGCGCCGGCCGCTGTCTGCAGCGCCAGCATCGACGCGGCATCCGCACTCAGACCGAGTTCTTCAGCGGCCGTGGCCAGCATTTCGATGAGCAGGAAGAAGTACGCCGGACCGCTGCCCGATATCGCCGTGACTGTATCGATATCTTCCTCGCGGTCCACTGCTACAACGGCACCGACCGCTTCCATGATGCGGCTGGCGCGAGCGACATCGTCAGCGCTGGCCCGCTGATTGGCATAAATGCCTGAAACGCCGCGGCGAATCAGCGCAGGCTGGTTGGGCATGACGCGAACGATGGCAAGATCGCCGCCGAGCCAGTGGTCGATATCAGCGCAGCGCACACCGGCCGCGATAGACACGAACAAGGGGCGCGATTGCTGCGCCGCTGCTGCCAGGTTGCGGCATACGGCAGGCAGAACCTGTGGTTTGGTCGCGAGTACGACGCAGGATGCGTCGCGCACGATCGCATCGTTGCTGCTGGATACCAGCGCACCCTTGAAGTCATCCGCCAACCGCTCGCGCTGTTGTTCCAGCGGCTCGCTTATCAGCAACTTGCTGACATCAAAACCGCTCTGCAGCAGTCCGGTAGCGATCGCGCGCGTCATGTTGCCGCCGCCGATGAATCCGACCGTGTTATTGCTCATGTTCTGGGTCCAAATACTGCCGTGCCGATGCGGACGATGGTAGCGCCTTCGAGAATCGCCGCACGAAAATCGCCGCTCATGCCCATCGACAAGGTATCAAGCTCGATACCGTTGCCGGAAATAGTCTGTGCGAGTTCGCGCAGGCGCGCAAACGGCTCTCGCTGGCCGTCCAGGCTGTCGCGCACTGCTGGCAGGCACATGAGGCCGCGCAGGCGCACGTTTGGCAAGCCGGCAACAGCAGCTGCCAGCTCAATGGCCTGCTGCGCCGTGGTCCCGGACTTGCTCTCTGAATTGTCGATATTGACCTGTATGCAGAGGTTAAGCGCGCCGCGGCCGGCGGGGCGTTGCGCGCTCAGGCGCCGGGCAATCTTCAGGCTGTCCACGGTATGCACCCAGTCAAAGCGTGTCGCCACGTCGCGAGTCTTGTTGCTTTGCAGGTGCCCGATGTAGTGCCAGGTGAGGTCTGTTCTCGCGCAGGAATCGACCTTCTCCGCACCTTCCTGGACATAGTTCTCGCCGAAATCGAGCTGGCCTGCGGCGGCGGCGTCAAGAATGGCCTGGAGCGGCTGTTTCTTGCTCACCGCCAGCAATTTCACGTCGCCAGGTTCGCGATCGGCCTCAATTGCCGCTTTCGCCAGCAAATCTCTGACAACGTTTAAGTTTTCCGTGACTCTAATCACGTTTTGCCCCGAGTGCTTCGCTATACTAGGCTCAAATCAATGCCGGGTTATGGTAAGTCCGGCTGTTAATCAATGAGGGAGAAATATGGCCGTTGACGTTGCTCAACTGTTGTCATTCACGGTGAAGAACAACGCGTCCGACCTGCACTTGTCAGGCGGCGTGCCGCCGATGATTCGGGTCGATGGTGACATCAAGCGAGTCAATATGCCGGCGCTCACCCACAAAGATGTCAATAGCATGATTTACGACATCATGAATGACAAGCAGCGCAAGGACTACGAAGAGTTCCTTGAGACCGACTTCTCCTTCGAAATACCCAAGCTGGCACGTTTTCGTGTCAACGCATTCAATCAGAACCGTGGCTCTGCTGCTGTGTTCCGTACCATTCCATCAGAAATCCTGACCCTGGACGATCTGGGCGCTCCCGGTATTTTCAAGGACGTGTCCATGCATCCGCGGGGCATTGTGCTGGTCACGGGACCCACAGGCTCAGGTAAATCGACAACACTTGCCGCGATGGTCGACTACATTAACGACAACAAACCCGACCATATCCTCACCATTGAGGATCCGATCGAGTTTGTTCATGAGTCCAAGAAATCACTGATCAACCAGCGCGAAGTCCACCGCGACACGCTTGGCTTCAACGAGGCCCTGCGCTCGGCGCTGCGAGAAGATCCCGACGTGATCCTCGTCGGCGAGCTGCGTGACCTCGAGACCATTCGCCTGGCGTTGACAGCAGCCGAGACCGGTCACCTTGTGTTTGGCACCCTGCATACGAGTTCAGCGGCCAAGACCGTCGACCGTATCGTCGATGTGTTCCCGGCCGCCGAAAAAGAGATGGTGCGTGCCATGCTGTCGGAATCGCTGCGAGCGGTAGTTTCACAAACACTGTTGAAAAAAACCGGTGGTGGCCGTATTGCGGCACACGAGATCATGATCGGCACACCGGCCATTCGAAACCTGATCCGCGAAGGCAAGATCGCGCAGATGTACTCTGCGATTCAGACCGGCCAGGGTTCCGGCATGCATACGCTCGATCAGAACCTGACCGAACTATTGTCCAAGGGACTGATTAACAAGGAAGAAGCACGCTTCCGCGCAGTCAACAAAGAAAACTTCTAGACGCCAGGCGAGGGCCTGACGGGAGACAGAGATGGAACGCGAACAAGCGGTACGATTGACACAAAACCTGCTTCGCAAGATGGTCGAGCGGAACGGCTCGGATCTGTTCATCACGCACGGCTTTCCGCCGGCGATCAAAGGTGGACGGTACCATTCACAAAGCGACAGATACGCCGCTGACAGCTGACCAGTCGGCAATGATGGTGCGTTCCATCATGAACGACAAACAGATCAAGGATTTTGACGCGACCAAGGAGTGTAACTTCGCCATCGCGCCGCAGGGTATCGGCCGTTTCCGTGTCAGTGCATTTATCCAGCAAGGCTACGTGGGTGCCGTGTTGCGAACGATCACGACCGAAATCCCGACGCTCGAAGAACTCGATCTACCGCCGATCCTGAAAGACATCGTCATGAACAAGCGCGGCCTGGTCATCGTCGTCGGTGGTACGGGCTCCGGTAAGTCAACCAGCCTCGCCGCCATGATCGGTCACCGCAATGAGAAAACGCGTGGCCACATTGTCTCCATCGAGGATCCGGTCGAGTACGTTCATCCGCACAGAGGCTGCGTCATTACGCAGCGCGAAGTGGGCGTTGATACCGAGACCTGGCACGCCGCGCTGAAGAACACGCTGCGGCAGGCGCCAGACGTGATTCTCATTGGTGAGATTCGTGACAAGGAGACCATGGAATACGGTATCCAGTTTGCCGAGACCGGTCACCTCTGTCTTGCGACCCTGCATGCCAACAGCGCTAACCAGGCGCTCGATCGCATCATCAACTTTTTCCCCGACGAGCGTCGTCAGCAATTGCTGATGGATCTGTCGCTGAATACCAAGGCATTCGTGTCACAACGGCTTATCCCTCGCGAGGGCGGCATCGGTCGTATAGCCGCGATGGAAATCATGCTGAATACACCGTTGATCGCAGACCTTATCTTCAAGGGCGAGGTTGGCGAGATCAAAGAAATCATGGCCAAGTCCACGCGACTGGGCATGCAGACCTTCGACCAGGCGCTGTTTGCGCTGTACGAGGAAGGCACGATTTCCTACGAAGAAGCCATGCGTAACGCTGACTCCAAGAATGAGCTCAGGCTGCGCGTCAAACTGGAATCCAAACGCGACTCGTCAATTGCAGATCAGCACAGCGAGAGCCTCAGCGTCATGGAAGAGGATACGGCGCAGACTTTCTGAGCCGCAAAGGACCAATCTGACACATGAACGTCAAGCCACTATTCAAGTTGATGGTCGAGAAGAAAGCCTCAGACCTTTTCTTCGCACCGTACGCGCCTGCCAAGATCAAGATCGAAGGCAAGATCATGCCAGTCAACAAACTGGAGATGACGCCGAAGATGGTGCGTCAGGCCGCCCTCGAGCTGATGACCGAAGAGCAGATGGAACGCTTCAACAAGGAGCTCGAAATCGATTTTGCGTTGTCGGAGAAGGGACTTGGTCGCTTCCGTGTAAACGTATTCCACCAGCGCGGCAATGTTGCGATGGTGCTGCGTTACATTACCAACGAAGTGCCGACACTGGATGAGCTGGGCATGCCCAAAGAGCTGAAAGAGCTCACCATGCTGAAGCGCGGTCTTATCCTGATGGTTGGCGCGACCGGCGCCGGTAAGTCGACGACACTGGCTGCCATGGTTGACTACCGCAACGAAAAGACCTCGTCACACATCATCACGATTGAAGACCCGATCGAATTCCTGCATCCGAACAAGCAGTCGATCGTGAACCAACGCGAAGTAGGCCTCGATACGGTTTCTTACCAGCGCGCGCTGAAGAGCGCGATGCGTGCTGCACCCGATGTTATCCAGATCGGTGAGGTGCGTGACCGCGAGTCCATGCAGGCCGCATTGGACATGGCCGGCACCGGGCACCTTGTGCTTGGCACGCTGCACTCGAATAACGCGGCGGAAACCCTCGATCGAATCATCAACCTGTTCCCCCAGCCGCAGCATTCACAGGTGTTCATGGATCTGGCGCACTACCTGCGCGCGATCCTCTCGCAGCGGCTCGTGCGCGGGCGCAATGGCAAGCGCGTCGCAGCCGTCGAGCTCATGCTGAATACGCCACACGTCAAAGATCTCATCATGAAGGGCGATATTTCGGCCGTAAAAGAGGCGCACAAGGAATCAGGCGAGGCCGGCATGGTCACCTTCGATGTCGCCCTGCTCGCGCTCTACAAGGCCGGCACCATTACGCTGGAAGAGGCTATGACTCACGCCGACTCGCGCGCCAACCTCGAAGCCAAGGTCAATTTCGGCAGCTGATCACCGTGTCATCATGCGCGTAGCGTCGGCGGCCATTTGCCCGTAAAATCGCGCTCCATGCAAGCAACCGAATTTTTCGAGAGCCTCGAGGACGAGGCCGATCTGCAGCTGCGCGAAGACGGCAGCCTGCGCCATTTGCTGACCCTGAAAGGGCTCGACAAACAGCTGTTAGTAGACCTGCTGGACCGTGCCACTGAGTTCCTGACGCCTGCCGGCGCCATTCCAGCCCGCGCTGATGCGCTGGCCGGGCGCACCGTTGCCAACCTGTTTTTTGAACCCAGCACTCGCACCCGGGCGTCATTTGACCTCGCCGGCAAGCGCCTCGGCGCCGACGTCCTGAACCTTGACGTCAACACGTCGTCGCGCAAAAAGGGTGAGAGCATCCTCGACACCATTTACACGCTGCAGGCCATGCATGCCGACATCATGGTTGTGCGTGATGCGAGCGCCGGTGTCCCGGCGTATATAACACGCCACATCAACGATCATGTCTGCATCCTGAATGCGGGTGAGGCCGATGTGTCACATCCCACGCAGGGCTTGCTGGACCTGCTGACCATTCGCCAGCACAAGGCCGACTTCAATAACCTTGCGGTCGCGATTGTCGGCGATATCGCGCATTCACGCGTGGCGCGCTCGGCAGCGCAGGGCCTGCGCACGCTTGGCGTTGGAGAACTGCGGCTGGTCTCGCCAGCGGCGCTGGCGCCTGACGCCAGCGAGATGCCGGACGCCATAATCACCCACTCTCTGGACGAGGGACTGCGTGACGCCGATGTGGTGATGGCACTGCGCATCCAGCGTGAACGCATTGGCAATCTCGATGGTATTCCCGGCATCGATGAGTATTTCGCGAATTTTGGTGTCAGTCATGAGCGCATGAAAATTGCCAAACCGGACGCAATCGTCATGCACCCCGGCCCCATGAATCGCGGTATAGAAATTGAAAGCGCGCTGGCGGACAGCCCGCGATCGGTCATTACGCGGCAGGTGACCAACGGCGTCGCGGTGCGCATGGCGGTGCTCGAACGCGTCTGCCAGGGTATGGCAGCGCATTGACCACGGCAGCTCAACAACGCGCGCAGCGTAATCGCGGCACTATATTCGTAGAAGACGGTGAAGTGCTTTCTTGCGAGGCATGGCCGGGTGACCAGTTCGTCATGCGTGTTCGTGCACCCAAGTGCGCTGCGGCGGCATTGCCCGGGAGTTTTGCACACATCAGCTGCGATGCGTCGCTGCCCATGCGTCGTCCGCTGTCCATCATGCGCGCCGGCGACAACTGGATTGAGCTGCTGTTCAAGGTGGTAGGCGAGGGTCTGGAGCTGCTTGGTGATAAACAGCCTGGCGATATCGTCAGCGTGCTTGGACCCATCGGCCAGCCGTTCCGGTTTTCCAAGGAGCGGCCGAATGTCCTGCTCATTGGCGGTGGTGTCGGCATACCGCCGATGGTGTTCATCGCCGATTACCTGCGCAGCAACGAGGCCTTCAGACCGCTTGCCATTCTGGGTTCCGAGATTCCATTCCCCTTTGACCTGCAAGCCTCGCAGCTGCCAGCATCCTGGCTGGACGACGAGATCAACTCAGCGATGCCATTGCTGGAGGACTGGCGCGTGCCGAGTCGCTTGACCAGCCTGGCGGGGTTCGAGGGTTGCTTTGAGGGCTACGTGACTGACCTGGCAGAAAAATGGCTCGACAGCCTCACGCCGCAGCAGCTGGCAGAGACCGAGGTTTACGCCTGCGGCCCGACGCCGATGTTACGCGCGGTTGCCGCACAGGCAGAAAAGTACGGTTTGCCATGCCAGGTGTCGCTGGAGGAGTTCATGGCGTGTGCTGTTGGCGGTTGCGCCGGTTGTGCCGTGAAGATTGCGACCCCCGAGGGGCTGGCGATGAAGCGCGTCTGTGTCGACGGTCCTGTGTTTGCGGCAAATACCGTCGTCTGGGACTGAGCCGCGCCTACAGGGCCGCCAGATAACGCTCGGCAATAAACACGGCGGCAGCGGCATCGACCATTTCTTTCGTGAGCCGCCCGCGCGTGCCAGCCGCACGAGCCTCTTTCAGCACACGTTCGGCTTCGAGCGACGTGTAGCGTTCGTCGATCGTGTCAATCGGCAGTTCGAACTGCTGCAGCAGTTCGATAAACGCGCGCACCGGAACCTGGATTTCGCTGTCAGAGCCATCGGCGTGGAACGGCATGCCGACAACCAGTTTTGCGGGTCGCCACTCTTTGATCAGCGCTGCGATGCGGTTCGTATCCGGCCCGTCGTCGCTGTTCGTAATGATCCCGAGGGGGCTGGCCGAGCCGGTGATGTCCTGACCGACGGCAACACCAATGCGTCGCAACCCGAAGTCGAAGCAAAGAATTGTCTGCGGCATGTCGCTGTCAGGCGTGCCCGGCGTGCGGCGAGAGTTTGCTGATATCGATGCCGATCGAGTCCGCCGCCTTGGCCCAGCGCTCAGCAAATGGCGTGTCGAACACGATTTCAGCCGTTGCAGGCACGGTTAGCCAGGAATTCGCCAGCATTTCCTGCTCCAGCTGGCCCGCTTCCCAGCCCGCGTAACCCAGCGCCACGATCGACTTGTCGGGCCCTGAGCCGCTGGCCATGGCTTCGATAATGTCGCGCGACAGGGTCAGTGAGATGGCGTCAGATACCGCCAGTGAATTTTCGTATTCCTTGCTCGGGTCGTGCAGCACGAAGCCGCGCTCGAGGCCCACCGGACCGCCCGACAATACCGGGCTGTTGGCGCTCTCGGGATTTGCCTCCGATACCGCCAGCTGGTCAAAAAGGCCGCCGAGATTAATGTTGAGGGGACGGTTGATGATAATGCCCAGCGCACCGTCGTCGTTGTGCTCGCAAATAAGCGTAACGGTCGCGCTGAAGTTCGGGTCATCCATACCCGGCATTGCGATTAGCAAATGATTGGTAAGTGAACTGTCCTGCACCATGGCCCGAGTGTATCAGTTTGGCGCTGTTTCTGTGCCGCGAAGCTGCTCAGAAAATAGCCACTTGTAGGCAAAGCGCAGGCTGTCATAGTCGCTCGCGATCTCCGCCGGGAACGGATCAAAGGGTGACGCGCGCTTCAGAATATCGAGTGCCGCCTGATCCAGGACAGCAGAGCCACTGGTCTTGCGAATGACCACCTCGGCAAGGTTGCCGGACGCGTCGATACTGACCTCCAGGGTGGGGCTGCCGGTCAGGCCTTCGAGCGGGCCGAGCTCCGGAAAGTAAGCGGCACCAACCGCTTCAATGCGGCGCTTCCAGTTATCGAGGTAGGGGGCGACCGATGCCTCGGCCGTATCCGCGCTAATGACGAGCTGGCGCGGATCGTTGTCGGTGATTTGCAGCGATGCCGTGTCATCCTGTGGTAGCGGTAGCGTTGTCTCCGCACCCTTTTCGAGCGCAATCGCGGTGCTGCTTTCAGGCTGCGGTTCGTCCCTTGGGTTGTTGACGACCTGTTGCTCGCTGTCGCGCTGTGTCGTCAGCACCTCGTCAGAGGCCGTTTGGTGCGTTGTCGCATCGACAAGGCCAGTGCCGTCTTCCTGACCGATGTTGTCGAGTGGCGAGGCGCTCTGCAGAGGCGCACTGGGCCGTACCTGCTCTGTCGTATTGCCGCCCCCCTGTTGACTGGCCTGGGCGAGATACTCGGCATCGTCAGGGCGATCGATGCTCTGGTCGGGATCTGCAACGATCGTGACTTCGAGCGAAAACGCATCGGCAAACTGGTCGGTCAGTGACGGGTTGAAGGTCACGCCGATGATGAGGATGCCGTGCAATAGTGCCGCCAGGAACAGCATCGCCGGCAGCCTGTCTGTTGATGGCGGCGCTACAAGCTGAATGTCGTCCAGCGTCTGCATGCAGATCAGGTATCCAGATGGCGCTCTATGGCATCAAACATGAGTCCGGCAATATTGAGGTCAAACATCTTGTCGAGTTCACGTATTGCGGTTGGACTGGTCACGTTCACTTCCGTCATGTAGTCGCCGATAACATCAATGCCGGCGAAGATTACGCCATTGTCACGCAGCACCGGACCAACCTGGTCACAAATCCAGCGATCGCGCTCCGACAGCTCCTGGCCAACGCCCTTGGCGCCGATCACGAGGTTGCCGCGGTTGTCATGTGGCGGTGGAATGCGCGCCAGCGAATACGGAACCGGCTCGCCATCGATCAACAGGATGCGTTTGTCGCCCTGGCTGATTTCGGGGATGAATTTCTGCGCCATCGCAAATTCCCGCCCGTAGTCAGTTAACGTCTCGAACACCACACTGGTGTTCTTGTCGCCCTTCCTGAGGACAAAAATCGAGCGCCCACCCATACCGTGCAGCGGTTTTACAACGATGTGCTCGTGCTCATCCATAAACGCCTGCATGTCGCTCATGGAGCGAGTGATCAGCGTGAGCGGTGTGAATTCAGGAAACCACGCCGTGTAGGCTTTCTCGTTGATATTACGCAGTGCCTCCGGGTGATTGACGATCAGCGCGCCGGCCACGCGAGCCCGATCCAGGATGTACGTCGTATAGATGTACTCCATGTCGAACGGAGGATCCTTGCGCATCAGAATGACATCGAGATCACCCAGCTCGACATCGAAGCGTTCGCCCAGCGAATACCAGTCGCTGTTGTCATCGCGAACCTCGAGACGCGTTGCAGTGCCGCTGGCAACGCCGCCGAGGACGCGCAAGTCGCGCTGCTCAAAGTAGTGGATTTCGGCACCGCGACGCTGTGCTTCGAGCAACATGGCCAGCGAGCTGTCCTTGTACGGCGTGATCGAACCGATCGGGTCCATAATCATGCCAATCTTGAGAGTTTTACCGGTCATTTTGTCTCGTTCTGTGTCCGCGCCTGAAAAGCGACGTCAACTATACATTCAATGGCTGCTAAGCGACGGATTTGCGACGAATTTTGTGTCATGAGCTGCACGCCGTAGCAGGACTTATGTCAATATGGTACAAGTCGGTAAAGCGCTGCACAAAATAGCTAACCAAGGTGGGGAATTCTGGTGTCAAGTAGTACCGCTCGGAGTCTAAGTGGACTCAAAATTCTCGTCGTCGACGATTCAAAGACGATACGCCGCACAGCTGAGACATTGCTTTCAAAAGAAGGTTGCCAGGTATTTACCGCAATCGATGGTTTCGACGCGCTGTCGAAAATCGCCGATCACCAGCCGGATTTGATCTTTGTCGACATCATGATGCCGCGTCTCGACGGCTATGAAACCTGTTCGCTGATCAAGCACAACAAGAGCTATCGGGAGACGCCTGTCATCATGCTGTCCTCGAAAGACGGCCTGTTTGATCGCGCTCGTGGCCGTATCGTTGGCTCGGAACAATACCTGACCAAGCCGTTCACCAAGGACGAATTACTTGGTGCCATTTCGAATCAGATCAACTAACGGGATACGCCAAGGACTTATTGATGGCAGTTGTACTCATTATTGACGACTCTCCGACAGAGCTGCACTTGTTCCAGAGCATGCTGGAAAAGAGCGGTTTCGGTACCCTGGTCGCCGACAGCGGCGAAGAGGGCATTCGCCAGGCGATTTCATCGCGTCCGGATATCATTCTTATGGATGTCGTGATGCCGGGGATGAACGGTTTCCAGGCGACTCGCAAGCTGACCAAGGATCCGGCAACCGCCCATATCCCGGTCATCATGATCACAACCAAGGATCAGGAAACAGACAAGATCTGGGGTATGCGCCAGGGCGCTGTCGAGTACATCGTTAAACCTGTCGATGCGAAGCAGCTGGTGGCCAAGATCAACGCGGTTATGGCTGACTGACAGTGACCGAAACACCGGATCTCAAGAGTCTCGTCGAGCAGCCTTTTGAGTTGTTGCGAGAAATCGAGCGCCGCAGCCGCGTTGCCCACAGTGGCGAATCGGCCAGCGGCGAACCGTCCGAATGGGTCGGTGTCGGTTTCCGAATTGGTGAAGAGAACTTTGTTGCACACCGTGACCAGGTTCGCGAAGTGCTGATCCTGCCTGACGCGATTACTCGCGTGCCGGGAGCGAAACGCTGGCTGCTGGGCATCGCCAATCTACGCGGACACCTGCTGCCACTCGTGGACGTCAAACTGTTACTGGGCAGCGGTCGTACCGCCCTGCGGCGCACGGCGCGGGTGATCTCTGTCAACCATCGCGAAATTCCTGCCGGTCTCGTCGTCGACGAGGTGCTTGGTTTTCGTCGCTTCATGGATCACGAGTTCTCAGCTGCAGCACCCGATGTCGCGGTGCGTTGTGAGCGCTTTCTGCACGGCGCCTACCAGCGTGGTGACGAGAGCTGGCCGATCCTCAACCTATCCGACTTTGTCGAGAGCAACCTGTTTTTGCAGGCGGCCGCGGAGTGACAACTACTTAAGGTAAAGCCATGGCCAATACAACTGACAATTCCACGATGTTCAAGACGCTAGCGGGCGTCACTATCCTGTTGCTGCTGATGTCTGCAGCGCTGGTCTATCTGCAATCGGGGGGCGGCAACGCCGGCAGCGCGGAGCTTGCAGCGCTGTCCCAGGCAATCCCGGGGCAGGCGAGGCAAGCCCTGTCTGGCGAAGAAGATGGTTTCGATCGCCTCGACAACAGTCTGCAACGGCTTGCCGAGCTGCGCCGCGCCGCGGGCGGCAGCGCGCCCGGTCGTTCTTCTGACTGGCAGCAGTTCGAGTCGCAGGCGGCCGCTATTCTGACCAGTCGCGCCGCCGTCGAGACGCTGACCGGCGCAGCCGCGAAGGTTGCTGACAACGCGGCGTCAATCGTCAGCGATGCCGAGCTGCTGTTCGACTATTCGTCTTCCACCGGCCTGCTGCAGGAGTTCCAGCAGCGTGCGGATCGCATTCGCCAGAGCGCCGCAGCGTTACGCGTCAGTGATGACGCAAATACCGCTGCGACCAACCTCGCTGACGAAGCAAGCTTTTTGAGAACGGTTGTCGATGCGCTGGCAGGTGAGGACACCTCACTGGATGTGCGGGCGCTTGGCGAGGCCGGTCTGCAAAACGCGCTGATGCCAATTGCCAGCAGCCTGGTTGCTCTTGAGCAGGGCGTCGCCGCGCTCAACGAGAGCTCGAACCAGGTCAGCGGACTGGCGACGGCGCAAAAGCAGCTCGAAGACACCGCCATGAAACTGCTGGGTGGAGTTGCAGGTTCGTCGCCTGCTGGCAGTTTGTTGCCGGGATTCCTCGCCCTTCACTGGATTCCGATCGCCCTCGTGCTGGTGTCGGTGTTGCTGCTCGGCGCCATGCTGTTCCTGCATTCCCGCTCCGCCGTATTTGAAAAGACCGCCCGGATTCAGGCTGAGCAGAACGACCGCAACCAGCAGGCCATTCTGCGCCTGCTCGATGAAATGGGCAGTCTTGCGGACGGCGATCTTACTGTCGAAGCGACCGTGACCGAGGATATTACCGGCACCATCGCTGATTCCTTCAACTTCGCCATTGAGGAGTTGCGCAAGCTCGTTGCCACGGTAAACGAGACCGCGATCATGGTTGATTCTGCAGCCAAGCAGACAGAAAACACCGCAGCACATCTTGCCAAAGCGGCCGAAAACCAGACCCGCGAAATCAATGCTGCCACAGAGTCTATTGTGTCGATGGCAGGTTCCATTGAAGAGGTGTCGGGGAACGCTGAGCGCTCATCCGACGTTGCCAGGCACTCGGTAGAGGTTGCCCACAAAGGTGGCGAAGCGGTACGGCGCACGATCGACGGCATGAATGCGATCCGCGAAACAATTCAGGACACCTCCAAGCGCATCAAGCGCCTGGGTGAAAGCTCGCAGGAGATCGGTAACATTGTTGAACTGATCAATGACATTGCCGAGCAGACCAATATCCTCGCGCTGAACGCCTCTATCCAGGCATCCATGGCCGGCGAGGCCGGTCGCGGCTTCGCGGTAGTCGCCGACGAAGTTCAGCGACTCGCGGAGCGCTCCACAAACGCCACCAAGCAGATCGAGGTGCTGGTGCGCACGATTCAGGCTGATACCAACGAGGCCGTTGTCTCAATGGAACGCAGCACGACTGACGTAGTCGGCGGTGCGTTGCTGGCCGAAAACGCGGGTGCCGCGCTCGACGAGATCGAGCAGGTATCAAATCAGATCGCCAGCCTGGTGCAGAATATTTCCGGCTCTGCCAGGCAGCAGGCGGGCTCGGCAGCCGACGTTACGCGGCGCACTACGAGGCTCAGCGAAATCAGTGAACAAACCGGCAAGGCGACCACCGCAACGGCCGCAGCCATTTCGAAGCTCGCCGAGCTGGCGACGCAGCTCAGACGCTCGGTCGCCGGCTTCACGTTGCCTAAGGGCATGATGCAGACGAGCGCGTTGAGTGCAGCGCCGACCACTATGCAGGCGCCGGCAGCAAACGACGACGTTAAAACGGGCTAACTGGAAGAACGGATTCACCAGATGACTGGCGACACGGGCATACATCAACACATGATCGACGACAGCGATGCTGGCGGGTCGATGAGCGCGCTTGCAATTGTCAGCCATGAACTCATGGAGACGATTCGCAACGCCAACATGGCGTTGGAGGATTGTGTCGATGGTCGTGGCGGATCTGCCGCACTGAATCGCGCCAGCGAGTTGCTGCACCACGCGCGCGGCGCACTGTTGATGACCGAAACCTACGGTGCTGCTTTGCTCACCGAGGAAATGGAGCACGTCTGCAAATACTTGTCCGGGCTGCGCGCCGGCAAGGGGCGCGATGATGGCCTGGATGCGCTGACGCGGGCGATGGTGCAATTGCCGGTCTACATTGAGAGTCTGCTTGCGGGCGGGCGAGACATCGCGCTCGTGTTGTTGCCAATGCTGAACGACCTGCGCGCCGCCCGCGGCGAGCCGCTGTTGTCGGAAGGCACCTTGCTGCTGCTGAACCTGTCGCCGAGCCGCTCGAAGCAGGCCACCGACAAGCGCCCGGGCACGGGCGAGGACCCGGTGCGTGTTTCGGCCAGACTGCGTCCCAAATTCCAGCTGGCGTTGCTGGGCTGGATCAAGGGCGGACCCGCGGAACGACACCTGGATACGTTGTCGAAAGTCGCTGCCGTATTTGAAAACTCCGCCACGCGTAATGACATGCACCAGCTATGGTGGGTGACGGGCGCTGTGCTGGAGTCTTTGCAAAACGGTGGCCTCGAAACGTCAGTCGCGCTGAAACGGCTTCTCGGTCAGTGCGATCGTCAAATCAAATACGTCATCGACGAAGGTATTGGCACCTACGACAAGCGGCCGGTCGATGACCTGCTGAACAATCTGCTGTACTACGTCGCTCGTTCGACAACGGCAGGTGGGCGCATCAGCGAGGTTCGCAAAGCGTTCAACCTGGCGGAGTTGTTGCCCGGAGACGCGCAGGTCGAACACGCAAGGGAAGCGCTCGGCGCGCCCAGCGTCAAGCTCATGGAGACGGTCGCCGCGGCCATCAAGGAGGACCTGGCACGCGTCAAGGACGTGCTGGATATCTTTGTTCGGACCGGCATGAAAAATTCGGCCGAGCTGGTGCCGCAACTCGAACTCCTGAAGAAGATCAGCGATACGCTCGGCGTTCTCGGCCTCGGCCAGTTGCGCGGCGATATCGATGGTGAGATAGAGCGGTTGAAAGGTGTGGTCGCTCGCGGCGGCATGGCGAACGATCAGATCATCCTCGACATTGCGTCGACGTTGCTGCGTGTTGAAGATCGTCTTGATCAGCAGCTGTTGCGCTTGATTACACCGGCCAGCCAGACGGCCGGCGAGGAGCAACAGGAGCAGCCGGAAGACGCGGCCGAGTACCAGGCGGTCGCCGAATCGGTCATGCGTGAATGCATCATCAACCTGGCTCGCATCAAGGAAACGATCAGCCAGAGCCTGGCATCCGATGCGCCGTCGCAAGGCCTGGACAGCGTGCCGATCCTGGTGCGCGGCATCAAGGCCGGCCTGTTGATGCTCAACAAGACCCGCGCGATGGAAGTGATCGAGCGGCTCGGCAAGATTATCTCCCTGACGCTCAAGCACGGTGGGCCCGCAATTCTCGGCCAGAAAGAGACCGACAGGCTCGCGGATGCGATCGTCAGCATTGAGTACTACATGGAAACGGTGAAGGCCGGCAGAAGCGAGCCGTGGTACATGCTCGACAATGCCGAAGCCTGCCTCAGCGTATTGCGCGACGTCGAACATCGGCTCGAGCAGGAACCGGCGCCAGAGCCAGAGCAGGCCGATGCCGCGGCGCCTGACCCGACGCAGAAAATACAGCGGCCGGACATGGCGGCGATTGAACAGCAGGTCTTGCAGGAACAGCAGGTGCAGTCGACGGCTGTCATGCCATTGCCTGTTGTCGCACCGGATGCTGAGCACCTCGACCCTGAGCTGCTCGAGATCTTCATTGAAGAAGCGAAAGAAGAGGTTGCATCCATCAAGCGCAACCTGCCCATATGGACCGGCGCCCCTGACGACATGGAGGCGCTGATTACGGTCAGGCGTTCCTACCATACGCTCAAGGGCAGCGGCCGGATGGTGGGCGCGGAACGCATCGGCGAATACTGCTGGAGCGTGGAAAACCTGCTCAACAAACTTATCAATCGAACCATGGTGCGTACGCCACCGATGGTTGATTTTATCGTGCGGGCGTCCGCCGCTGTGCCCGAGCTTGTTGAACAGCTCGAAGTTGGCACGGCACCCAGTACAGATATTGCGTTACTGATAGCGCGTGCCAACGCATTTGCTGATGGTGACCCGGATGCCGCAGTTCTGACCATCGATCGTCCGGTGGCAGCCCGGCCCGAAGAGGAAGACACGGGCCTTGAGATGGATCCGGTGTTGCTGGATATCTTCTCCAAGGAAACCGCTGGGCACCTGCAGGTTATTACTGACTATATCGAGGCGTGTGACGGACACAGTCCGCCGTTTGCCGTTACCGACAAGCTCTACCGCGCCTGCCATACGCTGCACGGCAGCGCCAACATGGCCAATGTAGAACGCGGTGTCGCGGTCACCGGTGCTCTGAATCGCTTTGTGCGGCGGGTGCACGACTTCAAGGTAGGTTTCCGCGAATCGGGCGTGGCGGCGCTAAAGGCAGCTGCAAGCGCGATCAAGACGATCGTTGGCGACATCAATCAACCCGAAAACACGCGTGCTGACTACCTCGCACTCGTGGAGCACATCAACAGGCTGACCGACGCGGTGCAGCAGCCAGATATCGCCACAGGGGAATCGCGGCCGGCGCCACAGCCTGAGCCGATCGTCGCGCCAGAAGCGGCGATTGACGACGCAGGCGCGGACCAGGAGCCGGAGGAGCCTGAGGACGCGGAGTACGACGCCGAGATTGCGGCAATATTTACCGAAGAATCTGCCGAGTTGCTGGAAGCGGCTGACAAGGCGCTGATCGAGTGGGTCAGGGATCAGTCCTCACGTCAATCTATGGATGAGTTGAAACGCCACCTGCACACGCTTAAAGGCGGCGCACGCATGGCCGGCATTTCGGCCATGGGCAACCTGAGCCACGAGATCGAAACCCTTATCATCTCAATCGATGAGGGGCGTGTGAAAGCAACGACTGGTGTTGCCGACCTGCTGCAACGCGCCCTCGACGAACTGCATCGCATGCGTGACACTGTGATTGGTGGCAAGCCAGTCAGGTCGGCGAGCGATCTCGAACAACGTATACAGCAGGCGAATGCCGGCTTTGAGGTGGCGGACGACAGCGACGTCGAATCCGCTGGCGCGGATGTCGATGAAGCGACGCCCGGTGAGTTCACCATCGAGCCTGAAGATACGGTCAGCATGGTGATTGTAGACAGCCCGCTGGCTGACGAACTCGCCGAGATTGGCAAGCAGTTCGCAGCAGCAGCAGAGCCGCAAGCTGCGCCCGAGCCCGAGCCAGAGCCAGAGCCCGAACCCGAAGTGGCCTCTGAACCAGAGCCAGAACCTGAGCCAGCCCCCGAACCCGAGCCCGAGCCCGAGCCCGAGCCAGAGCCGAGCCGGAACCTGAGCCGGAACCTGAGCCCAGGCCGCAACCCGAGCCAGAGCCCGCACCTGAGCCTGTGAAACCCGCGGCCGAGGTCAGGCCGATACGGCAGACCGAACAGCGCCAGGAATTTGCACGCATCGATGCAGAACTGCTCGAGGATCTGCTTAACGCTGCCGGCGAGATCAGTATTTATCATTCACGCCTCAGCCAGCAGGTCAGTTCATTCGAATTCAACGTTGAGGAACTGGACCAGACGGTCGCACGCCTCAAAGAGCAATTGCGCAAGCTGGAGATAGAAACCGAAGCGCAGATCATGCATGGCCACCAGGACACGCTGGTCGCGCGCGACTTCGATCCGCTGGAACTTGATCGCTACTCCAACATTCAACAGTTATCGCGAGCACTCGCGGAGTCTGCCAGTGACCTTGCCAGCCTGAAGGACATGCTGTCCTCAATTACGACCGAGGCTGAGGGTCTCCTGGTGCAGCAATCGAGGGTGACAGCCGAATTGCAGGATGGCCTCATGCGCACGCGCATGGTGCCCTTTGAACGGCACGTGCCGCGCCTGACCCGACTTGTCAGGCAGGCCGCACAGGAAGTCGGCAAGCGCGCCGAGCTGGCGGTTGAAGGTGCGTCCGGCGAACTGGACAGGCAGGTACTCGACAAGATGCTGCCGCCGTTCGAGCACATGCTGCGCAATGCCATCGTTCACGGTATTGAAGAGCCGGACGTGCGCCAGGGTAACGGCAAGCCGGCTATGGGGCGCATCACCATACGCCTGCATCGCGAAGGCGCCGAAATGGTGATCGACGTTGCGGATGACGGCGCCGGTCTGGATGTCGATTCCATTCGTCGCAAGGCCTACGAACTCGACATGCTGAAACCCGACAGCAAAGTCACTGACGAAGAGATCATGGAGCTGATCCTGACGCCGGGCTTTACCACAGCCGGCAAGGTTACACAGTCAGCAGGCCGCGGCGTTGGCATGGATGTCGTTGCCAACGAGGTGAAGAAACTCGGCGGCTCGCTGCGCATTTCGTCGGTCACAGGACAAGGCACCAACTTTACGGTGCGACTGCCATTTACGCTGGCCATCACGCAGTCGCTGATCGTGCGTACGGGCGAGGAAGTCTATGCGCTGCCATTGCCGACCGTTGAAGGCGTGGCGCGAATTCCGCGTGGTGAACTTGAGAATCTGCTGAGTCAAAGCGAACCCAGCTATGAGTATGGCGAGCAATCGTACAAATTCCGTCACCTGGGCATGTACCTCGGCGGGCAGGCCGCGCAGCTGCCTGAAGACGAGACCTTTGTGCCAGTGATCCTGGTGCAGGCGGGTGAATACTCGGCGGCATTGCTGGTCGATGAAATGATTGCCAGCCGCGAGATCGTTGTGAAGTCGGTCGGGCCGCAGATAGCGAGTATTCGTGGCGTCTCGGGTGCGACCATCCTTGGCGACGGGCGCATCGTGCTTATCCTGGATATTCACGCCCTGGTGCGCACAGGCGCACCGGTGGTTGAACTCAAAAAAGCCGCGCCGACGCCGAGCGATGACCGGCCGCTGGCGCTGGTTGTCGATGATTCGATCACGGTGCGCCGCGTTACCGAGCGCTTCCTGCAGCGCAACGGGTTGCGCGCTGTAACGGCCAAAGATGGCCTTGACGCCATCAGCGTACTGCAGGATCACAAACCCGACGTGATACTGCTGGACATCGAGATGCCGCGCATGGACGGTTACGAATTCGCGTCGCATGTGCGCAACGACCCGAGGTTTGCGGAAGTGCCAATCATCATGATCACGTCGCGAGTCGGCGACAAGCATCGCGCGCGGGCTATTGAACTTGGCGTCAACGACTACCTTGGCAAGCCGTACCAGGATTCACAGTTGCTCGCTGCAATCGAGCGGCAGCTTGAGGACAAGGGGATCAGCCTGACGTGAGCATTGAAAGCGAAGAACTCTACAGCCTGCTGGTGCCCCTGTCGGAGGATCGCCTGATCGTGCCGCGTGCGTGCGTCGCCGAGGTCGTGCGCTTCAGCAAGCCGAACCAGCAAGCCGGTGCCCACCACTGGATGCTGGGCACGGTCAGCTGGAATGGTCGTGAGCTGCCAGTCATGTCATTCGAGGGTGCGCTTGGCAAAGAGGTGCCGCCGGCAACAGGGCGCACCCGGATCGTCGTCTTCTATGCAAGCACGGGACACCTCAAAGGTGGTTTCTTCGGCGTGCTGACCCAGGGCTTTCCGCAACTCGTTCGTGTCAATCGCGACGTGCTCAAGCTTGAGGCCAAAGATGGCTGGCCGGAGGATGCGCCGGTACTGTGCCGCGTCAAAATGATTAACGAGTTTCCTCTTATCCCCGATCTCGACAAGCTTGAGCGACTGCTTGCGCGCGAAGCACTTCAGGCCTGAAGATCACCCCAGAGAGACTGCGCGATTGCCAACGCGCTGATGGCCGCTGTTTCTGTGCGCAGAATGCGCGGCCCGAGTGATACCGGCACGAAATCGCACACTGCAGCATCTTCGTATTCTGACTGACTGAAACCGCCCTCCGGACCGATCATCAGGCAGACTTTTGTCTGTGGTGCGGCGATGCTGGACAAGGTGCTTGCGGCACCAGGTCGCAGAATAAGCTCGACGTCAGCGCGTTGACTGCGTTGCCCGAACCAGTCCTTCAATGTCAGTGGCCGCTCAACGAGCGGCGGGCGCGTACGTCCGGATTGCTCGCAGGCGCTAATGGCGATTTTTTGCCAATGCTCCTGGCGTTTGCTGGCGCGCTCTGCCGCCAGCTTTACAACGCCGTACTCTGTAAGCACCGGTGTGATCCGTTTAACGCCCAGTTCAGTGGCCTTTTGCACGACCAGGTCCATGCGCTCGCCGCGTGAGATGCCCTGCACAAGATGAATCTTGAGCTCAGATTCAGTCCGCGTTTCAGAGGCCGCGCCAAGTACGAGCTCGACTTCCTGTTTGGAGATGCGCGACAGTTGTGCCTCGAATTCACCATCGCGGCCGTTAAACACCGCAACCTGGTCGCCGACACGAAGGCGCAGCACCTTGCCCAGGTAGCGAGCTTTGTCACCGCTCACGGCGATTTCGCTGCCGGTTACCAGCGCTTCGTCTATATACAGTCTTGTTCGGGCCATGGTGCCCGAGTATAGACGCAAGTAAACTCGCCGTATGCAGCGAGCATTCAGCGTAAACCCGGCGAGCGGTCGGCTTGAACCCGCAACACAGGTTGCCAGCCCCAATCACGACGAGCGTCCGGCGGGCAGCGCTATCGACATGATCGTGCTGCACGGCATCAGCCTGCCGCCCGGGCAGTTTGGCGGGCACGAAGTCGAGCAACTGTTCTGCAACACGCTTGACTGGGATGCCCACCCGTACTTCGATGGTATCCGCGGGCTGCAGGTTTCTGCGCACCTGTTCATTCGCCGCGACGGCGAGGTCATTCAGTTCGTGCCATTCGACAGGCGCGCCTGGCACGCCGGTGCGTCCAGCTTTCGCGGTCGCAGCTGTTGCAACGACCATTCGATAGGTATCGAGATCGAAGGTGAAGACGAAACGCCATACGATAATCGCCAATACGACGTGCTGGTGCCCGTGCTGCGCGCGATTCTTGCGGCGTATCCCGCGATCTCAGCGCGGCAAATCGCCGGGCATTGTGACATCGCGCCCGCTCGCAAGAGTGATCCCGGCCCTGCTTTCGACTGGCTGCGCCTGTATGATGGGCTTGCCCCGACAGAAGGTGTGACATGAACCTGATTGCCCTGCTTATTGGACTCTTCATTGAGCGTCTTGCAACACAGCTTTTTCACTTGCGTGAGCTGCGCTGGCTCGATCGCATCATCGACTGGGGCTTCGCCAGGACATCGAAACTGGCTAACCTGCCGCCGCTGATTCCGGTCATTCTCCTGGTCGTCATGCTGGCGCTGCCAGTGCTGTTTCTCATATGGGCGCTGGGGTGGAAGTCGGAAGGCATCCTGGCAGGTTCCAGCTACGTCATCGTCGCCATTGTCGTATTGTTCTTCTCGCTGGGGCCGAAGGATATTGGCGAGGACGTTGATGAGTACTGTGCCGCGCTCGAGGCGGAAGACGAAGAGTCGACGCAGCGCACTGCCAAGGCAATCATAGAAAGCGACGTTCCTGAGGATCCGCTGCAGCGCATCCATCGCGTCGAAGAGGCTGTGTGTGTGCAGGCCAACAACCGACTGTTCGCCGTTATTTTCTGGTTCATCCTGACAGGCCCCCTCGGTGCCTGGATTTACCGTGTCACGGACCTGATTCGGCGCCGCGCAGTATTCAATGCAGCGCGCGACGAACAGGCAGACAGCTCGGCCGCCAACGTGCGCGACGCGGCTACGACCCTGCACGGCTGGCTGGCATGGTTGCCGGCGCGCCTGACGGCGCTGGGCTACGCTGCCGCCGGACACTTTGACGCCGCGATTGCCGCACTGCGGGCGCCCGATGAGGAGCAACACGACTCCCGCTCCGAGCAAAGCGATCATCTCCTGGCCAGGGTTGGCGTGGCCGCGCTGGCGTTGCAGGACGAGGTCGATGAGCCTATGGCCGCACGCGGCGCACGCGGCGCGAGGGCGGCCAATCACCTCGTATTCCGCCTGCTCGTGATCTGGGTAGTCCTGATATCCGCAATGACGTTGTACGGCGCGACGCAGTGATCCGGCGCATGGCGCTGCTGATAGCGCTGTTGGCGCTGGTCGGCAGCGGCTGTGAGCAGGCGCC
This sequence comes from uncultured Gammaproteobacteria bacterium, assembly GCA_963698425.1. Lineage (GTDB taxonomy): Bacteria > Pseudomonadota > Gammaproteobacteria > Steroidobacterales > Woeseiaceae > UBA1847. Next base: position 605,801 of record CAVOQR010000010.1, on the reverse strand, counting down.
ACCCGTTAGCACGTCAGTCACCGCAACACGTGTTGTCACGCTCGCGCCCAGCCTGGCGGAGCTTACGTTCGAGATCGGCGCAGGAGACCTGCTTGTGGGTGTCAGCGCCTGGTCCGATTACCCGCAAGCGGTACTCAATTTGCCGATCGTCGGCGACGCATTCGCAATCGACCACGAGCAACTGGCGCTGTTGGACCCCGACCTGATCCTGGCGTGGGAAAGCGGTATGCCCGCCCATGTTGTCGACGAGTTACGGCAGTCCGGCTATCGGGTTGAAGTGATACGGACGCGCAGCCTGGCTGATATCAGCCAGGCGATCGTGCAGCTGGGCACGATCCTGGGGCGGCCGAGCACGGCAAACGACGTTGCCGCGAAATTCAGGGATGACATTAATCACCTGGCGGAGCAGCATCAGGGTGCGGCGCCGATCCGCGTTTTCTACCAGGTTGCCAGCCGGCCTTTGTACACGATCAACAACGAACACTACCTCGGCGACATAATCGCGCTCTGCGGCGGCAGCAATATCTTTCATGATCTTGGCGAGCTGGCGCCGACGATTGCCGACGAGGCCGTCATCGCGCGCGATCCGGAAGTCATGCTGGCCGGTGACAAGAGTGCAGCCGAGCCATTCAGTGAGTGGCAGAGGTGGCCGCAGATTGCTGCCAACCGTTACGGCAACCACTTCCTGATCAGTTCAGACTCGAGCAGTCGGCCGACACCACGGCTCACGATTGCCGCGACCGAAATTTGTGCCGCACTCGAGCAGGGACGGGACAATCGCAGCAGAGCGCTGCCGCGCTAGCGGTCGCGATTCCACAGGACTTCCTGGCCGGATTCTGCGCGCGACAGGATGCGCGCAATGACGAACAGCAGGTCGGACAAGCGATTCAGGTAGCGCACACACTCAGGGCGGATGGACTCGTTGCCGGCGAGTGTCGTCACCCGGCGCTCGGCACGGCGGACGATGGTGCGAGCCAGATGGCAGGCTGCCGCAGCGCGCCCACCACCAGGAAGAATGAAGTCCTTCAGCGGCGGCAGATTCTCATTGAAGCCGTCGAGATCGTTCTCGAGCCGCTCGATATAGGCCTCGGTAACGGCGCTGTGGCCCGGGATGCAGAGCTCGCCGCCAAGTTCGAACAAGTCATGCTGCACGGCCGTAAGGCAGGCGCGAATATCATCGCTGACAGCAGGCTCTGCGAGCACCAGGCCGATTGCCGAGTTGGCTTCGTCAACGGTGCCGTAGGCTTCGACGCGCTGCGCGTCCTTGGCGATGCGACTGCCGTCGCCGAGCCCCGTGGTGCCATCGTCGCCTGTGCGCGTGTAGATCTTGCTGAGTCTGTTTCCCATCGATTCCTTCCTGAGGTTGCGTTGATATTCTAACGGGTTGCGGCCATAGTTCGGCCAATGAGCATCTATGACGATAAAACGGCGTCGGAATTCCTTCAAATTGCATTGCAGGCCGCAAAAGAAGCGGCGCGCATCAGCCGTGAATACTACGCGGGAAACTTCACCGTAACGACCAAAGCGGACATGACCCCGGTCACGCAGGCCGATGTCGAGTGCGAGCAGGCGATACGTAAAGTCATCCTGGACCGGTTCCCCGCGCACGGTTTTTTCGGCGAAGAAACCGGCAAGACGCAGCAAGACGCCGAGTACCTGTGGCTGGTCGACCCGATAGACGGCACCAAGGGCTTTGTGCGCCAGTATCCATTCTTCTCGACGCAGATTGCGCTGCTGCACGAGGGCGAAATTATCGTCGGCGTGTCCAGTGGCACGATGATGGACGAGCTCGCGTGGGCCGAGAAGGGCAAGGGCGCCTGGCTGAACGGTCAGCGGCTGTCAGTCAGCGATATTGTTGACCCGGATCGCGCGGCTGTATCAACCGGCAATCTGAAGTCGCTGGCGATGAGCGATGGCTGGTCGCGTCTCGGCGAAATCGTCGGCCGCGCCGATCGTATTCGCGGCTATGGTGATTTTTACCACTACCATCTGCTTGCCGCCGGCAAGATTGAGGCGGTTATCGAGTCGGACGTCAACATCCTCGATATCGCTGCATTGTCTATCATCGTCACGGAAGCGGGTGGCGTGTTCACGGACCTCAATGGTGCCAGGCCGTCGCTGGAGGTTCGTTCAGTCCTCGCGGCGAATCCGAAGCTGCACGCCGAGTACCTGAAATTGCTGGCGGGCTACGTCGACTGAGCGTTCGACCCGCTGGCCACAAACAGCATGCCGGCGCGCCACGGAACCGCCTCGATCGGCGTTTCATAAAGCCGGGTGAGACGTGTCGCATCGAGAATATCGTTGCTGTCACCGAGGTCCCAGTGACCGTCACCGTACAGCAGCAGGCAGCGATCAGCGTAGCGTGCGGCCATGTTGGCATCGTGCAGGCTGGCGATGATGACCGCACCGTTGTCCGCTTTGCTCCTGAAAATTTCCAGCGCATCGATCTGGTGCTGTGGATCGAGATGATTGGTGGGCTCATCCAGCAGAAATACCTCGGGCTGCTGCGTCAGGACCTGCGCAATGGCCAGGCGGCGTCTCTCGCCACCCGACAGGGTCATGACGTCCCGCTCCGCCAGCTCGTCGATACCGGTTCTCTGCAGCGCCGCTGTGGCAATGGCAATGTCGTCAGCGGATTCCCAGCTGAAGCGCCCGATGTGCGGGTGGCGCCCGGTCATGACGGTATCCATTACGCTGGCAGGGAACATGTCGTCGCTGTGCTGCGGCAGCAGCGCCAGCATTCTTGCTATAACCTGGCGCGGCATTGACGACAGTGGCGAATTCTTGAGGCTGACGACCCCCGCATCAGCCGGGCGCAAGCCGGCAAGCGTCATCATTGTCAGTGACTTTCCGCAGCCGTTCTGGCCGAGAATGGCGATGAACTCGCCGCCGGTCGCCGCGAAATTCAGCTTATCCACGAGCACCCGTCCGGGAACGCTGACGCGCAGATCACGCGCCGCAATGAGCTGCTGAATATCGCCGCCCATGCTACCTGGCGAGCTTTATTTCGCGGGCGGTGAGTTCGCCGATGCGCACGTACTTGAGGCTCTTCGGAATCACGCTGTCATCCTCCGCGAGCGCAATTCGCCCGCCCATGAGTTCGGCGAAGCGTTGTGGAAACAGCGGTTTGCGATCAGGTTCGGCGAGGCCGTCCGGGACAGTGGGGTGGCCATACGACGGGTCGTACTTGTCGGTCGCACCGAGGGTGTGCAGGAACTCATGCGCGATAATCACGTTGGTAATGCCGCGATGCTGTGCTCCCGCATAGCCGTTCACGATGCCGACCATGCCCTTTTGCAAACCGACCGAATTTTCCAGCCGAATGGTCGCGACCGGTTCGTGAAAGCGCACGAAGATGCGTACGTCAGGCTCGATGTCGTCCTGGGCGTCGCCCATATCGTCGGCCCACCAGCGCAACTTCAGTGACCACAACATTACGTCCAGCACGTTTGCATCCGCGGCAATTGTCGGTGGCTGTTCCTGTATGACTGTGCCGAGCTGCACCCGAACGGGCCGATCGACTGACTGGCCGTGACGTTCGACCTCGCGCTGCAGAAAAGTCTCGATGGGCTCGAAATGACTGAGTTTGAGGCGTTCAATATGTTTCGCCGAGGCGTCACTGCCGTCGCCATTGATCGGATAGACCTTCACATACAGGCTGTTATTCCAGTCCGTGCTTCTTGCCGCGCTCAGCCATGTGCCCATGCCGACGAAGACCAGCACAAGCAGCAGAATTGCAATGCGTATTGCCTTGAACAAGCAGCTTAGTCCGCAGGCTTCACGAAGCGCAGGACGAAGCGATCAGTATTGCCACGAACGTCGGGCGCAAACACGCTCAGCGAATGATCGTCGCTGGCATTGCGCAGGATGTCGCTGTCGCCGTCAAACTCGAAGCCGGCGGCTGTCATTTCTGCGATAACCCGTTGTGGGTCAATTCGGTGCAGCGTCTCGCCGGTTTCGGCCGGCGCGCCGGCGGCAGCAACATGGTCAACGATGCCAATGACACCGCCAGGCTTAAGGCCCTTCAGCCACTCGGCACGCAGCTGCTCACCGTCGATTCTGTACCAGCCACTGTCTTCGTCGACATGGTAAATATCGTGGTAGGAAAGCACCACCAGCATGGCATCGTACTTGTCTGCCTCGAGCTCGAGTTCATTGTTCTCCGCCATGATAACGCTGACATTGGGCAGGCGACCGTTGTCGTGCCGCATGGCAAATTCTTCGCCGACGTAATTCATGTACGGTTTGTTCGAATGCGAATCAACATGTCCTGCTGCGCCGACGACGTTCGCCAGCAATTCCGTGTAATAGCCGCCGCCCGCGAACATGTCGAATACGGTAGCGCCCGCCTCGATACCAAAGAACTCCAGCACAGCGGCAGGCTGTCTGCCGGCATCGCGTGCATAGTCGCCCTCAAGTCGGGTGTCCGCGGCCACCGCTGCCGCATAGATTGAAACTGCCGGCGCGGACTCTGCTGCAGGCGTGGTTGGCGCCGGGTCGGGCGTATCGCTGGAACAGCCGAGGGTCAGAAGTGATGCGATAGCGAGCAGGGTTGTCTTGGTCATGATTGTGCCTCCATCGCCTTATGCTACCGCAAATAAAAAGCCCCGCGGCGTTAGCGGCGGGGCCAGTTTCTCTTTTTTTCAAAAGAGGCGATTGCAGATTCAGTAGCTGGAAACAGATTAATTTCTAATTATTATGGATTTCGATTTTCTTGTTGTTGTTATTATTCTTCTGGCGTCTAGATCCTGTATCTGGTTCTTATGCACTGCCAAACGCAATCGCACTTCGCTTGGGCAGAGTTTATAAAGCAAGACCTGTGCCAATGAGGGATGCTGCCCGGTCATAGCAGGGATTTTGCGCAAGGACCGGGTGTCCCGGGCCCATTTAGACTCAGTCTTGTAAAAGAAACCGACGACAGCGCTGTCGCGCTTTGACGCACAACAACAACACTTTAGTTTTAATCGTTGAAAAATATGGGAATATGCCGTCGAGACCGGTGCGGTGAGCGCCATATCGACACATTTTGTCAAATAATCCGACAGTTTTAGCGCATGCGTGCGGCTGTGGCTTTGTCGAGCAGCCCTGCGACGCTGTAGAAACGACCGTTTCTCACCACGGCCACAACCTTGAGCGTGTCGGCAACGCTCTGCAGCGGGTCGCCATCGACCAGAATGAGGTCAGCGTGCGCGCCGGCGGCAAGTCGCCCGAGCTTCAGGTTGAGGGACAACGCGGCCGCCGCGTTGCTGCTCGCGGCGCGCAGCACATGTTCTGTGTCGAGCCCTGCCGCCTGCAGCGCGCGCAGCTCAGCATGCAGGGCAACACCCGGTGGCAGTCCGTTCGGTTTGCTGCCAGTCACGACCGAGGTAGTGCCGGTGGGCAGATGCGGGCTTTCGGCAAAGCGACGCGATGCCGTCCGCGTGGTCCCCGAGCAGTGGCACCTGTCTCGACTGCAGCAACGATTGCAGCCCCGGCGTATGCGCGTCGGCGAGACCCGACACCAGCGTTACTGATCCGGCGCCGGTCGCAAGCATGGAATCCTGGTAGCGAATTCCCTGCGGTGAGGCGGGCATCGACGCGCCGCCTAACATGAGATTTGCGCCCGAGCCGACGCCAACCTGCCAGCTTTCGGCCAGCACCGGAATGCCGCGGCTTTGCCAGTCACTGACGAGCTGACGGCTGGCGACAGCGGAGTCCAGGTCGCCACTGACCGTCACCAGCCAGGGCTCTGCCTCGCCGTCGGCAGCCGCGATATCCTGTGCACGCAGTACGCGCGGGCCCGGCATGGTCTTGCCAGACCAGGTGCGATTCAGTTGCTCGGCCTGTTCGTGATCAGCGACGACCGTCGTGATACCAAAAGACAGCAGCAGCGGCCCGAGCGACTCGTCAACGTCGAGCGGCAAGTCCGCATATATGTCGATCAGGCCGGGGAGAATAGTCAGGTTACCCATGTCGATGACGATGTCGTTGCCGTGATCTTTTTGTGCAGCAACCGCGCTGATGACGCCGTCGTCGATAACGATATCGAGACCGCGCCGGTAGTTACCCCCGGTGCCGTCCAGCAGCCGCTCGGCACGAATCACAAGGCGGCCGGCTGGCGCATCGATGAGTGGCAGCGGGCGCTTCTTGACCGACTGCGGAGTGGCGCTCAGTGCCTCGTTGACGATGGCACGGAACGGCACCGTTCGCGATGTCCAGGAATTGAATTCTCGCTTGCGAATCACACCGTTCGCTGCGTACAGCATCTGTTGTCGACCGTGCCACGTCAGCGGCGTATCAAAGAAATCTTCGTCACTGATCAACGGTCGGATTAACAACGGTTCTGACAGGATGACCATTTCGACCTGCAAACCGTCGGCGTGCCGCAAGTAGGTTACAAGGCTGCCGTCAGGACGCCACGATGGCGCCGAAAGGCGCGTTGCTGACGTGACCAGGACCTGGTCCGGTCTGCCGCGCCGCCGCAATAGCAGCGACCATTGTTCGTCGTGCGCGTAGACGAACAGCAGGTCTTCACCATCAGCCGACCAGGCCGGCTCGGTTTCGTCTCCGGGCAGGTTGGTCAGGCGCCAGCTCAGGCCGGTTTGCAGGTCCGTTTCCCAGATGTCGAAGCCTGTGTCGCGGCGTTCCGACGAGTACACCACACGCGAGCCGTCCGGATGCCAGTCCGGGTGTTGATCAAAGTAATTGCCGGCGCTGATGTTGACGGACGCATTGGTCGCGAAATCGTAGCGCCACAATTGCTGCTGACTGCCAGTACGGGCCTGGTAGACGATTGCATCTCCTCCCGGTGACCAGCGCGGACGTGCTGCGGGCAGCAGGCCCTTGGCGAGTGGCTCCGCGGGGCCACCGTTCATGGGCACTATCCAGATGCCGCCAAGCAAGTCTGTGGCGATGCGTCCGTCCGGCGCTACGTCGACGCTTAGATTGGTGCCTTCAGTGAGCACCAGCTGGGCGGCCGCGGGCGCAACGCAGCCCAGCAGCGCCAGCAGCGACAGCAAGTGATGTTTATTCGTCGCTGCCACTGATGCTGACACCACCTTCACGGCGGGGATCTGATGCGACTTCAAAGCCATCCTCACGATGGCAAAGCGCTGCACCGACACCGCCGAAGTACATATTGAGCGTATCGAACTTGCGAACCGGCATCTCTGTCGGTGGCAGGTCGAGGCCCGGCTCGGCGGCCAGAGTGTCGACGTCGCCCGTTGTATCGACATGCAGCCGCGGGTGTGCGATCGCGTCTTCGAGCGTCATGCCAAATTCGATCAGGTTGACGAGCGTCTGGTGCAAGGCGCTGGTGATGCGATCGGCGCCGGGTGAACCGATCGCCAATACATGCCCCAGTCTGCGCGCCACGCTTGGCGCCATGTTGGACGGCAGCCGCTGGCCCGGTTCGCCACCGACGAGGCCGCGACGATTGAGCTCTATCTCTCCGAGGCCGTTGTTCAGCCAGAGGCCGGTAGCGGCAGGCATTTCCCCGGAGCCGTAGCCCGCAGAGGCGGTGATGGCGCAACCGATGCCGTCGTCATCGACAGCCGAGGTGTGCACCGTCGAGGAAGAACTCCATTTGCTCAGCAGCTGCCCACTGCCGGCGGCGTCCAGCAGCCGGGCAACCGGTGCGGCAATATCGTCGGCAAGGTCCAGTTCATCGCGCCGGTAGTCAAGGCAGGCATGGTAGGTCCTCACCAGCCGCTCGAGCGACGCCCGGTCCCATCGTTTTGCCGGCAAGTCGGCGCAGGCGATCAGCATCGCGGTCAGCACTGAGCCGCCGACTGCCGGCGGTGGATTGGTCGCTATTTGCCAGCCGCCAACCTCAGAGATCATCGCAGGCCGGACGATGGCTTCGAACGTGGCCAGGTCCTGGCGGGTCAGTGCACCTTCGCCGGCTCTCACGTGATCGGCAATTCTTTGCCCCAGCTCCCCCTGGTAAAAAAGTGCCGCACCTTCGTCTGCAATTGCCTGCAGGCTGTCCGCGAGGTGGGGTACCGAAGTGGCGGTTCCAGCGTCGTGCAGCGAACCGTCGGCTTTATGCAGCGCGCGGTAGCCGTCGTCGGAGCGGCCAAAGATAAGGTCGCCGGAGTAGTTGAGGTAGTAGCGGCAGGAACTCGACAGCGGAAAACCGTTGCGCGTCGCCTCGATCGCGGGATCAAGCAAGTCTCGCCATGGCATGCGACCGAAGTCCTGCCAGGCTCGTTCGAATGCGGCGAGTGCACCGGGTATGGCGACCGAGCCAACACCGACCAGGGTGCTTATGCCGACACCGTATTCCATGGTGACGTTAACCGCACCCTTGCCGAGCTGTTCGGATTGCAGGCCGCGCCCGGGGAATGAGTGGTTGCCATCAATGGTTACGGGTGGGCGATCCGGTGCCCACACGGTGACATAGGCGCCACCCGCCAGCGCGCACACGCCCGGTTCCGTATTGACGGTGACCAGCGCCGCGGCGATTGCAGCATCGACTGCGTTGCCGCCTGCCTCGGCGACGCGGCGTCCGGCTTCAGCGGCAAGCGCGGAGCTCGTGGCTATGGCAACGCGAGTCATTCCCTTGTGTCAGGTCTGGAAGTGAATAACGGAACGAATGGACTTGCCTTCATGCATCAGGTCGAACGCCCGATTGATGTCTTCCAGCGGCATTGTATAGGTGATGAACTCATCGATCTTGATGTCGCCATGCATGTACTGGTCGACCATGCCGGGCAACTGCGAGCGACCCTTGCAACCGCCGAATGCGGTGCCACGCCAGACGCGACCCGTAACCAGCTGGAACGGTCGTGTTGAAATTTCCTGCCCGGCGCCTGCGACGCCGACGATAACCGACTCGCCCCAGCCTTTGTGGCAGCACTCCAGCGCGGAACGCATCAGGCCCGTGTTGCCAACGCACTCGAACGAATAGTCAACGCCGCCACCGGTCATCTCAACGATAACCTCCTGAATGGGTGCGTCGTGGTCGTTTGGATTGACGCAGTCGGTAGCACCGAATTGCCTGGCCAGTTCGAACTTGTCCGGGTTGACATCAATCGCAAGGATGCGGCCCGCCTTCGCCATCACTGCACCCTGGATCGCACTGAGTCCGACGCCGCCGAGACCAAACACGGCGACTGAAGCACCGGGCTCGACCCTGGCCGTATTGAGTACGGCGCCGATGCCGGTCGTAATGCCACAGCCGAGCAAACAGACTTTCTCCAGCGGTGCCTCTTTGCTGATTTTCGCGACTGAAATTTCGGGCAACACGGTGTACTCGCTGAACGTCGACGTGCCCATGTAATGGAAGACGGGTTTGCCATGCAGCGAAAATCTCGAGGTGCCGTCGGGCATCAGGCCCTGGCCCTGCGTGACGCGGATAGCCTGGCACAGGTTGGTCTTGCCGGAGGTGCAGAAATTGCACTCACCGCATTCCGGTGTGTACAGCGGTATGACGTGATCGCCCACGGCGACAGAGGTCACTCCTGTGCCGATTTCCTCGACGATTGAGCCGCCTTCATGGCCCAATACCGCCGGAAAGATGCCTTCCGGATCTTCGCCCGACAGCGTAAACGCGTCGGTATGGCAGACGCCGCTGGCGACGTTTCTGAGGAGTACCTCGCCGGCCTTCGGGCCTTCGAGATCCAGCATTTCGATTTCGAGTGGTTTGCCTGCTTCCCAGGCGACAGCTGCGCGCGTCTTCATTGTTTCGGGGTCCCCTGTTGCTCGGACGGACGATATTCGCACGAATGCAGCGCGCATAACAGGTTCCAAAATCGCTTGCGACGCGTAAGGCGTCTCTGTAAAACAGGGGGCCTCAAGTATCCGCCTGGCGAAGCACTCGCATGACACTCGAAGAATTACGCAAGCAGTTGTCAGCTATCGATCGACGACTCGTAGAGCTGATTGCCGACAGGCAACGCATTGTTGCCGATATCGGCAAGAGTAAGCAGAGCAGTGGCCGCTCGACCCGCGATTATGCCCGCGAGAAGGATGTCCTCGACATGGGCCGGGAGCAGGCGCAGCAGCTGGGCGTAGATCCCGATGTTATAGAGTCCCTGTTACAGCAGCTGATCAAGACCTCGCTGACGAGCCAGGAGCGCGATCGGGTAATTGCAGAAGGCAAAGGCGATGGCCGCAGCGCCCTGATCATCGGCGGCGGCGGCAAGATGGGCGGCTGGTTCGTCGAGTTTTTTGCATCACAGGGCTTTGCCACGACGATTGCGGATCGCACCGTCGAAGATGGACCAGGACGCTTTAATAACTGGACGGATGCCGGCGTCGACTACGACGTCATCGTGGTTGCCGCACCGCTGGCGGTCTCGGGCCGGATTCTGGCGCAGCTCGCAGTGCTCAAGCCGCAGGGCCTGGTGTTTGATATCGGCTCGCTGAAAACGCCCCTGATAGACGGGCTGCAGGAGCTGTGTGACGCTGGCTGCCTGGTGACGTCGTTGCACCCGATGTTTGGTCCTGACACGCGGCTGTTATCCGGGCGGCACCTTATTTTCTGCGACGTTGGGTCCCCCGAGGCAACGGCAGCAGCCAAGGAGCTGTTCGAGGCAACCATGGTGGAGCAGCTGGACATGAGCCTCGAGGACCATGATCGCCTGATCGCGTACGTGCTGGGGCTGTCGCACGCACTCAATATCGCGTTTTTCACCGCGCTCGCGGAAAGTGGCGAGGCGGCTCCGGAACTCGCGAAGATGTCGTCGACGACGTTCGACTCACAGCTGCTGGTGTCGGAAGCCGTGGCCCGGGACAACCCGCACCTCTATTTCGAAATCCAGAATCTCAACAAGTTCGGGCTTGGGCCGCTCGATGCGCTGTGTGACGCAGCGCGGCGGATACGGGAAACGGTAGCTGACGGAAACGAGGCGGAATTCGTCGAATTGATGCAAAAAGGGCGCGACTATTTCGCCCTGCGCGGCGAATGAGCGAAACCGTGGCGTAGCAGAACGACGCGCCTGCCAGTTTCTGGTAAAAGGGGTGCACATTCTGGCGATGGATCCCGTTCCGGTGATTGCACAAGAAGAGCTGGCGTCACGGCTTGACGCCGTGCAGAGACAACTCGACGAACTCACTGCAGAGGTGGCTCGCAACGACGCGAAAATGCGCCGTTCGCAGCAGCGAGAGCTGCGCCTGCTGGAAGCCGAAGACCTGCAATCACTGTTTCACGAGCTGATCGATGGGCTGCGCGTCAGCTATGGCCTGCACCAGGTCAGCCTCGTGTTCTGCGATCCGGATCATGATGTGCGGCACCTGTTGCTTGCCGCCGGCACACCGGCCGAGAGTTTCCCGGGGCTGCTGATCAAGGAGTCCCTGTCCGGTGTGGCACCCCAGTACGTGGCGCTGCACGAGCCGTGGCTGGGCGCATTCGCTGCCTGCGATCACCAGTTGTTGTTTGCCGATGCCGAGGGGATCGAGAGTATCGCGATGATCCCGTTGCGACATCGCGGCAAGCTGATTGGCAGTATCAACCTGGGCAGCCAGGATCGCATGCGCTATACACGTGAGCACGCCAGCGACTTTCTGGCGCACCTCGGCATCATTGCATCGTATTGCGTTGAGAACGTGGTAAACCGGGCGCGACTGCTGCGCTCGGGATTCACCGACGTATTGACGGGCTGGAACAATCGTCGTTACCTCGCCGTGCGCATGAACGAGGAACTGGCGCGGGCGCGCCGCGACCGCTCCCAGCTTGTCTGCCTGATGCTCGATATCGATCACTTCAAAAGGGTCAACGACACCTGGGGCCATGCGGCGGGTGATGCGGTGCTGCGTGAGTTTGCGCAACGCATCGAGGCGCAGGTGCGCGCGAGTGACGTTGCGGCGCGCTTCGGCGGGGAAGAATTTGTCGTGTTGATGCCGACAACAAGCGTTGCGGCGGCACGCCTGCTGGCAGAACGTATTCGCACCGCTGTTGCCGCCGAGCCGGTACAAATGCCAAACGGCGAAGCTGTGACAATCACGGTATCGATCGGCATCGCCTCGGCCCAACCCCTGCCGAATTCGAATGACCTGAAGACCGTTGGCGACTCGCTGCTGGCGCGGGCAGATGTCGCCCTGTATCGCGCCAAGTCAGAAGGGCGCAATCGAATCGCAACGGAGGACGACGAGTGAGGCTGTGGTGCAGCATGTTGCTGGTGTCTGCGCTGTGTGCCTGTGGCGATAGCGCACCGGAGGTGGCCACCGAGACGGTAACCGTCTATTCCGGCCTCGCGGATACGCAACGCGTCGACGCGCTGGCGCGGCAGTTTACCGCTGCAACCGGGGTGAAAGTCACTCTGAAACATGGCGATGCGGACCTTATCGTTGCGGCCGTGATCGCGAACAACGGGTCGCCGACGGCCGATGTGCTGTTGTCACCGCATGTTGGCGGTGCCTGGCGAGCCGCCGAGGAGGGTGGCCTGCGCGCGTTGCAGTCCGACGCATTACAGGCACTGCCGCCGAATCTGCGAGACCCCGACAGCGTCTGGTTCGGCTTCGGCGTCGACGTCGCTGCGATTGTCCGCAACCAGAGCACGCCTTCCGACGTCGTTGTTGACAGCTACGCCGATCTCGCAGCGCCGCTCTTAGAGGGCGAGCTTTGTCTGTCGTCGTCAACACTCGCCGTCAACCGCAGCCTGATTGCGATGCTCATCGCCACGATGGAAACTCGCCCGGCAGAGCGGCTTGTGCAGGGATGGTTGAATAACCTCGCGCTTGCCCCGTTCGCCAGCGAAGAAAAGCTGCTTGCCGCCATAGACGCCGGCACCTGTGCGGTCGGCATCGCATCAGAGTCCGCACTGCAGCGGTATGTTGCGAGCAATAGCGACAGCAGCTTGCTGAAATCAATCCCGGCGGACGCCTTCTTCGAAGTCGAAGCGGCCGGCGTCGCCCGACATGCGCGATATGCAGACAACGCGCAGCGCTTTGTCGAATGGCTGGTGGCAGAAGGCGGCTTGTCGAGCGACACGGTCGCGGGACTCAGCGGCCGCAATGTCGGGCTGGCAGGCTGGCACGCCGAGGACGCCGTCAAACTGGCGGCACGACGCTCCTATTATTGATTGCGGTATCCCTGGCTGCGGCTGATCAGCAACAGGAACAGCGGCACGCCGATGGCGGCGGTCAGCGCGCCGACCGGCAATTGGCGTGGTGCCAGTATTGTGCGTGCGAGGGTGTCGGCAATCAGCAGCAGCGAACCGCCCAGCAACGCTGACGCGGGCAACACAATGCGGTGATCGCTGCCGGCGACCAGCCTGACCAGGTGTGGCACGACCAGGCCGATGAAACCGATGACACCAACCGTCGTAACGGCGAACGAAGTCGCAAGCGCAGATGCCGTAAATATCAGGTAACGAAAACTCACCACGGGCAGGCCGACGATGGCGGCCTGCAGTTCACCGCGCGCCAGCACGTTGAGGTGCCGCGCGAACATCAGGCCGGTAATCACCAGCAGGAGCAGCAACAGCAGAACGCGCGTCGGCTCATAGGAAAAACTGAGATCGCCCATCAGCCAGAACAACATGCCGCGCAGGTTCTGGTCCGGCGACAAGGCCAGCAACAGCGTCGTGATCGCGCTGAAACCGGCGGCGAGCACTACGCCGGTCAGCAGCAGTCGCGTCGGTGTCCAGCTGCCCGTGCCGTGGGCGATCGAGAACACCAGCAGCGTTGCTGCCATTGCGCCACCGAACGCGGACAGGTCGACCAGGTAACTGGAAAATCCCGCCAGCATGGCCAGCAACGCGGCGACCGCCGCACCCCCGGAGGTACCGAGGATGTAAGGCTCTGCCAGGGGGTTGCGCAACAGCACCTGCATTAGCACTCCGGCAACGGCCAGCAATCCACCGACCGCGAACGCTGTCAGTGCGCGCGGCAAACGCAGGTCAAGCACCAGTGCGGACACTGTGTCAGGGGCATTTCCAGACAACGCCTTGAGGCTGTCCAGAGCGCCGATCCCGGCACTCCCCGACGCCAGTGCCGTCAACATGGAGATGATGACGAGCAGCAGCAATACGGCGAACAACGTAATGGTTCGAGCGCGGGACAAGTTGAGTTCCTGGATCAATGCGTGGTCGCACAGGCTAATTAATGAAACCGTGCACCACAAGCACGACAGCACGTCTGAATGGTGTAAAATTAGCCGCAATCAGGTTTTTAAGTAACGTTTGCCATGAGCGACGATTGGATAGACGGTGAGGGATACCGCGCCAACGTAGGCATCATCGTGTCAAATGACGATGGACGTCTTATGTTGGGTGGCCGCGTCGGCCGCAAAGGCTGGCAGTTCCCGCAGGGTGGAATCGCTGTCGGCGAAGACCCCGAAGCCGCGATGTACAGGGAGCTCCACGAAGAGGTCGGGCTGGAGCCTGGCGATGTGGAGCTGCTGGCGGTGACTGATGACTGGATTCGCTACCGTCTGCCGGACAAATTCGTACGCCGTCACAGCGAGCCGCTGTGTATTGGCCAGAAACAGCGCTGGTTCATGCTGCGCTTGTTGTCGACCCCTGAAAAAGTGCGCTTCGATCAGGGTGACAAGGCCGAATTCGACCGCATTCGCTGGGTCAAATTCTGGCGGCCTGTAAACGAGGTCATCTACTTCAAACGTCGTGTCTACGCCCGTGCACTGTACGAGCTGGGGCCGGTAATTTATCCCTCCGGGCTGCCGCCGCAGCCGCGCTGGTGGCCGCACCGCTGGCGCACCGTCTTCGAGAAGGATATTGCACGCGCAAACGCGGAGCAGATTGTCATAACGTGACGTGCCGCACTTCTGTTTGTACAGGCCACCGCGTAACATAACGTCTTTCTTTTGCGGCGAAGACCAAAGTGGCCAGGAGATCACCGTTACAGCAACACGGCAAAGGGCAGGGCCTGGCGAAGGTCGTCGGCATTGCCTTGTTTATTGCTGTGTGCGGCTACCTGGTGTTCGAGTTTGGTCGTATCCAGGCGGCCTACAATCTTGTCGATGCTGCCAAAGAGCGCGCGGTCTATGAAGAGCATATCGATGACCTGAACGACGAGATTGAGGCGCTCAAGGACCAGATTGCGGTGCTCGAAACGCATCGCGATATCGATCGCGAGGCCTACAAACAGGTTGAGGCTAACCTGTCGAACCTCGAACAGAAGATCCAGGAGCAGACGGATGCGATCGCCTTCTATCGCGGCATTGTGTCGCCGTCCGATGGCCAGTCCGGCCTGCGGGTGCAGGATCTGCAGCTGACACGCATGGCGTCTGAGCGTGAATACAATCTTCGCCTGGTGCTGGTGCAGGCGATGAAGCACGATCGCAAGGTGTCCGGTAACGTAAAAGTGACGATTGACGGTGAGTTGGACGGTGTCGCCAAGAGCTACGCGATAACGGAGCTCTTGCCAGAGGGGGCGGAAAGGACCTGGAAGTTCTCCTTCCGCTATTTTCAGGATTTTGATCGGCTTCTTGTGCTGCCGGACGGATTTACGCCACTGCAGGTGGTTGTTGCGGTAGAGTCCAGTACCCGGTCGATCGACAGCATAGAAGAAACTTATACCTGGGCTGCGGGCCAGGGCTAGCGGAGATACTTGATGTTCGGGAAAAAACAACGCAGGCACACGGTCGTGGAAACGCTGGTTGGCAGCAATACCAAGGTAAGCGGCGATATCCATTTCACCGGCGGATGCCATGTCGACGGTGTGGTCAACGGCAATGTGACAGCCGATCCGGAGAGCGAAGCGGCGCTTTCGGTCAGCGAGGATGGCAATGTTGACGGCGGTGTGACGGTGCCATACGTGGTCCTGCACGGCATCGTGCGCGGCGACGTATGCGCGAGTCAGCGTGTGGAACTTGGGCCGACCGCGCGTGTCATTGGCAATGTGTATTACAATCTGATCGAAATGGCGATTGGCGCAGAGATCAATGGCAAGCTCGTTCACCAGCCCGACGGACAGGTACCGCTGCTGGAACAGACGACGCGAATCGATGAATCTGCGGCTGTTGCTGCAGAATCCTGAAGCGAGACAAGCGGAATCAAATTATGGAACCCCAGGTAGTAGCAAAGGCACCACCACCTCCACCGATCGTGTTTACGGATGCGGCGGCCAGCAAGGTCAGTGAGCTGATCAGGGAAGAAGAAAATCCCAACCTGAAGCTGCGCGTATTCATCTCCGGCGGCGGTTGTTCCGGCTTCCAGTACGGCTTCACCTTTGATGAGGACGTAGAAGATGGCGATGCCAGCGTGATGAACCAGGGGGTCACCCTGCTCGTTGATCCGATGAGCGTACAGTATCTGATGGGTGCAGAGATCGACTACAAGGAAGATCTGCAGGGCGCGCAGTTCATTATTCGCAACCCGAATGCGACGACGACCTGCGGCTGTGGACAGTCCTTCACCGTCTGAAGTCATTGGCGCCGTTGACCTCGGCTCCAACAGTTTTCACATGATCATTGGCGAGCTGCGCCACGGGCAGCTCGCGGTTATCGATCGCCACAAAGAAACAGTGCGGCTCGCGGCAGGCCTGTCGAAGAGCGGCGACATTGCACCTGATGCGCGCGCCCGTGCGCTCGACTGCCTGTCACGATTCGGACAGTTGCTGCGCGATGTGCATGCCGGGCGTGTACGCGCTGCCGGCACCAGCACCATCCGCCGCGCACGCGAAGACTCCACCTTCATGGCCGAGGCCGAAGCGGCGCTCGGTCACCCGATTGAGGTCATCTCCGGTATCGAAGAAGCCCGGCTGATCTATAACGGTGTAACGCACAGCATGCCGCCGTACGACGGTATGCGCCTGGTGCTCGACATTGGCGGTGGCAGTACCGAATTGATCCTGGGGCAGGGCACCAGGCCGAAGGCTCTCGAAAGCCTGCACATGGGTTGCGTCTCGATGACGGAGCGCTTTTTCCCGGGCGGCAAGATCAGCCGTGACGGTTTCAGGAAGGCGCGCACCGCCGCGCAGCTGGAGCTGCGTCCGGTCAAGGCATTCTTTCGCGGCGCCGACGGCGTGGAAGCGATTGGCACGTCCGGCACCATTCTGTCGACAGAGCGGGTGGCCCACGATCTCGGCGTCATCGACTCGCACGATCTGACACTGGCTGCGGTCGAACAGCTCATTGAGCATGTCCTTGAATACGATAACGTCGAGCAGATCTCGCTGCCGGCACTGTCCACATCTCGCTCGCAGGTGTGGCCGGGCGGACTCGCAATCCTCGCTGAACTGTTAAGGGTGCTGCGCATAGAGCGACTGCGCACATCGGATGGCGCACTGCGCGAAGGCCTGTTGTACGACCTGCTCGGGCGACTGCACCATGAGGATGCCCGCGAGCGCACGGTCGCTGCGATGGCAACCCGTTACCAGGTCGACGAGTCGCAGGCGGACCGGGTGCAGGCGACGGTCGAGATGCTGTTCAGGCAATGTGCGCCAGCGTGGGAATTTGAAACCGCGTTGTCGCAGCAGGCGTTGTTATGGGCGGCGCGGCTGCACGAAATCGGGCTGGATATTTCGCATGACGGTTACCAGCGGCACGGTGCGTATATTGCCGAGAATGCTGACATGCCGGGTTTCCCCAGGGCTGAACAGCGTCTGCTGGCATTCCTCATCGCCAGTCAGCGACACGACCTGAGTCGGCGCAATAGCAAAGCGCTGCCGGACAGCTGGAAAGAGAAAGCGCTACGCATGGCCATGTTGCTGCGCCTGTCGGTTCTGTTGTGCCGCAACCGCGGCAATACGGCACTACCCGATGTCACCATCGCGGTCGGGCCGAAGTCATTGTCGCTGCAGTTCGCTGCCGAATGGATACAGCAGAATCCGCTGGCTATCGCAGACCTTGAGCGAGAACAGGGCTACCTGAAGCGGATCGGCTACAAGCTGGCATTCAACCCCAGCTAGACCAGCTCAACGGGACTGCAAAGCGTTTCCAGGAAGATAGTCTGCGCGGACACCGGTTCCGCATCGTTCGGCACGCATCGTTCGTACGAGCCGTCGCCGCGCAACTCCCAGGCATCACAGTTATCGGCCAGGAACAGGTCCAGGTCGTGGCGGATCTGGTCTTTCATCTGGCGCTGACGAATCTCGAAGCATGATTCGTTGCGCCGCAACAGGTTGCGTTCCATCCAGTCGGCGCTGGAGCAGTAGAATTCTTCGCTGCCGTCATTGAGGAAGTAGTAGACGCGCGAATGTTCCAGAAAGCGCCCGACAATTGAGCGCACACGAATATTTTCCGACAAACCGGGCACACCGGGGCGCAGCGAGCAGATGCCGCGCACGATCAGATCGATCTGCACACCTGCCTGGGACGCGGCATACAGGGCGTTGGTGACGCCGGGCTCGTTCAGGGAGTTGATCTTGGCAATGATGCGAGCGTCTTTGCCGTTGCTGGCATTCTCGGCTTCGCGCGCGATTTTCTCGAGCAGCGAGTCATACAGATTAAAGGGCGCCGCCATCATCCGGTTGAGGTCCTTGGCTTCAGTCAGGCTGGTCAGCTGCATGAAAATCTTGTGAACGTCTTCTCCGAGCAACTGGCTACTGCTCATGTAACCGTAGTCGGTGTAAACACGTGTCGTGCTGTGGTGATAGTTGCCGGTTCCCAGGTGCATGTAGCGCCGCAGCTTGTCGCCTTCGCGGCGCACGACAAGAGTCATCTTGGCATGGGTTTTATAACCGACAAGCCCGTAAACAACATGCGCACCAGCTTCCTGCAGCCGGTTCGCCAGGGAGATATTAGCGGCTTCGTCGAAGCGCGCCATCAGCTCGATAATGACGGTCACTTCCTTGCCAGCACGCGCAGCCGTCACCAGGTGATCGACAATGGGTGAATTCGCGCCGGTGCGGTATAGCGTCAGCTTGATGGCCAGAACATCCGCATCCGCCGCAGCAGTGCCGATAAAGTCGATGACCGGCGCGAACGACTGGTAAGGGTGGTGCAGCAATACGTTCTTGCTCGACAACAGCGAGAAGATATTGTCCTCCACCTGCAGCTCTTCCGGCAGGCCCTGCGCGAACGGTTTGTACAACAGCTCGGGGTGGCCGTCGAGATCGCACACTGTCGACAAGCGATTCAGATTCACCGGCCCGTCAACGAGGTACATGTCTTTTTCCTGCAGGCTGAAGTGATCAAGCAGGAACTGCCGCAAATCCTGCGGACATTCGTGACTGACCTCGAGTCGCACGGCCGCGCCGTAACGGGTAGCTTCCAGCTGGCCTTCGAGCGCTCGCACCAGGTCGCTTACTTCCTCATCGTCCACATACAGGTTGCTGTTTCGAGTTATGCGGAACTGGTAGCAACCGTCGACGCGCAGGCCGGGAAACAGCTTCTGTACGTGCACACGGATAATCGATGAGAGGAAAACGAAGGCATGTTCGCCCGGCTTGCTGAGGTGTTCAGGCAGCTGGATGATGCGCGGCAGGGAGCGCGGTGCCTGCACCATGCCGCGATGGCGGCGCCTGCCGAAGGCGTCCTTGCCATGCAGCGGCACGATAAAGTTAAGGCTCTTGTTCAAAATGCGCGGAAACGGTCGCGACGGATCAAAAGTCAGTGGCGTGAGCACCGGTACGACCTGGTTTTCGAAATAGTCTTCCAGCCATACGCGCTGTTTCTTGTTCCATTCGTGGCTCTGCACGAAATGCACGCCATTCGTGGTCATCTGCGGAAACAGCACCCGATTCAGAAGGTCGTACTGGCGGCCGACGATGTTGTGCATCTGCTCGCAGATTGTCTCGAATACCTGCCGCGCCGGCAGTTGCTCGGGCCCTTGCGCCAGTGCGCCGATCTCCATCCGTTGCTTGAGTGCTGCAACGCGAATTTCGAAAAACTCGTCCAGGTTTGTGCAGGTGATGCAGAGGAAGCGCAAGCGCTCGAGCAGCGGCACGTTTTCATCTTCCGCCATGGCCAGCACCCGCTTGTTGAACTCGAGCATGCTGAGATCACGATTGATGTACAGCTCTGATGGCGGAAGTGCCGGTGCGTCCACGGTGGTCACATTTGGTTTCGGGCCGAGCAGTATATCAATCCGCGACGCGGCTTGCGGGCGCTATGTCACGGATCGACGACGGTGCCGAGGACAACAGCGGCGCTGGCGCCGGTGACCGACGGCAGGTTGCCGGGAAGCCCATGCAGCGTGCGGCTGGCAAGCCATGCGAAGGCGGCGGCCTCGACCCAGTCCGGATCAAGCCCATGCCGCGCTGTCGATGTGACTGTCATCGGCTTCAGCCGATGCCGCAGGCGTCGCATGATTTCTGCGTTGTGGGCGCCGCCGCCGCAGACAAAAACCGCGGTCGTGTCTGGGGCGTATTGCTCGATCGCATCGGCGACGCTGCTCACCGTAAGGTCGCACAGTGTCGACTGTACGTCGGCCGCGACAATACCTTCGAGCGCGTATTGCCTGAGCCATTCGGAATTGAAGTACTCGAGGCCAGTGCTCTTCGGTGCGGGCAATGCGAAATACGCGTCCGAGAGCAGGCGTTGCAACAGGGCAGCGTCGCTGCTGCCGCTGGCAGCCAGCGCGCCGGCCTCGTCGAAGCGACTGCCATCAATATGCTGAATCCAGTTGTCCATCAGCGTGTTGCCAGGGCCAGTGTCAAAGCCGGTCACCTCACCGCGCCGCGGCAACACCGTGATGTTGGCGATACCACCGACGTTCAGCACGACCCGGTCCTCGGTATCATCAGCAAACAGCCACTGGTGAAACGGCGGTACCAGTGGCGCTCCCTGACCGCCGGCCTGTATGTCTGCCGTGCGGAAATCGGCGACCGTGGTTATGCCGGTGCCGGCGGCAATGACCTGCGCGTTGCCGATCTGTAAGGAGAATGGTGCGTCGCTATCGGGGCAGTGACGCACGGTCTGGCCATGGCTGCCAATCGCGGCTACCTCGCTGGCAGCGGTCCCCGATTCCTCAAGCAGACGCAGCGCCGCATCCCGAAAGCACTCGCCCGCCAGGCGGTCCAGTGTTTCGAGATTATCGATGTCCTGGTCGAGAGGGGTATTTGCGGCGGTCTTAAGCTGCTGCCGCAGTTCAGTCGGGTAGTCGTAGCTGGCCGCGTGATGCAGTTGTAACGAGCCGTTGTTGAAACTGGCGACCACCGCGTCGATGCCGTCCATGCTGGTGCCGGACATGAGCCCTATAAAACGTTGTGGCACGGCTATTCGCCGCTGAACGCGACCGATGCAAGCTTGGTCCGCTTGAACTGCTCCAGCTCTTCCATGATCGGCTCAACCGTTGCCAGGAAGCGTTCCCTGTACTTCGAGTCTATCGGGCTCGCCTTGGGCAAGGCTACCGTGCGCGGATTGCGGTGGACTCCGTTGATGCGGTATTCGTAGTGCAGGTGATTTGCCGTGGCGAGTCCGGTCGCGCCGACATAACCGATCGTCTGGCCCTGGCGTACGCGCTGGCCGACACGCGCCTTTGCTGCGAACTTCGACATGTGAGCGTACAGGGTGGTGATGTTGCCACCGTGCTGCAGAATGACGACATTGCCATATCCCGATTTCACGCCGCGGAAGATGACCTTGCCGTCGCCGGATGCCTGGATAGGCGTGCCCCGCGGGGCAGCGTAGTCAACGCCGCGATGTGCGCGAATCGTATTCAGTATCGGGTGCCTGCGATTCGGGTTGAAGTTCGAGCTGATGCGCGTGAAGTCGACCGGCGCACGAATGAAGGCCTTGCGCACGCTGTCGCCTTCCGGCGTGAAGTAGTCGCTGCGCTCATCGTCGTCGATGAAGCGTATCGCCTGAATCGTTCTGCCATTGTTATTGAACTCGGCGGCGATGATTTCGCCATCGGTGACGTATTCGCCTTCCTGCCAGATTTCTTCAAACTGCACCACGAAGCTGTCGCCCTCGCGAATGTCGAGGACAAAATCGACGTCCCAGGCGAAGATGCCGGCAATGTTCATGATGACCTTGTCTGACAGCCCGGCTTCAGCGCCTGCGAGGAACAATGAGCTCTGGATGGTGCCGTGAGCAATGCGCTTGCGCTTCTCGATGGGCCGCTCGATGATCGTCGCCGCAAAGCCGTCCTGCTCGCGTTCAATTTGCAGGGCGCTGGTCAGATCAAGGGCCGAATACATGCTGATGAGCTGTCCATCGTCATGCATGACCTCAAAGACGTCACCTACCTGCAGTTTGCGAAAACGGCTGCGAGCTTCCTCGAGGCGCGAAATTTGTGCCAGATGCCCCAGGTCGAGGTCGTGCTTTCGAAACAGCTTTTCCATGGTGTCGCCCCTGGAAATCTTCAGCTCCAGGTTGGCGAATTCCGGCTCGGGTTGCGGCGCGGGCGTCGCGAGTTCGGGTGTCGTGCTGGCGGCAACTGCGATGTCGTCGATGGATACCTGCTCGCCATCTGGCGCCCTGGCTTCCGCTACTGTGGTCGCCGGAGTCTCTGTGGTGTCGCTGGAATCAAGTGAGGAAAGCAGTGCCAAACCCAGTAAAGGCAGGCCGAGGCCGACGGCAAACCACTGCAAGGCTTTGGATTTTTTGGGTTTTGCAGCTGCAGACGGTTTGTAATCGTGTAGCAGTGGGCTGGCTTGACGACTCAAGTCTGCGTCCCCGTGTCTCGGTAAGCCGCTACTCTACCGTGAGCCTACTGGGAGGTCAAAGAAAAGCTGTTATAAGTCATGGTGTTAACCGGCTACACCAAGTGCTAAAGTTCCGCACCTGTTTTGGGCGCATAAGCCAGTGAGTAAATGACGGATATCAAGCAACAAATTGCCGAATTAATTCGCGGCACGGATGAGGTTTTGCCAGAGGATGGACTCACTGCAAAACTGAAAAAGGGCAGGCCGCTGATTGTGAAGGCGGGCTTCGATCCGACAGCGCCGGACCTGCATGTCGGCCATACCGTGCTCATTAACAAGATGCGACAGTTCCAGGACCTCGGACATGACGTCGTGTTCCTGATTGGCGATTTCACGGGGATGATCGGCGACCCTTCCGGCAAGAATGCGACGCGCCCGCCGCTGACGCCCGAGGAGATCAAGGCCAACGCAGCGACCTATGAAGAGCAGATCTTCAAGATCCTCGATGCGGAAAAGACCCGTGTTGAGTTCAATTCCAGCTGGATGTCCGAGGTGGGCTCAGCCGGGATGATCCAGCTGGCAGCCCGGCATACGGTCGCGCGCATGCTGGAGCGGGATGACTTCAAGAAGCGCTATGAGGGCGGTCAGCCCATATCGATACACGAGTTTCTCTACCCGCTGGTGCAGGGCTACGATTCAGTGGCTCTGAAAGCCGACGTTGAGCTCGGCGGCACGGACCAGAAGTTCAATCTGCTGGTGGGGCGACAGTTGCAGCAGGACTATGGCCAGGAGCCGCAGATTGTTATGACCACGCCGCTGCTCGAAGGGCTGGATGGCGTGCAGAAGATGTCAAAGTCGCTGCACAACTACATCGGCATAACCGAT
>CAVOQR010000010.1:0-575000 GCA_963698425.1 uncultured Gammaproteobacteria bacterium | reverse complement strand
ACGCTCAGCGCCGATGGTAGTGTGGGGTCTCCCCATGTGAGAGTAGGACACCGCCAGGCTTTAAATCTGAAAAGGCCGTTCCCGCAAGGGGACGGCCTTTTTTTTATGCCAATTGAGTGGCAAGATTCCCGCATGAAGATAGTCCTGCTTGGCCACAAAGACGTCGCCAGCGTCACTGCACTGAACCAGCTGATTGGCATGTGTCCGCAGCATGATTTCATGGCTTTCTATTCGGGAGCGCTGCAGGAGCCGGCAGAGATACATCCGGCGCTGCGGCACCTGGCTGAGATCGATCGTGTGCTGCTCGATCGCTTGCTCATCGCGACCTGACACGGCACCGCAGTTAAAACACGCGGCCGAGCTGTCGCAACCCAATTCGGACAACGGCCTGGCAGCTGTTGTCGACAGAGCGACCGGACCTGATCGTGTCGATTCGCTATCGGAGAATTCTGCATGCAGATGCTATCTCCGTTCCGCTGCACGGGGTGCTGAATCTGCACTCCGGCATCCTGCCGGACTATAAAGGAGTCATGGCTACCTTTTGGGCGATGTTCAATGGCGAGAGGGAAATCGGTTCGACGCTGCATTTCATTGTTGATGACGGTATAGACACAGGGCCAATCGTCGACATCTCGCGCCAACGGGCCGACTACCAACAAAGTTACCTGAGTAACGTTCTTGCCTTGTATGGCGATGGCGTCCGCAAAATCGCGCAAGCCGTTGCCAGAATTGATGCTGGCGCCAAATTGAATGTCTCAGCGCAGCGCTCCGGAACGGGGGCGTACTATTCTTCCCCAACGGCCACAGACGTCACGGATTTCCTCGAAAAAGGCCTGCTTCTGGCGTCGCAGGACGATCTTGACGCGCTCGATTGGTAGCAATAGTCAGCGTTAAAGGCGTTCCTGACAGCGTCTGGGCTTGACCTTCTTATGCCAAAATAGAATAGTTATAACCGTTACCCGTCTGTCGTTATTTAACAACAGCAGGTGGAGGGCTTGTGATTCGGTAGGTCCTGGGCATTTCTATTGAACGGCCTGACCGCAGACGAGTCACATAAAAAGTACTTATTTTAGTTCTAATAGGAGAAGAAATTGAAAAGTAAGCTCAGCATTTACAAGGGGGTATTGCTGACCTTGGTTGCGCCGCTGGCTGTTGCACTTCCGCAACAGGTGTCAGCGCAGGATGATGCGATCGAAGAAGTCATCGCGACGGGTACACGTGCCAAAGCACGTTCAGTGGAAGATTCCACGGCGCCGGTCGATGTGCTTTCTGCAGATCATTTCGCCAACCAGGGTGATACCGACCTGTCGAACCTGGTACGCAACGTCGTACCGTCTTATAACGTCAACACCCAGCCTATCAGTGATGCAGCGACGATCGTTCGTCCTGCAAACCTGCGCGGTCTGGCACCTGACCACACACTCGTTCTCATCAACGGCAAACGCCGTCATCGTGCTGCTGTTATTTACTGGCTCGGCAACGGTGTATCGGATGGTGCCCAGGGACCGGACATTTCGGCCATCCCGGCCATCGCCGTCAAGCGCGTCGAAGTACTGCGTGACGGTGCTGCGGCGCAGTACGGCTCGGATGCCATTGCTGGTGTCATGAACTTCATGCTCCGTGACGACTCAGAGGGCATTTCGCTCGAAGCGAAGTACGGCCAGTTCCAGGAAGGTGACGGCGACCAGTACTCCTTGTCTGCCAACATCGGCATGCCGCTGACCGCAGACGGCTTCGCCAACTTCAGCATCGAATACGGCGAAACCGACCCGACCGACCGCTCAGTGCAGCGTGATGATGCGGCTGCATTGATTGCAGCTGGCAACACGGCTGTCGCGAATCCGGCCCAGGTCTGGGGTTCACCGGAAATCATGGATGACTGGAAGCTCTGGGCCAACCTCGGCCTCGATCTTGGTAACGGTGCCGAAGCCTATGCTCACGGTAACTACGTAACCAAGACTGTGGATGGCGGCTTCTACTTCCGTAATCCGAATACTCGCAGCGCAGTATTCAGCGACGACGGTGGCGATTCACTGCTGATCGGTGACCTGCAGCTTGCTGCCGGTGACGGCCCGGCAGGTTGCCCGGAAGTGCCTATCACTAACAACGTGCCGGATCCGACGGCTCTGGCTGAAGTCTTCGCATCGCGACGAGTGTTTCTCCTTCCAGGAGCTGTTCCCGGGCGGCTTTACGCCGCGCTTCGGTGGTGACGTCAGTGACCTCGCGGGTACAGCCGGTGTTCGTGGTGAATGGAGCAACGGCATGCGCTATGACTTCAGTGTCGGCGCTGGTCGCAATGAAGTCGACTTCTTCATTCGCAACACCGTAAATGCCTCGCTTGGTCCGGCAACGCCGACCGCTTTCGATCCGGGTGCTTACATCCAGCTCGAGAACATGGTCAATGCCGACTTCGGTTACTCGCCAACGGACAACACCAACATTGCGTTCGGTGCTGAATACCGTGTCGAGCAATTCGAGGTTCGCGTCGGTCAGGAAGAGTCGTTCCAGATTGGTTCGCTCGCAGAGCAGGGCTTCAGTGCTGCCTCCAACGGTTTTCCGGGTTTCTCTAATCTCGCGGGCGGTCAGTTCGATCGTCGCAATATCGGCTTCTACGTCGATGGCGAGTGGGAGCCAATGGACAACCTGCTGCTGGCAGCCGCAGTTCGCTACGAAGACTTCGATGACTTCGGAACGACAACCAACGGCAAGCTGGCTGCAAACTGGCGCATCACGGACAGCTTCGGCGTGCGTGGCACGATCGGCACAGGCTTCAAGGCACCGACACCGGGTCAGTCAAACGCGTTCAACGTATCGACCGAGTTTGACCTGGTCCTGAACGAGCTCGTCAACAACGGTACGATCCCGTCGTCGACGGAAGTTGCGCAACTGCGTGGTGGCAAGCCGCTCGAGCCTGAAGATTCGACCAACTACACCGCGGGCGCTTTCTTCAACATCGGCAATCTTGATGTAACGGTCGACTACTTCCAGATCGAAGTCGATGATCGCATCAGTGTTTCGCAGAACTACCAGCTGACGGAACAGGAGATTGAGGACCTGATCGAAGCGGGCGTAACGAGTGCGGGCAACCTGCAGAACTTCCGTTTCTTCACCAATGACTTCGATACGGAGACGAAAGGCTTCGACGTTGTCGCGACCTATCCGCTGGAGTGGAAGAACGGCAGCACGGACCTGAGCCTGGCCTTCAATAACACGAAGACCAAGGTAACGGACGCTGGCCAGACGATCGACGCCACGCGAATTCGTGAGATTCAGGAAGGCCTGCCCGAGACGCGTTACAACGTTGCGGCTAACCACATGGTCGGCGACTGGCGCTTCCTGGGCCGTGTCAGCTACTACGACAGCTGGTATGACTCCGAAGATGGCAACGTCTACGACGGCAAGTACCTGCTCGACCTGGAAGCTGCTTACATGGTCAACGAAGACCTGACGGTAGTACTGGGCGCGCAGAACGCGCTTGACGAGACGCCGGACGAAAATCCGGGCGCTGCTGGTGGTGTTGGTAACCGCTACAGCCAGTTCAGCCCGTTTGGCTTCAATGGTGCCTACTGGTACCTGCGAGTTAAATACGAGCTTAACTAAGCAACGCATAAGGTCTTGTACCTTGGAGAAGCCCCGCTCATCGAGCGGGGCTTTTTTTTGTGCTCAAAGTCGAACGTAGCTGTCAGGGTGTCGTCCGGTGTGAAGTCCGCGGCGCGCCATTCTGGCAAAGCGTTGCGGCATCGCTGTTGACAAATTGACGCTCCGGTTACCAATATGGCCGGTCGGTAATTCATCAATTCCGGACCAGCAATGATTGACCTCTATTACTGGCCGACGCCAAACGGCCACAAAGTTTCCATCATGCTCGAAGAGTGCGGGCTCGAGTACACGGTCGTGCCGGTCGACATAGGTGCGGGCGATCAGTTTCGCCCGGAATTCCTGAAAATCAGCCCCAACAACCGCATGCCGGCAATTGTCGACAGGGACACAGGAATATCGGTGTTCGAGGGTGGCGCGATTCTCATCTACCTGGCTGAAAAGTCAGGCTTGTTGCTGCCAGAGGTTGCAAAAGACCGTTTCGACGTCCTGCAATGGCTGTTCTGGCAGGCTGCCGGGCTGGGGCCAATGGCGGGGCAGCTGAGCCACTTCGTCAACTACAGCAAAGAGCCTCAGCCGTACTCAAAGGAACGCTACGGCAATGAATATGACCGGCTGCTGGCGGTGATGGACGTGCGCCTGCGGGATCGCGAGTTCTTGGCAGGCGAGTACTCAATTGCCGATATTGCGGCGTTCCCCTGGGTGCTACCCTATCGGCGGCTGGGCAATGACCTGGCGCGCTTCGAGAACCTGCGTCGCTGGTTCGACACTCTCAAAGAGCGCCCGGCAGTGCGGCGTGGCATTGACCTGGGCAAGGGCTGGCGCCGCAATGAGGCCAGGGATGAGCGCGCGCGTGCGCTGCTGTTCGGCCAGGACGCCGATACTGTATGGAAGGCCGCAGACGGCATGGAGGATTCATGAAGTTTTTCGATTGCACAACGGCGCCAAGCCCGCGGCGGGTGCGGATTTTTCTGGCCGAGAAAGGCGTCGACATTGAGACGGTGCAGGTCGACCTGCGTGCGGGCGAGCAATTCAGTGACGAGTTTCGGGCCATCAACCCGGATTGTGCTGTGCCTGCCCTGCAGCTGGACGACGGCAGCTGTATTTCCGAAGTGACCGCAATCTGCCAGTTCTTTGAGGAATTCAAGCCGCAGCCCACGTTGTGGGGCCGCGACGCAGCGGAGCGCGCCCGGGTTACGATGTGGAATGCGAAGATCGAGCAGCAGGGTCTGCTGGGCATGGCCGAGGCACTGCGAAACTCTTCGGAACGAATGCAGGGGCGGGCCTTGCCCGGTCCCGACAACTATGAACAGATTCCGGCGCTGGCCGAGCGCGGTCGGGCGCGCGTCGGCGCATTCCTGACAAGACTCGATGCGCAGCTGGCAGGACAGGAATTTGTCTGCGGCGATATTTACACCATCGCAGATATTTCTGCGCTGGTCCTGGTCGACTTTGCAGCCTGGCTGAAGATCAGCCCGCCCGAAAACGCGAGCAATTTACAGCGTTGGCACAAGGCGGTGTCTGCGCGGCCGAGCGCGAGCGCCTGACGGTGGCCACGCGCGAGGCGCAACTCACATCGGCGGTGATGATGATTCGCCCGGTTCGTTTTCTGCGCAATCCGAAGACAGCGGAGTCGAACGCGTTTCAGGAACAAACTGATGCGAGCCCGGAGCGTCAGCAGGCCGAAGCGTTACTCGAATTCGACGCGCTTGTTGAAGCGCTGCGTAATGCCGGAATAGAGGTGATCGTATTCGAAGATACGCCGGAACCGCATACGCCGGATTCGATATTCCCCAACAACTGGGTCACGACGCACGCTGACGGGCGCGTGGTTCTGTACCCGATGGAGGCCAGCAACAGGCGCACGGAGCGGCGCCTGGATGTTATCGAGCGGCTTGGCAGCGATTACGGTTACCAGGTCAGCGACGTGATTGACCTGTCTTCTCACGAAGATCACGACTGCTTTCTGGAGGGTACCGGTAGCATGGTGCTCGACCGCGTAAACCGGGTTGCCTATGCCTGCCTGTCGTCACGGACGCAATTGCATGCGCTTGGCGACTTCGCACAGCGCATGGACTACGAGGTATTCGCATTCGATGCGGTGGATCGCAACGGTATACCCATTTACCACACGAACGTCTTGATGACGGTGGGCGATGGGCTGGCCGTGTTGTGTGACGCCGCCATTCCGAATGAGGAGCAGCGCCGAGCGGTGTTGGCGCGGCTCAAAGACAGCGGACATGAGATAATTCGTCTAAGCTTCGAGCAGCTGGAGAGCTTCGCCGGCAACATGTTGCAGCTGCGAGCAGCTGACGGGGCGCGGGTCATGGCGATGTCGGAACAGGCCAGAAAGTCGCTGACCGACGAGCAACTGCAACGTCTCGAGAACAACGGCCGTATCGTCGCATCACCTATCGATCGCATTGAGTGGTCGGCTGGCGGCAGCGTGCGGTGTATGCTGGCTGAATTACACTTGCCAAAGAAAAACAAAATATGAGCAAAGACAAGATACTGATGTGTCCGCCGGACTTTTTCACGGTGGACTATGTGATCAACCCGTGGATGGCGGGCAATGAAGACTCGCTGAAGCTCGACCGTGCCAAACAGCAATGGCAGACCCTGCGTGACAAGATCTCGGAATTCGCAGACGTCGTAACCATTGAACCGCAGCCAGAGCTGCCCGATATGGTATTTACGGCCAATGCTGGTGTGGTCTATAAGGACAAAGCAGTTGCCAGCCACTTCATGCCCCACGAGCGGCGTCCGGAGGAGCAGTACTTCAAGGGCTGGTTTCGCGACAATGGTTTCGAACTGCTCGACCTCGACGAAAAGATCGGCTTCGAAGGCGCAGGGGACTGCCTGCACGACAGGCTCGGTCCCTGGCTGTGGACCGGCTATGGCTTTCGTACCGAGATTGAGGCGCACCAGCAGATCAGCGACTTTTTCGATCTGGAAGTTGTTTCCATTCGACTTACCGACGCGCGCTTCTACCATATCGATACCTGTTTCTGCCCGCTGTCGGATGGCTTCCTGATGTATCACCCGCCAGCGTTCGACTACGACTCGCGCATCGCCATCGAGAGTCGCGTGCCGCCACACAAGCGCATCATCGTGGACACCTTCGATGCTGGCAACTTCGCCTGCAACGCAGTCAACATCGGCGACCAGGTAATTCTCAACAAGGCGTCGGATCCGCTCAAGGCGCGTCTGATGCTGGCGGGATTCCAGGTCAACGAAGTGGACCTGAGCGAGTTCCTCAAAGCGGGCGGCTCGTCAAAATGCCTGACCCTGAAACTCAATGAGCCGCCTCACGGCTGAGCTATCCAATATGAGTAATGCACACCGCTACACGATTCGGCCGGAAGACCCTGCGGCACATATTTTTGAAGTGACCCTGACGGTTGCGGCACCGGACGGCGATGGCCAGGTGTTCGCGATGCCGGCATGGATCCCCGGCAGCTACATGATTCGCGACTATGCGAAACACATTGTGTCCATACGCGCAGAGTCGGACGGCCTCGACGTGCCGCTCGAAAAACTCGACAAGAGTCACTGGCGTGCGGCGCCGGTGCAGCGCGAATTGACGCTCGTATTGCACGTGTACGCATACGATCGCAGTGTGCGCGGTTCGCACCTCGATACCACGCATGCGTTTTTCAATGGCACCTGTGTGTTTCCGTTTGTTGTCGGTCAGGAAGACACCGAGTGCACGGTGCTGATTGAGCCGCCCGCTGAGCCCGTCGGTAAAGGCTGGCGAGTGGCCACGTCGATGCAGACTGCGGGCGCGGAACATTACGGATACGGCCTGTACCGTGCCGACAACTACGCTGAGCTGATCGACCACCCGGTCGAGATCGGCGAGTTAACGATTGGCGAGTTCGAGATTCGCGGGATTCCGCACGCTATCGCGATAAGAGGCAGTACGCGAGTCGATATGGCTCGGGTTTGCCACGACCTTGAGGTCGTGTGCGAGCAGCATATGAAGCTGCTGGGTCCGCCCAAGGACCTGGACCGCTACCTGTTTCTGCTCGACGCACCCGCGAAAGGGTATGGCGGCCTGGAACATCGCTGGTCATCGAGCCTGGTGTGCGCGCGCGACGCGCTGCCGGCGAAGCAAGACCAGGACGTTTCCGACGAGTATCGAACTTTCCTGGGCCTTGCGAGCCATGAGTATTTCCATCTCTGGAACGTCAAGCGCATGAAGCCCGCGGTGTTTGAGCCTTATGACCTCCGCAGTGAGTCGCACACCAGCCTGCTCTGGGTGTTCGAGGGCATCACCTCCTACTACGACGACCTGGCGCTGGTGCGCGCGGGGTTGATCAGTGAGCAGAGCTACCTCGAGTTACTTGGTCAGATTATTACCCGGGTGCTGCGCACCCATGGACGGCACAAGCAGAGCGTCGCTGAGTCCAGTTTTGACGCATGGACCAAGTTCTACAAACAGGACGCAAACGCGCGCAATGCCATTATCAGTTACTACGCCAAAGGCGCGATGATTGCCCTGTCGCTGGACCTGCGCCTGCGCAGCGACTCAGACGGTCGTTGCTCACTCGATGATGTGATGCGCGAGTGCTGGGCTCGTTTTGGGGAGACAGGCCATGGCATGCCGGAGGACGGTTTCGAATCCGTGTGCGCGGAGGTGTCCGGACTCGATCTCAGCGACTTTTTCCACGCCGCGGTTCGTGGCACCGGCGAGCTGCCGCTGGAGCCGCTGCTCAAGACTCATGGCATCGACTATCACCTGAGACAGATGCTCAGCAGCAGCGACAAGGGCGGCAAGCCCGCTGATCTCTCTGCCACTGCGAAGGTCTGGCTGGGTGCTTCGCTAGCGACTGTCGGCGGTGTTTCGACCGTGGTGTCAGTGGCGAATGGCGGTCCGGCTGAAGATGCAGGCATCGCACCCGAGGATGAAATCGTGGCGCTCGATGGGCTCAAGCTGACCGCGGCGAATGCCGACCAGCGACTGCGCCGCTATCGCAATGCGGACAAGCTGGAGCTGGTTGTTTTCAGAAACGACGAGCTCATCACGACGAAGATTCGCATGGCTGAAGCACCGCTCGACACCTGCTTCCTGAGCGCGTCCGATGCGGATGAAGACACCATCGCGCGACGGCGTGCCTGGATCGATGGTTAAGAGCCCGCATTTCCGGCTGTTTGCCGGCGCGGCGTTAATCAGTCTTTCTCCTGTCTGGGTCAAGCTTGTCAGCGTATCGCCGACAACCAGCGGCTTCTATCGTGCAGCAATCGGCGCTGTCGCTCTCACCATGTTTATCTGGCTGACCGGTCAGCGCTTCAGGATGTCGCGCTGGCAGCTGGGTGTGCTGATGGTGGCGTCCGTGTTCTTCTCGCTGGATCTGTGGTTCTGGCATCGCAGCATCAACTACATCGGCCCCGGATTGTCGACGCTGCTGGCGAACTTCCAGGTATTCATCATGGTGGCAGCAGGCATCCTGTTGTTTGGCCAGAAGCCCAGCAAGGTACAACTGATTGCTGTGCCGCTCGCGATAGTCGGACTGGCCATGATCATCGGTCTGGACTGGAGCAAGCTGTCCGAGGACTATCGCCTCGGGGTAATCTTCGGCCTGGCGACCGCGGTTGCCTACGCGGGCTACCTGTTGACCATGCGCGTCGTCCGACAGAAGGCTGAGCATGCTGTGCCGGTGCGCGAGATCGCCCTGATGTCGATCGTGGTTTCGATCATGCTTGCAGTATCGGTGGTTGCCGAAGGCGAGTCGTTCGCCGTGCCGACGCTCGCGGACGCGGGCTGGCTGCTCGGCTACGGATTGTTGTCGCACAGCCTTGGCATGATGCTGATTGCCAGCAGCTTGCCGCAGGTATCGACAACCGATGCAGGACTTGCGCTGTTATTGCAGCCAACGCTGAGTTTCGTCTGGGACGTGACGTTCTTCTCGCGACAGATGACGTTGCTGGAGTTGCTCGGCGCCGGCATCGCGTTGCTGGCGATCTTCCTCGGTACCCGCTCTTACAAAAGCCGCAAGGCGCCAGGCAGCATGCTGACGTCGAAGCGCGATTGATCTGGCTGCACCTCGCCATCGAGGTGTGAGGGCACTGGCTCTGCTGAGATGATTGTCACTTCGGTCACGGCACTGTGACTTACGATGCTCGCGCCCATGTGCTTGCCGCGCATCAGCTTCGGCAGCAGCCCCAGTATCTGCAGACGGGTAACCGGGTCCGCAACCACCAGGTCGAATGCGCCATCGTCATTGCTGGCCATCGGCGCAATGTGAAACATGCCGCCGATCCAGGGGCCATTGGCAATGTTCGCGAGTGTCACCGGGCCACGCCTTGTCTGTCCGTTGGCGGTTATCTCGAATTCAGGCGTTGCGATTCCCTCGGCCATGCCGCGAAAAATACCCAGCAGGTAGACGAGATCGCCAATCGGCCAGCGAATGGATCGAGCAATCGCAGTAACGCGAGCGTCGAAACCGATGCCGGCACCGTTGGCAAAATAGCGCTCGTTGACCCGTCCGAGGTCGAGATGACGGCAGGGTTTACCTGCTGCAATTCGCGTCGCCAGCTGGGTCACAGCCAGCTGCCAGTCGAGCGGAATGCCGCAGGCCTTCGCGAAGTCGTTGCCTGT
Organism: uncultured Gammaproteobacteria bacterium; assembly: GCA_963698425.1. GTDB lineage: Bacteria > Pseudomonadota > Gammaproteobacteria > Steroidobacterales > Woeseiaceae > UBA1847. The sequence goes on along the minus strand of CAVOQR010000010.1, from coordinate 564,802 downwards.
GCCGCTGGGAATGACGCTGAGAACCGCGTTGCCGCCACCCGCCATGATGCCATTGACCGCTTCGTGCACGCTGCCATCGCCGCCGGCTACCACTATGTGCCGGCAACCGTCTGTCACCGCTAGCTTGATTTGCTGCTCGAGGTCACCGACGGCGTTGCTCTCATGCACGACCAGCTCGATACCTCGCGCCAAGAAGAGTGCCTGGATTCGCGGCAGGCGTTTTCCGGCACGGCCCCGACCTGCGGTGGGGTTGATGAAGAAATCGACGGACGTCGTCGTCATGTTTGTGCCAGCGATGATCGAATGGCCGATGCTACAATGCCGGCCTCCAATCGCGCAAAACGAGGCGTTGCATGCTTGAGCTCGGCACCAAATTCCTGATCAGCTACTTCATTGGATCCCTCATGGGAGCGCTGATCATGGGACGGTTGCGTGGCGGCGTCGACATACGTGGCATGGGCAGCGGCAATGCCGGCGGCACCAACGCGCTGCGCACCCAGGGCGCAGTGTTTGCGCTCGGTGTGGTGATTATCGACATTGCCAAAGGCTACGTCGCGGCTGCTATCGTGCCTGGACTCGAGCTGCCGTTTGTGGCTCAAGATCCTGCGATATCACGTACCTGGCTGACCATTTGTTGCGCGGCGGCGGCGGTGCTTGGACACGTGTGGCCGATCTACCATGGTTTCCAGGGCGGCAAAGGGGCAGCGACGTTTATCGGTACGCTGCTCGCAATCGCGCCGATACTGATCCTCCCGTTGCTTGGCGTCTGGGCGGTTGTCGTGTCGCTGACGGGGTTCGTCGGCCTTGCGACGATGTCTGCTGCCACTGCGCTGCCAATCTGGATTGCCGCGATGCGGTTACCGGATGATCAGCCATTGTTCATTTACACCGCGGTGATTGCGGGACTTATCATCTACTGGCACCGCAGCAATATTGCGCGCATGCGTGCCGGCAGCGAAAACCGCAACAGCAAGATGATGCTGTTCAGCAGGAAACAGGAATCGGGCGGCAATGAGTCGTCTTGACGCGGATGTGCTGCGACAGTGCCTGCATCCGGACACCGAGCAACAGCTGGATGACCTGCAGGTATTCGCGCAGATCGATTCAACCAACAGCTATTTATTGCAGATGCCCGCACCGCCGACCGGCAAGATACGCGTCGCGATTGCCGATGAGCAGACGGCTGGTCGTGGAAGGCGCAATCGGCGCTGGCAATCGCCCGCCGGGGCGGGACTCTGGATGTCCTGTGCGTACACGTTCGAAAAGCCGCCGCGCAACCTGCCGGCACTGACGCTTGCAGCAGGCATCGGCGCGATCGAAGCGCTGCAAAAGCTTGGCATCGATGGCGTCATGCTGAAGTGGCCCAACGACCTGGTGCTGAACGACGCGAAGCTGGGCGGCATCCTGACCGAAGTGCAGCAGCAGGGCATTGCCGAGCTGACCGTTGTGGCTGGGCTGGGGCTTAACCTGGATCTGCCCGACGACATCGACATCGATGGTGACTCCGAGTGGACAGGGCGCGTTGCGAGCCTTCAGGAGGCAGTCGCGGAACTCGGTGCAACCGAGGTGATTGCCGCAGCGATCATCGATGCCATGCGCGAGTCGTTCAGCCTGTATCAGCACGCAGGTTTCGCTGCGTTTACCGCGCGTTGGCCAGCAACAGACTGGCTGGCGGGACGGCAGCTGTCCGTGGTTAGCGGCGAGCGGGTCATTCAGGGCAAGGGCAGCGGCATTGCAGATGATGGTGCCTTACTGATTGTCTGCAGCGATGGCACGACGGAGCGCATCGTTAGCGGGTCCGTCATGCTGCGCGGATCTGTCAAGAGCGCTTCGTGAAATCCCTGCTTATTGATGCTGGCAACAGCCGCCTGAAATGGGGCGTTGGTTCTGCAGGGGAGATCCATCGTACCGGCCACATCTCGCAAGCGAAGATTCGTGAGCAGGGGCTGCAGGTCCTGACGACCCGGCTGCCACGCCATGTCGAGCGGGTGATGGTCAGCAATGTTGCCGGCACCAGCTTCGCGACCCGCCTTGCCGGTGTTGTCGGCGCGCACTGCGGCTGCGATGTGCATTTTGCCAGGGTGAGCAAGGCTGGCTTTGGCATTCGCAACAGCTATTCACAACCAAGGCGCATGGGAGTGGATCGCTGGGTTGCCATGATCGCAGCTTACGCGGAGCAGCAGTCTGCCTGCCTGGTCGTGGACGCCGGCACCGCCGTCACGCTGGATGCCATCGATGCGAATGGTGAGCACCTCGGTGGCCAGATTCTGCCCGGTGCCCGGTTGATGGCGACTGCACTGAGTTCATCCACCAGCGACATTCCGGCAATCTCAAAGGCGGCAAAAGCAAGTGAGGAGCCGCTGGCCATGTTCGGGCGCAATACGTCCGCTGCGGTCAGTGAGGGCACCCTGAATGCGGTGGTCGGTGCTGTTGAGCGCGCCTTCCGGGCGTTGCAGTCATCCGCGATCGAAGCTGACATAATCTTGACCGGCGGGGATGCCTCGCGCATCCTTACAGCGCTCGATATGCCCGCCAATCATCGCCCAAACCTTGTCCTGCAGGGATTGCTGCACATGCTGGAAAGCGCCGAATGAAAAACCTGCTGCTGTTGCTGATCCTGGCAAACGTTCTGTATTTCCTCTGGGGGCTGTTTGTGGCGCCGGATCATGTCCCCGGCGTAGCTGTCATCAACGAATCAGAGCTGGGTCCGGCACTAACCGCAACGGCGACGCGTGATGGCGATTCGGTGGCGAGCGTTGGCGCCATGCTGGGCTCTGGCGAGCCATCAGACCTTGCGGCGGTCGTCGGCCGTTCCTGTGTAACCATCGGGCCGTTCCGTGTCAGTGACGATGCCGACGAAGCGATCAGCGAATACCAGTCCGAAGGCATGCGCACCGCGCTGCGGGCGTCACGCGGCGAAATATTCATCGGCCACTGGGTACAGATACGCAACATTGCCGACAGAGAGACCGGCAACGAGATGCTGAGAAAACTGCAGGCCGGCGGCATGGGCGATGCGTATATCGTGCCCAATGACGACGGCACGATTAACGTATCCTTAGGCTTGTTCGGTGAGATGTCACGCGCCGAGAAGATCGAACTGCAGGCCAAATCACTCGATTTGCCGGCGGACATTACGCCGAGAACACGCGAAGGCGACATCTACTTCGTCGATATCGGCCTGCCACCGGGCAAAGGCGCCGGGGCGATCGTCGAGAAATACGGCGAAGAGAGAGTGTTTTTGCGTGACGAAGCTACTTGCCCCGCGTCGCAGTAGCAGGAATAATGCGCCTCCTTAGAAATTGCCGGTATAGCTCAGTTGGTAGAGCAACTGATTTGTAATCAGTAGGTCCCGAGTTCGACTCTTGGTGCCGGCACCATTTTTTCTAAGGATTTCCCAGGGTCATCCCAAGAAAAGTCCTGTTTCACCGCGCGCAGGCGGCGGCCGACATGCCGCTCTACGATGCGCGTGGTCGAGCCAGCGTGCGCCGATGGCCATGGCCTGAAATCAACGTTTCTTTATAAATTCCTCCACTCGCATATGTCCCGCCAGGTTTGCCTTGCGGCGACTAATTGGCGTCTTCTCTGTCGCCAAACACAGACACGCCTGATGGAACCTTTTCCATTTCACACTCGTGTTCGTGATGAAAATCACATTTTGCTTGGGAGTATTTTTATGAAACAGCGTGCGATGAAGTACGGAATGACTATCGCGCCAATAGGTATGGCGCTGATGTTGTCGCTCACTCTAGCGGCCTGCGGAGGTTCTGGAGGCTCTACGGATTCTACGCCGGTGTCGCCCTCAGCGACCGAAAAATCGGTTGTTGGACAGATTACGGGTTTCGGTAGCGTTTATGTCAACGGTGTCGAGTACGAAACTGATGGCACATCATATGATGTTGACGACACCAGCGCGTCAGATGACAGCTCTTTAGCTGTTGGCATGGTCGTGAAGGTGCAGGGCGCCGTGAATGCTGATGGGCGCACAGGCATCGCAAGAAGTATCTCTTATGACGATGAAGTCGAAGGTCTTGTAGAGGAACTTGCGACTGACGCAGCCGACCCATCGATCAAGACATTCAGTGTCATGAATACTGTGGTTCGGGTCGATCAGACCAGCACCAACTTTGACGGCGAAGACGATGCCACATTTAGCTTCGATACGATCATGAACGGTGACAACGTAGAGGTTAGCGGTGAGTATGACGGCGACATCCTGGTTGCCTCGTACGTCGAGAAACAGGATTCGGCAGATGATGACTTTGAAGCCAAAGGTACCGTCAGCGAGTATGACGATGCCGGCAATTTCGTGCTGGTCCTGAAGAATGGCAGCACGCTGGACGTAACGTTGGCTGCCGGTGCAAGCATTCCATCGGTCGGCATAGCGAATGACCAATACGTCGAAGTAGAGGGCACCATTCCTGATCCTGTGGACTTCCCAGACTCCCTGTTGGCCACCAAGGTTGAACTCGAAGACGACGATCATTTCGGCGATGACGATGATGACGAGGTCGAAGTCAAAGGCATACTGAACTACAACGCAGATACTGAAGCGTGGTCCGTCCGAGACGTGATGATCGCATTTAGCGACAGCACCGAGTACAAGCCCGAAAGCCTCATGGACAGCATCGCCGATGCTTCAGCCGCTGGTCTTACAGTGGAGGTTGAAGGCTTTTACGTTGACGGCGTGTTACAGGTCGAAGAAATCGAACTCGAGGAAGATGAGCTTGAGTTCAAGGGTGATGCCACGGTTCTCGAATCTATAGGACCAAGGGATGGCACCATCCAGCTGTCGTTTGGAGTAGCGACAGGGACAGTAGACGTCGTCGTCAACAGCGACACCATGTTCCGCGATGACGAGGCCATGAACCATTTTGATCTCGATAGCATTACGGGCAGTGCCAAGGTCGAAGTTGAGGGGCGTTGGGCGGGCGACGGCTCGATCATTGCCTCATCACTGCATCTTGAGGATGACTTGGGTTATGAGATCAAAGGACCGCTTGGTGCGATAGATGATGTCTCTGTCACTGTACTGAACGTTGTCTTCAGCCTGGATGAAAATACGTTCTTCGAGAATGGGGTCCCGGTCGATGGCGACTACGTCGAGGTTGAAGACGAAGACGCCGACGGCTATGCCGATTCCGTGGAAATCGAAGACTAACAAAGAGCAAGGGACGGCATAGAGCCGGGGAACGCGATCGTTCGGTCAGTTCCCCGGCTCCTTTTCTGCCACGGAGGGCACAACACAGAGTATTGAGTTATGCCTGACAACAACCAGCGGTTTCCCGAGCGAGCGTTCGCAGAGCGAGCGGAAACTGCCACCCCGCTGCAAACGCAGCAACATGCCATAAAATACCTGCTCTCGATTCTGAGCGATCCCTACGGCGCCCGAATCCTGTTCGGTTCCGCGTCTTCGGGAAAATCCATGATTGTGCAGCAGTTCCTGTCAGCGCTCAGGAGCGACGTCGTCGCAGCAAGAGTTGATGGTGCGGGACTGGACGCAGAAAACCTGCTGAGATCAATTCTCGGTCAGATTGGCTACCGAGTCGATCTTGAGTCGGCCGACGATTTGTTCAGAATGGTGAGCGTGTTCGCGATTCAGCAGGCGCGCACTTCCCAGCCGCCGCTGCTTGTCATCGAAAATATTGAGCAGACGAAAGCGTCCGGGCTAAGAGCGCTCAGCCTGCTCGCGGGCCTGACATTCCAGGGCAATTACGCCCTCCGCATCGCCTTGACTGGCAGCAGGCAAGCCCTGTGGCTGTTAGGGTCTGACGGTATGGTGCCAATGTCAAAACGGCTTGAATCCGAATATGACGTTGAGCCTTTGTCCCCACACGAATCGATGCTCGTGCTACACGACAGGTTGAGGTCTTGCCAGGTGAAGCAGCCGGATGCCATTTTGCCGATGAACGTGTGTGACAGGATCCATGAGCTATCGGACGGCAATCCCGGGAGATTGATAGAGATAGCAAAGGGCACGCTCGAGCTAGCACTGTCATTTCCGGCGTCCGTTACCGATGTCAACAAGTATCAGCAAGAAATCACGCAGACACAGTCGCAGCCAAAGCTCATCGTATCGTCGAAGGGAGAAGTTCTCAAAGAATACATATTCGCAAATGACAAAGTCACGATCGGTCGATCGAGCCTCGCCGACGTCGTCATTCACAACGAATACGCGAGCAAATTTCACGCACTGCTGTTGTTGCACGCCGATGCCCTGATCCTGGTAGATCTCAACAGTGCGAATGGCACATTCGTGAACTCTGTCAGGGTAACCAGCACCATTCTGCGAAGCGACGACATCATTTCGTTTGCAAATCACCGCATCAAGGTCGTGCATGCACCAGTAGCGCATGACAAATCCATAGGCGACGCCACAATGGCCGATACGATAACGATGAAGACCCTCTCAGACATGCGCGAAGCACGAAAGAGGCGATTCAGAGCAATTTCCTAATAAGAATGCACCTGCCTGCCGCAGGGCTACGAGGCCGAATCCCTGCAAAAGTCCAAAGAAACGGAGCTGGAGATCTCGTGGTCCCTCGATCCTCGAGTTGTTCTGCAATCAGCAGGTCCCGATTTCGACTCTTGGTGCCGGCACCACCAAATTTGGATAGCCAGCCAGAACCGTGAGCGTTTTCGCTGGCTGTCTTGGTCTTGGCGAGCGCAATTCGCGCATGGGTGCATGCGTGTATCATCAATACATGCTCGAACCTCTGTCCACGGAATATTGTTTCAATGCGACTGACGACCTGTTTCGTCTGTGCGCCCCGCGTTGAATCACCCACTTCTAGCGTTGGGTTTTCGGCCCTTCTACCTGCTGGCCGGGGTCTTCGCCGTGGTTGCGTTGCCCGTCTGGATCGCTGTGTACCTGGGCGTCCTGCAATCTGGCGGCTATCTGAATGGCGTGGCCTGGCACAGCCATGAAATGGTGTTTGGTTTCGCGCCTGCCGTCATTGCAGGATTTCTACTCACCGCCGTTCGCAACTGGACCGGGCAGCCGGCGCTGACCGGTGTGCGTCTCGCAGGTCTGGCCGTGCTCTGGATTCTGGCCAGAGTGCTCGTTGTGACCGGTCCGGGTCTGTCGGCGATGATCGTGGACATAGCCTTCCTGCCGGCGCTTGGCATTGCGGTGGGAATGCCGATCTGGCGTAGCAAGAACGCCAGAAACTACAAGCTGCTCGCCGTGTTGTCTCTGCTGACCCTGATGAATCTCGTTTACCACCTTGCGTATTCGGCGGTGCTGCCTTACGCGTTTACGCACATCGCAACAACCGCGGCCCTGGACGTCATTACTATCCTGATGGCGGTGGTTGGCGGACGGGTGATTCCGGCTTTCATCGGCAACGCCATTCAAGGGTCGCAGCCACGCCAGCTTGCCTGGCTTGAAATCGCCTCTGTCGCTGCGCTGGTGCTGATTTTCATCGCAGGCATTCTGGACTACTGGCTTGTGCTGCCAGGTTGGGCGTGGCTGACGCTGCTGGTGCTAGCGGTGTTGGCGCAAATCGCACGTTGGCTTTTCTGGCAACCACAGGTGACATGGCGCAATCCGCTGCTGTTGATGTTGCCGGTCGCCTACCTGTGGATTCCACTGTCGTTGGCAATGCGCGCATTGGCCGTTCTCGACATGGTGCCGCCAGTGGTTGCGTTGCACGCGCTGACGCTCGGTGCGGTCAGTGGCCTGATGTTGGCAATGATGATGCGCAGCGCACTTGGGCATACAGGACGGGCGCTGGCGGCTGGGCCACTCGAGATCGGCGCATTCGTTCTGGTGCAACTTGCTGCGGTCACGCGGTTGTCGGCAGGGTTCGTTCCGTCAGTGATCTACCAGGATGTTGTCGTTGTGTCGGGTGTACTTTGGTCACTGGCGTTCGGCGTATTCCTGGTCGCGCTATGCACCAATGTTGACTCAGGTGCGGGTCGACGGCAGGCCGGGCTAGGTTTTAGACTGTTACTGAGACTTGCAAGGACGATAGCCAGTGGAAGACAACCAGACTCCGGAGTACTACGCCGTTGGCCCGATGAAGTTCGTGGCTATGTCTACCTGTACCCTCGGGCTGTACGAGATGTACTGGAGCTACAAGAACTGGAAGTTCGTAAAAGAGCGGGATAGCTCGAATTTATGGCCATGGGCGAGGGCACTATTTTACGTCTTGTGGCATTACGTTCTGCTGACGCGGCTGAGTGAGTCGCTCAACTCAGCGGCGCTAAAGAGCGGGGTTATTCGCGGTCTGCTGGCCGCGATGCTGCTCATCGTGAATGCGCTATGGAAGCTGCCAGACCCATACTGGCTGCTGTGTTTTCTCACTCCTCTGGCATTTTTGCCCGCGCTCAAAGCGGTGCCCGCTCCGCAGGACGGTAACCCGGTGCAGGAACAGGTCAGTTCCTTTCATCCCTCCAATCTTGTCGCGTACCTGCTGGGCGGGCCAATATTCATCCTGGTCGCACTGTCCGCAATTGGCTACTTCCCCGGAACAGCGGTCACGACCGGAGATCAGCTGTGGGATCGCGACAAGGCCTATCTCATCGAGGCGAACATCCTCGGTCCCGACGAAGAGATCATCTATTTCTACTCCCTGGGCGTTTTCTCCATCGCAGAGGACGGGCAGTTCATCAGCGACGAATACGTGACTACGTATTTTCAGGATCCGGACGATGGCGAGACCTACATGGATTTTGCCGCCTACGAGAATATCGAGGACATCGAGGTCGAATGGAGCGAGTCATTTCTTGAGGACACGGTCGTAACCGTGACGGATACGGACGGGTTCGAGTTCCAACTGTGGCTATCTGCCGAGAATGATGGTGACCATACGTTCGTGGATGCGCTAAACGAGCGCTGGCGCGCGGCGACCAAGGCCGAATAAGCGAACGACCTGCCGGAGCCCCGGCAGGTCGCTCTATTGGTCACCGACTATGTGGGGGGGACAATGACCAAATTCTTACTGCAATCTCAGGCTCAAGCCTCCTTATCAAGCCGGGCCATATTCACGGCGGGTGCGCTAGCGCCAGAATCGGTATCGATGGCCGCAGCGAAGGCGTCTCGCGCCTGTTCGTGATCGTCGTTGGCGGCGTAGGTGACACCGAGGTTTGAAAGCGCCATGGCAAGCAACGTCGCGTAGTAGTCATCGTAGTAGCTTCGTTTCCGCGCCGCAGGGCGGGCTGCAATGATTTTCTCAATACGAGCGACCGCAATCTGGCAGGCCTCCGTCGCAGCGTCTTTCTCGCCGACTTTCAGGTACGCGACGCACAGGTTATTCGCTGCGTTGAAGCCGCGCATACCGCTGAGATTCGATTGCTCGAGTTTCTCAATGGCAGACTGGTAGCTCTCTTTCAGGATTGCGCGTCCTTGTGCAGCATCGGAAACCACTGCGACGGTGTAACGAAGCTCTTCTGCGTCGTCGGCGACTGCGTTGGCCGACGCTGCGAGCATGGCTGCCGCAAACATCGCAGCAGTACGTGTGGCTTTGATCGCGCCTTTGTGAAAAATCATGTCTGTCTCCAAAGCAAGTAGTGTAAATGCGATTAACGAACTCAATACTGCAGTGCGTTGGCGAGACAGTAAGTCTGTTCACGTAGTCGGACAAACGAAAAAAAATTGCGTCGAAGGTGAAAATAAATCATGCGTCTTCTACAAATTTCTGTAATACCCAGTCGCGCAGCTTGCGGACCTCATCTCTGTTTTCGTCTTCAGGTCGGCAAACAAAATAGAATGCATCCTTTGTCACCAGTTCATGTGAGAACAGTGGCGCGAGCGAACCGGACTCAAACCAGGTGTCGCTCAGCTGTACTGGCACCAGGGCGACACCCAGGCCGCGCTCAGCGGCGCGTGCTACCGCGATCATCGAGTCGAGGCGAATCAATCGCGACTCTTCAGGTAGCGTTACGCCTGACGACGCTGCCCAGTCCTTCCAGGCGTTAGGCCTGCTCTCATGCACCAATCGAGTGAATGAACCGAACGCCTTGCCACGCGTCGGACGGATGCGGCGACAGAGGTCTGCCGATGTCGCGGGCAGCAGTTTCAGAGCAAACAGGCGATAGGCGGCCAGCGACGTTGGTGCCTTGCTGAATATTCGAATGGACACATCGACGGTGGAGGCGTGCTTCTCACCCGACTCGTCGCTGGTATCGACTTTGATATCGATGTCAGGGTGTTGTTTCGTGAACTCGTCAAGACCTGGTATGAACAGCTCACTGGCAAAGAATGGCTGCACTGAAATCCGCAGGATCGACCTTGCCTGCGTGAGCCGGTGACGCGAGGCCACGGTGTCCAGCTGCTCTATCAGCGGGCGAACGTCCTCGTAAAGCGAGGCCCCGGCCTGCGACAGGCTGATCGATCGCGGCCGGCGCTCGAACAGCTGCGTACCAATCTCCTGTTCGAGGCTCTTGATCTGGTGGCTGACCGCCGAAGGCGTAATGAATAGCCTTTCGGCAGCTTCACGAAAGCTGTCCTGCTCTGCAGCTATGCAAAACGCGCGCAATCCGCGAAGGGATAGCCGGCGGTGTCTGAGTTCCATTAGTTGTTCCGTGTGAGTGTTGCGTCGCGAGGGGCAGATACATCACTGCAGGAAGTGTGCCAGTCCTGCGCGTCGCAACGTGCCGCGAGCAAAGCGTCCAAGTGCCTGTTTTAACGAGGTTTCTCAATCCCGTCATTTGGGGCTTCGGATCGTCACCTGCACCAGCCCGGAACACGCGCAATTATTCATGCACTAATAACACGCATACGGCACCGATCGGGGATATCGAGTAGACTGCCCGCCATTACTTGCGTAGCAGAGAGTTGAGTCTTGGGCACCGATACGGATTGGGAAAAATGGGGCAAGTCGGATCCTTACTTCGGCGTGCTAAGCGCTGACGAATTTCGTGCAGAAAAACTGAACGAGGAGTCCAGGGCGGAGTTTTTTCGCACGGGTGAGGAGCACATCGAACACAGGCTTAGTAACATTCGGCGCCTGTTCGACCCTGATTTTGCGCCTCGCAGAAGTCTCGATTTTGGTTGTGGCGTTGGCAGACTGGTGGTGCCGCTTGCCGGCATTTCCGAAGCCGTCGTTGGCGTCGATGTATCCGACCACATGCTGGCCGAGGCCAAAGCCAATTGTGATGCGCGGAACCTCAGCAACGTATCGTTCGTCAAGAGCGACGACGGGTTGACCGGGCTGAGTGGAGAATTCGACCTGATTCACTCGCACATCGTATTGCAGCACATAGCGGCTCATCGCGGCATGCACCTGATTAAGGCAATGCTCAGGCATCTTGCGCCAGGTGGTTTCATTGCTATCCAGTTCTACTACAAGTGTGATGCGCCGAAGCTGGTAAGAGCTCTGGTCAAGCTCCGATACAGGCTGCCGGTTGCCAATGCAGCTCGCAATCTGCTTCGCGGGCGCCCGCTGGGCGAGCCGGCAATGCAACTGCATACTTACGACCTGAACGAGGTTGTATCGCTAGTGCGCGACGCAGGCGCAAGCGACATTCAATTGGAGTTGTCGAACGTGGCGGAATTCCAGAGCGTCATTCTTTGTGCGCAGCGACCAGCGTGAGCCGCTAGCGCGGATCGCCTGGATAGTCGGGATAGGTAATGCCGAGCAGGTACTCTGTCGCGAGATTGATCGTGGCATCAGAGAGCTCCGGCCTGCTGCCTCTGGCCGGCATGTCGTAATAGCCGTCGCGCGCGTGTTCCATCAGCACGGCTTGCCACATCGGGGAGCGGTCGCGCCAATAGGAGCGGTCGCCAGCGATCGGCGCGCCCAACATGCCGGTCTCGTGGCACCCGGCACAATAATCCGTATAGGCCTGCAGCCCGTTGCCGTTGACCTCGCTCGTCTCTGAGTCGGTCGCGGGTGTATTGCTGCAGCCAGCAATGACCAGCAAGCCTGCCGCAATCAGTGTTTTTCGCATGAGTCGCAAACCTCCTCTCCTGTTCATGCTCGGCGTATTGCAACTGTGTAACAATACGCATTCCTGCCTACAGTTGTGATACAAAAGACGCATGATGAAAAAGCATATTGTCCTTGTTCTTTCCGCTATTGGCCTTTGGGCCTGTGCCACGCCTATGACCCAGGCCGAAGACCTGAAACCCTTTCCAGAAGCCGAAAGCGGCTATGTCCGGCACGTCATTCGCTTGCCGGCCCTGGACAATGAAGAGGACCACAAATTGCAGCTGATCGTCGGCAAGGTCGTCGAGGTGGATTGCAACAAGCACTTCTTCGGCGGCAAGTGGAGTCGCGAGACCGTGTCTGGCTGGGGTTATTCGTATTACCTGCTTACGGAATTGAGCGGTCCCGGATCGACCATGATGGCCTGTCCCGAGGATGCGTCGCGTCGCGAGGAATTCGTGCCGGTAGGCATCGAAGACGACATCGTTCGCTACAACAGTAAACTGCCGGTTGTGGTGTACACACCGGAAGGTGTCATCGTGCGCTATCGCGTCTGGTCGGCTGGCGAAGAGGTTGGGACAGCCGCTAGCGAGTAAGTTTGCGGTTCTTTTTCAGGAACTCGCCAAACAGCTTGAATTCTTCTACGCGCGCGCTGCCCTTGCGCCAGGCGAGCCCAATGCTGCGATGGCTGCTGGCCGGCAGCTCGGTGAGCTGCACACGTGTGTTCTTCAGGAGCGTTGTGCCTTTCGCCATTTCGGGCAGGAACGTGATGCCAAGGTCGGCATCGACCATTTCAACCAGCGTCAGCAAACTGCTGGCGCCGAATGGCTGGATCTTCTGCGCGTTGCGTATGCGGCACGCATCCAGGGCATGGTCGCGCAGGCAGTGGCCATCTTCGAGGAGGAGCACGCCATCGTTGGTATAATTGGGGCGTGCAGCCAGGCAAAAACGGTCTTTGTACAAGGTCAGCGTCTCGGCGCTGCGCATGGGCCAGGGAAGGGCGAGTAGCAGCAGATCGACTTCGCCATCCTGCAGGCGTTCGTAGACGCGCTGCGTCTGATCTTCAATCAGGAACAGCTTCAGTTCCGGGTAGGCTTTGCGCAGCTTTGGTAGCAGGGTCGGCAGCACGAATGGCGCGATCGTCGGGATAACGCCGAGTCGGAGCTCTCCGGTGAGTGGTGCGCCGCGGCCCTCGGCAACCTCAACAAGGGCCTCCAGATCCTGCAATACCAGACGCGCATGGCTCGCGATCTGCTGGCCGACTGCAGCGATGGTGACCGATCGGTTGGTGCGGTCCACGAGCTGCACGCCCAGCAGCGTCTCCAGCTCCTTGATGGCATTGCTGAATGCTGACTGCGAAACGAAACAGGCCTCGGCGGCCTGGCCGAAGTGCTCGGTCTCCGTGAGCGCAATGAAGTAGCGCAGTTGTTTGATGGTTGGTGTTTTCATGATGATCGATAAAATAGCATGATTCGATTGAAATAATCCAATTTACGAATTACCGGCCAGCCCTTAGACTAGCCCCATTGAGTGATTAAGGAGCACCAACATGCAGCTGGACATTGGAATTACTGAAGCGAACAGGGACAAGATTGCGACCGGCCTGTCAGCGTTACTGGCAGACAGCTATTCGTTGTACCTGAAGACGCATAACTATCACTGGAATGTTACGGGGCCGCAATTCAACACGCTGCACCAGATGTTTGAAACACAATACACGGAGTTAGCGGCCGCAGTTGACGAAATCGCAGAGCGAATTCGTGCGCTGGGTGTCAAGGCGCCGGGCTCGTACAGCGAGTTCGCCAAGCTGACCTCGATCGACGAGGCAACTGGCAAGGAAAACGCCGAGGAGATGATCGCGCAACTGGTTACCGCCCAGGAAACACTGGTGCGTACCGCGAGAGAAACCTTCCCATCGGCTGACGTCGCAAACGACGAAGTTACTGCGGACCTGCTTACGCAAAGAATGCAGATTCACGAAAAAAATGCCTGGATGCTGCGCAGCATGCTGGCCTGAAATATCGATCTACACTAACTGGAGAAAACCATGTTTAAGAACATTGAAGGACAAGCCGTCCCGAACGTTACGTTCAAGACTCGTGAAGACCACGAGTGGGTAGAAAAGAGCAGCGACGATGTCTTCAAAGGCAAGACCGTCGTCCTGTTTTCGCTGCCTGGCGCATTCACCCCGACCTGCTCGTCGTCGCACGTGCCGCGCTACAACCAGCTGGTACCCTTTTTCAAAGCCAACGGCGTTGATGAGGTCATCTGTGTCTCGGTAAACGACGCATTCGTGATGAATGAGTGGAAAGAATCACAGCATGCGGACCGCGTTACGTTCCTGCCGGATGGCAATGGTGACTTCACGGCCGGCATGGGTCTGCTTGTTGGCAAAGAAGATCTGGGCTTCGGCAAGCGCTCGTGGCGCTACTCGATGCTGGTTCGCGATGGCGTTGTAGAGAAGATGTTCATCGAGCCGGACGAGCCGGGCGACCCGTACCACGTGTCGGATGCTGACACGATGCTCGATTTCCTCGATGCTGATGGCAAGCGCCCGCACAACGTCACGGTCTTCGCTCGCGGTGGCTGCCCGTTCTGCACGCGTGCCAAAGGCATGCTGAACGCAGCCGGCATAGAGTTTGAAGAGCTGGTGCTGAATCGCGATTACACGGATCACACCTTGCGTGCTGTCTCCGGTCGGATCAGCTACCCGCAGGTGTTCATCGATGGCAAGCACATCGGTGGCTCCGATGATCTCGATGCATGGCTCACCAAGCACAACAAGCTCGAAACGCTGTCAGCAGCATAAGAGCCTGAGTATAGAAGTCCGATTCTGGCCAGTTCTGGCCAGGATCGGGCGTATACTCGCTTGCATTGGAGGAGTCGATGCAAGCACACACCACTTACGAACGAGCCAGGTTGTCGCGCGATGCGCGCTTCGACGGTCAGTTCTATATCGGTGTACGGACGACGGGCATTTACTGTCGACCCATTTGTCCGGCTAATCCCCCCAAGCGCGAAAACATCACTTTCTATCCGACCGCTGCCGCCGCGAGTGAGGCGGGCTTGAGGCCCTGCCTGCGTTGTCGTCCCGAGTGTGCGCCCGGAACACCGGCCTGGTCAGGTACATCGACGACCGTCAGTCGAGGTTTAAGGCTGATCGCGGAGGGCGCCCTCGATGAGGGCAATGTCGAACGACTGTCAGAGCGCCTCGGCGTCACCAGCCGACACTTGCGGCGCCTGTTTACAAAGCACCTGGGCGCGAGCCCACTGGCGATTGCACATACACAGCGCCTGCATTTTGCAAAGCGCCTGATCGACGACACGGCGATGTCGATGCAGGAGATTGCCAGCGTGTCCGGCTATGGCAGTGTGCGTCGATTCAATGACACGTTCAGGAAAACCTACGGTCGTGCGCCGCGTGACCTGCGACGCGACGGAGCGAAGGTTGTGGCAGGCAACGGCCTGACTGTGCGACTCAGCTATCGCCAGCCGTACGACTGGCCAGGCATGCTCGCGTTCTTCGCAGCGCGTGCGATTCCGGGTGTGGAGCACATTGCTGACGGCTGCTACAGCCGCAGCATCGTTGCTGATGGCAATCCCGGCATCATCACACTTCGCGACGAGCCGCAGCGCTGCAACCTGCTGTTGACGCTGTATGGCGCATCAACCCGGTCGCTGTTCCCAATCGTGCAGCATGCGCGCGAAGTATTCGATCTCGACGCGCCGATATCTGACATCACGCGTGCCCTGTCTGCAGACCCCGTTCTCAAGCAAGAATTGCGACGAGCGCCAGGCATTCGCGTGCCCGGTGCCTGGGATGGATTCGAAGTCAGCGTGCGTGCCATCCTTGGGCAGCAAGTGTCGGTAAAAGCTGCCACCACGCTTGCCGGTCGGGTTGCGGAACGTTACGGCGAACCGTTGCACATTGAAACTGGCGGCAACGCGGACTTACCCACTGTCGTATTCCCGCGTCCGGAACGATTGATGCGCGCACGCTTTAACGCCATGGGTTTGATCGGCAGTCGCATCGACACGATCCGCCTCATGGCGAAGTCCGTTGCGAACGGCGACGTGCTATTCGAGACATCGCAGGACAGTGCGGCGTTCTGTGCCGCCATCACCGAACTGCGCGGCATCGGTGACTGGACCGCACAGTACATTGCGATGCGTGCGTTGAAACATCCGGATGCGTTTCCGGCATCCGATCTCGGTTTGCTGCGCGCATTTGATGCGCCTGGCCGCGCGCGCCTGCGGCCGGGGCAATTACTGCAAATGGCAGAGTCATGGCGGCCCTGGCGCGCCTATGCTGCCCGACTATTGTGGAATCGCGATCCCGGTTCCGGAGGTTGATGATGTACTACTGTTATCTCGATACGCCCATCGGCGAGTTGCTGCTGGCAGGCAGCGAAGATGCGCTGCATGCGATCGGCTTTCCCCAGGGCAAGATGCGCAGGGATCCGGAGTCCGACTGGATATTCAAGGAGCAGCCATTTGCTGAAGTCAGTCGGCAATTGCTCGAGTACTTTGCCGGCGAGCGCAAGACCTTCGATGTGCCGCTTGACCTGTCCGGCACCGAGTTTCAGTTAAGTGTGCTCGAAGAGTTGCAGCGCATAGCGTATGGCGACACCGCATCGTACGGAGACATTGCGAAGCGCATTGGTCGACCGAAAGCAGTGCGTGCCGTGGGCGCAGCCAATGGCCGTAACCCGATCCCGATCATCGTCCCGTGTCACCGCGTGATTGGCAGCCACGGTGATCTCACCGGTTTCGGCGGTGGCCTCGATACCAAGGAAGCGCTGTTGCGGCTCGAGGCCGAGCACACGCAGTTTCTGTAGCGAGCAGACTTACAGCGTCTTTCCCTGCAATGCCTTGATGGCGTCCGACGGCGCGACGCCGTCGATGAGGCGATCTGCATCCTGCAATTGCTGGTAGGTCGACTTGAGCGGCAGGAGGCCCGCCCAAATCGGGATCGCGTAGTCGTCCTCTTCGTCTTCGGGAACCGGTTTGTCTGAAATTTTCGCCGACGCGTGTTCAATGTCGAGCGCAATGACCCCGGTCATCTTGATCTCACGTTCCAGTGGTGCGCGCAGTTCGTCCCAGCGGCCGGGCATTGCATGCTCGGACATGACGCGCATCGCGTGCAGCTTCGCTTCGCGCTCATCGAGCAACCGCGGAGTCCCAAACACAGTAACCGAGCGGTAGTTGGCCGATGAGTTGAATGCCGAACGAGCCAGCACAAGTGCGTCCAGCAGCGTCACATTCAGTGAGACCCGCTGGTTTTTCTCCAGCATGCGTATCACGCGCGCTTTCCGCGCGCCGTGCAGATACAGGGTCTCGTCTTCGCGGCCGTACATCATGGGGACAACAACAGCGTTGCCGTCTTCAACGAATGCAACATGGGCAAGCCATGCGGCGTCCAGAATGCCGTGCACGGTCGTGGTGTCGTAGTGCGCCTTGTCGCGCAGCTGCCGGACCTTGTTGATTTTTTCTACCCGGTACTTGTCAGTCATTTTCGCTCCACTACAGGAATCTGGGTGCAAGGGTCGTTGCAACGAGCGACACCAAAACGATGCCGATCAGGTTCAGTGCGAGCCCGGCGCGCGCCATCTTCGGAATAGTCAGCAGACCTGAACCAAAAACAATGGCATTTGGCGGCGTCGCGACCGGCAACATAAAGGCGCAGCTGGCGGCAAGTGTTATGGGCACCGTCAGTACGATGGGGTCGTAGCCGGTTTCGATGGCGATCGCGCCAACGACCGGCAGGAAGGTCGCGGTCGTTGCAATGTTGCTGGTCAATTCGGTGAGAAAGATGATCATGGTTGCGGCGATGATGACAATGGCGACCAGCGGCAGCATGCCAACAGCCTGCAGGTTGCCGCCGAGCCATTCCGCCAGGCCTGTGCGGGTCACGGCGGCGGCCAGTGTCAGGCCACCACCAAACAGTAGCAGGACGCTCCACGGCAATTGCTCCGCATACTTCCAGCGCAGCAGCAGGTGGTCTTCCTTGTCGCCGCTCGGCACCAGGAACAGCGCAATAGCACCGGCCATGGCAATGCCGGAGTCGTCGATGACGCCGAGCCCTGGAATCTGCTGCAACAGCGGTCGGCCGACCCAGGCGCTCGCCATTAACAGGAAGACGATCAGGACGCGTTTCTCGGGTCGCTTCATGTCACCCATTTCGTGAAGCAGGCGTTGCAGCTCGGAGCGGCCCTCGCCCGAGGTCTTGAAGTCGACCTTGAAGACCCAGCGAGTCAGCGCCAGCCAGGCGAACGGCAGCATGAGTATGGATAGCGGCAAGCCGACCCGCATCCAGTTGGAGAATGAGATTTCGGTGCCGTAGTTTTCCTGCATGAAGGCGGCCAGCATGGCGTTCGGCGCAGTACCCACCAGCGTTGCCATGCCGCCTATGGTGGCGCCGTATGCGACCCCCAGCAGCAGTGCGTACTGGAAATCCTCGCGGCCCCTGTCATCGAGCGACGTTACGGACTTGTGGATGACCGTGATGATCGATACGGCGATCGGCAGCAACATCATTGTTGTCGACGTGTTCATCACCCACATGCTGATGACTGCGCTGGCGAGCATGAAGCCGCCGACCAGTGAGCGTCCGTTACCGCCCGCAAACCTGAGCACGTTCAGCGCGATACGCCGGTGCAGGTCCCAGCGCTGCATCGCAAACGCGACGATGAAGCCGCCGAGGAACAGGAAGATGACCTTGTTGGAATAGGGCGCCGCAGTGTCCTGGATCGACGCGATGCCGAGCAGTGGGAAACAGACCAGCGGTGTCAGGGCAGTAACAGCGATCGGCACCGCTTCAGTTGCCCACCACACCGCCATCAGGATACCCATGGCAGCGGTGCGCCAGCCTGCAACCGACAGGCCTTCCGGCGGGCCGGCCAGCAGCATAATGCCGGCTGCGATCGGTCCCAACAGCAGGCCAACTTTCTGGCTGCTGCTTCGACCGCCGATTCGTACCGTGTGATTCAATGCAAAATCCCCCGACTTGTGTCTTTCTGTCTATATGTTGTGCACATCTCGCCTTCCTATACAAGATGTAGTAGCATTCCGTGCGTACCGATTCGGTACGCACGGAGATGAGATGTAAACAGGCAGTGCGGGCGAACCGCCATGCCGGATGCGTGAATCGAAGGCGGCATATCGCGTTACCTCTCAGCGCAATGCAAAACACCGGACACCTGCGTACGGTTTGCCAACGACTAAGCGGATTGCCAGCACCGGGCGTAATCGCTGAAATTCATCGCAACAAGACGTTTCGATTTTTCATATGCGACATACATCCAGCCTATTACATCTTCTGCTTGCTGTGCCGCCCAGGATATCTGGGCGGCTTTTTTCTGCCCTGACCGCGGCGCTGCTGCTGTTTGGATGTGCAAGCTCCGGACCCCCACAACTGCCATACCCGGCCTTTATCGAGGTCGACACGCTCGACGACGTATTCATGGCGAGCCTGCCCGGTATTCGCGCCAAGCAGCTGGCCGGCGACCCGCAGCTGCGCACAACCAGCAACCGCATTGACCTGCCTGAAGCCTGGTCCGGTACCAGCGGTGGCTCTCCCGGCAAGTCGCTGGAGATTTTCGTACTGCTTGGCTCAATCACCATTGCAGACGTCGAACTGGGCCCCGGCGGCTATGCCTACCTGCCAGCGGGCTCGCTGGGCTTTAACTTAAAGAGCAACGATGGTGCCCGCATTCTGTACTTTCTCGATGACGCAGACTCAATGGCGATGATCCGCTCGCCCATCATCATGGACAGCGCACTGCTCGACTGGCAGCCGACTGACACCGGCCTTGTCTCCGACAAGGATCTGCGCGCGGACCCGGGTAGTGGTTCGCGTACCTGGTTAAGAAGGGTCGAAACAGGCGCGGTGTTGCCATGGGAGTCCTCAACGGCACGGCGCGAGGGTTACCTGGTGAGCGGAAATTATCAGCATAGCGAGTGTTACGACGGTGCTGCGCAAACCTGGCAGTACGCGCCGGGCGGCTATTTCCTGCGACCGGGTGGTGCTGTTAATGGCGGCCCTGAGGCGAATGCCACTACCGAGACTGTCTGGCTGCTGCGCGAAAAAGTCGGCGCCAAGTACAACACACACGCATCCTGCGAATAGTCGCAGGCGGGCGCCCGCAGATTCTAGGGCGCGCTGGCGGTGACCACGACACGTTGCGGCGCAGGCCATCCTTCCACTGTTTTCGACGGATCCGCTGGGTCGAGCGCGTCGGCCAGCGACTCAAATGTCATCCACTCGGTCGAGCGCTGTTCATCCGTCGATGTCTGTGACTGGTCCACGACCAGCACATCCTTCAAGCCTGAGCGCTGCAGCCAGGTGGTGAGTTCGGCGATCGTCGGTAGCAGCCAGACGTTCTTCATACGTGCGTAGCGATCAGATGGCGTACAGGCATAAGACTCTTCGCCGGGAACAAACAGGGTTTCCAGGACCAGCTGACCGTTCGGCCGCAGCGTGTCGCGCAGCTGCCGAATGTGTTCGATCGGGGAGCGCTGGTGATACAGGACCCCCATGGAAAAGGTTGTGTCGAAGCGCCTGGCCGGCAACGGCAGCTCGTGCAGGCGCAACGGTAGCAGGAAGGTCGAATCGTCCTGTACGAACTGATTCACGGCGAGAAACTGCATCAGGTACAGCAGCGTCGGATCGATGCCGATGACGCTGCTGGCGCCTGCGGCTCGCATCTGCAGCGCGTAGTAGCCGTTGCCGCAGCCGACATCCAGCACGTTGCGCCCTTGCAGCGGGGCGATGGCATCACGCACTCGCTGCCACTTGAGGTCGCTGCGCCACTCGCTGTCGATATGCACGCCGCCCACGTCAAAGGGCCCCTTGCGCCACGGCGACAGCTGCAGCAGTTGCGATCTCCTCGAGGCCACGTCACCGGCCTGCTGCAGCGCCTCAAGTGCCTGGCGCCATTGCTCAAAGTCGCCATGCCCGGCGCTGCTGAACGCTGCGTCCAGCGATGCGTCGACGACGTCCAGCCAGGCGTCGAGGCCGAGGCCGCGCAGCGTTGCGTGAAGTGCGTTGCGATCAAGCATCAGCGAATCGCCACGATCGAGACGAAGTTGAAATAGCGCAACCACACGGCGGAGTGCCTGAAGCCAGCCTCGCGGAGCCGCTCGCGGTGCGCGGTGACGGTTTCCGGGACCAGTACATTCTCCAGCGCGGCACGCTTTTGGGCGATCTCCATGGCGCTGTAATCGTTGCGACGCTTGTGCTCGTGGTACAGATCGACCAGCAACTCCTCCATATGCGGGTCCTCATCGATCACCTTTTCCGACAGCAGCAGCAAGCCGCCGGGGTTCATGCCGTCGTACAGGCGTTGCATCAGGCTGACGCGATCGCCGGGTGGCAGGAACTGCAGCGTGTAGTTGAGAACCACCATCGACGCATTGCTAACCGGTTCCTCGCGGATATCGGCCAATTTCAGCTGCACCTCGGCTGCATTGCGGGAGTGCACATCGTCCTCCGCTATGACCTTTTCGCAGCGCTCGATCATGGCCGGCGAATTGTCCACGCCAATGATGCAGCAATCAGGCTCGCGTATGCCCTGGCGCATGGCCAGCGTTGCCGCGCCCAGCGAGCAGCCCAGATCATAGGCCCGGCTGCCGGCGGTCACATAGCGCGCCGCCAGCGAGCCGATGGCCTCAATAGACGCGGCGTAACCCGGGATTGAGCGCTTTAGCATGTCCGGAAATACGCGCGCTACCGATTCATCGAAGCGAAACGGCTCCGTGCCGGTCTTTTGCGTTCTGTAGATGTCGTCTCGTTGCATTGGTTGTGGCGGTCGTCAGGCCGCGTTTGTTGTGAAAGAATTGCCGGATGTTACGCGAACTGCACCAGGAACTCGGCATTCCTCTCGACTACGGCGCCTGCGGCGCGCCGAAGGCGTGCCCGGAAGCGACCGAGTTGGTTGAGGTCGGGCCCAATCTGGTCGGCAGCATGCAGCACCTCGAGCCCGACAGCGCCCGCAAATGGCAGCGGATGGTGGCTGCCGCTGCCAACGAGGGCGTCACCCTGCTGCTGGTGTCGGGTTTCCGCTCGGTGGACTACCAGGCCCGCTTGATCCGCAAGAAGATCAACGCCGGTCAGGATATCGCGGCCGTGCTCGAGGTGAATGCGGCGCCGGGCTTCAGTGAACACCATACGGGGCGGGCTGTGGACGTTGCGACACCGGGGTCGCGGCCGCTGACAGAAGATTTCGAAAATACCGAGGCTTTCGCCTGGCTGCAGCGCCGCGCGGCGGAATTTGGCTTCACTATGAGCTACCCGGAGGGGAATCCCTGTGGTTTCGTCTACGAACCGTGGCACTGGGCAAATAGTTGAGAAAAAAGCTGGAAGCCTGTTGACACGCGGGGACACCGGTTAGACAATAGCCGGCTTGTGTCCGCGGAGGGGTACTCAAGCGGTCAACGAGGGCAGACTGTAAATCTGCTGGCTATGCCTACGTAGGTTCGAATCCTACCCCCTCCACCACGACCTTGGGATTAGTCCCTGGGGAGAGTGGAAACGAGTATAGCAGGATTTTGCAGGTTGCTTTGACCGCATACAAGTCCGCAGGCACAAGGGAACAGACAGGAATTTATTTGAAATCCGGACGGTTTGACTAGCTGAGACTGTCAGGATTCTTGCACGCCTGAAAAAGGCATGCAGCAGAGGAAAATTGAGGCGGGTGTAGTTCAACGGTAGAACCTCAGCCTTCCAAGCTGATGATGTGGGTTCGATTCCCATCACCCGCTCCAACAGAAGGATTGAGCGCTGAGAAGATCGATGCCCACATAGCTCAGGGGTAGAGCACTTCCTTGGTAAGGAAGAGGTCCCGGGTTCAAATCCCGGTGTGGGCTCCAGGCGCCGGCAGGAAAGAAATAGCTCGTTTTGACGGTCACGGTCGGCAAAACGATTTAGGTAAAGAAACCAGAACTTGGATTAGCGGGAATAAAGCTCATGTCTAAAGAGAAGTTTGAAAGAACCAAGCCGCATGTAAACGTAGGCACGATTGGTCACGTTGACCACGGCAAGACGACGCTGACAGCGGCGCTGACGAAATGTATGGCGGAGCTGCACGGTGGTGCGGTATCGGCGTATGACCAGATCGACAATGCTCCTGAAGAGCGCGAGCGTGGTATCACGATTGCGACGGCGCACGTTGAGTACGAGAGTGCGAATCGTCACTACGCTCACGTTGACTGCCCGGGTCATGCTGACTACGTGAAGAACATGATCACGGGTGCGGCACAGATGGACGGAGCGATTCTGGTGGTATCAGCGGCTGATGGCCCGATGCCGCAGACGCGCGAGCACATCCTTCTGGCACGCCAGGTTGGTGTTCCTTACATCGTTGTGTACATGAACAAGGCGGACCAGGTCGACGACGAAGAGTTGCTTGAGCTGGTTGAGATGGAAGTACGTGATCTTCTGTCGACGTACGAGTTCCCGGGTGATGACACACCGATCGTGACGGGTTCAGCGCTGAAGGCCTTTGAGGGCGACGCGTCCGACATTGGTGTTCCTTCGGTAGTGAAGCTGGTTGAAGCGATGGACAGCTACATTCCGCAGCCGGAACGCGCCATTGATGGTGACTTCCTGATGCCGGTTGAGGACGTGTTCTCAATTTCGGGTCGTGGCACGGTAGTAACGGGTCGCATCGAGCGTGGCGTTGTTAATGTGGGTGACGAGATCGAAATCGTTGGTATCAAGGATACGGCGAAGACGACCTGCACAGGCGTTGAGATGTTCCGCAAGCTGCTGGATCGCGGTGAAGCGGGTGACAACGTTGGTGTTCTGCTGCGTGGTACGAAGCGTGAAGAGGTTGAGCGTGGACAGGTACTGGCGAAGCCGGGATCGATTACGCCGCACACCAAGTTTGAGGCAGAAGTTTACATTCTGACCAAGGACGAGGGTGGCCGTCATACGCCGTTCTTCAAGGGCTACCGTCCGCAGTTTTACTTCCGTACGACGGACGTTACGGGTGCTGTTGAGTTGCCGGAAGGCACCGAGATGGTCATGCCGGGCGACAACGTACAGATGGTTGTTGAGCTGATTGCACCGATTGCTATGGAAGATGGCCTGCGCTTCGCGATTCGCGAAGGCGGTCGTACCGTAGGCGCCGGTGTTGTCGCGAAGGTGATCGAGTAAGTAATAAATGGTGCGGCCTTGCGGCCGCGGTTGTGGATAATCGACCGCGGCCTGCAATCAGATCGAAGGTCGGGTTGAAGCGGTGCCGACAGTTTTTGGCACCGTGCCAATCGATTAGGACGAGACGCAATTTTGAATTAGGCCAGTAGCTCAATTGGCAGAGCGGCGGTCTCCAAAACCGCAGGTTGGGGGTTCGATTCCCTCCTGGCCTGCCACTTTGTTGAAAACGACATGACGACTCAGACAGAAACAAGCGAAAGCGGCTTTCTCGATATAGTGAAGCTCGCCCTTGCGGCGGCGACGCTGCTGGGTGGCCTGTATGGCTACTATTTCTACGAGAATGACCTGTCCCTGCCTTTGCGAGTGCTGATGGTGCTCTTCGGCACGGGCGCTGGCATAGCTATTGCGATGACGAGCGTCCAGGGCAAGCGCCTGTGGCACTTCATCCAGGGTTCGCGCGTCGAAATTCGCAAGGTGGTTTGGCCGACAAAGCAGGAAACAACGCAGATGGCGCTGGTCGTCTTCGTCTTCACATTGATCATGGCGATCTTCTTCTGGGCGTTGGACTCAGGACTGCTTTGGTTGACCCGCAGGCTGGTTGGCTAGGCTGCTGAGTAAAGAGAGTTAGAGGGAATACGTCTGTGGCCAAACGCTGGTATATCGTGCACGCCTATTCGAACTTCGAGCATCGCGTAAAGAGCGCGCTTGAGGAACGCATCGAGCGTTTCGGGCTGCAGGACAAGTTCGGAGACATCCTGGTCCCGACCGAAGAAGTGGTCGAGATGAAAGAAGGGCAGAAGCGCCGCAGCGAGCGCAAGTTCTTCCCGGGTTATGTGCTCGTGCACATGGAAATGGATGACGAGACCTGGCATCTCGTAAAAGAGGTGCCGAAAGTGCTGGGCTTTATTGGCGGTTCAAGTGACCGGCCGGCGCCGATTACGGAAAAGGAAGCCAACCACATTCTGCAGCGTGTGCAGGAGGGTGTGGACAAGCCGCGGCCGAAGGTTCTGTTCGAGCCGGGCGAGGTTGTCCGCGTCATCGACGGTCCGTTCAACGACTTCAGTGGAGTGGTTGAGCAGGTCAATTACGAAAAGAGCCGCTTGCAGGTTGCGGTACAGATTTTGGGTCGGTCGACTCCGGTGGAGCTCGACTTCGGCCAAGTAGAAAAGAGCTGAGTAAGGAAGTGCCGGATCTAAACGTCTGGCGAGCAATTCAAGAGATATAGGGGAAACCCTGTATCGAAGAGTTTTAGAAGAAAAAAGCTGGATCTAAACGTCTGGTGAGCAGATAGAGAGATATAGGGGAAACCCTGTATCGAAGAGATTTAGGGGAAAACCCCAAATCACAACGGCGGTCTCGCGACCGCAACAAAAGACGAGGAGCCACGGTTAATCCATGGCGTTTGAACTCGAGAGGCAATAACTAATGGCTAAGAAAGTAGCTAGCTACATCAAGCTGCAGGTTCCTGCGGGCCAGGCGAATCCATCGCCGCCTGTTGGTCCGGCACTCGGTCAGCACGGCGTCAATATCATGGAATTCTGCAAGGCGTTCAACGCGCAGACCCAGGGTACTGAGCCAGGCCTGCCGATTCCCGTGGTGATTACGGTCTACAGCGATCGCAGTTTCACCTTCATCTCAAAGACGCCTCCGGCGGCCATCCTGTTGCTCAAAGCGGCAGGTCTGAAGAAGGGCTCCGGCGTACCGAACACGGACAAGGTCGGCAAGGTTAATCGTGCGCAGCTCGAAGAGATTGCGACCACGAAGATGCCCGACCTGACGGCGGCCGATATGGACGCAGCCGTGCGGACGATTGCAGGCACTGCCCGCAGCATGGGTATTGAAGTTGAGGGAGTGGTCTGATGGCGATGATGAGCAAGCGCAGGAAAGCAGCGCGCGAAAAGGTCGAGTCCGACAAGCACTACGACATTTCTGTGGCCCTGGGCCTCGTCAAGGAACTGGCAGTAGCCAAGTTTCCCGAGAGTATTGATGTTTCCGTCAATCTCGGCGTAGACCCTCGCAAATCGGACCAGGTCGTACGCGGCTCGACAGTACTGCCAAACGGCACCGGAAAGACGGTTCGCGTCGCGGTGTTTGCGCAGGGCGAGAATGCCGAGAAGGCCAAAGCTGCTGGTGCTGACATTGTTGGTTTCGAGGATCTTGCCGAGGCCGTGAAGGCCGGCGAGATGAATTTCGACGTCGTTATTGCAACGCCTGACGCCATGCGTGTGGTTGGTCAGCTCGGCCAGATCCTGGGTCCGCGCGGCCTGATGCCGAACCCGAAGGTCGGCACGGTTACTGCAGACGTTGAGACGGCTGTAAACAACGCCAAGGCTGGCCAGGTGCGTTATCGCACGGACAAGGCAGGCATCATCCACTGCGCAATCGGCCGTGCCGATTTCGAGGTGGATGCACTGAAGCAGAATCTTGATGCCTTGCTACGTGACCTGAAAAAGGCCAAGCCTGCATCGGCCAAGGGTATTTACGTTCGCAAGTTGACGGTTTCCTCGACGATGGGACCGGGTGTCGCGGTAGACCGCGGCAGCATCGACGCTTAAAGAACTTGTTGTGGCGCCTTTGCGGGCGTCGCAACAGCAGCCGCAAGGACGCGGCGATCGTCGAAGACCACAGGTGACCGGGCTGAACCCCGGTCTTAATAGACGCCTGTGTAGATGGTTGTACCTGAGTCAGACATTGATCTGGCAACGGTTGCCATCCGACAGGGAACTGGAAGTTCCAATAGGGTAGGTGAGAGGTGACGCAAGTCGACTCGAACCTTTTGTTGTAACCGTAGCCAGGAGAAACTCATGGCACTGAGACTCGAAGACAAGAAAGCTCTTGTCAAAGAGGTAAATGCGGTTGCGGGCGATTCTGTGACAGCCGTTGCGGCTGAATACAGGGGATTGACCGTTTCTGAAATGACGGAGTTGCGTAAAACAGCACGCAATGCCGGCGTATACCTGCGTGTTGTAAAAAACACGCTGGCACGTCGTGCCGTCGAGGGGACCGACTTTGAGTGCATGCAAGACACGCTCAAAGGACCGATCCTGCTCGCATTTGCCAAAGACGATCCAGGTGCCGCTGCACGGATAATCAAGGACTTCGCCAAGGAGCACAGCGCTCTGCAGGCAGTCTCGCTTTCAGCCGGTGGGCAACTCATGCCGGGTTCTGATCTTGCTAAGTTGGCAGACCTGCCAACGATGGATCAGGCTCGTTCCATGTTGCTCGGCGTTCTGATTGCACCGATGTCCCAGCTGGTACGCACTTTGGCCGAACCGCCTGCAATGCTTGCGCGCACTTTGAGTGCACGTGGCGAGCAGGATGCGGCCTAGGATCGCGAAGTATTACCTGACTCAGGAAAGAAACTTTTAGAGGAAATTAGTGAAATGGCACTTTCAAACGAAGATCTGCTCAAAGAACTGAGCGCAAAGCCCATCATGGAAGTCGTAGAGCTCGTAAAGATGCTCGAAGACGAGTGGGGCGTATCCGCAGCAGCACCTGTTGCTGTAGCCGCTGGTCCGGCTGCAGAGGCTGGCGCCGCTGCTGAAGAGCAGGACGAGTTCGACGTAGTTCTGACGAGCTTTGGCGCTAACAAGGTTGCAGTGATCAAGGCAGTTCGCACGATCACGGGTCTTGGCCTGAAGGAAGCGAAGGACGCCGTCGAAGGCGCTCCGTCGACCATCAAGGAAGCCGCGTCGAAGGACGAAGCACAGGAAGTCAAGAAGCAGCTTGAAGAAGCCGGCGCATCTGTCGAGCTCAAGTAAGCTTTGTTGTCCGAAAGCTGGACAAAGAACCTGACGGTTCAAAAGTCGGGTGAGCAGCCAGTCGCATAAGCGGCTGGCTGCTTGCTCGCGCCTGTAATACAGGATTTTTTTATATTTTTGAGGGTATTCTCGAATGGCTTATTCATTCACAGAGAAAAAGCGCATCCGCAAGAACTTTGGTAAGCGTCCGACGATTCTGGACGTTCCTTACCTGTTGTCGATCCAGGTCGACTCCTACAAGAAGTTCCTGCAAACCGACAAGGCGATCGAAGACCGCACGGACCGGGGGCTGCACGCAGCATTCCAGTCGGTGTTTCCGATCGTAAGCTACTCAGGCAACGCAGCACTTGAGTACGTCAGCTACCGTCTCGGCGAGCCGGTATTTGATGTCAAAGAGTGTCAGATGCGTGGACTGACGTACGCCGCGCCAATTCGCGTCAACGTTCGACTCGTTATCTATGACAAAGAGGCGAGCGGAACGCCAAAGCCAGTGAAGGACATTCGGGAACAGGAAGTTTATCTCGGCGAAATGCCGTTGATGACGGATCACGGTACCTTCGTGATCAATGGCACCGAGCGTGTCATCGTCTCGCAGCTGCATCGTTCACCGGGCGTATTCTTCGACCATGACAAGGGCAAAACGCACAGCTCCGGCAAGTTGCTGTTCTCTGCTCGCATCATCCCGTACCGCGGTTCCTGGCTCGACTTCGAGTTTGATCCGAAAGACGGTGTGTTCGCGCGTATCGATCGCCGCAGGAAGCTGCCGGTAACGATCATTCTGCGTGCTCTCGGCATGGATAACGAAGAAATGCTCGACATGTTCTTCGAGACCACCGACTTCTTCCTGTCCGAGAAAGACATCAAGATGACGCTGGTGCCCGAGCGCCTGCGCGGTGAGACCGCAAGCTTCGACATCAAGCTGGGTCGCAAGCTGATCGTTGAAGAGACCAAACGCATTACGGCCAAGCACGTTCGTGACATGGAGAAATCCACGGTCGACAAACTGACGGTGCCGAAGGAATACCTGGAAGGCAAGATTCTCGCGCACAACATCGTTGATACCGAGACTGGCGAAATGCTGGCCGCTGCCAACGCCGAGTTGACCGAGGAACTGGTCGACCAGTTGATCGAGGCAGGTGTTGAGGAACTCAGCGTGTTGTACGTGAACGACCTGGATCGTGGTCCGTTCATCTCCAATACCCTGAATATCGACCCATCCACGACGCGTCTTGAAGCGCTCGTCGAAATCTATCGCATGATGCGTCCGGGCGAGCCGCCGACCAAGGAAGCGGCTGAGAACCTGTTCCAGAACCTGTTCTTCAACCCGGATCGCTACGACCTGTCGGCCGTAGGACGGATGAAGTTCAACCGCCGCGTGGGTCGGGAAGAATCGACTGGCGAAGGCGTGCTGGATCGCGAGGATATCCTCGATGTTCTGCAGACACTGATCGAAATTCGCAACGGTTACGGTTCGGTCGATGATATCGATCACCTCGGCAACCGACGGGTTCGCTCTGTTGGTGAAATGGCTGAGAATGCATTCCGCGTTGGCCTGGTTCGCGTTGAGCGAGCAGTCAAGGAGCGCCTGACGCAGGCTGAGGCCGATGGCCTGATGCCGCAGGAAATGATCAACGCCAAGCCGGTGGCTGCCGCGGTGAAAGAGTTCTTCGGCTCAAGCCAGCTGTCGCAGTTTATGGACCAGAACAACCCGCTGTCAGAAGTCACGCACAAACGCCGTGTATCGGCGCTTGGACCGGGTGGCCTGACGCGCGAGCGTGCAGGGTTCGAGGTGCGCGATGTGCACCCGACGCACTATGGCCGGGTTTGTCCTATTGAGACACCTGAAGGCCCGAACATTGGTCTGATCAACTCGCTGGCGGTCTATGCCCGCACCAACGAATACGGCTTCCTTGAGACGCCGTATCGCAAGGTCGTCAATGGCAAGGCCACTGCCGACATCGACTACCTGTCAGCCATTGAGGAAAGCCAGTTCATTATCGCCCAGGCCAACTCGGAGCTGGACAAGAACAACAAGTTCACCGACGAGCTGATCTCGGTACGTCACAAGAACGAGTTCACATTGGCATCGGCTGAAGACATCGAGTACATGGACGTGTGTCCGCGCCAGATCGTTTCGGTCGCTGCGTCGCTGATTCCGTTCCTGGAGCACGATGACGCCAACCGCGCACTGATGGGCTCGAACATGCAACGCCAGGCAGTACCGACGCTGCGTGCTGAGGCACCGCTGGTGGGCACCGGTATCGAGCGCGCTGTCGCAATCGACTCGGGCGTTACGGTTGTTGCACGTCGCGGCGGCTTTGTTGACTCGGTCGATGCTTCGCGCATCGTTGTGCGGGTTAACGATGACGAGACGACGGCTGCTGAGCCAGGTGTCGACATCTACAACCTGACCAAGTACACGCGTTCCAATCAGAACACCTGTATTAACCAGCGTCCGCTGGTTAAAGCCGGTAATACGATTGCGGCCGGCGACGTACTGGCCGACGGACCGTCGACCGACATGGGTGAGCTGGCGCTTGGCCAGAACCTGCTGGTCGCGTTCATGCCGTGGAACGGCTACAACTTTGAGGACTCGATTCTGATTTCAGAGCGTGTCGTCAAGGAAGATCGCTTCACAACGATTCATATCGAAGAGCTGCAGTGTGTTGCTCGTGACACCAAGCTGGGTCCCGAAGACATCACCTCGGATATTCCGAACGTTGGCGATGCTGCGCTGGCCAAGCTGGACGAGTCCGGCATTGCGTTCATCGGCGCCGAAGTCAAGGCAGGCGACATCCTGGTTGGTAAGGTAACGCCCAAGGGCGAAACCCAGCTGACTCCGGAAGAGAAGCTGCTGCGTGCCATTTTCGGTGAGAAAGCGTCAGACGTTAAAGACACGTCACTGCGTGTACCGCCGGGCATGGATGGTACCGTCATCGATGTTCGCGTCTTCACACGTGACGGCGTCGAGAAGGACGCACGCGCGCTGTCGATTGAAAAAGCAGAGCTCGAGAGCGTAAGGAAGGACCTCGACGATACGCTGCGTATTCTCGAAGAAGACATCTACGAACGCGTTGAGCGCATGCTCACCGGCAAGATGGCGCAGGGCGGACCGAACAAGCTGAAGTCCGGCTCCAAGATCACCAAGGCTTACCTTGATGAGCTTTCCAGAGAGCAGTGGTTCGAGATTCGTCTGAAGAACGACGATGCTAACGAGCAGCTGCAGAACTCGTTCGAGCGCCTGAAGTCGCAGCGCGATGAATTCGATCGCCGTTACGAGGAGAAGAAGGTCAAGATCACCGCAGGTGACGACCTCGCTCCTGGCGTATTGAAGATGACCAAGGTCTATCTCGCGGTCAAACGTCGCATTCAGCCAGGCGACAAGATGGCCGGACGGCACGGTAACAAGGGTGTTATCTCGACGATCGTTCCGGTTGAAGATATGCCATACCTTGAGAACGGCAACCCGGTCGATATCGTCCTCAACCCGCTGGGTGTTCCGTCACGAATGAACGTCGGTCAGGTGCTGGAAACGCACCTTGGCTGGGCGGCCAAGGGTGTCGGTAACAAGATCAACGAGATGTTGAAGGCTAAGGAATCGATTGCGAAATTGCGCCAGTTCCTGGACGCCGTCTACAACAAGACAGGCGGCAGGCAGGAGGACCTCAAGTCCTTCTCTGACGAGGAAATTGTCGAGTTGGCGGGCAATCTCACCAAGGGTGTGCCGACGGCGACGCCGGTATTCGACGGTGCGACCGAAGCGGAGATCAAGGGCTTGCTGGAACTGGCAGGCCTCGACCCATCCGGACAGTCAACGCTGTTCGATGGCCGCACCGGCGACAAGTTCGACCGCGACGTTACCGTGGGCTACATGTACATGTTGAAACTCAACCACCTGGTTGACGACAAGATGCATGCGCGCTCGACCGGACCTTACAGCCTCGTCACGCAGCAGCCGCTGGGTGGTAAGGCGCAGTTCGGTGGCCAGCGATTCGGCGAGATGGAGGTCTGGGCGCTGGAAGCCTACGGCGCTGCCTATACCTTGCAGGAAATGCTGACCGTGAAGTCGGACGACGTTCAGGGCCGAACCAAGATGTACAAGAACATCGTCGATGGCGAACACCACATGGATGCCGGCATGCCGGAATCGTTCAATGTGCTCGTCAAGGAAATTCGATCCCTTGGCATCAACATTGAGCTGGAGACAGACTAATGAAAGATCTGCTGAAGCTTTTCAAGTACCAGAACCCGGTTGATGATTTCGATGCAATTCGCATCGGCCTGCCGTCACCTGACAGGGTGCGTTCCTGGTCTTTCGGTGAAGTCAAAAAGCCGGAGACAATCAACTACCGTACCTTCAAGCCGGAACGTGATGGCCTGTTTTGCGCGAAGATCTTTGGTCCGGTAAAGGACTACGAGTGTCTTTGTGGCAAGTACAAGCGCCTCAAGCACCGCGGTGTTGTGTGTGAAAAATGTGGCGTTGAAGTCACGCAGACCAAGGTTCGTCGTGAGCGCATGGCGCATATCGAACTGGCGAGCCCGGTTGCACACATCTGGTTCCTGAAGTCACTGCCGTCACGTATCGGCCTGATGCTGGATATGACGCTCAGGGAAATCGAGCGAGTGCTGTACTTCGAGGCCTTTGTGGTCGTCGAGCCCGGCATGACCGATCTTGAGCGTGGTCAGTTAATGACCGACGACATGTACCTCGAGGCACTCGAGCAGTACGGCGACGAGTTTGATGCTCGTATGGGTGCCGAGGCTGTTCGCGACATGCTGTCTACCATCGACCTGCAGCGCGAAATCCTGCAAGTCCGTGAAGACATGGACGCGACTCGCTCCGAGACCAAGATCAAGCGCCTGTCAAAACGACTGAAGCTGCTTGAGTCGTTCGTCGAGTCGGGTAACAAGCCTGAGTGGATGGTGCTTACGGTACTGCCCGTGCTGCCGCCGGACCTGCGTCCGCTGGTACCGCTGGACGGTGGCCGTTTTGCGACCTCGGATCTGAACGATCTGTATCGCCGCGTCATCAACCGCAACAACCGCCTGCGCCGCCTGCTGGAGCTGAACGCTCCGGATATCATTGTGCGCAACGAAAAACGCATGCTGCAGGAGTCGGTAGACGCACTGCTTGATAACGGTCGTCGCGGCCGTGCCATCACGGGCACCAACAAGCGCCCGCTGAAGTCACTCGCCGACATGATCAAGGGCAAGCAGGGTCGTTTCCGCCAGAACCTGCTCGGCAAGCGTGTGGACTACTCCGGTCGTTCCGTCATCGTGGTTGGCCCGACGCTGAAGCTGCATCAGTGTGGCCTGCCGAAGAAGATGGCGCTGGAATTGTTCAAGCCGTTCATCTTCTCGAAGCTGCAACTGCGCGGCGAAGCGACCACGATCAAGGCCGCCAAGCGTCTCGTCGAGCGTGAAGGTCCGGAAGTCTGGGATATTCTCGAAGAAGTCATTCGCGAGCACCCGGTCATGCTGAACCGTGCGCCGACGCTGCATCGCCTTGGCATCCAGGCATTCGAGCCTGTGCTGATTGAAGGCAAGGCTATCCAGCTGCATCCGCTCGTATGTACAGCGTTTAACGCTGACTTCGACGGTGACCAGATGGCTGTGCACGTGCCGCTGTCGATCGAGGCGCAGCTGGAAGCTCGTGCCCTGATGATGTCGTCCAACAACATCCTGTCTCCGGCAAACGGTGATCCGATCATCGTGCCGTCGCAGGACGTCGTACTCGGCCTTTACTACATGACTCGTACCCGCGTTAACGCGAAGGGCGAGGGCATGGTGCTGGCCAGTCTGGATGAGGCGCGTCGCGCGTTTGAGACCGGTGCCGCCGAGATTCAGGCGAGTGTCAAGATCCGCGTCACGGTTCACGAGGCGGACGAAGACGGCGAGCTCCATGAGGTCACCAAGATCGTGGACACAACCATCGGGCGCGCCCTGCTGTCGACCATCCTGCCGAAGGGTATGGAGTTCACGCTGATCAACCAGGCCATGACCAAGAAAGCGATTTCGAACGTCATCAACGCCTGCTACCGTCAGCTCGGCCTGAAGAAGACCGTCGTGTTTGCTGACCGCCTGATGTACACGGGCTTCCGTATCGCCACCATGGCCGGCATCTCTATCGGCGTAAACGACATGGTCGTGCCGGAGAGCAAAGGCGAAATTCTTGCGGTGGCTGAAGCCGAAGTGAAAGAGATCCAGGACCAGTACGCGTCCGGTCTCGTGACCGAAGGCGAGCGCTACAACAAGGTCGTCGACATCTGGTCGCGCACCAACGACCAGGTGGCGAAGGCGATGATGGACAAGCTCGGAACGGAAATGGTCAGCAACGCGGCCGGCAAGAAGGTCGAGCAGGAATCATTCAACTCCATCTACATGATGGCCGACTCCGGCGCTCGTGGTTCGTGCTGCGCAGATTCGCCAGTTGGCCGGTATGCGAGGCCTGATGGCGAAGCCGGACGGCTCGATCATCGAGACGCCGATTACGGCTAACTTCCGCGAGGGACTGGACGTACTGCAGTACTTCATCTCGACTCACGGTGCTCGTAAGGGTCTGGCCGATACCGCACTGAAGACCGCCAACTCCGGTTACCTGACACGTCGACTCGTCGACGTTGCACAGGACCTGGTTGTGACCGAAGTCGATTGCGAAACCCGCAACGGCGTCGCCATGACACCGATCGTTGAAGGCGGCGATATCGTCGAGCCGCTGCGTGAGCGTGTCCTGGGTCGTGTCCTTGCCGAGCCGGTTCTGATTCCTGGCACCGACAAGGTCGCGTTCGATGCCGGCACATTGCTCGATGAGGCCGCGGTTGCGCGTCTTGAAGAGCTGTTCATTGACCACGTACTGGTGCGCTCGCCGATTACCTGCGACATCCGCTACGGCGTTTGCGCACAGTGTTACGGACGTGATCTGGCGCGTGGTCACCGCATCAACATCGGCGAGGCTGTTGGCGTTATCGCAGCACAGTCGATCGGTGAGCCGGGCACACAGCTGACCATGCGTACCTTCCATATCGGTGGTGCCGCATCACGTTCCGCTGCAATCAACAGCATCGAGATCAAGTCGACAGGTGTCGCCAAGCTCAACAACATCAAGACCGTTGCGCATCACAAGGGCTACCTGGTCGCGGTGTCGCGCTCCGGTGAGATTTCGGTCATCAACGAGCACGGTCGTGAGCGCGAGCGCTACAAGGTGCCTTACGGTGCGACGATTACGATCGCTGACGGCGCGGCAGTGAAGCCTGGCCAGGTTGTCGCGAACTGGGATCCGCATACTCACCCGGTTGTTACCGAGGTAGAGGGCAAGATGCAAGTTCGAGGACTTCATTGATGGCGTCACCGTTGCCGAGCAGATTGACGAATTCACCGGACTGACCAGCATTGTCGTCCTCGATCCGAAGAGTCGTGGTTCCGCGGGCAAGGATCTGCGTCCGGTTGCCAAGCTGGTCGATCGACGGATGGCAAGGAGATCTGCTTCGCCAACACCGAAATTCCGGCGGTTTATGCACTTGCCAGCTGGCGCAATCATCTCCATGGGTGACGGCGCCGACGTATCCGTTGGTGACGTCATTGCCCGTATCCCGCAGGCGTCTTCGAAGACGCGCGACATCACGGGTGGTCTGCCGCGCGTTGCCGATCTGTTCGAGGCCCGCAAGCCGAAAGAGCCGGCGATCATGGCGGAGCACACCGGTACGGTCAGCTTCGGTAAGGAAACCAAGGGCAAACGTCGCCTCGTGATTACCGACGAGAACGGCGAGAGCCATGAGGAGCTGATTCCGAAATGGCGTCACCTCAACGTGTTCGAGGGTGAGCAGGTCGTGCAGGGCGAAATTATCGCCGACGGCGAGCCTAACCCGCATGACATCCTGCGTCTGCAGGGTGTTGAGAACCTGGCCGACTACCTGGTCCGCGAGATTCAGGACGTGTATCGCCTGCAGGGTGTGAAGATCAATGACAAGCACATCGAGGTGATCATTCGCCAGATGCTGCGCAAGGTCATCGTCGCAACCGCCGGTGAGAGCAACTACCTGCGCGGTGAGCAGATCGACAAGGCTCGCTTCCTCGAGGTTACAGAGCAGCTCGAAGCCCAGGGTAAGGAGCCGCTGACGATCGATCCGATCTTGCTGGGTATCACCAAGGCATCGCTGGCGACCGAGTCGTTCATTTCAGCCGCATCGTTCCAGGAAACCACGCGCGTCCTGACAGAGGCGGCGGTTCGTGGCCTGCGGGACGACCTGCGCGGTCTGAAAGAGAACGTCATTGTTGGCCGCCTGATACCGGCTGGTACCGGTTTTGCGCATCATGCCGAGCGTCGAAGGACGCGCGAGCAGGATCTGGCCGACCAGCTGCAGGAGCTCGAAGACGCCCAGACAGCCCAGGCAGAAGCAGCCGCACTGGCAGAAGCTGCGGAAAGCGCGCAGGATGACGCGCCAGAAGCGGAAGGAGCAGAGGCCCCGGCCGAATAGAAACAAGGGCTTACGTGGTGTGGGCCGGTTGTCTTGACAGCAATCGGCCCGCGTCACTACAATGCCCGCCCTTAACCCCGGGGCTCGCTATTTGCGGGCCCTGACTTTCTGCGGGCAGAAGTCGTGTCCCGGACACCCGGAGCTGAATCGACGCAGATTCAACAGCCGGGTGCGCGCGTTTTTTTTAGAGGAATAAAGGCCTATGGCCACAGTAAACCAATTAGTACGCAATCCACGTGCAACGAAGCGTGCCAAAAGCACGGTACCTGCGCTGGAAGCCAGCCCGCAAAAGCGTGGCGTGTGCACGCGTGTGTACACAACGACGCCCAAGAAGCCGAACTCGGCCATGCGTAAGGTTGCTCGTGTGCGCCTTACCAATGGTTTCGAAGTCACGTCTTACATCGGCGGCGAAGGCCATAACCTGCAGGAGCACTCGTGTCGTCTTGATTCGCGGCGGCCGTGTGAAAGACCTGCCGGGTGTTCGTTATCACACCGTCCGCGGCACACTCGATTGTGCTGGCGTATCGGACCGCAAGCAGGGCCGTTCCAAATACGGCACGAAGCGTCCGAAGTCATAAGAGTAGAGAAGCATGTCAAGACGAACACAGGCACCTAAACGCACCATCCTGCCGGACCCGAAATACAAGTCCCAGCTGCTGGCCAAATTCATGAACATGATCATGAATGACGGCAAGAAATCCGTTGCTGAGCGCATCATTTATGGCGCGCTGGATCGCATTGCCGAGAAAGAGACCAACACCGATGAGAAGGCGCTCGAGCTGCTGGAAACAGCGCTTGAAAACGTCAAGCCGGTGGTTGAGGTCAAATCTCGCCGTGTCGGTGGCGCAACCTACCAGGTTCCGGTCGAAGTTCGCCAGGTTCGTCGCCAGACGCTGGCAATGCGCTGGGTCATTGATGCTGCACGCAAGCGCAGCGAGAAGTCGATGGCGCACCGTCTTGCTCATGAGCTGCTCGATGCTGCAGAGAATCGCGGTACGGCCGTGAAAAAGAAAGAAGACACGCATCGCATGGCTGAAGCTAACAAGGCATTTTCGCACTACCGCTGGTAGATGGACTTGTCGTGGCACGAACAACCCCAATTGAGCGTTACCGCAATATCGGCATCATGGCCCATATTGACGCGGGCAAAACGACCACGACCGAACGAGTGCTGTTCTATACAGGTGTATCGCACAAGATAGGCGAAGTGCACGACGGCGCCGCTGTCATGGACTGGATGGAACAGGAGCAGGAGCGTGGTATCACCATCACGTCTGCTGCGACCACCTGCTTCTGGCAGGGCATGGACAAGCAGTTCGAGCAACACCGCATCAATATCATCGACACCCCTGGCCACGTTGACTTCACGATTGAAGTTGAGCGCAGCCTGCGAGTGCTGGACGGCGCGGTAACGGTGCTGTGCTCAGTTGGTGGCGTAGAGCCGCAGACAGAGACGGTATGGCGGCAGGGCAACAAGTACCACGTGCCGCGCATGGTGTTTGTCAACAAGATGGACCGTGCCGGCGCGGATTTTCTGCGTGTGGTGGCCCAGCTTGAAAAGCGCCTTGGCGCGAATGCCGTACCCATCCAGCTGCCGATTGGCGCTGAAGAGAATTTTGCGGGTGTCATCGACCTCATCGGGATGCGCGCAATTTACTGGGATGAGTCCAATATGGGCACAACCTATGATGAGGTAGAGATTCCCGAGGAGTATCGGGCGGAGTCCGAGGTTTGGCGCGCGAAAATGATCGAAGCCGCTGCCGAGGGCGACGAGGAGCTGCTTGAGAAGTTCCTCAACGACGGCAACCTGAGTGATGCCGAGATTCGCCGGGGCTTGCGCGAGCGCACCCTGAAGAACGAAGTTGTCGTGACCATGTGTGGCTCGGCATTCAAGAACAAAGGCGTACAGGCACTGCTCGACGCTGTTGTCGATTTCATGCCGTCGCCGGTCGATGTGCCCGCCATCGTGGGTCACATTGATGATGAAACGGACGGCGAGCGTCATCCGGACGACAGCGAGCCGTTCTCGGCGCTGGCGTTCAAGATTGCTACCGACCCGTTCGTTGGCAACCTGACATTCTTCCGCGTCTACTCCGGCGTGCTGAATTCAGGCGACACGATTCTTAACCCGATCAAGGGCAAGAAAGAACGCATCGGGCGCATCCTGCAGATGCACTCGAATGACAGAAAAGAGATCAAGGAAGTGCGTGCCGGCGACATCGCCGCTGCCGTTGGTCTTAAAGACGTTACGACGGGTGACACGCTGTGTGACCTGAAGGAGCCGATTACGCTCGAGCGCATGGAGTTTCCGGAACCGGTCATCTCCGTAGCGGTTGAGCCAAGAACGAAGGCTGACCAGGAAAAGATGGGCGTCGCGCTGCAAAAGCTCGCGAAGGAAGACCCGTCGTTCCGCGTACACACCGACGAGGAGTCGGGACAGACGATCATTTCGGGCATGGGCGAGCTGCACCTCGACATCATCGTTGATCGCATGAAGCGCGAATTCAAGGTTGAGGCCAATGTCGGCCGGCCGCAGGTTGCCT
This sequence comes from uncultured Gammaproteobacteria bacterium, assembly GCA_963698425.1. Taxonomy (GTDB): domain Bacteria; phylum Pseudomonadota; class Gammaproteobacteria; order Steroidobacterales; family Woeseiaceae; genus UBA1847. The sequence continues at coordinate 525,994 of CAVOQR010000010.1, read as the reverse complement.
ATCGCGAGACGATCAGGAAGAGCGTCGAGCAGGAAGGCAAGTTTGTGCGGCAGTCAGGCGGTCGCGGCCAGTATGGTCACGTGGTGCTGCGCATCGAACCGCTGGCGCCCGGCACCGGTTACGAATTCGTCAACGAAATTGTTGGCGGCGTCGTGCCAAGAGAATATATTCCTGCCGTCGACAAGGGCGTGCGGGAACAGATGGAAAATGGTGTGGTCGCCGGCTACCCGCTGGTCGACTGCAAGGTCACCTTGATTGATGGTTCGTATCACGACGTTGACTCGAGCGAGATGGCGTTCAAGATTGCCGGCAGCATGGGCTTTCGCGAAGGTGCGCAGAATGCACATCCGGTGTTGCTGGAGCCCATCATGAAGGTTGAGGTGGTGACGCCGGAAGATTACATGGGCGACGTGATGGGCGATCTGAATCGCCGTCGCGGGTTGCCGCAGGGCATGGACGACACGCCGGCAGGCAAGGTCATTCGTGCCGAAGTACCGCTGGCCGAGATGTTCGGCTATGCCACGGACCTGCGCTCGATGAGCCAGGGTCGTGCTGTGTACTCAATGGAGTTTGAGAAGTATTCGGAAGTGCCGCAAAACGTGGCCGATGTCGTTTTAAAGAAAGCTAGCTAATCGAGATCAGGGAAAATGTCCAAAGAGAAATTTGAAAGAACCAAGCCGCACGTAAACGTAGGCACGATTGGTCACGTTGACCACGGCAAGACGACGCTGACAGCGGCGCTGACGAAATGTATGGCGGAGCTGCACGGTGGTGCGGTATCGGCGTATGACCAGATCGACAATGCTCCTGAAGAGCGCGAGCGTGGTATCACGATTGCGACGGCGCACGTTGAGTACGAGAGTGCGAATCGTCACTACGCTCACGTTGACTGCCCGGGACATGCTGACTACGTGAAGAACATGATCACGGGTGCGGCGCAGATGGACGGAGCGATTCTGGTGGTATCAGCGGCTGATGGCCCGATGCCGCAGACGCGCGAGCACATCCTGCTGGCACGCCAGGTTGGTGTTCCTTACATCGTTGTGTACATGAACAAGGCGGACCAGGTTGACGACGAAGAGTTGCTTGAGCTGGTTGAGATGGAAGTACGTGATCTTCTGTCGACGTACGAGTTCCCGGGTGATGACACACCGATCGTAACGGGTTCAGCGCTGAAGGCCTTTGAGGGCGACACGTCCGACATTGGTGTTCCTTCGGTAGTGAAGCTGGTTGAGGCGATGGACAGCTACATTCCGCAGCCGGAACGCGCCATTGATGGTGACTTCCTGATGCCGGTTGAGGACGTGTTCTCAATTTCGGGTCGTGGCACGGTAGTAACGGGTCGCATCGAGCGCGGCGTTGTTAATGTGGGTGACGAGATCGAGATCGTTGGTATCAAGGATACGGCGAAGACGACCTGCACGGGCGTTGAGATGTTCCGCAAGCTGCTGGATCGCGGTGAAGCGGGTGACAACGTTGGTGTTCTGCTGCGTGGTACGAAGCGTGAAGAGGTTGAGCGTGGACAGGTACTGGCGAAGCCGGGATCGATTACGCCGCACACCAAGTTTGAGGCAGAAGTTTACATTCTGACCAAGGACGAGGGTGGCCGTCATACGCCGTTCTTCAAGGGCTACCGTCCGCAGTTTTACTTCCGTACGACGGACGTTACGGGTGCTGTTGAGTTGCCGGAAGGCACCGAGATGGTCATGCCGGGCGACAACGTACAGATGGTTGTTGAGCTGATTGCACCGATTGCTATGGAAGATGGCCTGCGCTTCGCGATTCGCGAAGGCGGTCGTACCGTCGGCGCCGGTGTTGTCGCGAAGGTTATCGAGTAAGAGGTATCGACCCCGCACGCCGGATATTCCTTACCGGAATGGCTCGCTAACGCTGCGCTTTATTTCCGGTAACGAACATCCCGCGCGCGGGATCTTGAAAATTGAAAGCAGGAGCGGCTGTAAGGCCGCGATGAAAAAAATATGGCAACAAATCAAAATATCAGAATTCGCCTGAAGGCATTTGATCACCGACTGATCGATACCTCAGCTCGCGAGATTGTCGACACCGCCAAGCGCACGGGCGCGACGGTCAAGGGTCCGATTCCTCTTCCCATGCGGAAAGAGCGTTTCACGATTCTTGTGTCGCCGCACGTCAACAAGGACGCCCGTGATCAGTACGAAATCCGTACCCACAAGCGCCTGATGGACATTGTTGATCCGACGGACAAGACCGTTGACGCCCTGATGAAGCTCGAGCTTCCGGCCGGCGTTGACGTGCAGATCAAGCTGAACTAGCCGGGTCTGCAGCAAAAAAAGCCCAAATCGATCGAAAATAGGTTGATTTGGGGCAATCGGGTCGTATAATGGGCGGCTCGCTGGAATTGGCCGGGCCGGGAGTCGGCCAGTTTCAGATAAATGCGAAGTCGCCAGGAAATTGAGGGTGACACGGCAAATCCCGGACCTGCCGGGCCGACATGATGATCGGACCGGACCTGAGGGTCAGCCCCAGAGCCAAAAAGGACACGATGTCCTCGGCGATGGCTGGCCCTTTCGTGTGTCCGAAGGAAACACGAGCGAATTGACAGCCTGGGGCAAACGTATTCCAGGCAGTGAATACATATTTTATTGAGATAGGCGCTGACCAATCGAAGTTGGCGAGAGGTTTTGAAGATGACCATGGGTCTTGTTGGCCGCAAATGCGGTATGACACGTGTCTTTACGGACGAGGGTGTTTCTATCCCGGTTACCGTAATTGAGGCACAGCCAAACAGAATTACACAGGTGAAGACCGTTGAGACCGACGGCTACCGGGCGTTACAAGTAACTGCCGGCAGCCGCAAAGCGTCTCGGGTCTCCAAACCTGAAGCCGGCCACTTTGCTGCAGCGAAGGTTGAAGCCGGCGACCTTATGACTGAGTTTCGCCTCGACGATAAAGACGACGGCGAATTCGCAACTGGCGGCGAGCTGAAGGTTGACCTCTTTGAGGAAGGCCAGAAAGTTGATGTTATTGGCACCTCCATCGGCAAAGGTTTTGCCGGTGCGGTGAAACGCCACAACTTCAGCATGCAGGACGCCACGCACGGCAACTCGCTCTCGCACCGCGCGCCGGGTTCTATCGGACAGAACCAGACGCCGGGTCGCGTATTCAAGGGCAAGAAGATGGCCGGTCACATGGGTAACGTACGTCGCACGGCACAGAACCTCACGGTTGTGCGTGTTGATGGCGAGCGCAACCTGCTGTTGGTCAAGGGCGCCGTCCCGGGGCACAAGGGTGGTCGCGTTATCGTTCGTCCTGCTGTTAAAGCTAAGAACAAAGGGGCGTAAACGATGAAGCTGAAGATGCAAGGCAAGGGTTCTGTCGATGTCGCTGATGCGGCCTTCGGCGCAGAATTCAACGAGGCTCTCGTACACCAGGTCGTAACCGCATACCTCGCGGGCGCACGTGCAGGTACGAAAGCACAGAAGAATCGTGCTGCAGTTCGCGGTGGCGGTGCCAAGCCCTGGCGCCAGAAAGGTACGGGTCGTGCTCGTGCCGGCACCATTCGCAGCCCGATCTGGGTCGGTGGCGGACGCACATTTGCTGCTCAGCCGCGCGATTACAGCCAGAAAGTAAACAGAAAGATGTACCGCGCAGCGCTGCGGTCGGTGCTCTCCGAGCTCATTCGCCAGGATCGACTGATCGTGGTTGAGAGTCTTGAGCTCGACGCGCCGAAAACAAAGCTGCTCGCTACTCGACTGAAAGAATTGGAGCTTAGTAACGTGCTGCTCCTTAACGAAGCGTTTGACGAGAAGCTGTTCCTCGCGGCGCGCAATTTGCCGAATGTTGGCATCTGCGACGTAGCCTCGATGGATCCGGTCGTTCTGATTCGCTTTGAAAAGGTCGTGGTTACGCTGCCAGCGCTGAAGCTGATTGAGGAGCGCCTGTCATGAGTATTGCTGCACGCCAGGAGCGCCTGATGACGGTTATCCAGGGGCCGCACTTCTCGGAGAAGGCCCACACTGCATCAGAGAACAACCAGGTTGTTCTGAAAGTTCGCACCGACGCCACCAAGCGCGAAATTCGCCAGGCTGTCGAGCTGCTGTTCGAGGTTGAGGTCAACGACGTAACCGTCGTTAACGTCAAGGGCAAGAACAAGCGCTTCGGTCGCACCATGGGCCGTCGTTCGGACTGGAAGAAGGCTTACGTAACGCTTGCTGATGGCAGCTCTATTGAAGAGCTCTTCGGCGCCGGCGAATAAGGATACGGATCATGTCACTGCATAAAGCAAAACCGACATCTGCTGGACGCCGTTTTGTCGTCGCGGTAAAGACACCCGGGTTGCACAAGGGCAAGCCGTACGGGCCGCTGCTTGAGAAGAAGACTTCCAAGGGTGGACGTAATAACAACGGCAGGATCACTGTGCGTCACCAGGGTGGTGGCCACAAGCAGCGCTATCGTGTTGTCGATTTCAAGCGCGACAAGGATGGCATTCAGGGTGTTGTTGAGCGTCTTGAGTACGATCCGAATCGCAGCGCACACATTGCGTTGATCAAGTACGCCGATGGCGAGCGTCGCTACATCCTGGCCGCGAAAGGCATGCAGGATGGCACGTCGGTCATCAGCGGTGAAGATGCACCGATCAAGCCGGGCAACGCATTGCCGTTGCGCGCGATTCCGGTCGGTACGCTGATTCACAACGTAGAAATGAAGCCCGGCAAGGGCGGCCAGTTGGTCCGTTCTGCTGGTGGATATGCCCAGCTTGCAGCACGCGAAGGCGTTTACGCCACGTTGCGACTGCGTTCTGGCGAGACGCGCAAGATTCACTCTGACTGCCGCGCCACGATTGGTGAGGTCGGTCACAGCGAGCACAACCTTCGCAAGCTGGGTAAAGCCGGCGCCACGCGTTGGAGAGGTGTTCGCCCGACGGTTCGCGGCGTTGCCATGAACCCGGTGGATCACCCGCACGGTGGTGGTGAAGGTCGTACATCAGGTGGCCGTCATCCGGTGAGCCCATGGGGCACACCAACCAAGGGTGCGAAAACGCGTAAGAACAAGCGCACGGACGGCATGATTGTCCGCCGTCGCAAGCGCAAGTAATTTTAGAGGATCAGAAGAATGCCGCGTAGTGTAAGAAAAGGCCCGTTCGTCGATACCCATCTGGCGAAGAAAGTGGCTGATGCTTCCAAGGCCAACGATCGCCGACCCGTCAAGACCTGGTCGCGCCGTTCGATGGTTCTTCCGGACATGGTTGGTTTGACGATTGCCGTACATAACGGCCGTCAGCACGTGCCGATTCTGATATCGGAAAACATGGTCGGTCACAAACTCGGTGAGTTTGCGATGACCCGTACGTTTCGCGGTCACTCCGGCGACCGCAAGACCAAGTAAGGCGAGGGAGCAGAGCTAATGCAAGTTGCAGCAACTCTTCGATATGCGCGTATATCGCCGCAGAAGTGCCGCCTGGTGGCTGACGTCATCCGTGGCAAGTCTGTTGACGAAGCACTGCGCACGTTGGCGTTCTCGCCGAAGAAAAGCGCGGGCATTGTGAAGAAGGTTCTGGAGTCGGCAATTGCCAACGCAGAGCACAACCACGGTGCCGATATTGACGAATTAAAGGTCGCGACAATCGAGGTGAATGAAGCACCGACGTTCCGTCGTTACCGTGCCCGGGCAAAGGGCCGCGGTTCGCGGATCATCAAACGCAACAGTCACATCACAATTCGCGTCGGCGACGAGTAGGAAATATGGGACAAAAAGTACATCCAACTGGAATTCGCCTCGGCATCGTCAAGGACTGGTCGTCCAAGTGGTATGCCGACAGCAAGGACTTTCCTGAGTACGTGCGCGCTGATCACCAGGTCCGCACGTTCATCAAGGCAAAGCTCAAAGATGCGTCTGTAAGTCGCATTGCTATCGAGCGTCCCGCGAAGAAGATCAACATCACGATTTTCACGGCTCGCCCGGGCATCGTGATTGGCAAGAAAGGTGAGGACATCGAGAAGCTGCGCGCCGAAGTGTCGAAGATGATTGGCATGCACATCAATGACGTGCGTATCAACATCAACGAAGTGCGCAAGCCTGAGCTTGATGCCACGCTGGTTGCCGAAGGCATTGCACAGCAGCTGGAGCGTCGCGTGATGTTCCGTCGTGCCATGAAGCGCTCGGTGACGAACACCATGCGTGCCGGCGCCGAAGGCATCAAGGTCAAGGTTGGCGGACGTCTGAACGGTGCCGAGATTGCACGTTCAGAGTGGTATCGCGAAGGCCGTGTGCCGCTGCACACGCTGCGTGCCGATATTGACTACGGTGTTGCGACAGCGCACACAACGTACGGCGTCATTGGCGTCAAGGTATGGATATTCAAGGGTGAGGTCTTTGACAAACCCAAAGCCGCACCGGTAGAGGCGGCAGAGGCCTAGAACATGTTACAGCCGAAAAGAACGAAATTTCGCAAACAGATGAAGGGACGCAACCGCGGCCTGGCGCTGCGTGGCAGCTCGGTTTCCTTCGGTGAGTACGGGCTCAAAGCGACGGGCCGTGGTCGTATGACTGCGCGTCAGATCGAAGCAGCTCGTCGTGCGATGACGCGTTACATCAAGCGTGGCGGAAAGATCTGGATTCGGGTATTCCCCGACAAGCCGATCACCAAGAAGCCGCTTGAAGTGCGTCAGGGTAAAGGTAAGGGCAACGTTGAATACTGGGTTTGCCAGATTCAGCCGGGCCGTGTCCTTTATGAGATGGAAGGTGTGACGGAAGAGATCGCGCGCGAGGCGTTTCGCCTGGCTGCTGCCAAGATTCCTTTCCCGACCGCATTTGTTTCTCGGCAGGTGATGTGATGGAAGTTAGTGAAATCAGAGCTAAGTCGGTTGACGAGCTCAACGAAGAGCTGGTCGCTCTGCGTCGTGAGCAGTTCAACCTGCGTATGCAGAAATCCTCGGGCGAGCTGTCGCAACACCATCAGCACAAACGGGTCAGGAAGGACATTGCGCGCATCAAGACCGTGCTTAACGAGCTGAAGCGTGCAGCGGGTGACGAGAAATGAGTGAAACAACGAAAGTGCAACGCACCGTAGTCGGACGCGTTGTTAGCAACAAGATGGACAAGACAGTCTCGGTTGCGGTCGAGCGTCTGATCAAGCACCCGGTTTACGGCAAGTACATCCGCCGTACCTCCAAGCTGCTTGCTCACGATGCAACGAACCAGTGCAATGAGGGTGATCGCGTGGCGATTGCCGAGTGCAAGCCGTTGTCGAAGAACAAGTCATGGGCCGTTGTCGACGTTGTCGAACGCGCAGCCGACCGCTAATTACTTTTTAGGATTCAGTCATGATTCAGATGCAGACAGTACTGGATGCGGCCGATAACTCAGGTGCGAGACGTGTTCAGTGCATCAAGGTTCTCGGTGGTTCGAAGCGTCGTTACGCTGGCGTCGGTGATGTCATCAAGGTAAGCGTCAAGGACGCGATTCCGCGTGGCAAGGTCAAGAAAGGCGAGGTTTACAACGCTGTCGTCGTCCGTACCCGCAAGGGTGTGCGTCGCAAAGATGGTTCGCTGATTCGTTTCGACGGCAACGCAGCAGTGCTGCTGAACGCACGTCTCGAGCCGATTGGCACACGTATTTTTGGACCGGTCACGCGCGAGCTGCGCAGTAGCCGGTTTATGAAGATTATTTCTTTGGCACCTGAGGTGCTGTAGGACCTTCGGGGACTGCGAGCAGGAACAGAGATATGAACAAGATTAGAAAAGGCGATGAAGTCATCGTAAAGACCGGCAAGGACAAGGGCCGCAGAGGCACTGTATTGCAGGTGTTTGCTGACGATCGTGTTCTCGTTGAGGGAATCAACCTGGCCAAGAAGCACGTTAAGGCGAACCCGCAAGTCGGCGAGCCCGGCGGCATCAAGGACCAGGCAATGCCGCTCGATATTTCCAACGTTTCGGTATTTAACCCGAAGACGAAGAAGGGCGAGCGAGTAGGTATCAAGGTTCAGGAAGACGGCACCAAGGTGCGGGTTTTCAAGAGTGGAGACGTCGTAGACATTTGACCTTGAAAGCGCGCGCGAGCTCGTGAAAGGCAAATACATACAGAGAATTCAGATGGCACGTTTACAGCAAAAATACCGGGACGAACTGGCAGCCGAGATTCAGAAGAAGCTTGGCCTGGCAAACCCGATGGAGGTTCCGCGGATCACCAAGATCACTCTGAATATGGGTGTAGGTGAGGCGGTGGCCGATAAGAAGATCATGGAAAACGCCCGTGGCGACATGGAGAAGATTGCTGGCCAACGGCCGGTGACGACTCTGGCTCGCAAGTCGGTAGCAGGATTCAAGATTCGTGATGGCATGGCGATTGGCTGCAAGGTCACGCTGCGTCGCGAGCGGATGTACGAATTCCTGGATCGCCTTGTGAACATTGCGATTCCGCGAATTCGTGACTTTCGTGGTCTGAACCCGAAGGCTTTTGACAAGCAGGGTAACTACAGCATGGGTGTCCAGGAACAGATTATCTTCCCGGAAATCAACTACGACGAGATAGACACGCTGCGTGGCATGGATATCACGATAACGACAACTGCGCGCAGCGCGGCAGAAGGCAAGGCATTGCTGGAAGCGTTTAATTTTCCGTTTAAGAAGTAGCAGGAAAAGAATTTACACAACCTCTGCAGCTTTTGACTGAAGAGACAAAGAGTACTATTTGATATGGCAAAGAAATCAATGATCCAGCGCGAATTGAAGCGCACGAAACTGGTAGCGAAACACGCTGCCAAGCGTGCTGCCCTCAAGGCAACGATTCGCGACATCAACAGCACTGAGGACCAACGTGCCGTAGCGCAGGCAAAGCTCAACGCAATGCCCCGCGACGCGAGCCCGACTCGTCAGCGCAATCGTTGTGCGATCACCGGTCGCCCACATGGCGTTTACCGCAAATTCGGCCTCGCCCGAAACAAATTGCGTGAAGCTGCCATGAATGGCGAGATTCCTGGATTGACGAAAGCCAGTTGGTAGGCGGAGAAACGAAATGAGTATGACCGACCCTATCGCGGACATGTTGACCCGCATCCGAAACGGCCAGAAGGCGCGCAAAGTAAGCGTCTCCATGCCGGCATCGAAGTCGAAGGAAGCTGTCGCCAGCGTCCTTAAAGACGAAGGTTACGTATCGGGCTTTGCCGTCAGCGGCGAAGGTGCCGAGAAAGAGCTGACCGTCGAACTGAAATATTTCGATGGCGTTCCGGTAATCGAACGCATTGAGCGGGCCAGCCGCCCGGGTTTGCGTATCTACCGCGGCAAGGAAGAATTGCCGAAGGTACTTGGCGGACTAGGCGTTGCAATCGTCTCGACATCAGCAGGTGTCATGAGCGATCGCAAGGCACGAGAGAAAGGCATTGGTGGTGAGGTGATCTGCGTCGTTTCATAACGGCACGGGTACTCACTCTTAAAGAGACAGGACTATGTCAAGAATTGCTAAAGAACCAGTAGCGTTGCCCAAGGGCGTCGAGTTTAAGCAGGACGGCAATGTCGTCACGCTGAAAGGCTCGAAGGGCACGTTGTCGCTTGAGTTGAACAGTGAAGTTGAGCTCAAGGAAGACGACGGCAACCTGCAGATAACGGCGCGTTCACGATCGCGTTTCTCGACCGCCATTTCCGGCACCATGCGTGCTTTGCTGGCAAACATGGCGCAAGGCGTATCCGAGGGATTCGAGCGCAAGCTGGAACTGGTCGGTGTTGGTTATCGTGCGAGCGCACAGGGCAGCACGCTCAATCTTTCGCTGGGCTTTTCGCATCCTGTCGTCTACGAAGTGCCTGAGGGCATCGCGGTTGAGACGCCGAGCCAGACAGAAATCGTATTACGCGGTGCTGACAAGCAGCGTGTGGGCCAGGTCGCGGCAGAGATTCGCCGCTATCGTCCGCCCGAGCCTTACAAAGGCAAGGGTGTTCGTTACGCCGGCGAGCACGTAGTCATCAAAGAAGCGAAGAAGAAGTAATTTTCAAGGCTGATCATTATGAAGCTGAACAAGAAACAAAATCGTCTGCGCCGCGCCCGCAAGGGTCGAGCGAAGATTCACGAATTGGAAGCCAACCGGTTAACGGTGCACAGGACTCCAAGGCACATCTATGCCCAGGTTGTGGCACCCGACGGTGGCACCGTCGTTGCAGCTGCATCGACCCTGGAAACAGAAGTGCGCAAAGGTATGAAGAACGGCGGCAACGTCGAGGCAGCAGCTATTGTCGGCGCACGTATCGCCGAGAAGGCGAAGGCAGCTGGCGTGGATACGGTCGCATTTGATCGTTCGGGTTTTCGCTATCACGGTCGCGTCAAGGCACTTGCCGACGCTGCACGTGAAGCGGGATTGAAGTTTTAAGTAGAGGATTGCCGAGACTATGGCAAGAAACGAGAACTCACAGTCAGGCGATGACCTGATTGAAAAGTTGGTTACCGTAAACCGCGTCGCAAAGGTGGTTAAAGGTGGTCGTCAGTTTGGTTTTACCGCACTGACGGTTGTCGGCGATGGCCAGGGCCAGGTTGGCTTTGGTTATGGCAAGGCGCGCGAGGTTCCAATTGCGATCCAGAAGGCGATGCAAAATGCTCGCAAGGACATGATCGCAATCAACCTCAATGGCGACACGCTGCAGTATGCGAAGAAAGGCCGCCACGGCGCGACCAAGGTATACATGCAGCCGGCGTCAGAAGGTACCGGTGTTATTGCTGGTGGTGCCATGCGAGCGGTTTTCGAGTGCGCAGGCATTCGCAACGTGCTGGCGAAGAGCTACGGCTCGCGGAACCCGATCAACCTCGTACGCGCGACGATCAATGGGCTGAAAGAGATTCATTCGCCGCAGTCGATTGCCGCCAAGCGTGGCAAGAAAGTTAAGGAGATCCTGGCCTGATAAGGGCCCGGAACGATAGAGACACGATCATGGCTAAGACCAAAGAATTGAAAGTGACGCTTAAAAAGAGCAAGTACGGTCGGCTCAAGGCACACAGAGCCTGTGTTACCGGTCTTGGTCTGCGCAAGATAAATCATACCGTTGTGGTTCAGGACACGCCTGAGATCCGCGGCATGATCAATCGCATCTCGTACCTGGTAGCGGTAGAGGAAGTCTGACATGCGTCTGAATGAATTGTCGCCCGGTAAGGGTGCGAAGAAAGAAGGTAAGCGCCTCGGTCGCGGTCATTCCGCTGGCCAGGGTAAGACGAGCGGCAAGGGCCACAAGGGCCAGCACGCACGCTCCGGCGGTTACCACAAGGTTGGCTTCGAAGGTGGCCAGATGCCGTTGCAGCGTCGTCTGCCGAAAGTCGGTTTTAACTCGCGGATGGCGAAGTACTCGGCAGAGCTGAGACTTCACGAGCTTGCGATCCCGACTGTGGACGTTATCGACCTCGAGGTACTGAAGAAGGCCAACCTGGTACCTGCGTTTACGACCAAGGTGAAGGTGATCTTGTCAGGTTCGATCGACAAGGCCGTCAAGCTGCAAGGCATCGCGGTGACCAAGGGTGCGCGCGAGGCTATTGAGAAAGCAGGCGGCAGCATCGAGTAATACGAAAAGGATATGCACTGATCGCGTTTCAGTTGACGGTAACCCCGACAGTTTTTAGATAACGCGATAACGAGTACAAATTGATATGGCAAAGAAGCCCCAACAAAATCCAGCGGATCTCGCCAAGGCAGCAGGACAACTCGCTGAGCTGAAAGCTCGCCTGTTCTTCCTGATTGGTGCCTTGATCGTGTTCCGTATCGGCACGTTCATACCGGTCCCCGGCGTGAATCCTGCCGCGCTTGCCGATTTCTTCAATCAGCAGTCGGGCAACCTGCTTGGCGCTGTTCAACATGTTCTCGGGCGGCGCGCTGTCGCGTTTCGGGCTGTTTGCACTCGGCATCATGCCGTACATTTCGTCATCGATTATCATGCAGATGGCCAGCCACATCGTTCCAAGCCTGCAACAGCTGCGCAAGGAAGGTGAGTCCGGTCGTCGCCAGATCGTCAAGTACACACGCTGGGGCACCGTGCTGCTGGCGAGCTTCCAGTCGATCGCTGCTGCGTCCTGGCTGAGCAACCAGCCTGGTCTGGTTGTGAATCCTGGATCGGCGTTCCTGATTACGGCATGTATTACGTTGGTGACCGGAACCATGTTCCTGATGTGGCTGGGTGAGCAGATCACCGAGCGCGGCATCGGTAACGGCATCTCGATGATCATCCTTGCCGGTATCGTCGCCGGTATGCCGGCTGCAGTTGCCGGTACCGCGGAGCTGGTACGTAACGGCGAAATGTCGCCAGTTACGGCCATCATGATGCTGGTTGGTGGTATCGCCGCAGTCGTCTTCGTGGTCTACATGGAGCGCGCGCAGCGTCGCATCACGGTCAACTACGCGCGTCGCCAGCAAGGGCGCAAGATGTACCAGGCGCAGAGCACGCACCTGCCGTTCAAGATCAATATGGCGGGTGTTATTCCGCCGATCTTTGCCTCGAGCATCCTGATGTTCCCGGCGACGATCGCACAGTTCTTCGGCCAGGCGGCCGAGCCTAATGCGATACAGCGTGCGCTGCAGTCAGTGGGTGCCAACCTCGGGCCTGGACAGCCGGTGTATGTATTGCTGTATGCCGCACTAATTATTTTCTTCTGCTTCTTCTATACGGCGCTGATGTACAACTCCAAGGACACAGCGGACAACCTGAAGAAATCAGGCGCGTTCCTGCCGGGTATTCGGCCGGGCGCACACACAGCTGAGTATCTCGATCGGGTACTGACACGACTGACATTCTGGGGCGCTATTTATATCGCCGGTGTCTGTCTTCTGCCTGAGCTGGTACGCATGTTCTACCCGAGCGTGCCGTTTGCCTTCGGTGGTACTTCGCTGTTGATTCTGGTTGTTGTATCGATGGACTTCATGTCGCAAATGCAGGCGCATGCAATGAGCCATCAATACGAAGGGATGATGCAAAAAGCCAACCTTCGCAACTACGGCAAAGGTGGACAGTCTCGCTAGCGTGAGCTGGCGATATCAGGAGTGAGCTCATGAAAGTAAGAGCATCGGTAAAGAAAATCTGCAGAAACTGCAAAATCATTCGTCGCAACGGTGTTGTACGGGTGATCTGTACTGACGCACGCCATAAGCAGCGTCAGGGTTAACCGAGAGGAACGGTAAGTGGCACGTATAGCAGGCATAAATATTCCGCTGAACAAGCACGTCGTGATTGGATTGACGTCTATTTTCGGTATTGGAAACACGCGCGCACGCAAGATCTGCGAAGCGGCTGGTGTAGCTCCTGACACGAAAGTGAAGGACCTCGCAGAGCCGGAAGTCGCAAACTTGCGTACGGCGGTAGCAACTTTCACTGTCGAAGGTGACTTGCGTCGCGAGACGTCGATGAACATCAAGCGATTGATGGACCTCGGCTCGTATCGTGGCATTCGTCATCGTCGTGGCTTGCCACTTCGTGGCCAACGTACGCGGACCAACGCGCGCACCCGTAAGGGCCCGCGGCGTCCGATCAAGCGTTAAGTTAGGTAAATAGAATGGCAGAAACAAAGAAGAAGAAGGTCAAAAAGCATGTAGTGGATGCGATTGCGCATATCCATGCTTCCTTCAACAACACCATCATTACGATTACCGATCGTCAGGGTAATGCCCTGTCGTGGGCGACCGCAGGCGGCTGTGGTTTCCGTGGTTCTCGTAAGTCCACGCCGTTCGCTGCGCAGGTTGCATCGGACAAGGCAGGGCGCGCAGCGCTGGAATTCGGCGTCAAGAACGTCGATGTGCGCGTCCGTGGGCCAGGCCCGGGTCGCGAGTCAGCGGTTCGTGCGCTGAACGCCCTCGGGTTTCGTATTCAAAACATTGAGGATGTCACACCGATTCCTCATAACGGCTGCCGTCCGCCGAAAAAACGCCGCGTGTAGAGGCTAATAGATCATGGCAAGATATTTAGGACCAAAGTGCAAACTGTCCCGCCGCGAAGGCACGGATTTGTTTCTCAAGAGCGGCGTACGTCCGCTCGAATCGAAGTGCAAGCTCGAGGTGCCGCCTGGCGGCGCGTCGCAACGTCGTCCGCGTTTGTCGGACTACGGCTTGCAGCTGCGTGAGAAGCAGAAGCTGCGTCGTATGTACGGCGTGCTCGAGCGTCAGTTCCGCAATTACTACAAGCGCGCCGCGCAGCTGAAGGGTTCGACAGGTGAAAACCTGCTGCGGATGCTGGAAGGCCGCCTCGACAATGTCGTTTACAGAATGGGCTTCGCATCAACACGTGCGGAAGCTCGCCAACTCGTTAGCCATAAGAGCATCGAGGTAAACGGCAAGATCGTCAATATTCCGTCGGCGCAGGTGAAGGCCGGTGATGCGATTAATATTCGCGAGAAGTCACGCAAGCAACTGCGTATTCAGAGCGCGATTGATATCGCAAGCCAGGTCGGTCTGCCCGAGTGGGTTGAAGTCGACACAAAGAAGATGGCAGGTGTTTTGAAGTCATTGCCGGATCGGGAAGATATTCTCCCGGACATCAATGAAAACCTCGTCGTCGAGCTGTACTCCAAGTAGTCAGGAGGGTTAGTCCCCATGCAGGAATCTGTAAACGAATTCTTGAAGCCGCGCGTTGTTAAAGTAACGCCGATCAATGATATCCAAGCCAAAGTTACGATCGAACCGTTCGAGCGTGGCTTCGGTCATACGCTGGGTAATGCGCTGCGCCGCATCCTGTTGTCGTCCATGCCTGGTGCAGCGATCACGGAAGCCGAGATCGAGGGAGTGTTACACGAGTACACCAGCATCGAAGGTGTTCAGGAAGATGTCGTCGACATCCTTTTGAGCCTGAAGCAGGTTGCCGTGACCATGAACACTCGCGATCACGCAGAGTTGCGTATCTCGAAAAAAGGTCCTGGCGTCGTAACGGCTGCTGATATCCAGCTCGATCATGATGTAGAAATCATGAACCCTGAGCTGGTCATCGCAAACCTGACCAGCGCCGGTGAGCTTAACGCCGTGCTGCAGGTTGAGCGTGGCCGCGGCTACCGCCCGGCGACGCAGCGCCCGACGTTCGAAGACCAGACCGGTCCGATTGGCCGTCTGCAGCTTGATGCCTCTTTCAGCCCGATTGTGCGCGTGACGTACAACGTTGAAGCGGCTCGAGTTGAGCAACGCACCGATCTCGACAAGCTGTTGATCGACATTGAGACCAACGGCACGATCGACCCTGAAGAAGCTATCCGCCGTGCGGGCAGCATCCTCAAGGATCAGCTCTCTGTGTTTGTTGACCTCGAAAGTCAGGAAGAAGGCGTTGGCGCTCAGGCTGAGAACCAGGTTGACCCGATCCTGCTGCGCCCGGTTGACGAGCTCGAGCTTACGGTTCGTTCAGCTAACTGCCTCAAGGCCGAGAACATCATGTACATCGGTGACCTCGTGCAGCGCACGGAAGTTGAGCTGCTGCGTACGCCGAACCTCGGTAAGAAATCTCTCACCGAGATCAAGGAAGTCCTCGAAGGGCATGGACTTGGTCTCGGCATGCATCTCGATAACTGGCCGCCGGCAAGCCTGCGTCCAGAACACGAATTCGCGATGTAATTCCAACATCAGGACAAGATAATGCGTCATAGAAAATCAGGCCGCCGATTGGGCCGCAACAGCTCACATCGCAAGGCAATGTTCCGTAACATGGCCGCGTCGATGCTGAAGCACGAAACGATTCGCACAACTTTGCCGAAGGCGAAAGAACTGCGTCGCGTCGTTGAGCCGCTCATCACGCTAGCCAAAGAAGACAGCGTCGCAAATCGTCGTCTGGCTTTCGATCGTCTTCGCGACAAGGAAGCCGTCGGCAAGCTGTTCTCCGAGATCGGACCCCGCTTTAATGAGCGTCCGGGTGGCTACCTGCGCATCCTGAAAATGGGACCGCGCCCGGGTGATGCAGCACCGATGGCTATCGTTATGATGACCGAAATGGCAGCTGAGGTTGAAGCTGAGGCTGTAGCAGAAGAGTAAAGGCGGTCGAAAGATTGCTGCAAAAGCCGGGCTTTGGCCCGGCTTTTTTATGCCTTGCCCACGGAGAGTTTGTCGATCATCCGGGACACGTACTCCGGCGAGTGCGTGTTGCGCGCCAACAGGCTGTATACGGTTGGCACGACGACCAGCGTCAGGATGACGGCACACGTCACGCCGAAGAAGACGACCGCCCCGATGGACTGGCGACTTAGCGCGCCTGCACCGCTGGCCAACAGCAGCGGTACTGCGCCGAACGCGGTGCACATACTTGTCATCAGCACCGGCCGCAGGCGCGTCCTCGCTGATTGCAGTATTGCCTCATTGAACTCAACGCCGCGATCGCGTAGCTGATTGGCAAATTCCACGATCAGGATGCCGTTCTTGGCAGCCAGCCCGATCAGCATGATGCCGCCTATCTGGCTGTATATGTTGATGCTGGAGCCGAATACCCAGAGCCCTACAAGTGCGCCGATGATAGCCAACGGCACTGTCGTCATGATGATGAGCGGATGCTTGAAACTCTCGAACTGTGCTGCGAGTACCAGGTAGGCGATCGTCAACGCGAGCAGGAAGGTCCAGTAGACGGAGTTACCGGTATTCTTGAAATCGCGAGATTCGCCGTTGTAGTTTAGCCGCGCCGAGTCCGGCAGCTGTTCGTCGACGATACGTTCCATGTCCGCCAGCGCCTCGCCCAGCGAGTAGGTTGGCGCCAGTGACCCGGATATCGAGATTGAGCGCATACGATCGAAGCGCCGCAGGTCCACTGGCCCGGCCACTTCCTTGAGTTCCACCAGGTTGGATAGCGGTATCAGCTGGCCGGATCGCTCCGATCGTACGTAGATACTGTCCAGATCGCTGGGCGTCTGGCGACGCTCATCAGCACCCTGCAATATGACCCGGTACTCCTCGCCCTGGTCTGAAAAAGTGGTGACAACTCTTGAGCCGAGCACTGTCTCCAGCGTTCGACCGACGTTCGCTAACGACACGCCGAGGTCTGCCGCGCGGTCACGATTGATCGCAACATCGATTTTCGGCTTGCGCTCCCGGTAGTCAGACTCGAGGCTGGAAAGTCCGGGTATTTTGCCCGCTTCTTCGATGACAATATCGCGCCATTTCGCGAGTTCCTGGTAGTCGGTGCCACCGAGCACGATATTCAGTGGCCGGCTGCTTTGACCAAGGGCCCAGGCACCCATCGGGAATGCATACGCCTGTACACCCGGCAGGGCCTGCAACTGTGGATTCCATCGCTGCGCGATTTCGGCGGCCGTCAGTTCTCGCTCATCCCACAGCGTGAGTGGTGCGAACACCATTGCGACGTTGACGTCGGAGCCACCACCCCACGACCCGGAACGGGCCAGCACTCGCGCCGCGTTCCCCGCCTCGACATCTCGCAGCATGATTTCCTCAACCTGCCTGACGTAGCCAAGGGTGTAGTCGAGGCTGGCACCGTCAGGCGCCGTGAGCATGGCCATGACAAAGCCACGGTCTTCGCGCGGCATGTATTCGACCGGTAGTCGATTGATGAGCGTCAGGCTCATGCCGAACAGCAGCAGGGCACCGACAATAACGACCAGTGGCCGCCGTATTGCGCGCCTCAATACGCCTTCATAAGCGGCACTGAGCCGCTTGAATACTTTGTCCACCGCACGCGTAACCCGGCCACGATGCAGGCGGTTGTCGGCAAACAATTTGGTTGTCAGCATCGGCACCAGTGTCAGCGCGATCAGGCTGGAGAAACATACGGCCGCAGCCAGGGAAATGCCGAATTCGCGGAACACCATGCCGACATTGCCGGGCATGAACGACACCGGCAGGATGACCGCAACCAGTACCAACGTTGTTGCGATTACGGCGAAGCCAATTTCGCGCGTGCCATTGGTTGCGGCCAGCAAGGTCGGTTCCTTGTCCTCGATGCGCCGCGCGATGTTCTCGAGAACCACGATGGCGTCATCGACCACGAGCCCAATGGCCAATACAAAACCGAGCAGGGTCAGGGTATTGATCGAGAAGCCAAGTGCAGCCATTACGATGAATGCCGAGATGATCGATATGGGAATGGTGACGGCGGGAATGATCGTTGCCCTGATCGTGCCGATAAAACCGTAGATGACAACCAGGACAAGCAGCAGTGCCAGGCCGAGCGCCTTGGCGACTTCCTTCATGGAGGCGCGAATGAACAGGGCGTTATCCATGTTGATGCTGAGGTTGATACCGCTGGGCAACGAGCTCTGCAGCTCCTCGATACGCGTGGCGACATCGGCATTCACTTGCAGGATATTTGCCTGAGCCTGCGGCACGATGCCGAGGCTCATGCCGGTCTTGCCGTTGGTCCTGGAAAAACTGCGTACGTTTTCCGGCGCCAGTTCGATGTCAGCGACTTCGCCAAGCCGCACCAGGTAGTTGTCGCTGCCCTGCGCCAGCACCAGCTGTTCGAAGTCGGCGACCGAGCTGTATCCGGTTTCCGTTCTGAGCGTGAATTCGCGCGTACTCGACTCGAGACGCCCTGACGGTATCTGCACGTTTTCCTTGCGCAGAGCGTCCTCAATGTCGGTTACCGTGAGACTGCGCGCCGCCAGCCGCTTGGGGTCCACCCAGATACGCATTGCGGGCCGGCGCGCACCGCTGCGCCGTATGACAGCCACCCCTTCGACCACCGACAGTGCGTCAACGAGATAGCGCTCTGCATAGTCGGATACCTGCATGACAGACAGCGTGTCGCTGGACACATCGATCCACATGGTGGTTTGCGCAGAGCTGTCCTGCTTCGAAATCTCCGGAGGCTCGGACTCGTCCGGCAGCATGCTCAACACTCGCGAAATTCGATCGCGGACATCGTTGGCGGCGCTGTCGATATCGCGATTCTCGGAAAACTCGATCGTTATTGCCGAACGCTCGTCGTAGCTCGCGGAAGAGATCTTGGTAATACCCGACACACCGGCAATCTGGTCTTCGAGAATCTGCGTCACGCGGCGCTCGACGATATCGGAGGCGGCACCGCGATAACTGGTGCTGACCGAGACTATCGGCCTCTGTATGTCCGGATATTCGCGAATCGACATGCTCTGCACGGACATCAGCCCGACGATGACGAGAATCAGCGAGACGACGGCCGCGAACACCGGGCGACGAACCGAGACGTCGGAGATCAGCACCTTCTAGGCCTGTTCGAGCAATTCAACGTCACCACCATCTCTGACCTTGCCGGTGCCTTCCGTGACAACCAGGTCACCCTCGCTGAGGCCTTCAGTGATGACGACGAATCCAGGAATACGGCGCCCGATAGTGACGGCGCGCTTTTCAACCTTGCCGTCAACAACCACGTAAACGAACTGCTGCGAGCCTTCGGGGACGATCGACTGTTCCGGCGCAACGAGTACCTCACCGCGATCGCGCTGCAGGTCGATGGTCAGGAACATGCCCGGCTTCAGCGCGCCCTCGGTATTGGGCATGATTGCCCGAACTCGCACAGCGCGCGACACCGGGTCGAGTCGGGTATCGATGCTGGATACAGTTCCCTCAAATATGCGGCCCGGATAGACGATGCTGTTGGCCTGAATCCGCATCCCCTCGCGGATCACGGTAAGGAACGTCTCCGGAACGGAAAAATCGAGCTTGATGATGCTGACATCATCGAGCGTCGTGATCACCGTGGAGGTATCAACGAAGCTCCCCGGGCTCTCACGCCGTAAGCCGACGCGCCCCGCAAAGGGTGCCTTGATTCGCATGTTGGAGAGCCGCGCTCGTGCCGCCTCGACCTGGGCCTGGTCGACTTTGACCTCGGCGAGCAACTGTTCGAGCGTTGATGCAGAAACCGCCTGGCTCGATGACAGCGACTTGTTGCGTTCATACAGGCTGCGGCTTTCGGAAAGCGCGGCCTCGGCGAGCGCAAGTCCTGCGGTGATTTCACTGGATTCCAGCTCAACCAGCAGCTGGCCCGCCGCGACGAGTTCACCTTCTTTGAACAGGATCCGGTCGATCAGGCTGGCGACGCGCGGCTGGATTTCAATCGACTCGTTGGCCTGGGCGGTACCCAGGGCCTGGATCTCGTCTACGAGCTTCCTCATAACGACCGCTTCGGCAACCACCTTCGGCGCGCTGTTCCAGCCGCTGGCGCCGCTTGCGGCAGGTTCGTCGCTACACGCGCCGGTGAGGACAATTGCCAAAAAAGTCAATGATCGCAATAAGTTACGCATAATCGAGATTCTAAACCAGAATTCATATCAATGTCGCAATTTCCCTCCCGCCGGGACGGCCGTAAAAGGGTACCACGCCAGACTGTGAGTCATCTCACAGCCGAATTATGTCGATATCTATACGGTTAAGACTCAGCAATCAGGCGGGCTCATCCATGAGCAACGAAGACAAAGCGTTCGACGACTGCGTCATCCTGTCGAAGGAAACCTTCGATCCCGATGCTGTGTTTTTCGACGATATCGTTGACGACAATGTCCTGCCGTACCTGAGCCTGGCCGTTGACGGTCTGACGACGTCCGGCGAGGGCAGGAAGGGCAAGCTTGAGCTGCGGCCGGAAGATGTCGCCGCAAATGAAGCGATTCCTGCATCTACCGAGATTCCGAATTTGCAGCTTGGTGCCGAAGGGCTCGAGGTGTACGGATGGGAATCCTCGCTATGGAGAAAAATTCGAGGCTATCTCGGATTCTGATGCGGGTGTAGACTCCCCCGATGATTTTCAATAACAAGACCGTCATCGTAACCGGTGGCTCCGAAGGAGTGGGCGCTGCGGTCGCCCGCAAGTTTGCCGAAGCTGGCGCCAATCTGATGCTGGTTGCACGCAGCAAGAAAAATCTCGAGGCAGTTGCTGAAGAGTTACGCGACCTTACTCACGTCGAAATTTTTGCTATGGACGTTACTGATGCAGACGCCTGTGTCGACGTCTTCAAAAAGGCGCAGTTCGAGTTTGGTAGGGTCGACATACTGGTGAATAACGCCGGTTGCCACCATCGCGGGCTGGTACGCGATGTTAAGGCAGATGATTTGGGCCGCATCATCGATGTGAATCTCAAGGCGCCGATCATGTTGTCCCGAATTGCGCTGCCTTACCTGGAAGAAAATGGCGGCGTGATCGTCAACGTTGCATCCCTTGCCGGCAAGACTGCCGTTCCCGGAAGCTCTACTTATTCCTGCAGCAAGTTCGCGTTGCGCATTTTCTCACGCGCGCTTGCCGATGAATTGCGTGGCAGCGATATCAAGATCGCGACAGTGTCTCCCGGTCCCGTGGACACTGGCTTTATCCTGACGAATATTGACGAGGTCAGTGACATCACGTTCTCGCAGCCAATGAGTACAGCCGAGGATGTGGCGCAGACCATCCTGGATCTGTGCGGAAACAATGTGCATGAACAATCCATGCCGGCGCTGAGCGGTTTTCTCGCGACACTGTCGTACCTGTTCCCGTGGCTGGGGCGCTGGATGAAACCGTCACTCGAGCGCAAGGGCGCCAATGCCAAGCGCGAATGGAAGCGCAAGATGCAGGCGCAGAAAGAGGCTTAAGCGCGGGCGTCAGCTCGCGAACGCGTCACGCGTGAGATTCTCAGAGCCGGCGGCGAGCACGCGCACGTCATCTTCGATGCGGATTCCGCCGAACGGCCTCAGCCAGTCAACAGTCTGCCAGTTAACGTGATTCTCGGCGGCTGAGCCGCGCAGGTTCTCGAGCAACATATCGATGACATAGAGCCCCGGTTCAATGGTGATCACCATGTCCGTTTCGAGCTTGCGTGTCAGGCGCAGGAACGGGTGGCCGCTTGGCGGATCAATCGTTGTGCCCGATTCGTTTTCGAGGAAGCCGCCCACGTCGTGGACCTGGATTCCGAGCAGGTGGCCCAGGCCGTGCGGGAAGAAGGCTGTTGTGACGCCGGTCTCCAGCAGCGTTTCTGGACTGCCCGTGGCGAGGTCTGCATGGACCAGCAGGGCGCCGAGCAGGCGGTGTGTTTCGACATGCAGTTCCGCATAGTCCACGCCGCTCCTGATCCTGCTGACGATGTCCAGCTGCATGCTATCCATGCGCGCGATGAGTTCTGCAAACCTCGCGTCACTGTGCGCATAGGTACGCGTGATATCGGATGCATATCCGTGCACGCGCGCGCCGGCATCGATCAGGAACGACTTCAGCGGGCTGGGCGCCTCGCGTTGCAGGTGGGTGTAGTGCAGCACCGCACCGTTTTCATTGAGTGCGACGATATTGCCGTAGGGCAGCTCGCTGTCGCTGTGGCTGACAGCCTGGCAGTACGCGCGGTGAATTTCGAATTCCGGCATGCCATCCCGGAACGCAGCTTCAGCGGCGACATGTCCCTGCGCTGCGCGCCGTGAGGCAAGGCGCATACAGCCGAGTTCGTATTCCGTTTTCACGCCGCGCGCGTAGTGCAGGATGTTCAGTGCGACCGTTGGATTGATGCGTTCGATGCCAAACGCGTCCGCAGGGTCATCGATCTCGCCGATGAGGATGCAGTTCTCGCGCTTTTCCGGAAGGTGTTTGGCAACGTCCTTGACGGTATGCACGACGCGCACGTCGAATTGCGAGGTCCAGTAGCCGTCCGGCGCGCCCGGTACCGGGTGCCAGTAGTCATGCGGCTGGTAGTACACAAGGACAGGCTTCTCACCGGGCGTGTAAACAATGTAGGACAGCGGCAGGGCAACCAGCGGCGCCCAGCCGATGAAATGCGGATTGGCGCGGAACGGGTAGTCCTGATCGTCGAGGAACGCGTACTTCGGTCGCCCTGAAAATATGACCGCATGACTCGCACCGGCCTCCGCGAGCGCTCGCTCATGCCTTGCCGAGATGATTTCCAGGTGCTGCGGGTAGAGGGCACCGAGGAGCGGGTTGTTATCGGTATAATCTGCGTTCATAGCAACGGATGATAACCCATGAATCGCATCATAGTGCTGGCATTGCTGGCAGCAGGAGGCCTGGCAATGGCAACGGATACCCCCGGTTTCGATCGAGTCGCGGGCGCTGATCATGCATCTCGCTCAGAGGTCATTGCGCCGCATGTTATGGCGGCGACCAGTCAGCCGCTGGCGACCCAGATCGCGCTCGACATCCTGAGGCAGGGTGGCAACGCGGTTGACGCCGCCATTGCGGCCAATGCAGCGCTGGGCCTCATGGAGCCTACAGGATGCGGCATTGGTGGTGATCTCTATGCCATCGTCTGGGATGCAGAGGAGAAACAACTTGTCGGGCTGAACGCTTCGGGCCGTGCGCCCGCACTCATGACGCTCGACTATTTCAAGGACAGAGGTATCACCAGGATTCCGCCGCGTGGTCCGCTGCCGGTCAGTGTCCCGGGTGCCGTTGATGGCTGGTTTGAACTGCACGGCCGCTTCGGTCAATTGCCGATGAGCGACATCCTGGCGCCGGCGATCGAGTATGCGAAGAACGGCTTCCCGGTCTCTGAAGTTATCGCCAAAGGGATGCAAAGAAACGCCGAGCTCCTGAAGGATTATTCTGGATTTTCAGAGACTTATATGCCCAATGGGCGCGCGCCCGCGAAAGGTGAAATGTTCCGCAACCCACGGCTCGCGAAGACCTACGAGATGCTCGTCGAGGGCGGTCGCGATGTCTTCTACAAGGGCGAGATCGCGCGGCGTATCGATGCGTACATGACCGAGCAGGGAGGCCTGCTGCGTTACGACGACATGGCGTCGCACACGTCGGAGTGGGTCACACCGGTGTCGAGCAACTATCGGGGCTGGGACGTATTCGAGTTGCCGCCGAACGGGCAGGGGATCGCGGCACTGCAGATTCTCAACATCCTGGAAGGTTTCGATATCCGTGCCATGGGTTTCGCCTCTGCGGACTATGTGCACACGCTGGTGGAAGCCAAGAAGCTCGCCTACGAAGATCGCGCGCGCTTCTATGCGGACCCGGAATTTGCCGAGGTACCCGTGGCGGAGCTGATCTCGAAACAATATGCCGAGCGCCGCAGGGCCCTGCTTGACCCGCAAGCGGCCGCCAGCAACTACCCTGCAGGTGACCCAATACTCGAGCAAGGCGACACAATCTATCTCACCGTTGCCGATGCCGAGGGCAACATGGTGTCACTTATCCAGAGCAACTATCGCGGCATGGGGTCCGGGATGACACCCGGGGAGCTGGGATTCGTGCTGCAGGACAGGGCGGAATTGTTTGCGCTGGATGAGAATCATGCGAATGTGGTCGAGCCGCGCAAGCGGCCGTTCCATACGATTATCCCGGCGTTCGTCATGAAAGATGGCAAGCCGTTGATCAGTTTTGGGCTGATGGGTGGGGGCATGCAGCCGCAAGGCCACGCACAGGTGATCGTGAACATGGTCGACTTTGACATGAACCTGCAGGAAGCCGGCGATGCGGCGCGGGTCAATCATGTCGGCTCGTCAACACCGACCGGCAAGGTCATGACAGACGGTGGCCTTGTCCGTCTGGAGCGTGGCTTCAGCGACGCCGTGCGCGAGGAACTGCGAGCCCTGGGGCACAAACTCGGTGACAGCGATGGCAGTTTCGGTGGCTACCAGGCCATTATGTGGGATGACAAAGAGGCCGTATACTACGGCGCCTCGGAAGCAAGGAAAGACGGCCAGGCGGCCGGCTACTAGATGAGCAAAGAAATTTACCTCACCGGCATCACGACAACCGGTACACCGCACATCGGCAACTACGTTGGCGCCATCCGCCCTGGGATTGCGGCGAGCAAGGACAGCACGAAAGACAACTATTACTTTCTGGCCGACTACCATGCGCTGGCGAAAAGCGAAGACCCTGCGAAGATCAGCCAGTCGACAGCCGAGATCGCGGCAGCCTGGCTGGCGTTGGGCATGGACACCGACAACACCGTTTTTTATCGGCAGTCGGACATACCGGAGATCATGGAGCTGACCTGGGTCCTGACCAGCATGACCGCCAAGGGTCTGATGAACAGGGCGCATTCCTACAAGGCGTCCGTACAGGCGAACCTCGACAATGGCGACCAGGATCCGGACAAGGGCATTACGATGGCGCTGTACAGCTATCCGATCCTGATGGCGGCCGACATCCTGATGTTCAAGTCGACCAAGGTTCCAGTCGGACGCGACCAGAAGCAGCACGTCGAGATGGCGCGTGATATTGCGCAGCGTTTCAATCATCACTACGGCGACATTCTCGTGCTGCCTGAGCCGGTCATCGATGATCACACGGCAACGCTTGCCGGTCTCGACGGCCGCAAGATGAGCAAGAGTTACAACAACACCATTCCGCTGTTCGCCGACGAGAAGAAGCTCAGAAAACTGATCATGAAGATCAAGACGAACAGCCTGGAGCCGGGCGAGCCCAAGGACACCGAAGGCAGCACACTGTTCGACATTTACAAGGCGTTCGCAACGCCTGCGGAGACTGCCGAGGTCGAGAAGTTGTATGCCGACGGTATTGCCTGGGGACAAATGAAGCAGCGGTTGTTCGAATACATCAATGACCACATCAAACCGGCCCGCGACGAGTACCAGCGCCTGCTCGACGATCCGGCCGAAATCGAGTCGCAACTGCAGAAAGGCGCGGACAAGGCGCGCGCGTTCGCGGTGCCGTACATGGCACAGATTCGCGACGCAGTCGGAATACGCAAGCTGGGGTAATGGGGGCCTGACAATGAACCTGCACAGCAAAGTACTCATGATCATCAGTGCGCTGTTTCTGGCTCTCATGGGCGTCGGCCTGTCATTCCTGCCGCAGGAATTTCTCACCCACATCAAGAGTCCGGCCGAGGGTTTTGTGGTCGGCGTTGTGGAGCTCATGGGAGCCTTGTACCTCGGTTTCGCAGCGCTGAACTGGGCCGCAAAAGGCGTGCTGATCGGCGGTATCTACGCGCGCCCGGTGGCATTGGCTAATTTCATGCACTTCGCTATCGGGGCAAGCATCCTGGTCAAGCGGATGCCCGAGTCGACTCCACCCGTGATGCTGACGCTCGCGGCTTGTTACATTGTCCTCGGCGTCTGGTTCGGGCTGGTGCTATTCACTCACCCCGCAACCCGAAACAATCAGGGAGACTGACATGGCACCAATAGTCAAAAACATCGCGGCCGTCGTCGTAGGATTTATCGTCGGCGGATTCGTCAACATGGGTCTGATCATGCTCGGTTCATCAGTGATCCCGGCACCGCCCGGCGTCGATGTGTCCGATGCCGATTCCATCGCCGCGGGCATGCACCTGTTCGAAGCAAAGCACTTCATCACACCGTTCGTGGCGCATGCCGCGGGCACGCTGGTGGGTGCTCTGGTTGCGTATCTGCTTGCGGCCAGCAGTAAGATGACCATGGCAATGATCATCGGTTTTGCGACGCTGGCCGGAGGCATAGCCGCCGTATTCATGATTCCTTCACCTGCCTGGTTCATCGCGCTCGACCTGCTGGTTGCCTATATCCCGATGGCCTGGCTTGGCGGCAAACTCGGCCAACAGTTCAGCAGCAGTCGTGAAGGACTGTAACCAGTGCGGCAAGTGTTGCCTGCTGTACGCCAACGGTGGTCTCTCGGCGTCTGCCGCTGAGATCGAGTACTGGGAATCGCATCGGCCAGATATTGCCGCCTATGTCAGTGGCGGTGAGATCTGGCTGGACCCTGACACGGGTGAACCGTTACTCAGCTGTCCATGGCTGGAAAAAGCGCCGGGACAGGAAAAGTACACCTGCCAGATTTACTTCGACCGCCCCGATGATTGCCGCTACTACCCGGTCCTGGTCGAAGAGATGATCCGCGACGGTTGCGAGATGCTGCAGCCTCGCGATTTGAAAAATCTGAGGAAGGCGCAAAGAGATCTGGACAAGCTGATGGCCGACAGCCGTCCGCCGATGGAGTCGTAATGCTGGAAATGCGTGCGAATTGTGAACGCTGCAGCAAACGCTTAAGCGAAGATTCAGACGACGCTTTAATCTGCAGCTACGAGTGCACGTTCTGTCGCGACTGCAACGAAACGACACTCAAGGGCGTCTGCCCTAACTGCGGCGGCGAGCTGGTGACGCGGCCGCGCAGAAGGGAGTGACGTGATTCCTGGTCCGCAACCTAGTAGTCGGTTCTCGATGGAGCGTTAGGCCACTTGCCTGCCATGCCGGTGTAGGTGGCCGGCACCGCAACGCCGTTGTCCATGGCCGGCAGGTAGACCGCATTCTCATAGTAATTGGTCAGCTGCAGGTGGCATCGGTTCTGGCCGCCTTCGTCAGGCTTGATGAGGTATACCTCGGCCTTGCCCACCACATTGCCTGACTCGTCGATCTTGACGCGGATGAACTTGCCGTCCTTGCTGCAATCGGCGGAGATATTCGGCCCGTCATTCTTGTACCGGCGAATACGCTGCGGAGCCTCGTAGTCCAGGTCGTAAGTCTTGGCGTCGTCGCCCCAGTTGCCGTAAACGCGCACCGTCTGTGCGCCGTTCTGGCGGTAGAAAAGCACTCTGTAAAACCATGACGCGCGCTTGATTTCGCCGTCGAAGACCGCAGGCGTAAATGCTGCTTTCTTCATAACCCTGGTCACGGCTTTGCGATAAGCCAGGTCATCGACACCATCGCGGTGCAGGCAGAAGTTGTAGCCGATCTTGCCGTTTTCCTTAACTTCGGCGACGCATTGCACGAACATCGCCATGTCGCCGCTCGATTCCGGGAATTCGATCTTCTGTCCCAATGAGCCCAATGTCTCGCTTGGCATGGCCAGCGAACGCTGACTGGTCTGAGCGCTGGCTGCTGTGGCCATGACGCTGAGAACGAGCGCAATACACGCCGTTCCTGATACTGATAACTTCATGATTTAACCGTTGTTTACAGGTGTCGGCGCATTATACTGATTGCTGTGAATGATGCTCGGAAAATGCACTGGGATATCGCCTATGAAGGCAAGCCGCCCACGGCGGTTTCCTGGTTCCAGCAGCGGCCTGAACAGTCCTTGAGGATGATAGACACGTGTCGGCTGAGCGCAGATGCGCCCATACTGGATGCGGGCGCTGGTGCCTCAAATCTGGTGGATTGCCTGCTGGATGAGGGCTTTCAGGACATCAGCATTCTCGATATTTCCGCGACGGC
This sequence comes from uncultured Gammaproteobacteria bacterium, assembly GCA_963698425.1. Taxonomy (GTDB): domain Bacteria; phylum Pseudomonadota; class Gammaproteobacteria; order Steroidobacterales; family Woeseiaceae; genus UBA1847. Next base: position 498,024 of record CAVOQR010000010.1, on the reverse strand, counting down.
GATGCAGGCAGTCAGGCAGCGGCTTGGCATTCGCGCCGCCGGCGTCACGATGTTGGTATCAAATGTGCTGGGCTTTGTGCCCGACCGACGTTACGCGCTGTGGCACGATCGGGCGTCGTTTCATTTTCTTACGGAAGCCGCTGAGCAGCTGGCTTATGTTGAAATATTGCGGCAATCGCTGCGCCCGAACGGCTATCTGGTAATGGCGACATTTGGGCCAGAGGGGCCGCAGCGCTGCAGCGGCTTAGCGGTGCAGCGATACGACGTCGAGCAGCTGCAAGAGCTTCTCGGTACCGATTTCGTGCTGCGCAGTCATATACTGCATGATCACCACACGCCGAATGGCTCTGTGCAGCAGTTCCAGTACAGCTGCTGGCAGTTTGCCGGCGATACAAGCAAGAGTGAAGGTCGATAATTGGTCGCAATTCCTCACTACGAAAATTACTCGACGTCTGAGCTTTACCAGGCGCTCGCTTGTATTCGCGAGGATCTGTACCCGGAGATCCTGGATGTATTGCTGAAGGAAATCGATGCTCGCGAGTTTGCATCCAGCGAAGAACTTGAGGAGTGCTATCTGTTGCTCGACAAGGACCGCTGGCCGGATCGCGCGGCCGATTTATGCAGGCAACTGCGGGCCGTCGGCAGTACGATTGGCAAACGCTTCGGGTGCGACTAGCGAGCCATGAATTTCACACTGCAAACAGAACGACTTGCCCTGCGACATCTGACACTGGACGACGCAGACCTCATGCTCGCAATCTGGAACGACCCTGCGTTCATCAGGAATGTCACTGACCGCGGCATACGGACGCTCGATGAGTCACGCGAGGCGATGTCGAAGGGCGCACTCAAGTTATATGAAGACCATGGCTTCGGTCCATATCACTTGTCGCTGCGGAGTGACGCGACCGCCATCGGTATCTGTGGCATCTTCGCGCGCGACGGTCTTGACGACCCGGACATCGGCTTCTCACTGCTGCCGGAGTTTTGTTCGCGCGGGTATGCCTGGGAGGCAGCCAGGGCCGTGCTGGACTACGCGAGGGACGAACTGCAACTGCCGCGAATCACAGCGATAGTCGCTCCAGGAAATGCACCGTCGATAGGGTTGATCGAAAAGCTCGGCCTGAGATTCGAATCCACGATGTGTTTGCCAGGTGAAGTTGACGAAATCTCGCTGTACGGTATCAACTTCAGGCACTAGGAGTACGGGATGGCCGCGAAACGCTTCAGCTCCAGGATCGACACCCTGTTGCTTGCGATTCTCATCATCTGCCTGGTCGTCGATGTGGCGGCGATTGCACTGGTCCTGGTTGCCGTAAAAGATCCGCTGGAAATGACGCTTGCGATCCTGGGTTGCCTGGTTCTGGGTGCACTGCTGGCCTCGATACTCGTTGCGACCTACTATGTCGTCGACAACAACACATTGAAGATCGTGTCCGGGCCGTTTCGTGCCACTGTTGATATCAGTGATATCAGCTCGGTCACGGCGACTCGCAGCTTGCTGTCCTCGCCGGCCCTCTCGAGAGAGCGCCTGCTGATCGAGTTCGGTAACAAGCGCAAGATAATGGTGTCGCCAAAGGACCAGCGGCGTTTTCTTAAAGCAATTGACCAGCAGCTCAAGGAGTAACAGTGCGTGAGTGCAGATACGGAATCCGTTGATTGGCGGCAGCTGCGAGAATTCGCATCTGTTGATCTGTCGCAATCGTACGTTCTTTCCTGGCACCTTGAGGCAGACAGCCTGGTCGCCGACATTGACGTCTACCTGACGCCGGAACACCCGTTCTACGAAAAGCCGCGGCCTGCCGAGAAGCACTGCATCCGCCCCGCGGTTATCGAGTTTCCGTATTGCGACCAGATCGCCGAAGACGGGCAGCAGAACGCAGCGAGCCTTTCCGAGGCCGTGGCAGCACTCAGGAATGGTCGCATTGACGAGTTGCGTGCCCGGGATGGCGAGTACGAGATTCGTGGGGAATTTGGTACCGTGCGGGTACTGGCCGAGCGTCCTCTGCTCAGGCTGAAGAGCGGCTAGGCCGCGGGAGTTGATGATGGCAGCAGAGAATCAGATCAACTATATCGAGATACCGGTTGCTGACATGAAGCAGGCCAGCGAGTTTCTTGGCGAGATGTTCGGCTGGACATTTCAGCACTGGGGTGATGACTACTACAGTTTCAACGACGGCCACATCGATGGTGGCTTGAGCAAGTCGGACAAGCCGGCGTCCGCGGCAGGCGTCCTGCTGGTGTTCTACTCAAACAACCTTGAGCGCGACGTGCAGCGTGTCAAAGACCTTGGCGGGACTATCAGCGAGGATATCTTCTCGTTTCCGGGCGGTCGACGCTTTCACTTTTTTGATCCGTCCGGCAATCAATATGCAATGTGGTCCGAGTAACCGCGAACGATCGACAATGGAGAACGAACCGTGCATGTAGAAATTGATCACCCTTGTGTTCAGCACAAGCTCGCGATCATCCGTGATGTTGGAACCGGGCATAAGCGCTTTCGCGAGCTGGCTACCGAGATAACAAAGTTCCTGTGTTACGAGGCCTTGCAGAACATCAAGGTAAAGAAGGTAACGGTGACGACACCGGTCGCCGAAGCAGAATGCAAAAAAATCGATACAGACATCGTGGTGGTGCCGATACTGCGTGCAGGCGTTGGCATGCTTGAAGGCATCCTGGAGCTCGTGCCAACGGCGCGGGTTGGCTTTGTGGGACTGTTTCGCGATGAAGAGACCAAGAAGCCGGTGACTTACTACGAGCGCTTCCCACCACAAATCAAGGGCGGTACCTGCATTGTCGTGGACCCGATGCTTGCGACCGGCGGTTCAACCGTGGCCGCGCTGGACCTTCTCAAACAGAGCGGCGCAGAGAACATTGTCGTCGTCTGTATCGTGACCTGTCCTGAAGGTCTGAAGCTGGTTGAGGAGGCACATCCTGACGTGTCGGTGTATACCGCGGCGATCGATGAGCGACTCAACGAGAAGAAATACATCGTGCCGGGGCTGGGCGACGCCGGCGACCGCCTGTACGGCACCATCGACTAGTGGTGTAGAATGCTGCGCTATGGCTGAACTGAAGACACGGCCGACCAAGGCCAGCGTGACCGCTTTCGTTAACAGTATTGACGATCCCGGGAAGCGCGCCGACGTTAAGAAAGTCGCGGCGATGATGCGGCGTGCCACTGGTGCGCGGGCCCGCATGTGGGGACCGAGTATCGTCGGCTACGGCACCTACACCTACACGAACTCCAGTAACAAGGAATGCGAGTTCATGTTGACCGGCTACTCTCCGCGCAAGCAGGCGTTGTCGGTGTACATCATGCCGGGTTTCTCGGGCTTCAAAACCCTTATGAAAAAACTCGGCAAACACTCAACCGGCAAGTCCTGCCTCTACATCAAGCGACTGGATGATGTTGATGAAACGGTTCTCGAAGAACTCATCGACCGTTCTGTGCAACTGATGAAAAAGAAGCACGGCGTAAAGTGACATCATGAGCGATACAATAAAGACATCGACGCTGAAGGGAACAGAGCTCATCCTGGAGACGAGCTACGGCACCAGGACCTACGACTCGCAGTTTCTTGTCGCTGCTCTGCTGATCTATGTTGCGCGCGGCAGTGGCCGCATAGAACCGGAAGAGTCGGCGAAGATGATCGATCTCATCGAAGATCATTTCCAGTTGCAGGGGGCTGAATCGCTGGAGCTGTTGACGCGTGCGATGACCGACCTTGCGGAGAATCCTGACATCGAAAGCGAGCTCGTCAAGCTGGCGCCGACCTTGAGCGATGATGATCGCGAAGATATTGCCGTGATGGCGCTGAAGGTCATTGCCGCGGATGGGCACCGGCACACGGCAGAACTTGAGAAGTTCAGTGAGGCCGTCGAGGCCATTGGCATCTCGCCAGAGACCGTGCACCGCGCGTTCGATCGTTATTTTGCCGAAACCATGCCAGGCGACGGCTAGACCAAACGTGTTCATCGTGCTCGAAGGCTGGCGGCTGGAAGAGAGCTCTCGCGCCGACATGACTGAATTGATGCAATGGTTCGAAGACGCCGCGGCAATCAAGGTCTGGGGCGGGCCGCGCTTCGGCTTTCCATTTTCGAAAAGCAGTTTCCTGAGGGATTGTCACTGGCGCAAGATGCCGACATTCAGTCTGCGAAATCCTGACGGTCAGCTGGCCGCATTCGGGCAGATCTATGAGCGACTGGGTCGCATCAATCTCGCGCGACTCGTCGTCAATCCCGTCATGCGCGGGCAGGGCGTTGGCAAGCGACTGGTTTCCGGGTTGCTTGAGGCCGGCCGGGAGATTTATGACAGTCCCGAGTACTCGCTATTCGTGTATCGAGACAATGCGCCAGCTTTACAGTGCTACCGCTCGATGGGCTTTGAGATTGCCGAATTTCCAGAGAAAGCGCCGTTACAGGACGAGTGCTTCTACCTGACCCGCGCGGTCAGTACTCCCTTCTGATGCAGCTACTGTAGCGATTCGCGCAGGGACTCGAGCTCGCCCCAGCGTTCGATCCTGGACTCGAGCAGCTTTTCAGCGGCAGCCAACTCCGCGAGGTGATGCTGCACGAGGTCTTGCGGCCGGGAGTAAAACTCCGGATCGGCGGCCGCTTGCTGCAACTTCGCGATCGACTGTTCGAGACTCTCGATCTCGGCGGGTAGCTGGTCGAGCTCGCGCTGGTCCTTGTAGCCAAGTTTCGTAGCTTGCTTGTTCCTGCGGCGGTCGCTGTGTTCCTTCTTGCGGCGCGCAACGGCGACCGGATCGTCCGTCTCGGCGAGCTGTTTTCCCTGGCGCAGCCAGTCGCGATAACCGCCGACGTATTCTCGTGCTTTGCCGTCGTCTTCAAATACGACAGTGCTGGTCACTACATTGTCGAGAAACTCACGGTCGTGGCTGACGACGATCAGTGTGCCGGAGTATTCGCACAGCTTGTCTTCGAGCACTTCCAGGGTTTCGATGTCGAGGTCGTTGGTGGGCTCATCGAGCACCAGCAAATTGGCAGCACGCGTGAACAGTTTGGCGAGGATAACGCGATTGCGCTCGCCGCCGGAAAGCGCCTTGACCGGCATTTGCGAGCGTTTGGGGCTGAACAGAAATCCCTTCAGGTAGCCAACGATGTGGCGGTCCTTGCCGTTGAGCTTGATGTAGGTGCGGCCATCGCCAACGTTGTAGGCGACCGATTTTTCGAGGTCCAGTTTCTGTCGCAGTTGGTCGAAGTACCCAATCTCGAGATTGGTGCCGTGCTTCAGTGTGCCGGCCTGCGGTTGCAGCTGGCCAAGCAGCAGCCGCAGCAGGGTTGTCTTGCCGACACCGTTGTTGCCGATCAGACCGATGCGATCGCCACGCATGATCTTGATGGAGAAATCCCGAATGACCTTGTTGTCGCCATATCCGTAGGCGACGTTCTTGGCACGAATCACCTTGCGGCCGGATTGTTCGGCTTCCTCGATATGGATGCGCGCCTTGTTTTCCTGCGACATGCGGCCCGCTCGTTCGTCGCGCATTCTCTTTAGCGCCCGCACCCGGCCTTCATTGCGCGTGCGCCGCGCCTTGATGCCCTGGCGCACCCACATTTCCTCCTGCTCGAGTTTCTTGTCAAAGCGATTGTTGGCCGTGGCTTCATCTTCGAGTATTTTTTCTTTCCTTTTCAGGAAGTTGTCATAGTCGCCGGGCCAGCTACTGAGCTGGCCGCGGTCGATCTCGACGATCCGTGTAGCGAGCTTTTGCAGGAAGGCCCGATCGTGAGTGATGAACAGCACGGCGCCCGGATAGTTGTAGATGCGGTCTTCGAGCCACTGGATGGTCGCGAGATCGAGGTGATTGGTTGGTTCGTCCAGCAGCAGCAGGTCCGGTTTCTGTACCAGCGCCTTTGCCAGTGCGACTCGCCGTCGCCAGCCACCCGAGAGCTCCGACATCTTCTTGTCTGCCGGCAGGTTCAGGTCTGTGATTGTTGCCTCAACCCTCTGTTCGAGGTGCCAGCCATCGTAGGCGTCGATTTTCGCGTGCAAAGCTTCAAGTTCCAGCAGGCCGTGCTTGTCGAGTTCGCTGGCGGACATTTGCCGGTACTGGAGCAACAACTGTTCGACATGAGCAAGGCCGGAACGAATAACGTCGGGCACCGACGCGTCCATCGCATCCGGCAGATTCTGCTCCAGCGTGCTGATGATCAGGCCGTCTTTCTGCACGATTTCGCCACGGTCCGCCTCGAGTTCGCCGGTAATCAGCTTGAGGGTCGTCGACTTGCCCGCGCCATTACGGCCGATCAGGCAGACACGCTCGCCAGGCTCCAACGACATGTCGGCGTCGCGCAGAATTAACTGCTCGCCGAATTCGAGGCTGATCTGGTCAAAGCGAAGAAGGGACATAAGGGTTCAGGTGTGCGAAGTTGCGTAGGATACACTGTGTGTGAACGAATTCAGGAATACAGCCATCATGAGCGACGATCGATTTGAAGACATCGAGGTCAAACTGGCGCACCAGGAGGCGCTGCTTGCAGACCTCAACGAAGCGCTGATTACTCAGCAGGATTCCATCATGAAACTGGAGCTCCTGTGCGAGTCGCTCAGGGTCCGGGTACGCTCGCTGAGTGACACCATGCCAGCAGACGGCGCACAGGACGAAACGCCGCCGCACTACTAGTCAGTGTCGGCTCAGACTGACCATCGGTGCTCACCAGGAAGTTGCTAGAAAACGGCTGACCAAAGCATCGCAAGCGTCGCCGCGAAGCTGACGGACCAGATTAGCGAGCGGACCGGGAATATACCCGACGCGTATGCGGGTACGTAAAGAATCCGGCCGATCAGGTATACCCATGCGCACTGTTCCGTGAAGGGTGAACTGGCGTCCCCAAGCACTACGACGACAACCGCGATCGTGAACAGGATCAGGCCCTCGAAATGATTCTCCATCGCGCGCTTCATGCGCCCGGCCATGCCGGTCGCGCGCCTTTCCTCGTCACGATTGCCGCCGGTATAGGCCGGCCCCAACTGCAGGTTTACGAGTACCGCCATCAGCAAGAACTGTGCGAACTGCAGTAATGCGGCGTATCCCAGCACCTTGATCTCAATGGGCATTTGGTCGCTCCTCAGTCACGTCAACAGCTGAGCATACTCGCCTGTCCGAATTAAATGTAGACTGTTCATTCGACAGTCTCAGTATCCAATCTCGAAGCAGCGATCCAACTGATCGCGGATGACTTTAATCAGGAGGTATGCCGTGCTGCCGCGTCGGATAACAAATCATGTTGATTTCATGCACGCATCGCAATGGCAAGACCTGAACATCAATTGTCCCGAGGGCATACCTGCTGATGAAGCAAGAATGCTGGTCAGCGAGATCACAAGTAACCCCGAACTTAAGCTGCATTTGACCGAGTGGATAGGCGCGATTGTCTCGCTGCCCCGAACGCTCGGCGATCAGAATGTTGCTGCACAAAGAGCGATTGAGCTGATCACTGGCGAGATCAACGCGCGCTGATGGTCGCCCAGGCGGCTCTTGTTGACTGCCAGCCCTTAACCCCGATCTATCCTCTGCTGCGTTGACGTATAGTGTCGTTAGGGGCTTGCAGGGAGTTTGTCATGTTGAAGATCATTCGGCTCATTCTTGTTACGGCGTGGTTGCCAGCCGTAGTTCACGCAGACGAGGTTTACGTACCGGACGCATTGCAGGACTGGACTGCATGGGTCCTGCAGGACGAGGAGTATCGCAGCTGTCCGTTCTTCTTTAACCGCGGTGCGACAGAGCGCAGCGACTTTGTATGCGCATGGCCCGGCGAGCTGGACCTGCAGGTCGGCGCCGATGGCGGTCGCTTCTCACAGCCCTACAACGTCTACGCCGAGGAGCAGTGGCTGAGCCTGCCGGGTGATGCATCCTATTGGCCGATCGCGGTCACCGTTGACGGCAAGGCGATTGAAGTCGTCGAGCAGAACGGCGCACCCAGCATTCGCCTGGCACCGGGCAAGTACCGCATTGCGGGACGCTTTGAGTGGGATGAGCGGCCGGGTTCGTTGCGCATACCAATCGAAGCCGGGCTGGTTTCGCTGACCCTGAATGGCAAGCCGGTGCCGCGGCCAGAGATCAACCGCGGCGGCATTTTCCTCGGCGAGAAGAAACAACAGACGCAAACGCGTGATGCGGTGCGTACCGAGGTCTACCGACTGGTGCGCGACGAAGTGCCGTTGCGCCTGACCAGCAACCTGCAGATCGAAGTGTCCGGTGGCGTTCGCGAGGAGCTGTTCGGCCCGGTCCTGCCGGACGGATTTGTGCCGTTATCGCTGCAGAGTCAGCTGCCCGCGCGGCTGGAGGCCGATGGTCGATTGCGTGTCCAGGTACGTCCCGGACGCTGGCAGATCACATTGATGGCGCGCGCTCCCGGTGTGCTGAACGAGGTGACGCTGCCAGCTCCGGAGACCAATCTGCCGGGTAGCGAGATCTGGAGTTACCAATCGACTGATCGACTGCGTGTGACCTCCGCTGAGGGTCTGCCACCCGTCGATCCGACCCAGGTACGAGTCCCCGGGCAGTGGCAGGAGCTGCCTGCGTTCCGGGTAGAAGCTGGCGAAACGCTCAAGATAACCGAGCGCAGTCGTGGCGCCGTAGCCGCAGACAATCAGCTGCAGCTCAATCGCACCATGTGGCTGGACTACAGCGGCGATGGCTACGTCGTGCAGGACAGCATCAGTGGCCAGATGCGAACCGGCTGGCGTCTGGACATGACGGCCCCGTACGAGTTACTAAGCGCATCTTCATGGGACGACGTTTTGTTGATCACCAAGGGCGACCGCGATGGCGAAACGGGCGTCGAGCTGCGACAGGCGGACGTGGGCCTCGAGGCAATTGGTCGCAGCGAAACCCGTGGCGCCATGCCGGCAACCGGCTGGAACGAACGATTCGCGCAGGTGAATACGACACTGAACCTGCCGCCCGGCGAAAAACTGCTGGCAGCGCCGGGAGCGGACCAGGCACCGGGTAGCTGGGCCAGCAAGTGGAAGCTACTGCACTTCTTCCTGCTGCTCATCATCACAATCGCGACCTGGAAGCTGTTTGGCCGGGTTGGCGGACTCATCGCGTTGTTCGCGATCACGTTGAGTTATCACGAGCTGTATTCGCCATTGTGGCTTTGGCTCAATGTGCTGGCTGCTGTCGCATTGCTGCGAGTGGCACCGGCGGGGCGCTTGCGAAAGAGCCTGCTGGTCTACCAGGGAGTCAGCCTGCTGGCGCTGGTCGCCGTGCTTGTGCCGTTCATTGCCGGGCAGATGAAAATCGCGATCTACCCGCAGCTCGAGCCGCAGTATGGCACTGCTTACTCAACAGCACCTGCAGATGACTATGAGCAGCAACGGCGCAAACTTGAATTTGATGAAGGCGCGCTCATGCGAGACGCTGTGCGAAGTGCGGCACCACTGGAAGAGATCGTAGTTACTGCGAACAAGCTGAGCCGTAGCTACTCGCGCTACGCACCCAATGCCATCGTGCAGGCCGGTCCCGGTGTGCCTTCGTGGCAATGGAACAGCTATCGATTGTCGTGGAGCGGTCCTGTTGACCCCGAGCAATCACTGCGCCTGATCGTCATGCCGCGCTGGCTGGTGTCGCTGATGCGATTCACCCAGGTCGGGTTGCTGCTGTTGTTCGCCGCGCTCATTGCAGCCGAGGTCGTTGGACGACGCTGGAAACTCCCCGGCGGGCTGAGCATTGGTGGCGGTAAGGCAGTGGCAGCATCCTGCCTGTTGGCTCTATTCGTGGCGGCGAGCCCGCCGGCCGAGGCAGAAACGCCCGATGCCGAGATCCTGAAGCAATTGCAGATGCGCCTGCTCGAGCCACCTGATTGCGTGCCACGCTGTGCGGAGATTGCCAGCGCGCGCGTCGACGTTGCCTCCGGCAAAGTCACCGTGCGCATGACCGTCCATGCGATCGAGGAGGTCGCGCTGCCGCTACCCGGGTCACAAGCGGGCTGGCGACCCACGGCAATACTCATTGATGGCAGCGGTGGCGCAGAAGTGCTGCGCGGCCAGGATCAATTACTGTGGCTGCGTGTCACGGCGGGCCAACATACCGTAACAATGAGCGGTGACATTCCCGACGTAGACAGCCTGGAGATCCCGTTTCGAACGCCGCCGCGCTTTGTTGAGGTCAGCAGTGAGCAATGGCTCGTTTCAGGCATCAAGGACCGGCGCCTCCTGTCGGGCTCACTGCAACTGACGCGCTTGCAGACTGAATCCGGAGACGACGATACAGTGCGCTGGGAGAGCAGTCGCTTCCCTGCGTTTGTGCATGTTGAGCGTGCCATCAGCCTGGACCTGGACTGGAGTGTCACGACCAATGTCATTCGCGTCGCACCTGAGCAGGGCATCCTGACGCTGGACTTGCCGCTACTCGACGGTGAGACCGTGCTCAGCGAGGACTTCACGATTGAGGACGGTCGCATCCTGGTGTCGATGGCGCCGCAGGAGCGAGTTGCCAACTGGCGCTCGAACCTGCCGAGGACATCGCCACTGGTTCTCCAGGCCGCAGACAGCGCAGCCTGGAAAGAAGTCTGGCGTATTGGCGTGGGCAGCGTCTGGAACGCGAGTTTCAGCGGCGTGCCCGAGAGCGAGACCGGCTCCAATAGTGACGGAGCGAGAATCGCCGAATTCCATCCGCGTCCCGGCGAGTCGCTGACGATGGAAGCGACGCGGCCGGAGGCCAGCGCCGGTTCGACACTGGCTTTCGACAGCGTGCAGTTGCAAACCGAACTCGGCAATCGCAGTCGCAACGTCAGCCTGGAGTTGTCGTACCGCAGCACACGAGGCTCGCAGCACGTCATCGTGCTGCCCGCCAACGCCGAGGTGACCGAAGTGCAGCTCGACTACGAGGTGCAGCCATATCGTGCCGAAGACGGCAAACTGACGCTGCCCATACTCCCTGGCGAACACGACATCTCGATCCGCTGGAGAGAGACCAGCGATACGGCGTTCCGCAACCAGACCTCCGAGGTTGATCTCGGCGCCCCCGCCAGCAATATCACCCTTGGCCTTGAGTTGCCCCGTGACCGCTGGCTGCTGGCGACGGGCGGACCGCGTCTCGGTCCGGGCGTACTGTACTGGTCGGAGCTCGCAGCGCTCATTCTGTTTGCCATTATTCTCGGTCGAGTCGGTCTTGCGCCGCTCAAGACCTGGCAGTGGCTGCTGCTGAGCGTCGGCTTCAGCATGTTCAGCTGGATCGCGCTCGCCTGGGTGGTGGTCTGGCTGCTGGCTTGCGGCGCACGGCAGCGCTGGGACATCAAGCTCAACTGGTGGCGCTTCAATACGATCCAGGTTGGTATTGCTTTGCTCACTGTCATTGCCATGGTGTCGATCGTCGTCAGTCTGCAAGTCGGTTTGCTCGGCACGCCGGACATGAGCGTTGCGGGCAACAATTCGTACGGCAATTCGCTCAACTGGTTTGCGGATCGCAGCGAGTCGCTATTGCCGACCGCGTATGCGTTTGCCGTGCCAATGTGGAGCTACAAAGTGATGATCCTGGCGTGGGCCTTGTGGTTGAGCTTCGCATTGTTGAAGTGGTTGCCATGGGCCTGGGAGAGTTTCAGCAAACACGGTTTCTGGCGCTCAAAAAACAGTGATGAATTGCAGGCCCCGGGTGACGCCACATGAACCTGTCCAAAGGGGCGTGGCTCTGGGTAGTGGTCTTCCTGGGCGTACTCGTCTGGTCGGGCATCAACCCGAAAGATACGACCACCTGGGTACTCGAGGTGGCGCCGGCCGTTATCGGCGGTGTTGTTCTCTGGGTGACGCGCGAGCGCTTTCCGCTGACAACACTGGTGTACGTGCTGATTCTCGTGCACTGCCTGATCCTGATTGTCGGCGGCCACTACACCTACGCCGAAGTGCCACTTGGCGACTGGCTGCGTGAGACCTTTGATCAATCGCGCAACAACTACGACAAGATCGGTCATTTCGCACAGGGCTTCATCCCTGCGATGATTGCGCGCGAACTGGTGATACGGCTGCAGGTGTTCAACTCGGCGGCGTGGCGCAATTTCTTCATTGTCTGCTTTTGCCTCGGCTTCAGCGCCTTCTATGAGTTGATCGAGTGGTGGGTTGCGTTACTCTCAGAGGAGGCAGCGGACGCATTCCTGGGCACGCAGGGCTATGTCTGGGATACGCAGTCGGACATGGGCTGGGCCCTGTTCGGCGCCGTACTTGCGTTGCTGTTGCTGGGGCGCTGGCATGACAGGCAGATGGCCGACAAGGGATTCGTAAGCCAAACATGATCAGGAAGATTTGTTACTCGTTGCTACTGCTGTGCGTGACTGGCGTTGCGCAGGCGTCTGAATGTGTCGTCTTGCTGCACGGGTTGATTCGCAGTTCGTCATCGATGCAGGCGATGGCCGAAGCACTGGAAGAAGAGGGCTTCGAGGTCGCCAACATCGACTATCCCTCGACGGACATGACGATTGAGGAGCTGGCGCCACTGGCCGTTGGTGAAGGCGTGCAGGCATGTCAGCAGATCGAGGGCGTGACCAGGATTCATTTTGTCACGCACTCTCTGGGCGGCATCCTGGTCAGGCAGTACCTGTCTGAAAACGAGCTGCCGATGCTGGGTCGCACGGTCATGCTCGGACCACCCAACCAGGGTAGTGACGCCGTCGAGGCCATGGGTGGCGTGCCAGGTTTCGACCTGTTGAACGGGCCTGCAGGTCAGCAGCTGGGCAAGGATGAAAACAGCGTGCCGCTGAAACTCGGTCCGGCTGATTTTGAAGTCGGCATCATCGCCGGCAATCGCACCATCGATCCGATCACGTCGTCCGTGCTGCCGAATCCGGACGACGGACGTGTGTCAGTTGAGGACACCAAGCTTGAAGGCATGACCGACTTCATCGTTGTAGATCACTCGCATGCCTTCATGATGAGTCGCAAGAGCGTCATCGAGTTAAGCATTCGCTTTCTTAGAAACGGCTGTTTCGCCGAGTAGCGGTTTCAGGTATTCGCCGGTGAACGATGCCTTGTTCGCGGCAACGTCTTCGGGCGTGCCGGTGGCAATAATGCGGCCGCCGCCATCGCCGCCCTCGGGGCCTAAGTCAATCAGCCAGTCAGCCGTCTTGACGACATCGAGATTGTGTTCGATGACGACGACGGTGTTGCCGCGATCACGCAGCCGATGCAGCACGCCAAGCAGCTGTTCGATGTCGTGGAAATGCAGTCCCGTTGTAGGCTCATCGAGAATATAAATGGTGCGCCCGGTGTCGCGCTTTGACAATTCCTTGGCGAGCTTGACGCGTTGCGCCTCGCCGCCCGACAGCGTGGTCGCATTCTGCCCCAGCCGAATGTAGGTGAGGCCGACATCCATCAGTGTCTGCAGCTTCTTGAAGACGACGGGCACATTCTGGAAAAACTCCGCGGCATCCTCGACCGTCATCTCGAGCACTTCGTGGATATTCTTGCCCTTGTAGCGGATCTCGAGCGTCTCGCGGTTGTAGCGCATGCCGCGGCAAACATCGCACGGCACATACACGTCCGGCAGGAAGTGCATTTCGACCTTGATGACGCCGTCACCCTGGCAGGCTTCACAACGACCGCCCTTGACGTTGAAGCTGAAACGCCCCGGCATGTAGCCGCGTGAACGCGCTTCCTGGGTGCCCGCGAACAACTCCCGAATCGGTGTGAACAGGCCGCTGTAGGTTGCCGGGTTGGAGCGCGGCGTGCGGCCGATCGGGCTCTGGCTGATGTCGATGACGCGGTCGATCTGGTCGAGCCCTGTGATCTTGTCGTGCGGAGCCGGGTTGCGGTTGCTGCGATTCAGTTCGTCGGCGACCGCTTTGTACAAGGTGTCATTGACGAGTGTCGACTTGCCGGAACCGGACACGCCGGTGACGCAGGTCATCAGGCCCAGCGGAATCTTTGCGCTTACGGACTGCAGGTTATTGCCTCTGGCACCAACAATCTCAATGACGCGCTCGGGGTCGAACGTTGTGCGCTTGTCAGGCACCGCAATCTTGCGTTTGCCTGACAGGTATTGCCCGGTAAGTGACTGCGGGTTGTTCTTCACTTCTTCAGGTGTGCCGGCGGCGACAATCTTGCCGCCGTGGACGCCGGCGCCAGGGCCGAGGTCGACTACGTGGTCAGCGGCAAGGATGGCCTCTTCGTCGTGCTCAACAATGATGACCGTGTTGCCGATGTCTCTGAGGTGCACAAGCGTGCCGAGGAGTCGCTGGTTATCGCGCTGGTGCAGGCCGATAGAGGGTTCGTCGAGGATATACATCACGCCGACCAGGCCCGAGCCGATCTGGCTGGCGAGGCGAATGCGTTGCGCCTCGCCGCCCGACAGCGTGTCGGCGCTGCGGTCCAGCGACAGGTAATCGAGGCCGACGTCCGAGAGGAAACTCAGGCGATCGCCAATTTCCTTGACGATCTTGTCGGCGATCGTCGCGCGCCAGCCCTCGAGCTGCAGGTTCTCAAAGAACGCACGGGCATGCCCCACGGACATCGCCGAAATTTCAGGCAGCGGCCGGTCGCTGACAAACACATGCCGGGCAGCCGTGTTGAGCCGCGTACCGTCGCAGTCCGGGCAGGCCTGGCTGTTCAGGAATCTGCTCAGTTCTTCACGTACAGCACCAGAATCGGTTTCGCGGTAGCGGCGTTCAAGGTTGGGTATGACGCCCTCAAAGCGATGCACCTTCTTGATCTGCATGCCGCGCGAGTTGGCATAGTGGAACTCGACTTTGTCTTTGCCGCTGCCAAACAGCACGACGTTCTGCAGTTTCTTGTCGAGCTTGTCGAACGGCTGCTCGATGTCGAAGTTGTAATGATCCGCCAGGCTCTGGATCATCTGGTAGTAATAGGTTGTCTTCCTGTCCCAGCCGCGAATCGCGCCGCCGGCGAGCGACAGACTGCTGTTGACCACGACCCGTTCCGGATCGAAAAACTGCTTCACGCCCAGGCCATCACAGGTCGGGCAGGCGCCGCTCGGGTTGTTGAAGGAGAACAGCCGCGGTTCGAGCTCGGTCAGGCTGTAACCGCAGATATTGCAGGCGAAGCGGTCGGAGAACAGCAGTTCTTCGTGCTTGCTGTCGTCCATCCACGCGACCCGTGCGACGCCATCGGCGAGCCTGAGGGCCGTCTCGAACGATTCTGCGAGGCGCTGCCGCAGCTCGTCTTTGACCTTGAAGCGATCAATGATCGCCTCGATCGTGTGCTTCTTTCTGAGATCGAGCGCCGGCGGCTGGTCGAGCTCATAGATTTCACCGTTGATGCGGGCGCGAATATAGCCCTGCGCCTGCAGGTCTGCCATCAGTTGCACGTGTTCGCCCTTGCGATTGTCGACCACGGGAGCGAGCAACATGAGCTTGCTGCCCTCGGGCTGGGCGAGCACCTGGTCGACCATCTGGCTGACCGTTTGTGCTTCGAGCGTGATGTCATGATCGGGACAGCGCGGAATTCCTGCACGCGCATACAGCAGGCGCAGGTAGTCGTAGATCTCGGTAACCGTGCCGACGGTCGAGCGCGGATTGTGCGACGTGGACTTCTGCTCGATCGAAATGGCAGGCGACAGGCCATCAATGTGGTCGACGTCCGGTTTTTCCATCATCGACAGGAACTGACGCGCATAAGCTGACAGCGACTCGACGTAGCGGCGCTGGCCTTCTGCATAAATAGTGTCAAACGCAAGCGAGGATTTGCCCGAACCGGACAGCCCCGTAAACACGATCAGTTTGTCGCGCGGCAACTTGAGGTCGAGATTGCAGAGGTTATGCGTTCTCGCACCGCGTATGTCTATGTGTGTAAGCATCAAAAAATTCTGGGAGTGGCGACCAACCTGCTAATATACGCCGCCCTTGGACTGTGGCGCAAAGCGGTATGACTTCAGATACAGACAAGCAGAGCACCGGAATGTTGCCGGCAGAGCGTCGCACGGTCGGCGTCGTTGCCGCACTGGCGATGCTGCGCATGTTCGGTTTGTTCGCACTATTGCCTGTGCTGTCGCTGTATGCCGCGGAACTGGAAAACTCCACACCGATGCTGATTGGTCTTGCCGTTGGCGCCTATGGCCTGACACAGGCCGGTTTGCAGGTGCCACTGGGCGCGTTGTCAGACCGCATCGGGCGTCTGCCGGTCATCGTTGCAGGGCTGGCCATATTCGCCGCGGGCAGCATCCTGGCCGCCATGAGCGATACGATCTACGGCGTCATCGCCGGGCGCCTGCTGCAGGGCGCCGGCGCAATTTCGGCGACTCTCGCTGCGCTAATTGCGGACGCGACGCGCGAACAAGTGCGCACAACCTCGATGGCTATTTTTGGTGTTGGTATCGGCCTCGCCTTCATGATCGCGTTTATTGCAGGCCCGATCATTGCCGCACAGTGGGGCGTCAAGTCACTGTTCTGGCTCGCTGCGGCACTGGCGCTCGTGGGCGCAATGCTGCTGAAAGCCCTGCCCGAAGGCATTGAGCGCGAGCAGAGACCCGGGCAGTGGAACCTGCGGCCGGCGTTTCGCAGCGACCTGTTGCGGCTCGACTTCTTCGTATTCCTGCTGCACGCGATCATGACCGCCACGTTTGTGGCACTGCCATTCCTGTTTATCCAGCGCCTGCAGCTGCCTCTGAGCCAGCACTGGATCATGTATGTGGGGGCCTTGCTGGTGTCGCTGGTGATTGCGATCCCGATGATCGTCAAGGACGAGCACAAGGGTCGCAAGCGCTTCATTAGCTTTGCGGTCAGCCTGATGCTGGCGGCCCAGGTCGTGCTCGCGTTCGGCGGTTTCGCCAAGGCGACCGTGTTTGCCGGGCTGGTCCTGTTCTTTGCCGGCTTCAACTTCCTCGAGGCCGGCTTGCCTGCGCGGCTGTCGGTACTGGCTGACGAAGACGTGCGCGGTGCCTCGCTCGGCGTGTTTTCGAGCTCGCAGTTCCTGGGCGCGTTCGCCGGAGGCTTGCTGGGCGGGCGATTCCTCGGTTCCGGACGTCCGGCGGACGTGTTCATCGTGTGTGCGCTGCTGGCCGCAATCTGGCTGGCGCAAATTGGCCTCGCGCGCAAATAATCTTCGAGAAATTGCGCCGCAAAGGCACAATTGAGGCTGGCAATTGCGAGGGCAGGCTCTACAATAGTGCCCCCTCCGAACAATCAGAATAGGGAGCCTCAATGGCCCGCGGAATCAATAAAGTCATCGTTGTTGGCAATCTCGGAAACGATCCGGATACGCGTTACATGCCCAGCGGCGGTGCGGTAACCAACCTGTCCATTGCCACCAGCGAATCCTGGAAAGACAAGCAGAGCGGCGAGCAGAAAGAGCGCACTGAATGGCACAAGGTTGCCATGTTCGGTCGTCTCGCTGAAATCGCTGCCGAGTACCTGCGCAAAGGTTCGCAGGTTTACATCGAGGGCAAGCTGCGGACTCGCAAGTGGCAGGATCGTGATGGCAACGACCGCTACACGACGGAAATCATTGCCGACGAGATGCAGATGCTCGGCGGCCGTGGTGGTGCCGGCGGCGGAGCTGGTCTTGGTGGCGGCAACTTCGGTGGCGGCCAGCCGTCTTCCGGTGGCGGCCAGCAGGGCGACAACAACCCGCCGCCGCAGTCATCGCCGGATGACTTCGACGACGACATCCCGTTCTGAGACGTAAGTCTGACGCGCACATTGGAGCGCCGGGGTGGTTGCAATATTTCACGCCTCGGTGCCAGTCTGTAAAATCGACGTGCACATCGACACTCTCGTTCGGTGACAGGATTCGGCAGTGATAGACACCGTCTTTCAAGAAGCACCGCTCTGGCTGTTTTTCCCGGTTACGGTTGGCCTGGTGTTTCTGTCTGCCTATGCCGGGCGCTGGCTGGGGGCGCGAGTCCAGGGAAGAGAAGCGGACGAAACTGAGGGTCCTGCCGGGACCATAGTTGGCGCGAACTTCGCGTTGCTCGCCTTTATCCTGGCGTTCACTTTCAATATGGCGGCGTCTCGCTTCGAGGCCCGCAAGGAACTGCTGTTGCAGGAGGTTAGTGCCGTCGGTACGACCATCTTGCGCGCGGACTTCCTGCCTGAGCCGGAGCGCTCGGTTTCAAAGCAGCTGCTCGCCGAGTATGTCCGCATTCGTGCTGAAGACGTGCTGCACCAGGACACGCTGTCGCAGGCCATTGCGCGCTCCGAAACAATTCACGAGCAGCTGTGGATCCAGGTTACTGGCCTGGTGCAACAGGAGCGCGACTCAGTGTCGACGCGAATGTACGTCCAGTCCTTAAACGACGTTATCGATTATCACACCAAGCGCGTTGTCGTTGGTATCGAATATCAAATTCCAGGCATCGTCTGGCTAACGCTGTATTTCATGACAACGTTGGCAACTGCGGCCATGGGATATCAGTTCGGGCTTGCGGAGGGCCGCAGCCGGACAATGGTCATCGTGCTCACCCTGTCCTATTCAGCCGTGATCCTGCTCATCGCTGATCTCGACCGTTCCGGCGAGGGACTGGTCCGGCTGAACCAGGTGCCGATGATCGAACTGCACCATTCTATCCAGGAGAAACAGTTACAGTGATCTTCAGAAGCGGCAACAGGTGCCAGCTAGGCGCGTCAGGCTTATGACCAACAAACTCTATATCAAGACCATGGGCTGCCAGATGAACGAGTATGACTCGGAGAAGATGGCGGACGTGCTGCGCGATTCCCATGGATATGAACTGACCGACAAGCTCGAAGATGCCAACCTGTTGCTCGTCAACACCTGCTCCATTCGCGAGAAGGCACAGGAGAAGGTG
This sequence comes from uncultured Gammaproteobacteria bacterium, assembly GCA_963698425.1. GTDB lineage: Bacteria > Pseudomonadota > Gammaproteobacteria > Steroidobacterales > Woeseiaceae > UBA1847. The sequence goes on along the minus strand of CAVOQR010000010.1, from coordinate 479,305 downwards.
TTCTCGGAGCTGGGTCGCTGGCGTGCCCTGAAGGAAAAGAACCCGGATATCATGATCGGTGTCGGTGGTTGTGTTGCCAGCCAGGAAGGCGACGGCATCACGAAGCGCGCGCCGTTTGTGGACGTTGTGTTCGGCCCGCAGACATTGCACCGTTTGCCGACGCTCATCGATGCAGCGAAGCAGGGCCGTGAATCGGTTGTCGATATCTCGTTTCCGGAGATCGAGAAGTTCGATCGCCTCCCCGAGCCTCGCGCCGAAGGGCCAACCGCGTTCGTCTCGGTCATGGAAGGCTGCAGCAAGTACTGCAGTTTTTGCGTCGTGCCGTATACGCGCGGCGAAGAAATCAGCCGGCCGCTCGATGACGTCGTTGCGGAAGTGGTTTCGCTGGCAGCGCAGGGCGTGCGTGAGATCAATCTGCTGGGGCAGAACGTCAATGCCTACCGCGGTCCGATGCACGATGGCCAGATTGCCGATCTCGCCACCCTGATCTATTACGTCGCTGCCATCGATGGCGTTGAGCGCATTCGATTCACCACGTCGCATCCGGTCGAGTTCACAGACAGCCTGATCCAGGCGTACGCAGAAGTCCCGCAGCTGGCCAACTACCTGCACCTGCCGGTGCAGCACGGCTCCGATCGGGTGCTGGCACGCATGAAGCGCGGCCACACGGTGCTCGAGTACAAGCAGAAAATTCGCAAACTGCGCGAGGTGCGCCCGGACCTGTCACTGTCGTCGGATTTCATCGTCGGCTTTCCCGGTGAGACCGACAAGGATTTCGAGCAGCTGATGAACCTGATTGCGGACGTCGGCTTCGACCAGTCGTTCAGTTTCATCTACAGCGCTCGTCCCGGCACTCCGGCTGCGAGCCTTGAGGACGACACGCCCTTGCAGGTCAAGAAACAGCGTCTGCAACTCCTGCAGGCACGCGTCAACCAGCAGGCAATGGACATCAGTAGAGGCATGGTCGGCACGACCCAGCGCGTACTGGTGGAGAAGCTGTCGAAGAAGAGCGACCAGCAGGTGTCCGGGCGCACGGAGAACATGCGCTGGGTCAACTTTGACGCGGATCCTTCCTGCATTGGCGAGTTTGTTGATGTCGTTATAACCGAGGCGATGCCCAACTCGCTTCGTGGCAGGATGGCCACCCTTCCAAAGGACGTCGCCACGGGGTAATCTGGTGCAAACCAACCGAGGCCTTTAGTACACCTTTTGAACGCTGTTGAGATATCTCGAGACGTTGTGCTCGAGCCCGCCGATAACAACCGCCTTGCCAATCTCTGCGGTCAGTTTGATGAACATCTGCGGCAAATAGAAAAGCGCCTGGGTGTTGAGATCGCTAGTCGCGGTAATCACTTTCGAGTAACAGGTCGACCGGGCGCCGCTGAGGCGGCCGGCAACGTACTGTTGTCCCTGTTTGAAATGACAGACACTGAACGCGTCGACCAGGAACGCGTACACATACTGCTGCAGGAGTCAGCAATGACCGAAACAGAGCCGAGCGTAATGGACGAGCTGGCGGTTAATGACGAGATCGAAGACGTTGCGATCCAGACACGGCGCAAGTTGATTCGGCCGCGTGGCGTGAATCAACACGGCTATCTCAAGAACATCCGCGATCACGATCTCGCGTTCGGTATCGGTCCTGCCGGCACCGGCAAAACCTACCTGGCCGTCGCGACCGCGGTGGACGCGCTTGAAAACGAACACGTGCGGCGTATCGTGCTGGTGCGACCTGCAGTCGAAGCCGGTGAGCGCCTGGGCTTTCTCCCGGGTGACATGTCGCAAAAGGTCGACCCCTACCTGCGGCCGATGTACGACGCGCTGTACGACATGATCGGCGCGGAGCGCGTGACCCGACTGATCGAGCGTAACGTCATTGAGGTTGCGCCGCTTGCCTTCATGCGCGGTCGCTCGCTGAATGAGTCGTTCGTCATTCTCGACGAGGCGCAGAACACCAGCATAGAACAGATGAAAATGTTCCTGACGCGCATCGGCTTCGGCTCGCGCGCCGTGGTCACCGGCGACATCACGCAGATCGACCTGCCGACGGGACAGAAGTCCGGCCTGCGCAACGCCATGCAGATCCTGGAAGGGGTCGACGGCATTGCCTTTACCCTGTTTGAGAAAAAAGACGTGGTTCGACATCCGCTCGTGCAGCGCATCGTCGCAGCCTACGAAGCCGCGGATGGTGACGGCCGATAGCGGCGCGGTCGTCGTTGATGTTGACGACGTATCCGGCGCCGACAATGTCCCCGGTTATGAACGCATAGCCGACTGGGTCAGCCAGGCCGTGGCTGCGGCGCGGCCGCGGGCAGCGAGCAGCGCCCCCGCGAGGTATCGATCCGGATCGTCGCCAGTGACGAGATTCACACGCTCAACCGTGATTACCGTCAACGCGACAAGCCGACCAACGTGTTGTCATTTCCAGCAGGTGACATTGCCGGGTTGCCGGACGATGCGCCGCTGATGCTGGGCGACATTGTTGTCTGTGCCGAGGTAGTGGCTGCGGAGGCGAGGGAGCAGGGCAAGGAAAACGAGGACCACTGGGCGCATATGCTGGTGCACGGCACTCTGCACCTGCTGGGGCACGACCATATGGACGACCAGGAGGCCGCACGTATGGAGTCGCTGGAAATTCAGGTACTGTCAGGTTTCGGCGTCAATAACCCGTATTTATCAACTAACTGATACACTTCGAAAATGAACGACAAACCGCCAAGTACCAGCGGCTCCGGGCAGGCCGGTCTGCTGGCGCGCATCAAGCGCGCCGTCACCGGTGAGCCCTGGAGCCGCGAAGAAATCCAGGAACTCATTCTACAACCCGAAATTGACCTCGACGCTGACGAGATCAGCATGCTCTCGGGCGTGCTGGAAGTGTCTGAGACGCAGGTTCGTGACGTCATGGTTCCCAGGTCGCAGATGGTCTGCATCGATATTGGACAGGATTTCGATGACACCCTCGCACTCATTGTGGATTCAGGCCATTCGCGCTTCCCGGTTATTGGCGAAGACCGCGATGAAGTGCTTGGCATTCTGCTCGCAAAGGACCTGTTGCGGTTTTTCGGCAGCGACGACGCCAAGGATCTGCAGGTCAGGAAGCTGCTGCGACCGCACGCGGTGATCCCGGAGTCCAAACGCCTCAATGCGCTCCTCAAGGAGTTTCGTGCCAGTCACAATCATATGGCGATCGTCGTCGATGAGTACGGCGGTATCGCCGGGCTTGCGACCATTGAAGACGTGCTCGAGGAAATCGTCGGCGAGATTGACGATGAGCACGACCAGGAGGAAGAGGAAGACATTCGGCCGGACGGAGAGCGTAACGGTCGCCCGAGTTTCGCCGTGCGTGCGCTGACCCGGGTCGAGGACTTCAATGAGTACTTCGAGTGCGAACTGGACGACGAGGAATACGACACGATCGGTGGCCTCGTGATGCATGCGCTTGGGCGATTGCCGCGGCGTGGAGAATCCGTGCAGTTTGGCGGTTTCGATTTCTCGGTTATTCGCGCAGACAAGCGCCGCATCGATGCGCTGCAGGTTCAGCGCGAGACCCCCTGAGAAGTCATGGCTTACGACCGCGGCATACTGCACTTAGCGGCTGATCGACCGCGCACCAGCCGTGCGTTTGTGGCGCTGCTGGGTGTACTGACAACCTTCACGTTCGAGCCGCTCGGCTGGGGACTCATCGCGCCGCTGCTGATCGCGCCGCTGCTGTTTATTGCGCTGACGGTGTCACCGCGGGACGCGGGCGGGCATTTCTTCTGGTACGGCCTTGGCCTGTTTATCAGCGGCACCTACTGGATACAGATTTCGGTCGCCGGTTTTGGCGGTGCGCCCATGTGGGTCGCCATGGTTTTGATGCTCGGTCTCGCGCTGCTGATGTCGGCCTGGTTGTGGCTCGGCGGGTGGGCAATCAGCCGTTTTTCACACGGCGAGCCGTGGGTGTTATTGCTGGTGGGTCCAGCCGTCTGGGTTCTGATTGAATGGCTCAGGGGCTGGGCATTCACGGGTTTCCCATGGCTGGCGCTGGGTTACGGCCAGGTGGATACCTGGCTCGCCGGCTGGGCACCGCTGCTGGGCGTCTACGGAGCGTCGTTCGCCGTTGCGATGAGCGCGGCAGCTGTTGTCATCGTGATCATGACAAAAGCACCGCAGCGCTGGTACGGGCTTGGACTCGTCATTGCGCCGTGGCTACTCGGCCTGCTGCTCGGTGCAATCGACTGGACCGAGCCATCCGGCAAGCCAGTGCGCACCACGATCATCCAGGGTGGCATTTCGCAGGACCTCAAGTGGTTGCCACAGCAGCGACTGCCGACCCTCAGTTTTTACAGGAACGCCACCCGCGACGTGCCTGACAGCGCACTCGTTGTATGGCCGGAAGTTGCGGTACCCGCCGTGCTCAGCCAGGTCGAAGAATACGTGGCGGCACTGCAGTCCGACATCGGCGCCAACGAGCAGACGCTGTTTTTCGGTGTTCTTGAACGGATTGCCGACGATGACAAGGCGCTGATCTACAACAGCGTCGTCGCGATCAACGGTTCCGACAGGCAGATCTACCGCAAACGACACCTCGTGCCCTACGGCGAGTATTTCCCGGTGCCGCAGTTTGTGCGTGACTGGATGAAGTCGATGAACCTGCCGTACAACGACCTGAGCAAGGGCGATGCGGTGCAGCCTTTGCTCACGGCCGGCGACGGACTGCAGGTGGCGACCGCGATCTGCTATGAAGATGCCTATGCCGCAGAGATGTTGTACGCGTTTCCGGATGCCGGCTTGATCATCAATGTCAGCAACGACGCATGGTTTGGGGACTCGATTGCGGCACACCAGCACCTTGAGATCGCTCGGATGCGCTCGCTCGAGACCGGCCGGCCAACGATACGCGCCACCAACACTGGTATCAGCGCCTTCATTGACCACCACGGCGAGATCGTCAAACAGGGCCCGCAGCATATGCCGGTATCCCTGAGCAGCCAGGTGCAGCCGCAGCGCGGCGCAACACCGTTTGTCAGCGGCGGCAATACGCCGATTGTGCTGCTGTGTGCGCTGATCCTCGCGGCCAGCTGGATACGCAGCAGAGCCTAAGGAAAGCTGCGAATCGGCGGCGACTCATGTACGCTTGCGGGCTTCCCGGAAACACTGTCAGAAGCGCCTGAAATGAGTACCGAATACAATCCCGACGCCGTCGAAAGCAGCGCCCAGCAGCACTGGGACGAGTCTCGCTGTTTCGAAGTCTCAGAAGACGAGTCGAAGGAAAAGTTCTACTGCCTCACGATGTTCCCGTATCCCAGCGGCAAGCTGCATATGGGGCACGTGCGCGTCTTCACCATCTCGGACGTTATCGCCCGTTACCATCGCATGCAGGGCAAGCATGTTCTGCAACCGATGGGATGGGATGCATTCGGCATGCCGGCGGAAAACGCCGCCATTCAGCGTGGCATCCCCCCCGCCAAATGGACTTACGACAATATCGATGACATGCGTGGTCAGTTGAAGCGTCTTGGTTACGCGTACGACTGGACCCGCGAGGTCACGACCTGTCGTCCGGAATACTATCGCTGGGAGCAGTGGCTGTTCACCAGGCTGTTCAAAAAAGGCCTGGTGTATCGCAAGAACTCCGTTGTGAACTGGGACCCGGTTGATCAGACCGTGCTGGCCAATGAACAGGTCATTGACGGCCGCGGCTGGCGCTCCGACGCCATCGTCGAGCGGCGTGAAATTCCGCAGTGGTTCATGAAGATCACGGCCTATGCAGACGAATTGCTGACGCAGCTCGACCACATGCCGGGCTGGCCCGATTCTGTGAAGACGATGCAGCGCAACTGGATTGGTCGTTCCGAGGGTGTCGAGCTCAGCTTCGCTGTTGCCGGTGAAGATGAGCCGCTGACCGTGTTCACCACGCGGCCCGACACACTGATGGGCGTCACCTACATGGCGGTTGCCGCTGAGCACCCGCTGGCCGAAAAGGCTGCGATTGGCAATGCCCGCGTTGCCGCATTCATCGAAGAATGCAAACAGACCGACGCCGCGGAAGCCACGCTCGAGACGATGGAGAAGAAGGGCATGCCGCTCGGTATTTCTGCGATCCATCCGATGACGGGCGAGGAAGTGCCGCTGTGGGTCGCGAACTTCGTCCTCATGAGTTACGGCACGGGCGCCGTCATGGCCGTTCCCGGCCACGACGAACGCGACTGGGAGTTTGCCAAAAAGCACGATCTGCCCATCAGGCAGGTCATTGCGCCGACTGACGGTACCGAGATCGATATCGACGAGGCTGTCTTCACAGAGAAGGGCGTGCTGGTCAACTCGAATGAGTATGACGGCATGGACTTCGAGACGGCGTTCAATGCCATTGCCGGTTGGTTCGAAACCTCGGGTCGTGGCCGCCGCACGGTCAACTATCGCCTCCGGGACTGGGGCGTGTCGCGGCAGCGTTACTGGGGCGCGCCGATCCCGATCATCTACTGTGACGACTGCGACGCCGTGCCTGTGCCGGAAGACCAGTTGCCGGTGGTGTTGCCGGAAGACGTCGAGTTCACCGGCGTTGGCTCACCGCTGCGCGATATGCCGGAGTTCTTTGAGACGAGTTGTCCGAAGTGCGGCAAGGCAGCGCGCCGCGAGACAGACACCTTCGACACGTTCTTCGAATCCTCATGGTATTTCGCGCGCTATGCGTGCCCGAATGCCGATGACAGGATGCTCGATGAGCGTGCGCGTTACTGGGTGCCGGTAGACCAGTACACCGGTGGCATCGAACACGCGATCCTGCATCTCCTGTATGCGCGCTTCTTCCACAAGCTGATGCGCGACGAGGGTCTGCTGGATTCCGACGAACCGTTTACCAACCTGCTGACGCAAGGCATGGTGCTTAAAGATGGCGCCAAGATGTCGAAGGCGAAAGGCAACACCGTTGACCCGCAGGCGCTGATTGAGAAATACGGTGCTGACACCGTGCGCCTCTTCATGATGTTCGCCGCCCCGCCGGAACAGGCGCTGGAGTGGTCGGATGATGGTGTGCAGGGCAGCTTCCGCTTCCTGAAACGTTTCTGGACAGCTGTCCAGGAGCACGCCCGGGAAGGCGTTGCCGAGCCACTGGATGTTGCTGCGCTAGACAACGGCCAGAAAGAGCTGCGCCGCAAGACCCACCAGACGATCCAGAAAATTTCTGACGATCTCGGTCGACGGCATTCATTCAACACAGCGGTCGCAGCGTCAATGGAGTTGCTGAATGCCGTCAACAAGTTCTCTGACCAAAGCGCCAATGGCCGTGCGGTTGCGCACGAAGCCCTGCAGGCCGTGGTCCTGATGCTGTCGCCAATGGTGCCGCATATCTGTCATGAACTCTGGCGGGTTTTGGGCAACAAGACAGCGCTGATCGACCAGCAGTGGCCCGTGTTTGACGAGTCGGCCCTTGAACTCGATCTGCTCGAGATCGTAGTGCAGGTCAATGGCAAATTGCGCGCGCGAATTTCGGTTGCCGCTGACGCCGATCGCGACACGGTGGGCGAGTTGGCACAGGCTGACGACAATGTCCGGCGCCATATCGACGGCAAGGATATCCGCAAGGTCATCGTTGTTCCTGGCAGGCTGGTGAATATCGTTGTCTAGAGTCGCGATACTGCTGTGCTTAACGCTGCTGGCGAGTTGTGGCTTTCAGCTGCAGGGCGCGTACCAGACGCCGGCGGCGATGCAGCGTACCTATATCGCGGCACCCGATCGTCACAGCCTGTTCTACGTCAAGCTGCGGCAACAACTGCAGGCCGCAGGCGTCGAGCTGGTCGATACAGAAGATGCAGCCACGGCCACCTTGTCGATCATGCTGGACAACACCGACCAGCGCGTGCTGTCGGTGTCCGCGCGCAACGTGCCGACTGAGTACGAGGTGTTCTATACGATCCAGTATGCGCTATCGAGCGCGCAGGAATCACTGCGGTCCCCGACTGTGCTGACGCTGACGCGCGACTACACCTACGATTCAACGCTGGTACTTGGCAAGGCGCGAGAAGAGCAAATGCTGCGTGAAGCGATCGTTGCTGACCTGGTTCGAATCGTGATGAAGCAACTCGCCACCTTGTGAGTACGCATCACGGCGACGTCATGCTCGTCGCAGACCTGCCCCGTAAATCGCTGCAACAGCTGCTTGGCCGCTACGGCCTGCGGCTTGAAGAGCAAGCCAGTAATGACGCAATCACCGGCAGCTACTGGGGCGACTCCGAGGCTGGCGTCGTCGGGCTGTCAGTCTTCGTACGGCCCGATACACCGCTGCACTCGCTGCTGCATGAAGCGTGTCACGTGATTTGCATGGATGAGCAGCGCCGTGCGGCATTGCAAACGGATGCCGGTGGCGACGATCTTGAAGAGGCGGCGGTGTGCTACCTGCAGATCGTGCTGGCGGCGCAACTTGCTGCGGCCGGGAGCGACCGACTGATGCAGGACATGGATACCTGGGGCTATAGCTTTCGTCTCGGCAGTACCCGCCGCTGGTGGCTTGAAGATGCTGAAGATGCACGTAGCTGGTTGATCTCAAAGGGCTTGTTGACTCAGTCGGGTGAACCGGTTTTTGTTCTGCGTGGCGGTGTATAGTCCGGTATGGCCTGGTTTCGCTACCTCATTTATTTTCTCGCCGTCGCATTCGTGACGTGGCTGCTGACGAGCATGGAGCTCTGGTCACCCGGGAGCCTGAAACTGCACGTGATCCGTGAAGGCGATGTGTTCGGTACCAGCGAGTTTTCGCCGATTGAAATTATCCAGCCGCTGATCCTCGCCATTTGCGCATTGCTGATGTTGTGGATATCAAGAACGTATCCACCGCAGCGACCGCTCGCCGTGGTGTTCGGCGGGCTGGCGCTGGTGTTCAGTATTCGCGAGTGTGATTATTTTCTTGATCGCTATTTTGTCGACAATCTCTGGCAGGTACTGGTCGCGATCAGCGGCGCTTTCGTGATTGCGTACGGCTACCGTAACCGTCGCCGGCTGCGCATTGCCCTGGTACGCATCTGGCCATCGCCAGGACTGACGTTGCTGTTCGCCGGCGCGCTTATTCTGTTCGTGTTCTCGCTGTTAATCGGGCATGAGCCATTGTGGATGTCGATACTCGGCGACGACTACCAGCGCGTCTACAAGCTGGCGCTCGAGGAGTTCATCGAGTTGATGGGTTACTTCCTGTGGCTGATCGGCTCGTTTGAATACGCCTGGCAGGCGCGCAGCATGGCAACTGCCGAGCCGCAACACGTCGTGCAGCGACGCAGGGAGAAACGCCGCAAGGGTGCGAAGTATCGCTAGAGGATGGTCGGGTTCGGCGCGTCGCCGTAAACGTCGAGCGGGTCAAAGACCTTTTCTGTTTCGGTCCAGTTGAGCTCAACATGACCGTCTTGCTGGCTTTTGTCGAAGTCCGGGCCAACCGGGACGCTGCGGTAGAAACAGCTGCGATAACCGACGTGACAGCTCGCCCCGCCGGCAACGTCAACGCGTAGCCAGACGCAATCCTGATCATCGTCGATCAGCAGCTCCCTGACCGTCTGCTTAAGGCCGCTGGTTGCGCCCTTGTGCCACAGGACCTGGCGGCTACGACTGTAGTAGTGCGCTTCCCCGGTCGCGATCGTCAGGCTCAGCGCCTCTGCGTTCATGTAGCCCTGCATGAGCAGCTCGCCCGATGTGGCGTCCGTGGTTACAACGGTGATCAGGCCACGATCGTCGAACTTCGGCGCGAGCTCGTTGCCTTCCTCGACCTGCTCGATGGACTGGCGGTCTTTGAATCTGACAGCGGGCATGCGGGTTCCTCGAAAAAGATTTTGCGGGTCGGGGAGAATACCGGGGTCTAAAGCTTGCGGCAATATTGCTATCATTGCGGCCTTTCGCCAGTCGGACCACGCAACAATGACCATCAAGCTGCACGACACCCTGCAGGGCAGGAAAGTCCCCTTTAAGCCCATGACTGAAGGCGAGGTGACGATGTACCTGTGCGGGCCGACCGTCTACAACTACGCGCACATCGGCAACGCGCGCCCCGCGGTGGTCTTCGACCTGCTGGCGCGCCTGCTGCGGACTCGCTACAAGCTGACATTTGCACGCAATTTCACCGACGTTGACGACAAGATCAACGCGGCGTCGATTGAGAGCGGCAAGCCCATCGGCGAAATTACGGAGCGCTTCAAGCAGATTTACAAGGACGACATGGCGGCGCTCGGCGTTGCGGACCCGGACATCGAGCCCTGCGCAACCGACCATATCGCCGAAATGATCAGCATGATCGAGACGCTCATTGCCAAGGGTCATGCTTACACGGCGGATGGGCACGTGTTGTTCGATGTCGACTCCAATCCGCAATACGGCGCGCTGTCGAAGCGCAATCTGCGCGAAATGATCGCCGGTTCCCGGGTTGAAGTGGCGCCTTACAAGAAGGCTGCGCACGATTTCGTACTGTGGAAACCGTCGACGCCGGAGTTGCCGGGGTGGGATTCGCCATGGGGTCGTGGTCGACCGGGCTGGCACATCGAGTGCTCGGCAATGGCGGAGAAGCATCTCGGCAAGACAATCGACATCCATGGCGGCGGTCTCGACCTGGTGTTCCCGCATCATGAAAACGAGCTGGCGCAGTCCAGCTGCGCGCACGACGGCGCACCGTTTGCCCGTTACTGGCTACACAACGGATTTCTCAGCATCGATCACGAGAAGATGTCGAAGTCGCTGGGTAACGTATTGCTGGTGCACAACCTGATCGAGGAGATGCCCGGAGAGGTTATCCGCCTGGCATTGCTGTCCGCGCACTATCGCCAGCCGCTCGACTGGTCGGATGAAACCACGGACTCGGCGCGCAAGATGCTCGACCGGCTGTATGGCGCCCTGCGCGGCATTGACGTGCCGGCAGAGATGCGCGCTGCCAGTGAGCCACCGGCCGGCGTGGTCGCCGCGCTGGAAGACGATCTGAATACGCCAAAGGCGATGGCTGAATTGTTCGCCGTGGTTCGTGAGCTCAACAAGACGCAGAACGACCAGCAGCGGCAAGTACTGGCCGCCACTGTACTTGCGGCAGGCGATTTGCTCGGCTTGCTGCAACAGGATCCGGAACAGTGGTTCGCCGGGCACACTGAAGGCGAACTTGAAGCGTCCGAAATTGAAGCCCTGATCGAAAAGCGCGCCGCGGCGAAAGTCGACAAGGACTTTGCAACGGCCGATGCCATTCGTAATCAGCTCTCCGAGGCTGGCGTGACGATTCAGGATGGTCCGGACGGCACCAGCTGGCGGCGGGGGTAGCTTGTGAGTAACGACGTGCAGACCGCGCAGCAGGAAGTGATCGAGGAGTTTGCGTTCTTCGACGACTGGATGGACCGCTACCAGTACCTGATTGATCTCGGGAGACGACTTCCGGACATGCCGGACAGCGAGAAGGTCGACCAAAACAAGATCCGTGGTTGTCAGTCACAGGTGTGGCTGGTGGCGAACGAGGAAGATGGCAGGCTGCAATTCCGCGCGACCAGCGACGCGGCCATCGTGTCCGGGCTGATCGCCTTGCTGTTGCGCATATACAGTGACCGCAAACCGCAGGACATCGTCGACACGCCACCCGATTTTGTGCAGGCACTCGGCCTTGAGAGTCACCTGAGTCCAACGCGCAGCAACGGGCTCGCGTCGATGCTTAACGTGATACGCAACATGGCGACCGAGGCGCTACAGGCGGACTGATGGCGAACGCCGTGACTCGCGCACTTGCCTGGCCCGTTATTGGCCTGGTGAAGCTGTATCGTGTCGCCGTCTCTCCCTGGCTGGGCATGAATTGTCGCTTTCAGCCGAGCTGCTCCGAATACGCAATCGAAGCGCTGCGCGAGCACGGCCTGTTTCGCGGCGCCTGGCTGGCTGCCCGGCGCATTGGCCGCTGCCATCCCTGGGGAGGCTCCGGCTACGATCCGGTACCACCGCGCGACGACGAAACCAATGAGCCTCGCTAGGGCGCTACAGGCGATTCTTTATCCGCTCGGCAACGGCGTTGTGTTGGCAGCCGTTGTGTTCTTCTGGGCACTGCTGGCGCTGGTCGATGCGGCCGGCCTGTTCGGCCTGTGGCTGCTGATTGCAATTGTGCCGGCACTGATGCGGTTCCAGTTGCTGCTGCTGCAAGACAGGATGCACGACCGCAATCCGGACGCGCCGGGCGCCGAGTTCTTCAGTCTCTTCAGCGGCGCGTGGTCGCTGTTCCCGGTAGTGTTCGTGTTTGCCGCGATACTGCTCATGCTGTTTGCGGTAAGACTCCTCGGTGACGCGGGCGCGTTGCTGGCGAGCGTGCTTATCGCGCTGGTCTTTCCGGCCGCGATGATCATCCTGGCGCTGACGCGTTCACCGCTGGAGAGCCTCAATCCGCTGGCGCATATTCGCCTGATCGGACGCATGCGCGGCAACTATCTCGCGCCGTGCGCATTCCTGCTGCTGTTGTTGCTGCTTGGCCAGACACTGACGGGTGTGCTGCCGCCACTCCTGCACAAACCGTTCTTCCTCCTCGCCGCATTTGCGTTCATGTCGCTTGCCGGCAGCGCGGCAGCGGGTCTCGGGTTGCCGCAGGAAGTCGATATTTATGCGCCACTGGAGGTCACGGATGAGCAGCGCGCGGCCGACCTTGACGCTGAGCGCGTAAGGATACTGAATCACGCCTATGGCTTTGTCAGCCGCGAAAATCGCACTGGCGGACTGCAGCATGTCTATGCCTGGCTGGCAGAGGACCCGCGCCCGGCCGAAGGCTGGGCATGGTTCTTTAACGAAATGCTGCGTTGGGAACGAAGCGATGCGGCGCTGTTCTTCGGCCAGCACTACCTGCATCGCCTGTTACTGGTTGACGAACACGTCGCCGCGGTGAAGCTGATGTTGCGTTGCCGCTTGCTCGACGAGACATGGAGACCGGAGCCGGCCGATCTCGAGGCCGCCATCAACGCGGCAGAGATTTGCCGCAATGAAGAGTTACAGGTTGTTCTAGAACGGCTGCGGACGCGCTAAGATAGCGGCATGGATAAACGCCTGCTCACAATTCTGCGCTGCCCCACCTCGAACAAGGCCCTGTCGCTCGCGAAACGCGATGTGCTCGACAACGTCAATGCGGCGATCAGCAAAGGCACGCTGAAGAATCGCGATGGCAGCAAGGTCGAGGCCGCCCTTGCGGAAGCGCTGGTCACGGACGACGGCAAGCTGCTGTATCCGGTTGCTGATGGCATTCCTGTGCTGCTCGAAGGAGAATCCGTGGCGCTGGAACAACTGCATCTGTATGATTAATAAGCAATGCAGCCGACCATGATCGCGTGAAAATCCAGGCAAAGCAGCTCTCTTCCGCACTCGGAAAAAGCCTGGCCCCCTGTTATCTCGTCAGCGGCGATGAGCACCTGCTCGTCGGCGAAGCGCTGGACTGTATTCGAGACGCCGCGCGCGCTGCGGGATTTACCTCCCGCGAACTCCACGTAGCAACGACCGGCTTTGACTGGAATCAGCTTACGGCTGCCAGTGGCAACCTGTCGTTGTTCGCCGAAAAACGCATTATCGAGTTGCGCCTGCCGACCGGCAAACCCGGTGTGGCGGGGGCCAAAGCCATCGTGCACATGGCAGCACTCAATGACCCGGACCTGTTATTCATCGTCAGCACGCCCAAGCTGGATCGCAGTGGCGCCGCATCAAAATGGGCGAAGAGCCTGGACAGTGCCGGCGTTACGGTACAGATCTGGCCCGTCGATCTGCGCGACCTGCCGGGCTGGATTGCGGATCGTATGAGGCAGCAGGGACTGCAGCCGGATCGGGCCGCAAGCACCCTGATCGCCGACCGCGTGGAGGGCAACCTGCTGGCGGCAAGCCAGGAGATTGAGAAGCTGCGCCTGCTGCTGGGCGAGGGCAAGGTCAGCGCTGAGGATGTTAGCGATGCGGTCGCAAACAGCACGCGCTATGACGTCTACAAGCTTGCAGACGCGGCGCTGTCAGGCGATGCCCGGCGCTCTCTGAAAATACTGATGGGATTGCGCGCAGAGGGCGTCGAGCCCGTGATTGTCATGTGGTCGCTGACGCGCGAGCTGCGCACCCTCGCGCGGCTTGATGATGCCGTGCGACAGGGCCAGGACCTGGCGAGCGGCATGCAAAAAGCCGGCGTCTGGAGCAATCGGCAGGCGCTGTTTCGCAGTTGTGTCGGGCGGCATCGGCCAGGCGACTTTCACAAGCTCATGAAGCTGGCGCGCGATGCCGATGCTGCTGCCAAAGGGCAGTCGAGCCGCGATCCCTGGCAGCTGGCTACCGAGATCATCCTTGGCCTGACTGTCGGCCAGAGGAGGGCAGCATGACGATGTACCCCGTAGCGGTGGCAACTGCATGAGCCCAATCGGGATCTTTGGAGGCACCTTCGATCCGATCCACTATGGCCACTTACGTTCTGCGTTCGAATTGCTGCAAGCGCTGGCATTCGACGAAGTCCGTTTTATTCCGGCAGCCGATCCTCCGCATCGCGGCGTAACCGTCGCATCCGCCAGGGATCGATTCGACATGGTCAAAGTGGCGCTGGCCGGACAACACGGTTTCGTTGCTGACGATCGCGAGCTGCGGCGTGACGGCCCGTCGTACACGGTCGATACCTTGCAGGAATTGCGCGGGGAATTTCCACAGCGCCCATTGGGTCTGATACTGGGAATGGACGCTTTCCTCGGGTTGCCGCACTGGCACCGCTGGCAAGAGCTATTGGAGTATGCGCATGTTGTGGTCGCGCATCGGCCGGGCTGGAAAGCGCCGGATCTGGGCCCGCTGGGTCAACTTCTGGAAACGCACGGCACGCATCGATCGCAGGATCTGCATGACAGCCTTGCTGGCTGCATTCATATTCACGCGGTCACGCAACTGGAGATCTCGTCGACCGAGATTCGTGAATTGATTGCCGCGGGAAGGGATCCGCGCTTTTTGATGCCGGACCCTGTTCGCGATGTGATTGCGAGCAGTGGCTGCTACGGTGAATTTCATAATGCGAAGTAAAGGAGAAGTGGAATTGCGAATGACTGGAGAGCAACACGCATGAACAGCGAAAAGCTGAGCGAACTGATTGTCGACGCGCTCGAAGACGTCAAGGCACAGAATATTGTCAAGCTGGACGTGCGCAACATGACGTCGGTCACCGACTACATGATTGTCGCCAGTGGCACGTCGAGCCGGCATGTTAATGCGCTGGTCGAGACGGTCGCCGAGAAAGCGAAAGAAGCGGGCTATCGCCCGATGGGCGTCGAAGGCGAAGACGGCGGCGAGTGGGTACTGCTCGATCTGCAGGACGCCCTGGTGCACGTAATGCTTCCCAAAGTGCGTGAGTTCTACAACCTGGAGAAACTCTGGTCGCTGCCGGCGAAGAGTGGCGCCACGGCTACCGACGCATAGCCGATGCACATTCGCCTCGTTGCGGTCGGTGACCGCCAGCCGTCGTGGGTGGACGATGCGTTCGCGGCGTATGTCGGCCGCTATCCCCGCGAATGGAAATTTCAGCTCGATAGCATTGCCACGGCGAAACGTAGCGAAAGCGGATCGCTCGGGCAAGGCGCGCGACGCCGAGGGTGACCTGCTGTTGGCGAAAGTCGCCGACGACGAGCAACTCGTATTACTCGACGAGCACGGCAAGCAATTGAGCAGCAAAACACTGGCCACAAGACTCTCCGACTGGCAGCTTGATGGTCGCAATCTCTGTTTCATCATTGGCGGGCCCGACGGTGTCTCGAGCGCCGTAAAGCAGCGCGCCAATTTCACCTGGTCGCTGTCAGCGCTAACGCTGCCACACGGTCTTGCGCGGGTGCTGTTCGCAGAGCAGCTGTACCGCGCATGGTCGCTGCAGACCGGCCACCCCTATCATCGTGCCTGAGAACAGGCACAATAGTGCGGATGTCTGACTTACACCTGCACCTGGCGTCTGCGTCGCCGCGCCGCAAGCAAATTCTCGGCGCGCTCGGCCTTCAATTTTCGGCGGTTGGCGTCGATGTTGACGAACAGGCGCTGCCGGGCGAAGCGCCGCAGGCGCTGGCCCTTAGATTGGCCGAAATGAAGGCCATGGCCGCTGCCGTTCCAGCCGCGACCCTGGTACTGGGATCGGACACCGTGGTGGCGCTCGGTGATGAGATATTCGGCAAGCCGGTCGATGAGGCGGATTGCCTGCGGATGCTGGCGCGGTTGTCGGGGCGCGTCCACGACGTGGTAACCGCGGTGGCACTGCGTCGCGACACCGGCGTGGACACGGCCGTCGTCACCACCAAAGTGCATTTTCGGGAGATAGGTCAGGACGAAGCGCGCGCGTACTGGCAAAGTGGGGAACCGCAGGACAAGGCGGGTGCGTATGGCATCCAGGGTCTGGGCGGGATCTTCGTGAAGGCGATCGAGGGCAGCTACTCCTGCGTCGTTGGCCTGCCGGTTTTCGAAACCGCACGCCTGTTGGCGGATGCTGGCATCGAGATTTTACATTTACAGGATTTGCATGACTGACGAATCGCCCAAAGAAGAAATCCTCATCAACGTCACGCCGTCTGAAATACGCGCTGCGTTGCTGGAGAACGGCATTCTGCAGGAAGTCTATGTGGACCGCACGGCGCGCCGCGGCTTGATCAGTAACATTTACAAGGGGCGGGTGGTGCGCGTGCTGCCGGGAATGCAGGCCGCCTTCATTGACATCGGCCTTGAACGTACAGCGTTTCTGCACGCCTCCGATATCGCGCCCGCGCCGAGCAAGGAAGAGAGCGCCGACGCGCCTGATATTCGCGGGCTTGTCAGGGAAGGCGACGAAGTCCTGGTGCAGGTGGTCAAGGACCCGCTTGGTAACAAGGGCGCGCGCCTGACGACTTACATCACGTTGCCGTCGCGGCACCTGGTGTTGCTGCCGCAAAGCGACACCGTCGGAGTGTCGGCGCGAATCGAAGACGAAGACGAGCGCGCCCGACTGCGCGGCATGCTCGAGGAGATGCTGCAGGAGAAAGGCCTGCATTGCGGCGTCATTCTCAGGACCGTGGCTGAGGGCGTTGGTCGCGGTGCCGTGGAGAAGGACCTCAAGTACCTGCTGAAACTCTGGGGCGTCATCCAGGAGCGGCGAGTTCGCAGCAGTGCCAAGAAGTTGATTCATGAAGATCTCTCTCTGCCTCTGCGCAGTCTGCGCGACCTCGTGAGCAGCGATGTCGAGAAGGTCCGGGTCGATTCCGCAGAGGAATACGAAGCCATGCGCGAATTCGCGGCCACCTATCTGCCCGAAGTCGAGCCAATGCTGGAGCTCTACAAGCGGCGGCGTCCGATATTTGACCTGCACGGCATCGAAGACGAGATCAATAAAGCACTGCAAAGAAAAATCTTATTAAAATCCGGTGGCTACCTGATTTTCGATCAGACCGAGGCGATGACAACCGTCGACGTCAATACCGGCGGCTATGTCGGTCACAGGAACCTCGAGGAGACCATATACCGCACCAATCTCGAGGCGGCAGTGGCGATAGCGAGGCAACTGCGACTGCGTAACCTGGGTGGCATCATCATTATCGATTTCATCGACATGACCGAGGCTGATCACAGGGAGAATGTGCTGGCAGTGCTGGGGCAGTCACTGGCGCGCGATCATGCGCGATACCAGATAACGCCGGTATCGCCGCTGGGCCTGGTCGAAATGACCCGCAAGCGGACCCGCGAGAGTTTGCAGCATATTCTCTGCGAAGATTGTCCAACCTGTGACGGTCGCGGTTTTCTCATTACGGTGGAGACGGTGTGTTTCGAGATCTTCCGTGAAGTGATACGGCAGTCGCGGCAGTTCGAGTTCGACGAAGTGATGGTGCTCGCACATCAGGACGTTATCGAGCTGTTACTGGATGAGCAGGCCGACAGCCTGGCCGAGATTGCGGAGCAGACCGGCAAGGCGATTCGTCTGCAAACTGAGTCCCTGTATCTGCAGGATCAATTCGACGTTGTATTGATGTAAACGTGAAACGTTTTCTTAACAACCTGTTCAAGTTTTTTGCCTACTCGGTGGCCGCACTGGTTATCTTGCTTGCGATCGGTGTTGGCCTGTTTCGCTTGTTCCTGCCGCGGCTGCCCGAGTACCAGGAGCAGATAAAAGACTGGGCAAGCCAGGCCATCGGCATGCAGGTTGAGTTCTCCGGCATGGACGCGCGCTGGGGACTGCGCGGTCCCGAGTTGCAGTTTTACGAGGCCGAATTGCTGCGTGTGGAAACCGGCCGGCGCATTGTCGCGGCGGAGCAGGTCAGCGTTGGCGTCGCACTGATGCGGCTGATAGCCGATCGCAAGCTGGTGGTAGACCGGGTCACCGTGCGCGAAACAGTCGTTGAGCTGCGGCACCTTGAAAATGGTCGCTGGTGGATCCAGGGCACCCCAGCCGACGAGTTGCTCGACTTTCCAATCGCTGGCAACAGTGGCGGCGGTGACATCGAGGTGGTCGGAGAGAAGATCGAACTCCGCTTCCTGCAGCCGGGTGATGATCGACCACGGTTCTTCGACATACCCCGTGTCCAGGTGCGTCGCGATGAAGACAGCATCACGCTGGATGGCAGTGCAAGCCTGCCGGCCGAGCTGGGTCGCGATGTCAACGTATCCGCTATCCAGCTGCTGTCAGCAGCGGTGCCACAACGCGTGTGGGACGTAACGGTTGAAGTGGGCGGGCTCAATTTGCAGGAGCTCAGTTCGATCGTGCTGGAGGAGAAAACGGGCTTTCGTTCCGGCACTGGTGATCTGGAGTTATCGCTGCAATACGGCGCCACTGCGATACGAAGTGCGACCGCGGACATCGACTTTCAGGATGTCAGTATCAGCGAGGGTGCGGATTTTGAAATCAGTGGGCGTCTCGAGTACACGCAACGCAGCGATGGCTGGTTGCTTGCGGCGCAGCGACTGTCACTGCAATCTGATCGAGGTCGGTGGCCTGATTCTGATCTAAGGTTTGAGACAAGTATCAATGATGATGGTGAGGTCGTGATGCTGGACGCGAGCGCGTCCTATGTCGATCTGGCTGATGTTGGCATGTTCCTGCCCTGGGTCGCGCCGGAGCGACGTCAGCAACTTGAAGCATATGCGGCGGACGGCGTCGTACGCGATCTTGAACTGACGCTGACCGATCTGCACCGCAGCAAGCCACGCTTCGAACTGAGCGCGGGTCTGGAGCGAGTAGGGCTGGCATCTGTCGACGGCTGGCCTGGCGTGCGCGGTTTCAGTGGCAGTGTGCGTGCAAACCGCGCGGGTGGTCGGCTGCAAATCGATTCGGACGAGATGGTTGTGACCAGCGACGTCATGTTCGACGCGCCTTACCGGATCGACAGCACGGCCGGCACCATTATCTGGCGGCGCAGCGGTGACAGTACAACCATACTCTCCGACAGTATCGAGGTGATCAGTGCAGCCATCGACAGCCAGAGCAACGTGCATGTAACGCTTCCGGGCAACGGTGCGGCACCCATTGTTGACCTCGTCAGCACGTTTGCCATCGCCGATGTGGCGCTGGCGAAGAAATACATTCCGAAAAATGTGGTGAAGCCCAAGTTGTACGACTGGTTGCAGAACGCACTGGTGTCGGGCGCCATTCCGCGCGGCAGCGCCAGGCTTTTCGGTGCACTGGACGAGTTTCCTTTCGACGCTGGCGATGGCCAGCTGCTGATCCAGGCCAATGTGCGCAATACCATTCTCAAATATCGACCGGAGTGGCCGGCGGTCGACCTGATCGATGTCGATGTTGTGGTGGACAATGTCCGCCTGTATTCGGAGCGCGGTCGATCCTCCAGCCTCGGCAACGATGTCGTCGACGCCAAAGTGGAAATCGCCGATCTGCGGGTCCCGGTCCTGTCTATCAATGCCTTCGCCACCGGCACACTGGAAACAGTAAGGCAGTTTGTATTGCAGAGTCCGATCACCGCAGTCTTCGGAGGACAGCTGGAGCGTGTGCAGGTAGAGGGCAATGCATCATTTGACCTCGACCTGACCGTGCCGCTCAAGCCGGCGCCCGATTTCGAGGTGTTGACGCGATTGCGCAGCAACGGCGGGCGGTTGCAGGTTGAGGGGTTTCCAGCGCCGCTGACAGATCTCAGCGGCGTCGTGAGCATCAGCAGGGACAACATCAGCGGCGAAGCACTGGGGGCTACGTTCCTGGGCCAGCCTGTAGCTATCGAGCTTCGCAGCGCGACGGAAAGTGAGCCGGGTCTGGCAGCTGTTGCGACGGCGACCGGCGTCGTCACGGCCGCTGCCATCGCCGAGGAACTCGGTGTGCCCGTTGCCGGCTTTATCGAGGGCGCCAGCGACTACCAGCTGCGCGTCCTGTTCCCACGCAAGGAGCAGCAGCCAGCGGTGCCGATGAGTTTCGAAGTCAGCACTGACCTGGTTGGCATCGAGGTGTTGTTGCCGGCCCCGCTTGGCAAGGCAGCGGACGATGCACTGCCACTGCAGGGCGACATCCGACTGCTCGATGGTACGCGCATAGAAAGCGCCGGCATGGCCGGTGACGAGACGGCGTGGCAAGTCGCAGTGACGAGTGTTGATGGCAACTGGGACCTGGACCGCGGCGTTATTGCCCTCGGTGGACAGCCGCTCGCGGCGGCTGAAACCCGCGGACTGCATATCCGCGGCAGCGTTGATAGTGTGCGTTTTCGCGACTGGCTGGAGCTATCCCGCGGTGATGGCGAGAACACCGGTGCTGCTACTCGGGTTCGTTCAATCGATGTTTTCATTGGCGATCTCTACATACTCGGGCAGCACCTGGAGGATCACCGCGTACAAGTTGATCGCAGCGCCGAGGACTGGCTGGTGCAGCTAAGCGGCAACAATGTTCGCGGATCGGTGTTCGTCCCCTACGACTTTGGCGGCCAGCGGCCGCTGGTGGTCGACATGCAGACGATGCATCTGCCGGGCGATGAGGAATCGACCGAATCAGGTGATATGCCGGATCCTCGCAGCCTGCCGCCAATTTCGTTACGGGCTGCAGATTTCGCGCTGGGTGACCGGCACTTCGGCGCCGTGGAAGCGGAACTCCTGAAGACACCCGACGGACTGGTTGCGGAACGCATGACCAGCAAGGACGAGACCTTTGCAATAACCGGCAGCGGCCGCTGGGTAAGCGACGACACCGACCCGGCCGGAAACCGCACGTTCGTAACAGCGACGCTGAACAGCAATAACGTGCAGCAAACAATGAACCGACTTGGCTACAGCCCGGGCATTCTCGGCGAGGAGATGACCGTGAGCCTTGATTTGAACTGGTCCGGTGGTCCGCGATCAGATTTTCTCGACAGCCTCAGTGGCGAGGTCCAGGCGAGTTTTGGCTCGGGCCAGCTGGATGACGTCGAGCCGGGAGCAGGACGCGTCTTCGGACTGATGAGTGTGGTTGCACTGCCGCGGCGTTTGTCGCTGGATTTTCGCGATGTGTTCGACAAGGGCTTCGGCTTCGACAGCATCGAGGGCTCATTTCGACTGCAGGATGGTGAAGCCTATACCTGCAACCTGTCTCTCTCCGGCCCGGCGGCCGATATCGGCATCATTGGCCGGGCCAGCCTGACCGGTCGCGACTACCAACAGACAGCTGTCGTCAGCGCAAATGTTGGCAATACACTGCCGCTGGTGGGTGCCGTCGTAGCGGGCCCACAGGCGGCGGCAGTGATATTCCTGTTCTCGCAGATATTCAAGGAACCGCTGCAGGAAGTCGGCCAGGTCTACTACGCCATCGACGGATCCTGGGACAACCCGACCATTGAAAACGCAAATGCGGCGCGCTTTGCAGAAAGCGGCGTGTTGGCTGGCTGTCTCGAGGATAGCGAGTAAAATGGCCGGCATGCGCGTAGCGGCCATTCAGATGAACAGCGGTGCCGACGTCGCCGCGAACCTGGCGTTGGCAGATGGCCTGCTGGCCGATGCGGCCAGTGACGGTTGTGTGTTTGCCGTGCTGCCCGAGAACTTCGCACTTATGCCTGAGCGAGGCAGAGACAAGGCGCAACATGCTGAGACGCCCGGGGACGGACCTATACAGCGTTTCCTGGCAGATGCCGCTGTGCGCCACAAGCTCTGGATTGTGGCCGGCAGCATGCCGCTGGCTTCGCCTGACGCCGAGCGCGTCTACGGAGCTTGTCCGGTTATCGATGATCGCGGCAACACACGCGGTATTTACCGGAAAATTCACCTCTTCGATGTTGATCTGCCAGGTGGCAAAGAGTCTTACCGCGAGTCCAGTTCCATGTATCCCGGCGACGATCCGATGTTGCTTGAAACGCCGGTCGGCCAGCTCGGTCTGTCTATTTGTTACGACCTGCGGTTTCCCGAACTGTACCGATTGCTGGCGGCACGCGGCGCGACGCTGTTCAGCGTGCCGGCTGCGTTCACGCAAACGACGGGCAAAGCGCACTGGCATATCCTGCTGCGCGCACGTGCCATCGAAAATCTGGCATATGTGGTCGCGGCGGGGCAGTATGGCGAGCATCCCGATCGTCGTTCGACGTACGGCCACTCACTGATCGTTGACCCCTGGGGCTGCATTCTGGCTGAGCTGCCCGAAGGCAATGGTTTTGTTGCCGCTGATATCGACCCTGCAGCGCAGGCGCAATTGCGCGCTGCGACGCCGGTCCTCGATAATCGGCGGCTTTGACAGGAACGCAATTGAACAACGCAAACACACTGGACAACGTCTTGTCGCAAATGCTGGAGCCGGCAGGTCTCGGTGAGCAGCAGCTCAATCAGACCCTCACCGGCATGCTCGGCAGCGGCGTCGATTACGCGGACCTGTATTTTCAGCAGAGTCGCCAGGAGTCCTGGTCGCTGGAAGACGGCATTATCCGTGAGGCCAGCTTCAACCTGGATCAAGGTGTCGGCGTGCGCGCCAATAGCGGTGAGAAAACCGGTTTTGCCTATTCAGATGAATTGCTGTTGCCAGCGCTGCAACACGCTGCCGGTGCTGCGCGCGCGATTGCGAGGCAGGGCCAGCAAAATGCGGTACAGGCGTGGAGCCGCAGCGCGGCGCAGCCGCTGTACCCGGCGATTGACCCGACCACCAGCGCCAGCGACCAGCAGAAAACAGAGCTGCTGCAAGCACTTGATAAAGCAGCGCGAGATCTCGACAGCCGTGTGGACCAGGTCAGCATCAGCCTGTCGACGGTCCAGGACCTGGTACTGGTTGCGGCTTCAGATGGCACACTGGCAGCAGATGTCAGGCCACTGGTGCGCCTGAATGTCAGCGTTATTCTCGAGCAAGACGGTCAGCGCGAGCAGGGCTATGCCGGCGGTGGCACGCGCGGTGACCTCAGTGATTTCATTAACAGTGATGCGCCACTTGGGTTCGTGCACGAGGCAGTTCGACAGGCAACCGTGCAACTTGAAGCCGTTGCCGCGCCAGCGGGTGTCATGCCCGTGGTCCTCGGTCCCGGCTGGCCGGGCATCCTGCTGCACGAAGCGGTCGGTCATGGCCTCGAAGGTGACTTCAATCGCAAGGGTACGTCGGCCTTCAGCGGCAAGGTCGGCGAAAAGGTCGCATCGCAATATTGCACGATCGTTGATGATGGCACCCTGCCGAATCGCAGGGGCTCGGTTGCGATCGATGACGAGGGTATCGAAGGCCAGAACACGGTGCTGATCGAGAACGGCATCCTGCGTGGCTACATGCAGGACAAGCTGAACGCACGCCTGATGGGCGTCGCGTCAACCGGTAACGGACGGCGCGAATCCTATGCCCACATGCCGATGCCACGCATGACCAACACCTACATGCTGCACGGTCCGCACGATCCTGGGGAGATCATCGCTTCCGTTGACAAGGGGCTGTATGCACCAAACTTCGGTGGTGGGCAGGTCGATATAACGTCCGGCAAGTTCGTCTTCTCTGCCAGCGAGGCCTACCTTATCGAGAACGGCAAGATCACGACGCCCGTGAAGGGTGCCATGTTGATCGGAGACGGACCCGAGGCACTGCGCAAGATGTCGATGGTGGGCAATGACCTCAAACTGGACAGCGGTGTCGGCACGTGTGGCAAGGAGGGCCAATCGGTGCCGGTTGGTGTTGGCCAGCCAACGCTGAAGATCGATGAGCTGACCGTTGGCGGCACCGGCTAGACCACGCGAGCCGTTTTACATAAGGCACGGACTTGTGATCTTACGCTCGACAATGTGAGATGCCTCACCGAATTGGACATATCGCTGAGGTATTGTTGCGTCGTCTCTAAGGAGGGATTGGACGATGGCTTTCGAAAGCACAATTACAGAACACGACATGGATGCAAAAACCAAGGCGTATGTACAGGGAATGCGTTCAGAGCGGCAGGATTTTGAGCCTGATCTCGCGGTCGACGGCTTAACGGACTCCGTATTGTCGCGCTTGCTGGGGCTGTTTGGAATTGGCCGCCACTAGGCATAAACCTTGAAAATCAGGCGCTTGAGGACCCGCTCCTGGCGGGTTTTCGCATTTTTGTCACTGGACAAGTGCGCCGTGCTATGCACAATGAAGGGCCGAGGAGAGTGATAGAAAACCATGTGGGTCTCTAAACCAGTCTACGAAAGCCTGCCGTATTTCTACCTGCTGACAGGTGCGATCTGTCTCGCAGCATCGATGTACGTCACCCATTGGTACTGGCCGACGATTTGTTTCGTGGTTGGCTTGTCGTGCCTGGTGGCAGGACTGGTGGTGTTGCTCAAGAGACGCGACTACCGCAGCACCGACAAGCGCGCCGCGCACCGCCAGGATTACTGACTGGCCGCTTCGTCGTCGAGCTCATCTTCGGCATCCTCAACAAACTCTTCTGAGTCATCGTCAACCTGGTCCTGCAGCGGATCCTGCATCCTCAGATCATGGTAAATCAGCTCGTGCACACCAACTGAAATGGCATCGCCATCGCGCAGCTGGTATTTCTTGACCTGCTTCTCGCCGAGGAAGACGCCGTTGGTGCTGTTGAGGTCTTCGATCGTGCAGCCGTTCGCATCGCTGATTATCTGCGCATGGTGCCGACTGACAAACTTGCTCTTGATGTAGATTTCATTGTCAGGAGAGCGGCCGATAATAATGCGGCCCTCGGGAAACGACTGCACCGACAGGCTTTCACCGTCAGCACGCAGCTCAATCTGGGTGATATGCGAGTCCTCATCCGGACGCCGACTGATTTTTGTCAGCTGATTGTAAATGCCCGTAATGCTCTCGTGCTCCTGCCAGCCCAGCTCGTCAACGGCCGCCTTGATGTCGGCCGCCTCAATGACGTCCTTCTCATCGGCAAAGCCGCACAGAAGCGCCGTGTCGCACAGTGTATTGATGAGGCGAGGGATGCCGCCGGTGTAGCGCAGCAATACGTCGTAGGCATCATCGGTAAACAGGTCATGGTCGTCGCGACCGGCAACCTCAAGCCGCCGCTCGACATATTCGCACAGCTCACGTCTGTCCAGCGGGCCGATATGAAAGCGCAGCCTGACGCGCTGTACCAGTTGCTTCAGGCTCGGTGACTCGAGTGTGTCCTTCAACTCTGGCTGGCCCGCGAGAATGATTCGCAGGACTTTTTCCTTATGCGTCTCAATGCCGGAAATCAGGCGAATTTCCTCGAGCACCTTTTTCGACAGGTTCTGCGCTTCGTCGACGATCAGCACGACTTTCTTGCCGTTCGAATATTGTTCAATAAGAAACATGTTGAGCATGTCCAGCAACTCAACTTTCTTCTTGTTGAAGGGTTTGAAGCCAAATTCTGTGAGGACCGCCTGCAGGAATTCGGTCGGCGTGAGCTGGGTTTGCGAAACAACCGCATAGACAACGTCGTCGTCCAGCTCGGAGAGAAACGCCTGCAGCAGGGTTGTTTTGCCCGAGCCTATCTCACCGGTTATGACAACGAAGCCATCCGCGAGCCATATGGTCGACTCCATGTACGCTTTGGCGCGCGCATGCTGCTTGCTCCAATAAAGGAAATCGGGGTCGGGAGTCAGTCGAAACGGCTGCTCCTCAAGATTGAAGTGTTGCAGATATGACATAGGCTGGTTCTTGTCGCTCAGTCTACCTGTTTTGGCGGCTGCTGGCCTAGGTCACGTGCCCGGTCGCGGGAGTCGACTCGGTCACAGTTTCTGCAATACCTGCCAGGAGAGCATCGCGGTCTGCCGCCGAGTCCGCGACAATCGTGATATGGCCGAGTTTCCTCCCCTCGCGCGGCGCCTTGCCATAATCATGCAGGTTGCCGATGCGTTGCGCGCGTGCGGCCGGCGGAATCGACCCGATCAGGTTGAGCATGCCGGCATGCCCTTTCATCGCGGTGGAACCTGGTGGCCGATTACAAATTGCCAGCAGATGGTTGGCAAACTGGCTGGTTTCCGCGCCTTCGATGGTCCAGTGACCGGAGTTGTGGACGCGTGGCGCAAATTCGTTTGCCAGCAGACGGTCCTTGACGACGAACAGCTCCAGCGCGAGAACACCGACGTAATCGAGATGCTGCAGTAATCTGGTCATGTACTCTGCGGCGAGCGTGGCGAGCTGTGGCGCATCGACCGGTGCGCGCGAGCTGTGCAGAATGCCATTTCGATGTTCGTTCTGACTCAGGGGGTAAACCGCGGTGTCGCCAGCGACGTTGCGCACCCCGATAATCGAAACCTCGTAGTCGAAGGCGATCCATTGCTCGGCAATCAGGTCGCTGCCACCCAGTGATTGCCACGCCTTATCGGCGTCCGCAGCATTATGCACAAGGAACTGGCCTTTGCCGTCATACCCCAGCCGGCGCGTCTTGATCACGAGCGGCAAGCCGAGCTTGTCGATTGCATCATCCAGGTCGGAACGACTGTCGATCGGATGATAGCCCGGCAGGGGGATGTCGAGCTTGCCGAACAGCTGCTTTTCCAGGAGCCGGTCCTGGGCATGTTGCAGTGCCGCAGGTGGCGGGTAGATTGGTACGCTGGCGCCGAGCTTCTGCAGCGCCGCCACCGGCACATTTTCGAACTCGTAGGTCAGTACGTCACAGTTTGCAGCGAGTTGCCGCAGCGCCTCGTCATCGTCATACGCGGCGCGAATGACCGGGCCGCTGTCCGCCGCCGGCGGCGCGTCGGACGGGTCCAGGAATTCGCAGCTCATCGCAAGATCGCCGGCCGCGTGGCCGAGCATCTGGCCGAGCTGCCCGGCGCCGATTATGCCAATTCTCACCGGACTCAGGTACTGGGGTCCGGGTGTGCCAGCACGTTGTCGGTCTGCTGCTTGCGGAATGTCTCGAGTGCGGCAGCAACATCGTCATTCGAGATGCCCAGGATTGCCGCTGCGAGCAGCGCCGCGTTAACGGCGCCGGCCTTGCCAATGGCCATGCTGCCGACCGGGATGCCGGCGGGCATTTGCGCGATAGATAGCAGGGAGTCCATGCCGCTGAGCGCTTTCGATTGCACCGGCACGCCCAGCACCGGCAGGCGCGTCTTGGATGCCGTCATGCCCGGCAGGTGCGCCGCACCGCCGGCGCCGGCAATGATCACCTTGATGCCACGTTCGACCGCCTGCTCGGCGTACTCGAACAGCAAGTCCGGTGTGCGATGCGCGGAGACCACGCGGGTTTCAAATGAGACGCCCAGTGCTTCAAGGGTCTCGCTTGCGTGGCGCATGGTTTCCCAGTCCGAGCGGGAGCCCATGATGATTCCGACGTCAATATTCATGAGGAAATACTATCATCCTGTCGCGTGCTGACCAGCACCTCGTTCACTGTGCGAAAAATCTTCCGTCTGACGGTCTTTAGCGCTTTGTCACTGTGAGCCCGCCGCAGCTCACCCAGCAGCTCCTGTAATAGCGCGCCGCTGGCCCCCGTTTGTTCGCAAAATGCTGCAATGGCGGTTTCGCCATCGCTCACAATGCGATCGCGCCAGCGCTCGGCCCCTGCGAACAGCTGTTTCTCGCGGACGCCGCTCTGTTGCAGCTGCAGGAGTGCCTGTTGAATTGGTTCCGCGTCGACCTGTCGCAGCAGTTTGCCGAGCAGCTGGCGTTGTCGACGCAGCGCGCCGTGTGCCTTAATGCGTTTCGCTTGCTGAACGGCGTCGCGCAAACTGTCGTTGAGTGGCAAACGTGCCAGCTCCGCATCCTGCAACTCAATCAGTTTGTCACCAAGTTGCTTCAGCGCCTGTTGCTCGCGCTTGTTCGCTGACTTGCTGGGCTTTGAATCATCCACCGGTTAAGCTACTCCACCCTGCGTGCCTGTTTCGGGCGGCGCAGTCTACCACGGAAGAACAGATGGGTGAGGTTACACACAGTAACGCGTCAGTAGCCAGCAAGCTTGAGGACCTGGTGCAGCTGGCTTTGGATGAGGCAAAGCGACTGGGCGTCGATCAGGCGGAGGTGGCAGTAAGCCAGGATACCGGATTATCAGTAACAGCCCGCCTTGGCGATGTCGAGAATCTCGAGTACACCAACGACCGTGGTATTGGCGTGACGGTGTACAAAGACTCGCGCAAGGGCAGTGCCAGCACCTCTGATATCACGCCGGCAGCGATTCGCGAGGCCGTTGCGAAAGCGGCGTCATTCGCAACGCTGACCGCGCAGGACAAATACGCGGGGCTCGCGGACGCTGATCGCATGTGCACCGACATCGTGGATCTCGACCTGGATCATCCCTGGGAAATCGACGCAACCAAGGCCATCGACCTGGCGATCGACTGCGAAAGCTATGCGCTGCAGTATGACAAGCGCATCAATAACTCCGAAGGCGCGAGTGTTTCCAGCAATCGTGGCACGCGAGCTTATGGCAACAGCCACGGTTTCGTCGGCAGCTACACGAAGACGGGTCACTCGCTGATGTGCATTGTGCTGGCGGCCGAGGGCGCTGAAATGCAGCGCGACTATCACTACACGTCAGCGCGCGATGCCGCCGAACTCGAGCCGGCGGAGATCATTGGCGTGACGGCAGCTCGTCGAGCTGTCGACAGACTGGGTGCTCGCAAGATCGCCACGACGCGCGCGCCGGTGCTGTTCACGCCCGAGCTTGCGCGTGGTTTCCTGGGGCATGCGATTGGCGCGATTTCCGGCGCTGCGCAATACCGCAAGGCGTCATTCCTGCTCGGAGCGGTTGGCAAGCAGATATTCCCGGACTTCCTCAACATTGAGGAGCGGCCGCACATCGCCAAAGCGATGTCGAGTGCGCCTTATGACGGCGAAGGAGTGGCAACCTACGATCGCGATATCGTGCGCGATGGTGTCCTGCAGGGTTATGTTCTGAGCAGCTATTCGGCGCGCCGCCTGGGCCTCGAATCAACGGCTAACGCGGGCGGTTCGCAAAACCTGCTGGTGCCCGGCAACGCGGGCGGCAGGGATGAGCTACTCAGGATGCTGGGCACTGGCCTGCTGGTTGAGGAGCTAATCGGTCAGGGCGTGAACGGTGTGACCGGTGACTACTCACGCGGTGCCGTGGGGCACTGGGTTGAGAATGGCGAAATCGCCTACCCGGTGCACGAAATTACGATTGCCGGCAACCTGAAGAGCCTGTATCCGCGCATCGTCGCACTGGGGAATGACATTGATACCCGTTCAGGCACGCGCTGTGGATCGCTGCTGGTCGAGGAAATGACAATCGCCGGGTCTTAGGACTCGTTGTTCTGCAGCAAGTCGGCGAGCGTGACGCCTTCAACCGAGTTGGCAATGGCGGCATCGATTTTGCCACACAGCGCGCTGATCTCATCCGACCAGTGCGGTGGGCGAAAAGAGCCGGTCTCGCCGCGTTCCCGAACGACATCGAGAATGTCACCAAGCTTGATATGTGCGAGGTCCCGGCCGGGCACAAACTGCTCTTTTTCGGTCGTTGTCAGCAGACCCTCGTTCTCAAGCTCCACCACGATCGGACCTAACGCAATCGACGGAATTTGCAGCGTCTCGCTGAGCTCGTCGATCGTCATGGTCGACGTCGGGTTCTGGAATGCCCGCCCGACCAGCAGCATGATATTCAGCGCCAGGCGCTCGCGCGTGGCATTCGAAGGTCGCGGCTCACGCCGGCCAAGGCGCAGGTACGCCGGGTTCTGGTGGTAGTACGCGAGCTGCGCGCCAACCAGCAACACGATCCAGTTCAGGTACAGCCAGATGAGCGCTGTGATGGCGATCGCGAAGCCGCCGTATACGGCCTGGGTGCGTGCCGCGTTGACCATGAAGGCCGCGACGACAACGCCGATCGTCGCCCACAGGAAGCCGCCGATGAGTCCGCCGACGAACGCCGAGCTTAAGCGCACCTTGGTATTCGGCATGAACCAGTAAAGAAACGCGAAAGCGGATGAGATGATCAGGTACGGCATCAGTTTGCCGGTCGCCACGAACACCGGTCCGACAATCTGGTTGTCGAGCAGCCATTGCACCATTGCCTCGTTTTGCAGTGAGCCGATGATGCCGAGCGCAATCGCGATGGCCAGCGGACCAATCAGCAGGACGAACACATATTCGGTGAAACTGCGCGCGAAACTTCGTGGCTTGGTGACGTACCAGGTGTAATTAAAGCTCTCTTCGACCTTCTGCACCATGGAAACGGCCGTGTAGACGAAGAACACCAGGCTGATGCCGCCCAGCACGCCGCTGTTGACGTTGTACACCAGGTCCATGACGCTGTCGGTAATCTCAACGCCTTTCTCACCGAGTGGCTCAAGAAACAGGTACATCTGTTGTTCGAGAATCTTGTGTTTGCCGAAACCCTTCAGCATTGAAAAGCTGAACGCGATCAGCGGCACGATGGACAACAGGGTGGTGTAGACAAGGCTCATGGCTCGCATGGTGAGCTGGCCCGAGAACATGTCACGCAATACGGCGTAGAGGTATCGCAACAGGATCAACAGCCAGCGGCCAGGCTGCCCCCATGCCTTGGGCGCCGGCCTCCAGATCAGTCTGTCGATTTTTTTCTGCAGCTCAAACATCGTGCACGCATTGTACCTTGCTTTATTGCGTGAGCCTGTGAAGTGCTTCCGTATATTTTTCGGCTGTCTTCCTGAGGATGTCCGCAGGAATCGACGGCGGCGGCGGCGTCTTGTCCCAGTCGAGCGTCTCCAGGTAGTCGCGCACAAACTGCTTGTCATAGCTGGGCGGGCTTGAGCCGGTGCGGTAGCTTTCTGCTGGCCAGAAACGTGATGAGTCCGGAGTCAACGCTTCATCAATAATGTGCAATCGTCCTTCATCGTCAAGCCCAAACTCGAACTTGGTGTCGGCGATGATAATGCCGCGCGTCTTTGCGTAAGCCGCGGCGCGCTCGTATATCTGTATCGAAATGTCGCGAACCCGGACAGCGAGCTTCTCGCCCACGAGCTCGACCACTTTGTCGAAGCTGATGTTCTCGTCATGGTCGCCGGCGTCCGCCTTGTACGCGGGCGTGAACAACGTAGTGGGCAGTTGCTGTGCCTGCTCGAGGCCGTCGGGCAGCGCGATGCCGCACACCTCTCCTGTCTCCTGGTAGTCCTTCCAGCCGGAGCCTATGAGATAGCCGCGCACAACCGCTTCTATGGGTAGCGGCTGCAAACGCTTCACGACCAGCGAGCGAGACTCAAGCATGTGTGCCAGCTCGGCGTCGTTGACAACATCGGCTACTGTCAGGTCGGTGAGCTGATTGTCGATAATGTCCGCCATCATGCGAAACCAGAACAGCGACATCCGGGTCAGTACTTCGCCCTTGCCAGGCACCGGGTCGTCCATGACGACGTCGTAAGCGGACAGGCGGTCCGTCGTTACGATCAGCAGGTGGTTGTTGTCGATGCTGTATATGTCGCGTACCTTGCCGCGACCAATCAATGGCAGTCCGGGTATCTCGGATTCAAAGAGTGCGTCGGCGTCGTTCATGGCTGGGAGCTTAGCAGAAAGGCCGAAAATGGGAATGGTAGCGCGCAAACGTTAGGATTGACGCATCACGAGTGGTGACGGCGGGATTTCGCATTGTACTGGGGCAAGATCATAGGCACGTTGGCTGGGCTTGCGACCATGAAGCCGATACTCGCGGTTGCGGGTTTCCTGCTCGGGCATCAGTTTGATCGCGGCTTTGCAAAGCGTTTCGATGCGTTCACCGAACAGGGCGACAATATCGGTGCCTTGCAGGAAGGCTACGTCAAAGCGCTGTTCCTGACGATGGGCCACATCGCGAAGGTCGACGGCCGCGTCAGCGAAGATGAAATACGCGCTGCCCGCATGATCATGCACCGGCTGGGCCTCAGTCCGGCGTTGGTGCGCAAGGCCATCGACTGGTTTACGGCGGGCAAGCAACCGACCTTTCAGCTGCTGCAAACAGTGCGTGCATTGCGACGCACGGCAGCAAGATCGGCAGCGCAGAGGACGCTGTTCGTGCGCCTGTTGCTCGAGGTTGTACTGTCGAAATCTGCACTGCACCAGAAGGAGCGGGCCCTGATCTGGCAGGTCTGCACGGAGCTGGATATCAGTCGCGTCGACCTGGCGCAGCTGGAAGCCATGATACGCGCGCAAAAGGGCTTCAAGCGCTCGCCCGCGGGCAATGCCGATGCCGCGCGGCTGCGCGAGGCGTATCAGACACTCGGCGTAAAGGTCGACGCGAGCAACACGGAGATCAAGACAGCGTATCGGCGACTGATGAACCGCAATCATCCTGACAAGATTTCCGCGAGTAACCCCGATGCAATGGTTCTCGCGGAAGCGCAACGGCGTACCCGCGAGATACGCGGCGCTTATGAAATGCTCAAGGCGAGGCGCTCAATGCGCTGATGAAAGTCGACGGAGGTGGACGAATCCCATCTATCTCGCTTAGGCTTGGCAACGCCTCAGAGTGTCCAGCAAAGGAACTACAGTGAAACCGCTCATTGCTCCCTCAATTCTGTCTGCCGACTTCGCGCGCCTCGGCGAAGACGTTAAAGCTGTACTGGATGCCGGTGCAGACGTCGTCCATTTTGACGTCATGGACAATCACTTCGTGCCTAACCTGACGATTGGTCCGATGATTTGTGATGCTCTGCGCAACTACGGCATCGAAGCGCCCATTGACGTGCACCTTATGGTCGAGCCCGTCGATCGGCTTATCCCGGACTTCGCGAAAGCCGGCGCCAGCTACATCACGTTCCACCCGGAAGCGAGCAGGCACGTCGATCGCTCGCTGGGGCTGATCCGTGAACAGGGTTGCAAGGCCGGCCTGGTATTCAATCCGGCAACACCGCTCGACTGGCTGCAGCACGTCATGGACAAAATTGACATGGTGCTGATCATGTCGGTTAACCCGGGCTTCGGCGGTCAGGCGTTCATACCGTCGGCACTCGACAAGCTGCAGGCGGCGCGGCGCATGATTGATGACAGCGGACGTGAGATACGACTTGAGATTGATGGTGGCGTCAAAGTGGACAACATCGGTGCCATCGCGGCCGCGGGTGCGGACACGTTCGTTGCAGGTTCAGCGATATTCGGCAGTAGTGACTACGCCAGCACGATTGCCGCAATGAGGAAAGAGATAGCAGCCGGATCGGACTAGAGCACCCGAACCGGCTTTTCTCTAGATTTTTCGTACCGGGCGGGCGCCGTAAACGACGATTGTTTTGCCGCTGGCTGAGACCAGCCCTTGTTCCTCGAGCACCTTGAGGACGCGACCTGCCATTTCTCGTGAGCAACCAACCAACCGGCTCAACTCCTGGCGGCTGACCTTGATCTGCATGCCATCTGGATGCGTCATGGCGTCCGGCTCGTTGCAAAGGTCCATGATGGCGTGCGCGACACGGCCGGTAACGTCAACGAAGGCGAGGTCGCCCAGTTTGCGGTTGGTGCGGTCGAGGCGTGTCGCCAGCTGCGTTGCCAGTTCAAATACCAGTCCCGGGCTCTCGCTCGCAATCTGGCGGAAACGCGGATAGGTCATCTCGGCAATCTCGCATTCCGTGCGGGTGCGAACCCATGCACTGCGAGTGGGCTGTTCGTAAAAAAGGCCCATCTCGCCGAAAAATTGTCCTTTGTTCAGGTACGCCAGCACCATCTCATTGCCGTCTTCGTCTTCGATCATGACTTCGACAGAGCCGTCGACGATGTAGTAGAGCACGTCAGGCAGATCGCCCGCGTGAATCATCACGGTCTTGGATGGCACAGTCCGTACGCGGCAATAACTAAGAAATCGATTTATCGCCGGTACATCGCTCAAGGTCTTGGCTTGTGTTTGCATTAATGGATTCTCCCCTCCAGTGCGCCTTTCTTTTAATACAGTTTGTCAGGAAGGGCAAGCTAAGTCCGTGTTTTGTCTGGAATCATCGCCCTAAATTCGATATGCGGTGCCGGTCATGATCTTCGCCGTAAGCTGCATGAGCCGCTTAATCGGCAAAGGCAGTTCAGCAGCGCCCGCATGTACAGCGTTCTCGCCATGTTCAGCTTCTTCGTCGCGCATCTGCGTGACGATTGCTCGACTGCGCACGTCGTTTTCCGGCAAATCCTCGAGATGGCTGGTCAGGTGCGCACAAACCTGTTCCTCGGTTTCGGCTATAAAGCCGAGGCTCCACTTGTCTCCGAGCACGCCGCTGGCCGCGCCAATAGCGAACGCGCCGGCATACCAGACCGGGCTGAGCCGGCTTGGCGCTTCGCCGAGTTCCTGCAACCGCTGCTCGCACCAGGCAAGGTGATCAAACTCTTCATCCGCAGCCTGCTGCATTTGCTGTTCGATAGAGGTGTCGCGAGCGACGCTGGCGTGCCCCTGGTAGAGGCCCTGCGCGGCAACTTCGCCTGCGTGATTCACCCGCATCAGGCCGGCGGCGTGTGCCTTCTGGCCGCGACTCAACTCGGGCTCCGGGATATCGGCTGCCGGATTGACGCGCGCAGGCCTGCCTGCCGGTGTGGCCACGGTACGTAGCGCGTTGTTGACGCCGGACAGCAAGCGGTCCAGCGGCGTTAGTTGTCGACTCTGCATGCGCGGGATTATAACAACGCTGGCGGCGCCGCGCCTGTCGCAGGTATACTCCGCGGCCCTTTTTATTTTGGAGACTAGGCATGAAATCCCGGATCGTAGTTGCGCTGGCCGCAATACTGGTGGCGGCACCCACATGGGCGGCTGAGGAAGACGAGGGCCCGTGGAGCGGCAAAGCGAAGCTGGGCTATCTGGCAACGTCTGGCAACACCGAGAATTCGACACTGAACACCGGTTTCGAGATCGGCTATGCGACGGGTAAATGGGTACATCTAGCCAACGCCAAAGCCATCAATTCGTCAGAAAACAAAGAGACGACCGCGGAGGCCTACGAGATGGGCTGGAAGAGCGAGTGGGAGATGACCGATCGTGACTACCTGTTTGGGCGGTTGCAGTGGCGAAAAGACCGTTTTTCCAGCTTTACCAAGCAGTTTTCGCAAACGGTTGGTTATGGCCGTCGCGTGATCGATACCGACGAGCACAAGCTGAACGTCGATGTCGGCGTCGGTGCGCGGCAATCCGACCTGGCGGATGGCACGTCGGACAACGAGACGATTCTCCGCGGAGGCCTGAATTACGCCTGGCAATTCAGCGAAACCGCGGAATTCACGCAGGATTTCACGATTGAAGCCGGCGACAACAACACCTATAGCGAGTCGGTTACCGCGATTACCGCGCGGCTGGTGGGTGACCTGGCCCTGGTTGCCTCGTACACGATCAAGAACAACTCGGACGTAATAGCGCCGCTGGAGAAGACAGATACCTACACGGCATTGGCGCTGGAATACGCGTTCTGACCGGAGTGAACAGAAGGGGGCTCGTAAGCCTCTGATTAGAAAGACTAATTGCGCCCCTTACGGGGCGCAGTATTTTGCGCCCCAAATGCGCCGCCTGAGTGTTTGCATTGGGCGATAGGCTCAAGTAGAATTTCGCGCCTTTCGCCGTTCCGGCAGCTGCACGCGTGCGTGACGGTCGGTGAATTCAAATATTCCCTACGGAAATAAGATAATGAAGACGTTTTCTGCCAAGCCCGCAGAGGTACGCCGCGACTGGTTCGTGGTTGATGCAACAGGCAAGACCCTGGGTCGCCTGTCGACTGAAATTGCGCGACGCCTGCGCGGCAAGCACAAACCGGTATACACGCCACACGTTGATACAGGCGACTACATCGTCGTAATCAACGCTGAGAAGATTCGTGTAACCGGCAACAAGTTGAAGGACAAGATGTATCACCACCACACGGGATACATCGGCAACCTGAAGTCGGTGCCGCTTGAGAAGCTGCTCGACGAGGCGCCGGAACGCGCTCTGCAATACGCTGTTAAGGGCATGCTGCCGCGTGGCCCTCTTGGTCGCCAGATGCTGTCCAAGCTGCGTGTATTTGCAGGACCTGAACACACCCACACAGCCCAGCAGCCGGTTCCGCTGGAAGTAAACGCCTGAGGATTGAGGCAATATTATGAGTGATATGTACTACGGAACTGGCCGTCGCAAGACATCAACGGCCCGTGTTTTCCTGAAATCTGGCAACGGTGACATCACTGTCAACGACCGTCCGCTGGACGTTTTCTTCGGCCGCAAGACGGCGCAGATGATTGTGCGCCAGCCGCTGGAACTGATGAACCTGACTGACACTTTTGACGTCAATGTGACCGTCAAGGGCGGCGGTACAACCGGCCAGGCCGGTGCTATCCGCCACGGACTGACGCGCGCGCTGATGGCGTACGACGAGTCATTTCGTCCGTCGCTGCGTAAAGCCGGCTTCGTTACTCGCGATGCTCGTGAAGTTGAGCGCAAGAAAGTCGGTCTGCGTAAAGCACGCCGGGCGACACAGTTCTCGAAACGTTAGGTCCAGTGGCACTTTACCGTCAGGGCAGACTCTGAAGGTAAGTCCGCAACGAGCACCCTGCCTGCGATTGAAAACCGTGGGCGGACTTGGGGGATCGTCTAGTGGTAGGACTGCGGACTCTGACTCCGCCAACGGGGGTTCGAATCCCTCTCCCCCAGCCAATCAAAAAGGCCCCGTGTATCGGGGCCTTTTTTTTGCCATCTCTGTCTTGCCGCTAGTCGGCTAGCCGCGCAACTCGCGCACGCCATCGTCGCCGCCGATCAACAAAATGTCGGCGGGCCGATGCGCAAATATGCCCACGGTGAGGATGCCGGGAATCTGGTTCAGCCGTGTTTCCATCTCCAGCGGGTTGGCGATCGGGAAATCATGTACATCCAGAATGTGGTTGCCGTTGTCGGTCACAAAGCCCTCTCGCCAGACAGGGTTCGCTCTCATCTTGACGAGCTTGCGCGCGACAAAACCCTGCGCCATTGGCAGGACTTCAATCGGCAACGGGAATGCGCCGAGCATGCCGACGAGCTTCGCGTCATCGACAATGCAAACGAAGCGTCGCGATGCGGCTGCGATGACCTTCTCTCTTGTCAGCGCACCACCACCGCCTTTGATAAGTTGCAGGCGCTTGTTGGTTTCGTCGGCACCATCGATGTAAACATCCAGGTCGCCGGCCTCGTTCAGGGTCAGGACCTCGAAGTCGTGTTGCCGCAGCAACTCCGTTGATGCTTTGGAACTGGAGGCCACCCTGTCGATGCGATGTCGCACGGTTGGCAACATCTCGATCAGGTGATTCACGGTGGATCCGGTACCGACACCAAGAGCGGTGCCTGGTTCGATATAGTCGAGCGATGCAATCGCCGCGGCGCGTTTCTTGTCGTTGGAGTCCATGAGTGGCTGGCTTCTTCCAGACTGGTAACGGGCTCAGAGCCTAGCTGATCGGCAGGAGGACTTCCACACGTCGTATCGCAAAACGAAAAGTGCCCGCAGATGCGGGCACTTCCGTTAGCCTAAAAAGGCTCTAGCTAGCGCTATCTCTTACGAGATGCTTTTTTCTTGGTCTTGCGCTTGGTGACCTTCTTTTTAGCCTTCTTCCGTGTGGCTTTTTTCTTGGTCTTGCGCTTAGCTACTTTCTTCTTGGCCTTTTTCTTGGCGGCTTTCTTTTTGGTCTTGCGTTTGGCGACTTTCTTCTTCGCCTTTTTCTTGGCGACTTTTTTTCGCTTTCTTCTTAGCACTTTCTTCTTCGCCTTTTTCTTTGCAACTTTTTTCTTCGCTTTACGCTTGGCGACCTTCTTCTTGGTCTTGCGCTTGGCGACTTTCTTCTTAGCTACTTTTTTCTTAGCAGCTTTTTTCTTTGCTTTCTTCTTGGCTGGCCGTTTTTTCGCGGCAGCTTTTTTCCGTACTACGCGCTTTTTAGGCGCTGCTTTTTTACGTGCTGTTACTTTACGTTTCTTGGCGACTTTGCGCTTCGAAACTTTCTTACGTGACTTCTTCTTGGTAGCCATTGTTTTCTCCGTGTCGGGTACCCGCGGTTGAGTATATACAAGAGAAACCAAAAATCCAGCAAGTAACTGATGCTGAAGAACATATTGAAGACGCGCGTTTTCGGCTGAAAAAAATTTGCGGCGGCGACTCAAATTTTTGTTGCCATGGCTGCGGCAATGCACGGGGAAGATTCGAACGATGCGATTTGCAACAAGACGATGGTCAGTTGCAATGGCATTTGCAGCAGGACATGCAAGACTGCGCGGCGATACTATTCGCTAAAAGTGCGATAAAGCCGTATATCCCAAGGGTTTGGCGCTATTTCGTCTGTTTGCTGGCAGGCGTACGCGACGCCGACAAGTTTTGTTCGAAGCCACTTTTCGCGGTGCCGAAGAAATGAAAAACAACGGTCGAAATAGCCGCCGCCCATTCCAATTCGGTTGCCTTTAACATCGAAAGCGACCACAGGGGTTACGACAAAGTCGAGTAAGCGTGGGTCAATAAACTCACCTGACGCAGGCTCCCAAAGTCCGAAGGTGTTTTTTTTCAGCGGTGTTTCGCGCAAAACTTCGCGAAAGACCATTTTCCGACTTGTCAGTATGAGCGGCGCGAAAACGCGCTTGCCGGTGTTCCAGCTGCGCGTGAAAATTGCGTCGGTTGCGACTTCGTCCTGCATCGAAAAGAAGCACGCAACATTCGTCGCCGCAAAAAATTCATGCGAGCGAATGACTGCGTTGCAAATTTTGGATGAGGCCGACTGGCGGTAGACAGGTGACAGCTTGCGTCTTTGTTGAAGTGACCTGGTACGAATTTCTGCTTGCGAATAAATGTCGATTCCAGCGAAGGAGGAGGCGCCTCCCGCCTGTGCCGGTCTGAACCGTCGCTCTCGAACCGGAGCAATAAGTGGAGTCAGCCGTGGCTACAACAGGCTTGCCGCTTCTACCAACGGCCCTGCGCAAATGTTGCCGACAGATCACGACCCCGAGGTAGAAAGTTAGGGTCGAAAGTATTCCAGGTCAGTATCGAACACTGCAGGAGGCGCCAATCTTTATTTCGGTAATTCCTATTCAAAGTTCCAGTTGCTGTGAGCCGCCGAGAACCGAGT
The DNA here is from genome assembly GCA_963698425.1 of uncultured Gammaproteobacteria bacterium. Taxonomy (GTDB): domain Bacteria; phylum Pseudomonadota; class Gammaproteobacteria; order Steroidobacterales; family Woeseiaceae; genus UBA1847. Next base: position 440,118 of record CAVOQR010000010.1, on the reverse strand, counting down.
CCACTCTTTCGGAGATCAGTTTCAGGCGGTTGATGTCACCCTCAATGGCCTTGCTGGCTTCTTTGGCATTCAACAGGTCGTTCGCCATGTTGAGTGCTGCCATCACCGCAATTCTATCGAGGCCTACTATTCGTCCCGAGTCTCTGATCTCGCGCATCTTCGCGTTCAGAATCTCGGCGGAGTCGAGCAAATTGGTGCGCTCTTCGGCGGGGCATGCAACCTGGTACTCCTTGTCCAGTATTCTGACACTCACCTGAGCGTACGGTTCCGTCATTCCTGTTCTCTCCGTCAATAAAGTCAGCTCAGGAACCTTGTTCCATCGCTTTAAGTCTTCCGATCATCGCTTCAACCCTGGCGCGAACCTGCTCATTCTTCTGCAGCAGGTTGGCACGCTCAGCGGTGAGGATGTCCTGGCGTTGCTTCAGGGACTTGTTTTCGTCCTGCAGCTGGTCGCATACACGTACCAGTGCGTCAACGCGCTTCTCGAGTCGTTTCAATTCGTGCTCGAACACTGAATTCATGTTATCGGTCATAGGGGCAATATAGTCACGCATACGGGGAGAATCAATCTACAGGGTGTGGGATCATACGCCAATGCAAGAACAACTAGACCACGATAGCCTGGAGGCGGCGCTGCGGCGCTGCGGATCGAACTGGAGCGCGGCGCAAAGCCACGGCCTCCTGAGCGGCCGGCTGGCGGTCGCGGGGCCCGCATGCGGGACAGAGTGGCTTGGACTCGTTCTGGACGGCGTCGCCGAAAATGATGCTGCGGGGAAGGAATGCGCGGCACTGTTGAGCGCCAGTTTCGAACTCTGCCACCGGCAGCTGGCCGAAAGGCTGTCCGCGTTTGCGCTGCTTCTGCCTGCCGACGATGCCAGCGAGGAAGTTCGGGCGACCGCGCTTGCGCACTGGTGCGAGGGCTTCCTGCATGGCCTGGTCTCCGCACAGCATGACGATGCGCTGAAGCAGCGCCTTGGCGCCGAGCCGCTGGCCGACATCATCAAGGACATGCTGCAAATCACCCGCGCGTCCGCAGAAGCGGAGGAAGATTCTGAAGCGTTCGAAGAAGCCTGGATCGAACTCGTAGAATATGTACGGGTAGCAGCGCAGCTGGCATACGAGGAGCTTGCCGATCTGCGCGACCCTGCGGGCGACGACACAAGCAAACCCGATCCGGAAACCCTGCACTGAGAGCAAAGCACTAATGAATAGCAATGAATTTACGCGCCGCCGTAAGCAGTTGATGCGCATGGTCGGTGACGACGGCATCGTGATTCTTCCCTCGGCACCCATTCGGACCCGCAGTCGGGACACCGAGTACAACTACCGCCAGGACAGTGATTTCTACTACCTGACCGGGTTCGCCGAGCCCGATTCGGTCGCCGTGCTTATTCCGGGTCGCAGCAAGGGCGAGTTTGTCATTTTCTGCCGCGAGAAAGATCCGCAGCGAGAACTCTGGGACGGCAGGCGTGAAGGGCAGGACGGCGTCATGCAGAATTTCGGCGCGGACGACGCGTTTCCCATCGACGATATTGACGACATCCTGCCCGGCCTGATGGAGTCCTGCAGTCGCGTCTACTACACGATGGGCAGGTATTCCGATTTCGACCAGCGCATTGCCGACTGGGTGAATTCTCTTCGTTCCGGGTTGAGCAAAGGGCTGCACACGCCACAGGAATTCGTCGCCCTGGATCACCTGTTGCACGACATGCGCCTGTACAAGAGCCGCGCCGAAATTTCGGCGATGCGGCGCTCCGCAAAGGTCGCGTCACAGGCACACAAACGCGCCATGAGAATTACCCGTCCCGGGATGTTCGAATACGAGATCGAGGCGGAGTTCCTGCATGAGTTCCGCCGCAATAATGCGCGAGTCTCCTACAATCCGATCGTTGGTGGTGGCGCCAATACCTGCATCCTTCACTATGTGGAGAACAACGCCGAGCTGCGCGACGGCGACCTGCTGCTGATCGATGCCGGGTGCGAGCTCGACTACTACGCCTCTGACATCACGCGTACCTTTCCGGTGAACGGCAGGTTCAGTCCGGAGCAGCGCGCAGTCTACGAGATCGTGCTGGAAGCGCAGCTCGCGGCCATCGAACTGACCCGCGTTGGCAACCACTGGAACGACCCGCACGATGCCTGCTGTCAAAGTGATCACGCGCGGCTTGAAAAAACTGGGCCTGCTGGACGGCCGCCTGCCGACGCCTGATCAAGGAGCAGGCCTATCGACAGTTCTTCATGCATCGCACAGGACACTGGCTGGGCATGGACGTTCACGATGTTGGCGACTACAAGGTCGGCGACGAGTGGCGCATGCTCGAGGCTGGCATGGTAACGACGGTCGAACCCGGAATTTATATCGGTAACAGCCGCAAGGTGCCCGCTCGCTGGCGCAACATCGGTATGCGCATCGAGGACGACGTTGCAGTAACGCGCAAGGGGCCGGACGTCCTGAGCAAGGGGCTGGTGAAAGAGCCGGACGCGATTGAGGCATTGATGCAGAGCTGATGGCAAACGCGAGCAGACAACTATGACATTGTCATCGCCGGCGGTGGCATGATCGGCACCAGCCTGGCACTGGCGCTGTGCGCCGTTGGGGTTGAAAGTCGCTGTCGTCGAGGCGGTGCCGCGGGGCGCGCCACAGCAACCCAGTTTCGATGAACGCTCGACAGCGTTGTCGCGCAGCACGCAGCGCATGTTCGAAGCCATGGGACTGTGGGATGACATCGTCGCGGCATCCACGCCGATCACCAATATTCACGTGTCGGACCAGGGCCGATTCGGCTTTTCCCACATAGATGCTGCCGAGCAGGGCGTCGAGGCACTGGGCTACGTTGTTATCAACCGTGTACTTGGTGCCGTACTGCAACAGGCGCTCGCGGATGCTGCGGGTGTCGATGTCATCTGTCCGGCGCGCATCACAGGCATTGAGCTCGGCGATGACCGCGCGAGCGCGGTTGTGACCCGGGATGGCAAGGACGTTTCGCTGCATTGCGATCTGCTGGTTGCGGCCGACGGCGCGAACTCCAGCGTCCGCGAAATGATGGGTATTTCTGCCAGCAAGTCGGCCTACGGGCAGCGCGCTGTGATCGGCAACCTGCTGACCGAAAAGCCAATGCAGAATCGCGCCTACGAACGTTTCACGAGTCAGGGACCGCTCGCGCTGCTGCCCGTTAACGACGGCAGGGCCGCGTTTATCTGGACCGTCGCCGAGGACGATGCGGATCGTGTTCTGGCGCTTGACGACGCGGACTTTCTTCGCGAACTGCAGGCCGCATTCGGCAATCGCCAGGGCGAGCTATCGAATGTGGGCAAGCGTGCTGCGTATCCGCTGGTGCTGAGCAAGGCGGCGCAGCTGACAGCAACTCGCTCCGTGTTGCTCGGCAACTCCGCCCACGGCCTGCACCCGGTTTCGGCGCAAGGCTTCAACCTCGGTATGCGTGACGTCGCAGCGCTGTGCGATTGTCTTGCCGATCACGGCATCAGCCAGCCTATGTTGCAGCACTACGCAGAATGGCGACAAGGCGATCAGCGCAAGCTGGTGCGCTTTACTGACAGCCTGGTAAAACTTTTTGGCGCGCAACGACCGCCGCTGAAGATATTGCGCAACGCAGGAATGCTCGGCTTCGACCTGATTCCCGGCGTGCGCTCGATGTTTGCCAGACACACCATGGGTCTCGCTGGCAGGCTGCCAAGGTTGTCGCGAGGCGTGCCAATCAAGTGAAGAAGAGTTTCGACATTGTCATCGTCGGTGGCGGCATAACTGGCCTGGCGGCAGCGGCGCTACTGGCACGTTCGCCAGTTGCCGCGCGACTCAATATCGCACTTGTTGACGCGGGCAAAAGGCCGCAATTTTCAATATCAGACGACGTGTCGTTGCGGGTCTCGGCAATTGCTTCGGGCTCGGCCGAACTGCTCGCGTCGGCGGGCGCGTGGCAAGCGGTGCTGGACGCACGCGCGTCGGCCTACCAGCACATGCGCGTCTGGGATGAGGACGATTATGAAGACAGTTCGTCTGCGCTGCGTTTCGATGCCGCGGAATTTGCTGTGCCGCAGCTGGGCTTCATCGTCGAAAACCTGCTGTTGCAGGATTCGCTGCTGCGGGTTCTGGACGAGAGCGATGTCAGCTTGAGTTTCGACACACCTATTCGATCGCTAAAACGTGATGGCCGACAGTTTTGCCTGGCGCTCGATGAGCAGCAGCTCATGGCCGACCTGGTCATTGCTGCCGACGGCGCCAGATCCTTCGTGCGCAAATGCGCTGGTATCGCGACCGAGGAATGGCCGTATGAGCAGCACGCGTTTGTCACGCACCTCACGCCGCAGCTGCCGCACAGGGACACGGCATGGCAGCGTTTCCTGCGCAGCGGACCGCTCGGCATGTTGCCGCTTGCCGATGGCCGCGTGTCGGTTGTGTGGTCGACGACGCCGGAGACAGCGGCACACGCGTGCCAGGCGGACGCCAGCGAGCTGGGCGATATGCTCACCGAAGCTTCGGATGAGGTTCTTGGCGAGCTGACAGTAGCCGGGCCCCGAGGATCGTTTCCACTGTGCGCGCGGCATGCCCGGCAGTACGTGCAGCCAGGCATTGCCCTCATCGGCGACGCAGCGCATGCTGTGCACCCGCTGGCGGGTCAGGGTGCGAATCTCGGTCTGCAGGATGCACATTGTCTCGCAGAAATCATTGCCGAAGCCGTCGCAGGCGGCGAGCATCCGGGCGACCGGCCGGTGCTGCGACGCTACGAGCGCGCCCGCAAGGGTGCTAATGCCACCATGTTGCATCTTATGACTGGCCTCAATCAGCTGTTTAGGACAGACTCACGGGTGCTTGGCGGCGTTAGAAGCACAGGAATGCGATTGTTTAATCGCAGCGGGCCTGTCAGGGAACGGGCGGTAAGAGTGGCGCTCGGCGTCCGCTAGAAAGACCAAAACAAAAACGACTGAGGGGGCTATGAAGCAACGCTACGTATACGTGCTTGCAGCGATTTTGACCGTAATTGGTTTGTCCATATTTGCCTACAAGTGGCAGGTGCTCGGCTTCCCGATCGTGGAAGACGAAGAAACCCAGGTGTGGACGATCGAATCGGCCATCAAGTTCGACAGCGGGCCAGGCTCGATCAAGGTCAAACTTAACATTCCAACCCTGACGCCAGGGTTTCGGACGCACAACGAGAATTCGGTGTCGCGCGGCTACGGCTTCAGCCTGAATTACCCGAGCGGCGGCCGTGAAGCGCAATGGGCCATCCGGCGCGCCGACGGTCCGCAGACCATCTATTACAGAATTTCTGTCTACGAAGATGACACGGCAGAGTTGTCGGACACGACACCGCCATTTCCGCCACCACCGGTCATCGAGGAGCCGCTGAAAACTGCGGTCGATGTTGTGGTTTCCGATGTGCGCGAGCATTCGGCTGATACCGCGTCGTTTACTACCGAACTGTTGCACTACATGAACGACCCATCGCCGGGCCCCAACGTCGAACTGCTGATGTCGGAGGTGGAGAGCCCGTCAGATTTTGTGCAGACGATGACGACGATGCTTGCGGTTGCACGAATTCCGGCGCGTATGATTCGCGGCTTCAAGCTGGATGGCAGGCAACGCAGCGCAGCAGTCGTGCCGTGGCTGGAAGTGCACGACGGCGATCGATGGCGCTATTTCAATCCAGCGACAGGAGAAGAGAATACGCCGGACAAGTTTCTGATCTGGTGGCGTGGCAGTGAGCCGCTGGTATCCGTGGAGGGTGGCAGCAATGTCGAAGTCGATTTTGCGATCCAGGAATACCACCTCGATGCCGTTGCCATCGCCGAACGACAGGCGCGCCAGCAGAACTCCAGGCTGGTTGATTTCTCCCTGTACAGTTTGCCGATTCAAACCCAGGCCGTGTACAGCGTGTTGCTGATGATTCCTATCGGTGCGCTGGTCATGGTCTTGATGCGCAATTTTATCGGTGTGGATGCGTTCGGCACCTTCATGCCGGTGCTGATCGCGCTGGCGTTTCGCGAGACCAAGCTGCTTTGGGGCGTCATCCTGTTTACTCTGCTGGTTGCACTCGGGCTCAGCATACGTTTCCTGCTGGAGCGACTGCGACTGTTGCTGGTGCCACGACTTAGTGCCGTACTCATCGTGGTGGTGTTGCTCATGATGCTGATCAGCATCGTGTCCCATCAACTGGGTCTGGAGACCGGGTTGTCCGTCGCGCTGTTCCCGATGGTCATTATCGCAATGACGATTGAGCGCATGTCGGTGATCTGGGAGGAGCGTGGTGCAGTGGACGCCATGCACGCCGGCCTCGGCAGTCTCGCGATTGCGGTGTTCGCTTTTATTGCCATGGGACAACGCTGGCTTGAACACTTGATATTTACGTTCCCCGAACTGCTCCTTCTGATTCTCGCACTGACGCTGCTGGCCGGGCGATATACCGGCTACAGGCTGCTCGAATTGCGACGCTTCAGGGAACTGGCACAGAAATAATGTTCGGAGTCGCAAAGCAACTGCGCCGTGCCGGCATTCTCGGGATGAATGAGCGCAACGCTGACTACATCATGCGTTACAACCCGCGGCGCCTGTATCCGCTGGTAGACGACAAGGTACGTACCAAGGAGATTGCACTCGCCGCCGGCATGGCAGTTCCCGATCTGTACGGCATTATCGACAACCAGGGCGATGTGAAACGTTTCGGCGATATTGTTGCCGATCACGACAGCTTCGTGGTCAAGCCGGCGCAAGGCAGCGGTGGCGACGGTATCGTCGTTGTAACCGGTCGCAGCTCGCGCAAGCGCGATACCTATCGTCTGGCGAGCGGCATGCTCGTCTCTGAAGATGAAATCCGTTACCACATCTCGAACATTGTGGGCGGCCAGTACAGCCTGAGCGGTGATCTCGACAAGGCACTCATTGAGTACTGCGTACAATTTGACCCGGTGTTCTCGGAGGTCAGCTACCAGGGCGTTCCGGACGTCAGGGTAATTGTCTACCGCGGCTATCCCGCCATGGCCATGGTGCGCCTGCCGACACGCGAGTCTGACGGCAAGGCGAACCTGCACCAGGGCGCGGTCGGTGCGGGGATCGACCTCGGTACGGGTGTGACATTAAGCGGCGTGCTCGACAGCCATATCGTGGATGATCACCCGGACACCGGCGCGTTGATTACGGGTCTGCAGATTCCGCAATGGAAATTTATTCTCGAGCAGTCGGCGCGCGGCTTCGAGGTGACCGGGCTCGGCTACCTGGGCGTCGACATTGTCATCGACCGCAATCGTGGCCCATTGATCCTGGAAATGAATGCGCGGCCCGGGCTCGCCATCCAGATCGCGAACCAGAGCGGTCTGGCAACGCGAGTCGAGCGCATTGACGAGATTCACGACCCGGCTATCGGACCGGCCGAGCGCACGGCGATCGCGCGCAAGGAATTCGGCCACTAACGCTACTTGCCAGACCGGACCAGCACAGCTCATCCCAGCTCATCCTAGCCCAGTGCCGCGCTCAAGAATGACGCGCTCTTACAATCGGCTCGCCACCCAGGTGTCCATGCGCTGCTGCAGGATATCGAGGGGCAACGCGCCGGCACCGAGCAAGTGATCGTGGAACGCGCGAATATCGAAGCTGTCGCCGAGGCGGCGTTCGGCATCGGCGCGCAACGAGCGCATCTTCAGCTGCCCGACCTTGTAAGCCAGCGCCTGTCCCGGCCACGCAATGTAGCGATCAATTTCATTGACGATGTCATGTTCGGCCTTGGCGGCGTTTTCCATGAAGAAGTCGATGGCCTGCTGGCGCGTCCAGCCCTTGTAGTGCATGCCGGTGTCCACGACCAGGCGCACTGCGCGCCACATCTCGTAGGTCAGCGCACCGAACTTTGAGTACGGGTCCTTGTAGAGGCCGAGATCGTAGCCGAGGTCTTCACTGTACAGTCCCCAGCCTTCGACGAATGCCGTGAAGCCCATGAATCGGCGGAAGGCAGGCATGTCGCCAAGCTCCTGTTGCAGAGCGATCTGCAAGTGGTGGCCGGGCATCGCTTCGTGCACGCTGAGCACTTCGATCTCGTATTTTGGACGGACTTCAGGCCGGTACAGGTTGACCCAGTAAATGCCCGCACGGCTGCCATCGGCTGCCGGGCGTGAGTAGTAAGCCGTCGTCGTATCCGGTGCAATCGAATCCGGGATCGGTTTTACGCCGTAGGGCATCCGTGGCAACTTGCCGAACAGCTTGACCAGTTCCGGGTCAATGCGTTTGCTGGTGGCGAGATAGGCCTCGTAGAGGTCCTCCGGATTGTCATAGTAGAACTGCGGATCGGTGCGCAGATACTCAAGAAAGTCATTGAAGCTGCCCTCGAAACCAACCTCTGCAATGACCGCCATCATCTCGTCGCGAATACGTTTGACTTCATCAAGTCCGAGGCGATGAATTTCATCGGGCGACATCTGCGTGGTCGTGTAGTGACGCGCGCGCTGTTCGTACCAGGCACTGCCATTCGGCAATTCCGACAGGCCAATGCTGTCGCGTGTGGCACTCAGGTAAGTGTCGTTGAAGTAGCCCGACAGGCGTTTGTAGGCGGGCAGGACGGTGTCTTCAATGGTCTCGAGCGCGGCCGCGCGCAAGCGCTCCTGTTCGTCGGCCGGAATAGTCGCCGGCAGGTCCGCAAATACTTCGTAGAACGGGCTGCTTGCAGCATCATCGACCAGCTGCTTCTGTAACTGCGCCGGAACACGTTGCATCAACACTTCAGGCGCAACATAGCCTGACTTGCGGCCCGCCTCGGCGACCTCGATCGTCTGCTCTATAACGATATTGATGCTACCCATCCGCGCCAGCCAGTCTTCGTAGTCCTTGACGGTCGCAAGCCGCAACTGCGTGGTCGTTTCCTCGAGGTTCTGGATGCCTCCCATGTGGCTGAACGGCAGCAGGTGACCCTTGAAGCTGAATGCGTCGATGTCGCTCTGCAATTCACGTCGGAACAGCTCGAAATTCAACTGGTTGGATTCGCTCAGGCTGCCGCGATCAATAGCAAACAGTCGCTGCAGGTACGCGGTTGTCTGCTGGTTGGCTGCCTCCGCAGCCTGCAGGCTCTGGTCGCCCCATTGGTCATTGTAGCGGCGGTCGCCGAGTGCGGAAGCCATCGTCGGGTTCTGCTCGAGCTGCCACTCCCAGACTTCATCGAGCAGTGCTTCAAAGTCCTCGTTGGGGCCGGCGTAAGCTGGAAAAGTGAGTAGCAACGAGAGAATCGCAGCGCTTCTAAGAATGGTTGTCATGTTGCATCACCGTCACATTGAGTGGCCCGATTGTGACCGTCGGGGGTGGCGCTGGCAACCGCCCGGCGCATTGGCTATGATGCGGCCACCAATCTCTAGCGTGCTTAGAAGAGACCCCGTCGTGAACGGGGCGCCGAAGGCGCAACTCGCTCGGAAACGCTCAGGCAGAAGGACTGTGCACGCTGATTGGCTCTGGAGAGTGGTCGTAAGCGACCCACCGAAGGGGAACGCGGGTTTGCTCTCGCTGATCTCTCAGGTGCCAAGGACAGAGGGGCGACGGACGCTATGCGTCCGTCGCCTTTTTTTGTTTCGGAGTCAGGACAAATGGGATCGAAGACACCCTTGTACGACAAGCACGTCGAGTCCGGTGCGCGTATCGTGGATTTTGGCGGCTGGGACATGCCGCTGCACTACGGCTCGCAAAAGGAAGAGCATCACGCCGTGCGCGAAGCGGCCGGCCTGTTCGATGTATCGCACATGACGGTTGTCGATCTCAAGGGCGAGCGCACGCAGCAGTTCCTGCAGCAGCTGCTCGCCAACGATGTCGCCAAGCTGAAAGATGCTGGCAAGGCTCTCTACACCTGCATGCTGAATGACGACGGCGGCGTAATTGACGACCTGATCGTGTATTTCTTCAGCAGCAGCGACTATCGGCTGATCGTTAACGCTGCGACCCGCGAAAAGGATCTCGCCTGGATTCGCAAACAGGCGAGCGCGTTTGATATCAAGGTCAGGGAACGCGCAGAACTTGCGATGCTCGCGGTACAGGGCCCGAGGGCCCGCGAGCTTGCTGCGCCCTGCATCGACTCTGAATGGCGCGAACAAGCGCTGGCCTTGAAACCATTTACCGGCATGCACGCGGGCGACATGTTTGTGGCGCGCACGGGTTACACGGGCGAAGACGGCTGGGAGATTCTGATGCCGGCCGCAATCGCGGCGAAGGTCTGGGACCGACTGCTGGCAGCCGGTGTACGACCTTGCGGACTTGGTGCACGCGACACGTTGCGGCTGGAGGCCGCGATGAACCTGTACGGTTCTGACATGGATGAAACGATATCGCCACTGGAGGCGGGTCTTAACTGGACAGTTGCCTGGGAACCTGCCGATCGCGATTTCACTGGCCGCAAGGCGCTTGAGGCACAAAAGGCGGCAGGTGGCTTGCAGCGCTTTGTCGGGCTGTTGCTGGAGGATCGCGGCGTGCTCAGAAATCACCAGCGAGTGGTCGTCGATGGTTTCGGCGAGGGCGAAATTACCAGCGGTGGGTTCTCGCCGACCATCGGCCGGTCGATTGCACTGGCGCGGGTTCCTGCCGGTGACTATGAGCACGCACAGGTTGATGTGCGTGGAAAATTACTGAATGTGCGTATCGTGAAGACGCCATTCGTTCGCAATGGACAAATCAAAATCGAAACAGGGGAGAGTGCATCATGAGCGACTTACCGGGAGATCTGCTTTACACCAAGGACCACGAATGGCTGCGCAAGGAAGATGATGGCAGCGTTTCAGTCGGCATCACCGACCATGCCCAGGCGGCGCTTGGCGACCTGGTGTATGTCGAATTGCCGGAAATTGACCAGGACGTCGAATTGAACGGAGAAATGGCCGTCGTTGAGTCCGTCAAGGCAGCATCAGACGTGTACGCACCGATTGCGGGTGTCGTAGTTGCTGTCAACGATGCCCTCGCCGATGATCCGGAAACGATCAACAATGACCCTTACGGGGACGGCTGGATTGTGCGCATGCAACCCTCTGAGAGCATCGACGAGAGTGAATTGATGGACCCCGGCGCTTACCAGGAATTACTGGACCAACTGGACGACTGATCAATGCCCTTTATCCCGCACACTGAAAAAGACACCGAGGAAATGCTCGCCGCTATCGGCGTCAGGCATATCGACGACCTGTTCGACGAGATTCCGCAAAACCTGCACATCGAGTCGCTGCAAGGCATTCCGGAGGCCTTGTCCGAAATGCAGATATCGCGAGTGATGCGTGAAAAGGCGATGCTGGACGGATCGCCGCTGTGTTTCATCGGCGCCGGCGCTTACGAGCATCACATTCCGTCCGTTGTCTGGGACATCACGACGCGCGGCGAGTATTACAGCGCGTACACGCCCTACCAGGCGGAAGCCAGCCAGGGCACGCTGCAGACGATCTACGAATATCAGACGATGATCAGCGAACTGACCGCGCTCGATGTCAGTAACGCGTCTCTCTACGACGGTGCGTCAGGACTCGCGGAGGCCGCACTGATGGCAGTGCGCGCCAATCGTGGCAACAAGTCGCGCAAAGTGCTGCTGGCGCCCGGCGTCAGTCACACCTACCAGAGTGTTGCCAACGCCATAGCAGGCAGCCAGGGGCTGGAGTTTAAGCGGCTGCCCATGAACGTCGCCACCGGCACCGTGGATTTCGATGCCCTGGATGACCAGTCTGACGCAGTTGCCGTGGTTATCCAGCAGCCGACCTTCGTCGGCACGCTTGAGGACGTTGATCGCCTGAGCGACTGGGCGCACGCGCAGAAGGCGATCGTCATCGCGATCACCAACCCGATGTCACTGGCCCTGTACAAAGCGCCGGGCCACTGGGGTGCCGAAGGTGCAGACATTGCCTGTGGCGACGGCCAGCCACTCGGTTCGCCATTGTCATCGGGCGGACCTTACTTTGGTTTCATGACCTGCAAGCAGAAGTACGTGCGGCAGATGCCGGGACGTATCGTGGGGCGCACAACGGACCTTGACGGCAACATCGGTTACGCCCTCACATTGCAGGCGCGCGAACAACACATCCGTCGCTCGAAGGCGACCTCGAATATTTGCACCAACCAGGGTTTGCTGGTCACAGCGGCAACGATCTACATGTCGTTGCTCGGCTTTGACGGCCTGGCGAGCGTGGCGCGCAACTCGCATCGCAATACGACAAAGCTGCTCGAGGCGCTGACGGCGATTGACGGTGTCGAGCGTATCTGGGATGCCCCGTACTTTCACGAAGTCGCACTCAGGCTGGATCGCGAGGTCGCGCCGGTCATTGAAGCGCTGGCTGATCGCAACATACTCGGCGGCTACGACCTGTCCGCGGAATACCCGGATCTCGGCAATGGCCTGCTCGTGTGCGCCACCGAAACAAAGACCGACGACGATATCGCCGCGTATGCGAGCGCACTTCGAGAGGTGTTGGCGGCATGAGCCAGGTTATCTACGACAACGCGCAATATCGCACCTATGGTGAGCTGCCAACGATTGGCAGCCGCGCGCCGGATGTGTCGCTGGTGAACAACAACCTCAACGATGTCACGCTGGCGAACTGGATAGGCATGCGCAAGATCATGAATATCTTCGTCAGTATCGACACCAGCGTGTGTGCGGAGTCGGTCATCAAGTTCGATCGTTATGGCGCGGGTCGGGACGACCTTGCCATGCTGATGATTTCCTACGACCTGCCGTTTGCACATCGGCGTTTCAAACAGGAGCACAAGCTGAAGAATGTCATCGGCCTGTCGTCCATCCGGCACGCCGGTTTTGGTGAGAACTACGGCGTGCAGATACTCGAAGGACCGCTTGCCGGCATGTTCGCGCGTGCCGTCGTTGTGCTCGATGAAAACAACACGGTCGTGTATCACGAGCAAATTGAGGATCTCGCAACCGAACCCGATTATGGCGCCGCATTCCGCGCCATCGGCATTACCCTGGAAAAAGAATGACTGTTACTAATCTGGATACGCTGATTCTCGAGAAATCACGCCACGGGCGACGCGCGTTTGCGCAGGCACCGGCCGATACCGATGCACCGGAGATGCCGGAAGCACTGCAGCGGCAGGACAGGCCGCGCCTGCCGGAGGCCTCCGAACTGCAGGTCGTGCGGCATTTTACGCGCCTGTCGCAAAAGAACTTCTCCATCGATACGCAGTTCTATCCGCTCGGCTCCTGCACCATGAAATACAATCCGCGGGCCTGCAACAAGCTGGCTTTGTTGCCCGAATTTGCCGGCCGCCACCCGCTGGCGCCGTCGAGCAAAGGGCAGGGTTTCCTGAGCTGTATGTACGAACTGCAGGACATGCTGAAGCACATCTCCGGCATGGAGGGCGTGTCGCTGACACCGATGGCCGGCGCGCAGGGCGAATTCGCGGGCGTGGCGATGATGCGGGCCTATCACGATGCACGCGGTGACCATGAGCGCGTCGAAATTATCGTTCCTGATGCGGCGCACGGTACCAACCCCGCGACCGCGACGATGATCGGCTGCGTCGTCGTTGAAGTACCGACCAACTCTGACGGCGATGTCGATCTTGACGCGCTGCGCGCGGCCGTTGGCCCGAAGACGCTGGGCATGATGCTGACAAATCCGTCAACGCTCGGCGTGTTTGAGCGGCACATTCGTGAAGTCTGCGACATCGTGCATGACGCCGGCGGGCTGATGTATTGCGATGGCGCGAACCTCAACGCAATCCTCGGCAAATCGCGTCCCGGTGACATGGGTTTTGATGTCATGCATATGAACCTGCACAAGACGTTCTCGACGCCACATGGCGGTGGCGGACCGGGATCGGGTGCGGTTGGCGTGCACGAGAAACTCATTCCTTTCCTGCCGCTACCTGTTGTGGGCAAGCAGGAAGTGGATGGCAAAGCTGTGTACGACTGGCTCACAGAAAGTGACCGGCCGCAGAGCATTGGTCGCCTGTCCGGCTTCATGGGCAACGCCGGCGTGCTGCTGCGGGCCTACGTCTACATGAGGCTGGTCGGACGCCGCGGCATGCCGCGCATTGCAGAGTACGCGACGCTGAACGCCAACTACCTGGAAGCGCGCCTGAAAGCGGCCGGGTTTGAGCTGGCATTCCCGAACCGGCGCGCGACGCACGAATTCATCGTGACCTTGCGGCAAGAAGCAAAGGAGCTGAATCTCACCGCCATGGACATGGCGAAGGCGCTGCTGGATCGTAACTACCACGCACCAACAACGTACTTCCCGTTGCTGGTTCCGGAGTGCCTGTTGATCGAGCCGACCGAAACCGAAAGCAAGGAGACGCTTGACGGTTTCGCGGATGCCATGATCGCCATCGCGCGCGAAGCCCGTGAGGATGGCGTGTCGTTCAAGGAAGCCCCCTACACAATGCCGGTAAGACGCCTCGACGACGTCAAGGCGGCGCGACAGCTGGACCTGGTGTTCCGGCCTGATATCACCGACTGATTGCTCACATCGCAATTTGTGCGTTAACAGGAGTAAGACATGGCGAACGAAGGCTACCACGAGCCTATTGAAGAGCTCTCTGACGAGACGCGCGATATGCATCGTGCGATTACATCGCTGATGGAAGAACTGGAGGCCGTAGACTGGTACAACCAGCGCGTTGATGCCTGCAAGGATGACGAGTTGAAGAGCATTCTTGCGCACAATCGCGATGAAGAAAAAGAGCATGCCGCCATGGTGCTCGAATGGATTCGCCGCAGGGATCCGACGTTTGACAAAGAGCTCAAGGACTATCTGTTCACCGAAGGCAAGATCGGCCACTAGGCTCGACGGGTCCACTACCGCGACCCGATGTGACCGGGTCGTTCGCTCCGCGCTGCGCTTTCTGTTGAAATGGGGAACTGCCAAGCGTTCTCCGAGTCCAGAGTACCTATGAATTATCTTGTAAAGATCGCAGCCCTCGTCGCGCTGCTAGCTCCACTGCACGCATCTGCCGAAGAGGCCGCCTGGAAAGACACGCTGGAGCGTATCTCATCCGGTGTTGTCTCGATTCGCGTTGATAGCACACGAGCATTCGACACGGAATGGAACGCCTCCAGCCAGGCCACAGGCTTCGTCGTCGATGCAAAGCGCGGCCTGATCCTTACCAATCGGCATGTCGTCACGCCGGGGCCGGTAGTGGCTGAAGCAGTATTCCTCAACAACGAAGAGGTACGGCTGACGCCGGTGTACCGCGATCCGGTGCACGACTTCGGCCTGTTCCGCTACGATCCGAGCGAGTTGCGCTACATCGAGCCCGCCGAGCTGCCGCTGGTTCCTGAGGGTGCCGGCATCGGCCGCGATATTCGCGTCATCGGCAATGACGCCGGCGAGCAGTTGTCGATCCTCTCCGGCACCATTGCGCGGCTGGACCGTAAAGCGCCGGCCTACGGACTGGGCCGCTACAACGACTTCAACACCTTCTACCTGCAAGCGGCGTCCGGGACTTCCGGCGGTTCGTCCGGCTCGCCGGTCATTAACATCGATGGCGAGGTTGTCGCGTTGAATGCCGGCGCCAACAGCGCCGCCGCAAGCAGCTTCTTCCTGCCGCTGGATCGCATCGATCGCGCCTTGCGCCTGATCCAGGCCGGCGAGCCCGTTACGCGTGGCACGCTGCAAACGATCTTCGAACAAAAGCCTTTCGACGAGCTGCATCGACTGGGGCTGCTGGCGGAAACGGAAGACAAGGTACGTGCGAAGTTTGCAGACGGCACCGGCATGCTTGTCATCGAACAGGTTGTCGCGGAGTCGCCAGCCGACGGCAAGCTGTCCCCAGGTGACATCCTGGTGCGAATCAATGGCGAGCTCGTTACCCAGTTTGTACCGCTGGCAGAGTTACTCGACAGTCGTGTGGGCGAAGAGATTGAGCTGGGTATCCAGCGCGGCGGCAAGGCTCTTGACGTCAAGATCGTTGTCAGCGATCTGCATGCCGTGACGCCGGATGAGTACATAGAGCTTGGCGACGGCATCATCAATGAGCTGTCGTATCAGCAGGCTCGCCACTACAACCTGCCGGTGAAAGGCGTGTACGTTGCCAACCCCGGCTACCTGCTGTCCAAGGCGGCCATTCCACGTGGCGCAGTCATCACGGATTTTGACGGTGAGGCCATTGCGAGTCTAGACGACCTGGAAGCAGCACTTGACCAGCTCGCCGACGGCGGCCGCGCGCTTGTCAGGTTTGTGGTGCTGGAAAACCCGACCAATACCATTGTGCGCAGTTTTGAAATGGACCGGGTCTGGTTCCCCGTGCGGCGCTGCAGCCGCGACGACGACACGGGTATCTGGCCCTGCAAGTCGCTGGGCGAAGGTCCGCAGCCGGCGCCGCCGGAATCCGGCAGCACACGACTGACGCAGCACAGCGAGCCGCGCGTGCGGGCGATAGCGCCATCGCTGGTGATGGTCAATTTTGACTTGCCTTACACCTTGTCGGGTGTCTCGGAGCGCCACTACTACGGCACCGGCCTGATCGTCGACAAGGAGCGCGGCTATGTGCTGGTTGATCGCAACACGGTACCGATCGCCATTGGTGACGTGACGGTCACGTTTGCGGGCTCACTCGAAGTCAAGGCGAAGATCGAGCAGTTGCATCCCCTGCACAACATGGCAATCGTCTCTTACGACCCGGCGACGATCGGCGATACGCCGGTAAAGAACGCCACCTTTAGCAAGACCAAACTGGAACCGGGCAACGAAGTCTGGGTTGTTGGTCTCAAGGGTGATCACCAGCTCTCGCACCAGAAGAGCACGGTGTCCTCTGTCGATCCGCTGGTACTGCCGCTGTCTCGCACGCTGCGTTTTCGTGACGCGAACCTTGAGGGTGTCGATCTTGTGAATGCACCCGATGTCGACGGTGTGATGGTCGACAAGAGCGGCCGCGTCGTCTCGACGTGGTCGAGCTTCGTCTTCTCAAGCGGCAACGAGGTGATGCAGTTTAATCGTGGTATCAGTTCGGATCTCGTCACGGAGTTTGTCGACATCGTCCGCAGCGGCAAGCCCTTCTATTCTCTCGAAGCAGAGTACGTTTATGCACCGCTGTTCGCTGCGCGCAAAATGGGCGTCGACGAGGACTGGATAGCGAGGCTTGAGAAAAGCAACCCGCAACGTCGCCGTGCGCTGAAAATCACCCGTATCGTTGCGGGCACATCTGCCGCCGAACAGTTACAGAACGGCGACATGGTGTTGGCCATCGACGGCGAGGTCGTCAGTTCCTTCCGGGCGCTTGAGAAAGCGACGCAGAAACCCGAGGTGGTCGTGACCGTATGGCGCGATGAAGCGGCGCTGGACGTCAGCGTCAGGACGGCCGAGTTGAGTGGCCGTGGCATTGATCACGCGGTCTCCTGGGGCGGCGCATTGCTGCAAAACCCGCATCGGGAGATGGCCGCACAGCGTGGCATCGAGCCGTACGGCGTTTATGTTGCCTACTTCAGTTACGGCTCCCCGGCTACCCGCTACGGGCTCTGGGCAGGCCGTCGCATCGTCGAGATCGACGAAACGCCGACGCCTGACCTGCAGGCATTCGTGGACGTCGTCACCAGCAAACAGGATCGCGCGTCAGTGCGTATCCGCACGGTGACCTGGAACGGTGCCGTCGAGGTCATCACGCTGAAGCTGGACAATCAGTACTGGCCCGCCTATGAGCTGCGTCGTTCTGCAGACAATGGCTGGAGCCGCACAGACTTCGGTTCGTAACTCGACTGTGCGGCTGCTTGCGCTTCTTGCAACAGGGCTGCTGCTGTTTGCGACCGGTGCAGCAGCGCAGACGCTTTACAAGTACCGCGGCCCCGACGGCGAGTGGATCTACACCGACAGGCAGCCGGACAAGCAGCAGTCGGTAGAGACGCGCAAGCTTGCCGCCGGCAGTCGCGCCAGTGACAAGTTCGAAGT
This sequence comes from uncultured Gammaproteobacteria bacterium, assembly GCA_963698425.1. Classification (GTDB taxonomy): domain Bacteria; phylum Pseudomonadota; class Gammaproteobacteria; order Steroidobacterales; family Woeseiaceae; genus UBA1847. Next base: position 422,268 of record CAVOQR010000010.1, on the reverse strand, counting down.
CAGCTATGCCATCAACGGACAGACGTTCGAGGTTACGGCAAGCAACCCGTTCCATGTGCCCGTTGAAGTCGCGCTGAGCATCGAGAGGATCGAAGGCATCGGGGTGCCGGCCGGCGACGACCTGCGCTGGGTTGTCGCGCCGCTTGCGGAGGAACTGTTGCTGGAGCTCGACATCCTGCAGACCTCCAGCGCGCCAGTCATTCAATATCGATTTACCTACCTTGCCGGCGACCCGGAATCGCGACACGCGCCGCAGATGCCGTACCGGGTGCCTTACGCGGTCGGACTCGATCATGTGGTCTCACAGGCTTACCCGGATGTTACGACACACCGCACGCCGGACAGCTACCATGCGGTCGATATTGCGATGCCGACAGGTACGGATATTGTCGCTGCAAGAGGTGGCATCGTTTTCGACGTTGCCAGCAACAACTTCGAAGGCGGCACTGACCCTGAAGCCTATGGCAACAAAGCCAACGTCGTGCGCATCCTTCACGACGATGGCACCTACGCGATCTATGCACACCTCAACTGGAACTCGATCCGGGTCCGACCTGGCGATGTTGTAGAGCGTGGTCAGTACATCGCCGACTCGGGCAACACCGGGTTTTCGAGTGGGCCGCATCTGCATTTTGCGGTCGTGCGCAACGCAGGAATGACGATCGAATCGTTACCAGTGACCTTCACCGGCGGCAATGCTGCTGCGGTCACGCCGTCGCGCGGCATGACGCTGACTGCCTACTAGTCTTTCAGCATGCGCACGAAGTCGCGCCAGCTGTGCACGGCAAGGTCACAGTGTGTGCCCACGCAACGTTGTGCGGAGATCACGCCGGCGCCGGGCTGTGCAAACACCAGGCGCCTGGGCGCATAGAGTTTGCCCGCGGCGTCATGCCAGGTTGCGACATCTGCCGCGGGACCACTGATCTTGATGATCTCCGGCGGCTGAAGGAACTCGTCCAGTGCGGTCAACAGGCTGACATGGCCATTGGGGTATTCATCCATGGCCTTCCAGGCGGTCCGCAGCGTCCTCTCGGCGGCATCCATGTAACGGGTTTCGCCCTGCAGCAGTCCCAGCCGGTGCAGGGCAAGCGCGGCAATGCCATTGCCAGACGGTAGAGCGTCATCTGCCAGCGATTTGCTGCGGTGCATGAGCTGCTCGTGGTCATCGGCGGTGAAGTAGAAGCCACCGCCGCGTTTGTCTTCGAAGTGTTCGAGCAGCAACTCGGCCAGCTGCAACGCAAATTCGAGGTGCTCCTCAGACCAGCGCGCCTGCAGCAGCTCGATGAGTGCGTCCAGCAGGAACGCGTGGTCATCGAGATACGCCGGGAGCTTCGCTTCACCATCCTTGAAGTTGGCGAGCAGGCGACCGTCAACGAACAGCGTTTTGTGAATAAAGTTTGCGGCTTGCACAGCCGCGTCGACGAGTTCGGGCCGATCCAGCGAGCGGCCAGCGATGGCCAGGCCGCGAATGGCCAGTGCATTCCAGGCGGTGAGTTGCTTTTCGTCGCGTTGCGGCGCGATGCGCTTGTCGCGCGCAGCCAGCAGCGTCTTGCGCGCCCGATCGATTGCGTCGTCGCGCGAGCGCTCACTGACGGTGAGGTGCCACTTGCCCTCGAAGTTGGCAGCGTTATCAAGGCCAAATTGCGCCGCGAATGGCGCAAAGTCGCCAGGCTGCAGCAGCGCCTCTACTTCCTCCGGTGTCCACACATAGTAGCGGCCTTCCTCACCCTCGGAATCGGCATCGCGGGTAGCGTAGAAACCGCCCTGCGGTGACTGCATGTCTGACAGCATCCAGTCGGCTGTGGCGTTGGCCGTATCCGCGAACAGGTTTTCACCGGTCGCCAGGAACGCTTGCGCGTACAGCGCCAGCAACGGGCCGTTGTCGTACAGCATTTTTTCGAAGTGCGGTATCTGCCAGTAGCGGTCGACCGAGTAGCGGTAGAAGCCGCCGCCAAGATGGTCGAAGAGGCCGCCGTCAGCCATTCGCGTCAGCGTGAGCGACGCCATGAACAGCGCTTCGATATCCGGCTCGGCACTGCTGGCGGTCTGGCGCCAATGGCGCAACAAGCGTTCGATGGTCGTCGGGTGTGGAAACTTCGGCGCGCTGCCAAAGCCGCCGTATTCGCGGTCGAACGACTGTTCGAGTTGTTGCCGCACGCTATTGAGTGGCGTTGCAGTGAACTCGAGATCCTTGTCGGCAGGCGGCGGTTCAAGGCGCGTGAAGATATCGGCGAGTTGCTGTCCCTGGGTGCGGACTTCGTCCGGCTGTTCGCGGTAGTACTTCGCCACGCTTTGCAGCAGTTCCGAGAATGCCGGCATGCCGTAGCGGGCCTCGTTCGGGAAGTAGGTGCCGCCGAAGAACGGCCGCTGGTCGTCGGGACTCAGGAACATCGTTAACGGCCAGCCGCCACCGCGCTGCGTAATCAGCTGGTGCGCCGTCTGGTAAATCTTGTCGATGTCCGGGCGTTCCTCACGATCGATCTTGATGTTTACGTACAGCGCATTCATGAGCTCGGCAGTCGCTTCGTCCTCGAAGGACTCGTGCGCCATGACGTGGCACCAGTGGCACGCCGAGTAGCCAACCGACAGCAAAACCGGCAGGCCCTTGTCGCGCGCAACCTGGAACGCTTCCTCGCCCCACGGATACCAGTCGACGGGATTGTCCGCGTGCTGCAGCAGGTAGGGGCTGGTTTCATTGGCTAGTCGGTTTGTCATAACGAATGGTTTCTTCTGTCGAAAAGTCTTACACCTTGCGGCAACTTGCACTTGCACTGCCGGCGAGCGAAAATAACGATGTATTTGAGTGTGACCGAAACTATCGCCAATTCAATGTGTTAGCGTGACCAACACGGCGAAGGACTGATTTCGGGCACGATATTTGCTTCATTATTAGCAACTTGGGAACAATTCTACAGGAAGTGGAATTATGAAAGATCTTAACAGCGCCTCGCTGCTTGCCGCTCTTGCGGCCGTACTTGCTGTTGGCACCGTCGATGTCGCGCGCCGACATTATCGAAATTGAGGCGACGACGAGATTGACGGCGACGCTTGACGAGACGGATGAGTTTCCTGGCTGAGATGAGTTCGGACGGACGTTCTTCTACGACCTCTACAATTTTGATGCGCTGGGCACTGGCCCATTACGATTTCATTGCTCAGCGAGCGATTCGGCACCGTATCGTTGCATGGGGATTGGCTGATCGTTGATCTGTCCGGATGGTCGGCAGGTAGTGAGATCCTATACAACACGTTCGAGACTAGATTTTGCTTGATCAGCAGCCGTGGCGCAGGCAGCTTATACCATTAACAACCCGGTTGTTGGGCAAAATTACCAGATCATTGTTGCGACGCTGTGATTACAACGAGGACGAGCCTGCGCTCTCGGTGCCTACACGCTGACCATTGCTGGCAACATCGCGTAGACCCGCCGGTATCCGTACCGGAACCTGGCACACTGGGACTGTTGGGACTCGGACTTGCCGGACTGGCGTTCGCACGCCGCAGGAAAGTCGTCAGCGCCTAGAAGTCGCTCGCCACAAAAGCATGTCCGCTGCTAAACTAGCGGCATGCTGACCTATCCTGAGTTCGACCCCGTAATATTCGCCCTCGGTCCGCTCAAGATCCGCTGGTACGGCATGATGTATGTCGTCGGCTTTGTCGCCGGCTGGTGGCTGGCGAAACGGCGGGCCCAACAAGCACACTCAACGATCAAGCCTGAGCAGGTAGACGACCTCGTCTTCTACGTGATGCTGGGCGTAATTCTCGGCGGTCGTCTCGGCTACACGCTGTTTTACGGCTGGCAGGATATCGCCGCCGATCCCCTGTACATCTTCAAAATCTGGGAAGGCGGCATGTCTTTCCACGGCGGCCTTGCGGGCGTCCTCATTGCCATGTGGCTGTACGGTCGCAAGCTCGGCAATACGCTGTGGCAGATGACCGACTTCGTGGCACCGCTGGTGCCAATCGGGCTCGGCATGGGGCGCATCGGTAACTTCATCAACGGCGAGCTGTGGGGCAAACCCACCGACATGCCGTGGGGCGTCATGTACCGCGGCCAGGTGCTGCACCCTAACCAGCTCTACGAGGCGCTATCTGGAAGGCCTGCTGCTGTTCCTGATCCTGTGGTTCTATTCGGCGAAGCCGCGGCCCTACATGGCCGTCTCAGGGCTGTTCCTGCTGCTGTACGGCATCTTCAGGGTCTTCATAGAATTCTTCCGCGTGCCGGATGCACACATCGGCTACCTCGCCGGCGGCTGGGTGACGATGGGGCATGTCCTGAGTGCCCCCATGATTGTCGCGGGCGCTGTTCTGATGTTCATGGCATACCGCGCAGACAGGAAGGCCGCCTGATATGCAGCCGTATCTCGACATGATGCGACACGTGCGCGACAACGGCGCGCGCAAGGAAGACCGCACTGGCACCGGAACCCTGAGCGTCTTCGGTCACCAGATGCGCTTTGACCTGTCACAGGGCTTTCCGCTGGTGACCACGAAGAAGCTGCACCTGCGCTCGATCATTCACGAACTGCTCTGGTTCCTGTCCGGCGACAGCAACATTCGCTATCTGAAGGAAAACGGCGTGTCGATCTGGGACGAATGGGCGGACGCAGACGGCGATCTCGGTCCCGTGTATGGCGTGCAGTGGCGCAACTGGCCGAACCCCGACGGCGGCAAGGTCGACCAGATTGCCGAGGTCATGCAGCAGATTCGTGAAACTCCCGATTCACGTCGCATCATTGTCTGCGCATGGAACGTCGCCGAAATCGACAACATGGCGTTACCGCCGTGCCACTGCCTGTTCCAGTTCTACGTGGCGGACGGCAAACTGTCCTGCCAGTTGTACCAGCGCAGCTGCGATATCTTCCTTGGCGTGCCATTCAATATCGCGTCTTACGCGTTGCTGACACACATGCTGGCGCAACAGGCGGACCTGGGCGTCGGTGACTTTGTCTGGACGGGGGGCGACTGCCACCTGTACCTCAATCATCTCGAACAAGCGGATGAGCAATTGTCGCGCGAGACGCTGCCGTTGCCGACGCTCGCCATCAAGCGCCGACCCGCGAGCATCTTTGATTATCGCTTCGAGGATTTTGAAATCCTCAACTACGAGTCGCATCCGCATATCGCCGCGAAGGTGGCCGTTTGATCAGTATCATCGTGGCGGCGTCGGAAAACGACGTCATCGGAGTTGACGGCGAGCTGCCCTGGCGCCTGCCGGCGGATCTCAAGCACTTCAAAGCGACCACACTTGGCAAGCCCGTGATCATGGGTCGCAAGACCTGGGAGTCGCTGGGCCGACCGTTGCCAGGACGCCAGAATATCGTCATCACGCGCCAGGCCGGCTACTCGGCGCCAGGTTGCGACGTCGTGGCGAGTCCGGGCGACGCGTTGCAGGCCTGCAACGCAGCCGCTGAAGTGATGGTTATTGGCGGCAGCCAGATCTACGCGATGTTCCTGCGCCTCGCGAAGCGCGTGTACCTGACCCGCGTGCATACCGAGCTTGCCGGTGATGCGTATTTTCCGTCACTGGACGACAGTTGGGTGCTTCTCGAAGAGGACGCGCATCCTTCGGACGACACCCACGCACACCCGTTTACGATCATGACCTTCGAACGGCCGGATCATTCCTGACTGAGCCGCTAGTTTGCGCTCACCTGGTAGACCCAGTGCGCTTTCTTGTCCAGGCGCACGGCGGTCAGTTGCCGGCCCCAGACGCAGCCGGTATCGAGGCTGATCAAGTCAGGCAGCACGATGAAGCCGAGCGCGGACCAGTGACCAAATACGACGCGTGTGCCATCCCAGGCCAGCGACTCAAAGTCGAACCAGGGCTGCAGGTTCTTTCGCGCGCGGTACGGTGACCCGCTGAAGGAAAAGTTCATGCGCATGCTGGCGGCCGAGATCATGCGCATGCGTGTCAGGCAGTTGATGATAAAGCGCAGACGCTCGTAACCTCGCAATTCGCCCGACCAGCCGCGCGGCGTGTTGCCGTACATCTTCTTTAGCAGGGTGGTGTACTTCGGGCTGCGCAACACCGCTTCGACCTCCGCGGCACGCTTCACGGTTTTTGCAGCGGTCCACGTGGGCCAGACGCCGGCATGCACCATGAGTGTGTCGATGGATTCGTCGTGGTGTGCAAGCGGCCTGCTGCGCAGCCAGTCGACGTGCTCGCCGAGGTCGGCTGCGTCCAGGATCTTGCGCAGCGTGGCAAAGCGGCTGTTGTAGGCAATTGTGCCGGTCGCCAGTGCCAGCAGGTGCAGGTCGTGATTACCAAGGACGGTGACTGCCGACTCGCCGAGCGAGCGCACAAAGCGCAGCGTCTTCAGCGACTTCGGTCCGCGATTAACAAGGTCACCGGTTAACCACAGAACGTCCTGGTCAGGATCGAACTCGATTTCGTCAAGCAGATGCCTGAACGGGTCATAGCAACCCTGAATATCACCAATCGCGTAGATGGCCATGGTCGTCCGTCAGTGCAGCAGTCCGGGTACCGCGAGCGTGAATGGCGCGATGGGTGCGTCGAAACTGCTGCCATCTGCGGCCTGCATCCGATACATCCCCTGCATTGCGCCCACCGGCGTTTCCAGCACGGCGCCGCTCGAATACCGGAACTCTTCGCCGGGATTCAGTTTTGGTTGCTCGCCCACGACGCCGTCCCCGCTGACCTCCTGGACCTTGCCATTGGCGTCGGTAATGACCCAGTGGCGGCTGATCAGCGTTGCGCCCACCTCGCCAGCGTTACTGATCGTGATCGTGTATGCGAAGACATAGCGGTCCGAATCGGGTTCGGACTGATCGTCGACGTAGTTGGTCGCTACCTTGATACGGATGTCGGTCGGGTCATTGTTCATCGGCAGTATTCTAGCCTAAGCCTGAGCACGGTTGGCGATACGATTACCCAGCGCAATCCAGCTTGCAATAGCGACCTGTTCCGGTCGCAGCGAGGGGTCAATGCCGACGGCGAGCAAGTCGTCCTCCTCAACCTCGTTCTTGAGCGCATTGCGCAGGGTCTTGCGGCGTTTCGAAAAGGCTGCTGCGACCAGCCGACTGAGCAGCGCTTCATCGGCGATAGCCAATGGTTGTGCTTGCGGCACCAGGCGCACGATTGCCGATGTCACGGCCGGCGGCGGCTCGAACGCCAGCCGGTCGACATCGAACAGCGACTCAATGTCGAGATAGCAGCCCAGCATGATGCCGAGGCGTCCGTAGGCCTTGCTGCCCGGTGCTGCCGCCATGCGCTGTACCACTTCTTTTTGCAGCATGAAGTGCATGTCGATGATGTTGCCGCGCTGCTGCAACAGGTGGAACAGCAACGGCGTCGAAATATTGTAGGGCAGGTTGCCGACGATACGCAGGCGCTCGCCCAGCGACGCAAAATCGAATTGCAGGGCGTCGGCCTCGTGTACGGTGACATTGTCCGCGTCGGCAAATTCGATACGCAAGGCGGCCACCAGGTCACGGTCCAGCTCAACGACGTGCAGGTGTCCCGCCTTCCTGGCAAGCGGTCGCGTTATTGCACCCGGGCCCGGTCCGATTTCTACAACGACGTCGGCAGTGGTCGGTGCGATCGCGCTGACGATTGCCTGCACGACGCCGGGGTCGGTCAGGAAATGCTGACCGAAGCGCTTGCGCGGGCGGTGTTGACTCATCGTGCGCCGGCCAGATCTGCGGCCAGCTGCAGCGCCGCGCGCATGCTGCCGGCGTCTGCCTTGCCGCTGCCGGCGATATCCAGCGCCGTGCCGTGGTCAACAGACGTGCGCACGATCGGCAGGCCAAGAGTGATGTTAACGGCATCGCCGAAGCCCGCGTACTTGAGAACCGGCAGGCCCTGGTCGTGATACATCGCGAGCACGGCGTCCTTGTGCCCCGCGGCCGGAGTAAATGCGGTATCGGCGGGCAGCGGGCCGCGCACGTTTAGCCCACGGGCCCTGAATTCTGCTATCACCGGTGCGATAACCTCGGCATCTTCGGAGCCAAGGTGACCACCTTCCCCGGCGTGCGGGTTAAGGCCGCAGACCACGATCTCCGGTGACGCGATAGCAAAGCGGGTTTGCAGGTCGCGATACAGGATCTCCAGCACCTCGTGTATGCCTTCCGCCGTGAGATAGTCCGGCACCTCGCGTAACGGCAGGTGTGTACTCGCCAGTGCGACGCGCAGGTCGCCGGCAACCAGCATCATGACCGGGCGCGGTGTGCCGGTCAGTGCCGCGAGAAATTCTGTATGACCCGTGAACGGTATACCCGCGTCGTTGATTACGCTTTTTTGCAGGGGCGCCGTCACCATGCCGCTGTAGCGATTGTCCAGGCAACCCTCAACAGCCAGCGTAAGTCCTTCGAGCAGGGTAGCGGCATTCGCGGGATCGAGCCGGCCGCACTCAGGCGTGTTCGGGAATGGTGTGTCGACGACCAGCAGTTCGTTCTTGCCAGCTGCGCGGCTGGTGGCATCCTGCGCGTCGACGACAGTGACGTCGATCTTCTTGCCGAGTTGCAGCGCACGCGCGCGCAACATGGCTGCGTCGGAAAAGACAACAAATGGCAGGCCTGGTGAGGCCACGGCGAGCTCAACGCAGAGGTCCGGCCCAATGCCGGCAGGCTCCCCCGCAGTGACGGCCAGAGGCTTGATCACGATCAGATGCGCGTTTCTACAAACGCCTCGTCACGCAAGCGCTGAATCCACAGTACGGATTCTTCTTCAACCTTGCTGTTGCGGATTCGCTGGTCGCAGTTGCGTTTCTTCAGGTCTTCCGTGTTGTCGTACACGCGTCGGTCGAGCACTTCGAGAATGTGCCAGCCAAACTGGCTGCGAAACGGCTCACTGACAACGCCGATTTCAGAGTTGTTGATGACGTTGGCAAACTCGGGCACAAACGACTCGGGCACCGTCCAGCCGAGATCGCCGCCGAGATTGGCGGATCCGGGGTCATCGGACAACAGCTTGGCCAGCTCGCCGAAGTCTTCGCCGGCCTCGAGTTTTTCCAGCGCATCGTCAAGCCGCTGTTTCGCCGTCTGGTCATCGATGATGGCATTGGGCGAGATCAGGATGTGGCGCACCTTGACCTGGTCTTCGGAACTGCGCTGGTTGGCGCTGCGCATTTCATCCACCTTGATCAGGTGAAAGCTGTTGGATGCCCGAAACGGCTCGGACACGTCGCCGGCTTCCATGTCTGGCAGCACATTGGTGAACAAGGTCGGTACCTGGTCTCCCTTGCGCCAGCCCAGCGAGCCGCCTTCGAGCGCGGTCGGGCCGTCGGAGTAGCGCGCAGCCAACTCGCGGAAGTCTGCCCCGTCGATGACTTGCTGGTAGATTTCGTTGATCTTGTCTTCGGCCGCAGCGACGGTGTCGGCGCTGGCGTCTTCAGCAAACGACAGCATGATGTGCGACAGGTTGTAGTCGGAATTCACAACCACGTTGCCCTCAAGGCCGATGATGCACTGCTGGATTTCGCGCTCCGACACGTCGATGCTCTGCGCGACCTGGATGCGGCGCAATTGCTCAACAGTGATTTCATCGCGCAACTGTTCGCGAAACAACCGGTAGTCAATGCCATCGAGAGCCAGGGCCTCGGGCATGTCTTCAAAAGCCAGGCCGTTTTCGCGCGCCATGTTGCCGATGTACTCGTTGAGCATCTCATCCGAGATTTGCAGCCCGATGCGCTCGGCGCGCTGCAGTTGTATTTCGGTAACGATGAGACGTTCGAGAATCTGTTCCTCGAGAATGTCGGGCGGCGGCAGCTGCATGCCCTGTTCCAGTGCGCGCGCGCTGATGACCTCGATCTGGTCCCTGAGCTGGCTCTTCAGCACCACGCCCTCATTGACGATGGCGGCGACGCCGTCGAGAAACTCGCCGCTGTCGGAGAGTTCGTCCGCGCTCGCCAAAGGCGCAGCGAAGAGCGCTATTGCTGCGCATAAAGTTCTGATTTTAAACACTATTTGTTACCGGAGGTCCGCGGAATAGCCAAGAATACCATTTTCCAACAGTTTGTCAGCCGCTGTGCCGACACTGCTCATGCCCTTTAGTACCAGTTGCAGACCGAATGAGGAATCGCTAGTTCCGTCTCGGGTTGAAATGTAGCGCCTCGAAACGAGCCGCAGGCCCCAGCAACAGCTCTCGTATTCGAGGCCAAAGAACTGCTCCAGGGCCTTGTCGTCGCGGAACGAATAGTTGTAGCGCCCGACGAAATTCCACTGTCTGGAGACGGGCCACGACCACGACATATCGCCTTGCTCCAGCGAGTCGCGTCGATAGCGGTAGGCGAGGTTGACGATCTTCTTGTTGGCAGGCCGATACTGCAGTCGTGCTTCGGACTGCGTGGCCTCACCGCCGGTGCTCCATTGATGGCCGAGATCGAAGTTCACGTTGTCGTAGAGGAGAAAGCGCATTTCAGCGAGGTAGTCTGACGATTCGATGGTGGCGGTTGTGTTGCCCGGCAGCGTGACCATGCGATCCTTGAAGTAGCGCGTTTGTCCGATCGTTGCCCTGACCAGTTCCTTGCCGGTGTCGGCATCGAGAATCCTCGACGTCACACCGATGCTGACCTGCTGGGTATCGCCAATGCGGTCAACGCCCAGGTAACGATTCTTGCGGAACAGCTGCACGAAATTCAGGTCGGGCGTAATCGTATCGAAGACGGGCAGTGCATCCTGATCCTCGAACGGAATGTAGACATACAGCAGGCGCGGTTCGAGTGTCTGCTGGCGACCCGACTTCAGGTTGCGCTCCAGTATCAGGCCGGTGTCGAGGCTTGCGATTGGCAAGCCGCGTGACGGATTGGTGTCCTCGCCAGGCAGCGTATTGCTGAGTTCGTAGCTGGTGTAGTCATACGCCGCCGCGGGCTTGATGAACCAGCCGGGGCCGCCGAACGGCAGTTCGAGCTGTGGCGCGATATTTGCGCGCCAACCGGTAACGCCGGCGTCGCGATCGAAGTTGACGAGTTCGCCGTCGAGCCCGACATTGAGGTGCAGGAGTTTCGTCGGCCAGCGACCACTCACCAGCAATTGCGGCAGGCGCTGATAGGGCTGCTGTTCCGGGAGCAGCGCATCGTCAATCGTCTGGAAGTCCTGCGCTTGCGCAAACAGCAGCAGCGTATCCGTGCGGTAGTCGAAGCGCACATTGCGGTCGAGGTGCGTAATGCTTGAGCTGCTGAGGCTGCCGCCAAGGTCTTCAAAATACTGGCTGTCGGACACCTCCCGGAGGTGGATCTGGTTGCGCCAGCCGCTGTCGAATTCTGTCTTGTGCACGTAGCGAAGCTGATAGCGTGCGTCGTCAACCAGGCTGTCATCCGGAAGGTACTCGGCCTGCGCCACGCCTTCGTTTTTCGCCGTCAGGTAGCGGAACTCGGTTTGCAGCTGCAAACCGCGATCCGTCAACAGGCGGGGCGTAAATGTCGCATCGTAGTTCGGCGCGATGTTCCAGTAGATCGGCAGTACGATTTCGTTGCCGCTGCGGCTGGTGCTGCCAATCTCCGGTGCCAGCAGGCCAGACTTGCGCGCATCGCTGAGCGGAAACGACAGGCGCGGTGCGTACAAAACGGGTACGCCCTGGAAACGCAGCTTGATGCCCTTGGCGGTGCCGATCCCTGAGCGGGTGTCGAGATCAATGGACTTCGCCTGCAACAGCCAGTCATTGCTGCCGGGCGGACAGGTTGTGTAGCTGACGTTGTCGAGCTCAAGTCCGCCAGCGTCGCTGATAACTACGTTGTCTGCGTTGCCGCGTGCATTGTTCGTACCGAGAGAAAATTGCGCGCCCTGGAAGCGCACGCGCCCGGAACCGTAGGAGAATTCTGCGACATCACTGGCAACCTCGGTGCCATCATCGGCATAACGCACATTGCCTTCGAGCACGAGAGCCTGACTGGCCGGTTCATAGCGCGCGGTGTCGGCGCCTGCGAGTTTGCTGCCGCTTCTTACCAGGACGCCGTCACTGAGTCGCGCTGTTGGCGAATCGCCGAGCTGCGCTTCGACGCGGCCCGCCTCGAATTCGATCGTACGCTCGTCCGCCAGCTCGTCGCTGGATTGCATCTCGCCCACAGCAGGACCACGCAGCGAGGTATCGCAGGCAAGCGGCTCCTGGCCGTGCGCGTAAGGCACGGCAAACAGGGCGCAAGCGGTAATCAGGTATCTGGAGGTCAAGCCGGGATGTCATCGGGCATTGGTATTTGTTACCTTCGCACAGTTTTGAAGGGGCTTCAATTGCGGCTTGATGATCTAAAAACCTGGCTTTCGACGACGGACCCATTGCCCGGAGGCAAGCTGACGCTTGCATCGGGCGATGCCTCTTTTCGTCGTTACTTCCGGCTGCAGAACGATGTCGAGAGTTTTATCCTCATGGATGCACCGCCGGAGAAGGAGGATAGCCTGCCGTTCGTCCGCGTTGCGGGGTACCTCGAAGCGATGCAGCTCAACAGTCCGCGAATCATCGATGCCGACCTCGAACAGGGTTTCCTCAGGTTGACGGACCTTGGCGACACCCAGTATCTGGATGCGCTGCAGGCTGCCCCTGATCGCGCAGCAAAGCTCTACGCAGATGCGATCAAGGCGCTGGCTACCATGCAGCGCAAGGGAACCGCTTACCAGGCACTGCTGCCACCCTACGATGAGGACTTGTTGCGTTTCGAGCTTGCGCTGTTCCGCGACTGGCTTTGTGGCACCTGCCTGCGTATTGAGTTCAGCGATCACGATGAAGCGTGCTGGCAGGCAACGTGCGAACTGCTGGTGAGGAATGCGCTGGAGCAACCGCAGGTGTTTGTGCACCGCGACTATCATTCGCGCAACCTGATGGTGACCGATGACGACAACCCCGGCATCCTCGATTTCCAGGATGCGGTAGAGGGACCGCTAACCTATGACATCGTATCGCTGCTCAAGGATTGCTATATCAAGTGGCCCGCAGACCGGGTGCGCACATGGGCGCTCGAGTTTCGCTCGCAATTGCCGCAGGCGCTGCAACAGCAGGTTGAGGAACAGCAGTTCCTGCGCCAGTTTGAGATCATGGGCGTGCAACGTCACCTGAAAGCGGCCGGGATTTTCGCGCGGCTCAACCTGCGCGACGGCAAGTCCGGCTACATGCAGGATATTCCGCGGGCCCTGAGTTACATCATTGACGTGGCACCCCGTTACGAAGCGCTGCAGCCACTGCTTGAGTTGCTGCAAACGCGCGTATTGCCCGGTCTGGAAGCGCGCAAATGATCGCGATGCTGCTGGCCGCCGGCAAAGGTGAGCGTCTGCAGCCAATTACCAGCAATACGCCGAAGCCGCTGGTCGAGGTACGCGGCAGGCCACTCATTGACTATCACCTTGAGCGCCTGGCAAAGGCTTCGGTTGCAACCGTCGTCATCAATCTCGGCTGGCTGGGCGAGCAAATCATGCAGTACGTTGGTTGTGGCAAACGCTATGGGCTGCGCGTTGTCTACAGTCCGGAGGGCGATGACATCCTCGAGACCGGCGGCGGCGTACATCGAGCGCTGCCCATGCTCGGCGACGAACCGTTTATCGTGATCAATGCGGACATCTTCACTGACATGCCGTTGCCGGACATCACGCTGTCCGACGCGGAATCCGGCCACCTTGTGCTGGTGCCGAAGCCTGCTTTTCGTCCGCAAGGTGACTTCGATCTGCTCGATGGCAAAGTCCGCAACGCGGCAGCGCCGAAATTGACCTATGCAGGATTCGCTGTGTATCGACCGGAGTTCTTCGCAGGTTGTGAAGCAGGGCGCTTCTCGGTCGTGCCCCTGATGCGCGAGGCCGCCGACGAGGGCAGGCTGGGTGGTTCGATTTACGCCGGCGTCTGGCAGGATGTTGGCACACCCGAACGACTCGCCGCGTTAAACGAAGCCTAGGCGTTAAACGAAGCCCAGGCGCTGCAGCAGATACGCGCCCACTTTTTCGCGCACGACTGCAAGGTCTGAATCGCCGCCGAGACGCTTCAGGTCTGTCATTTGCAGGTTGGCGTAGCCGCAGGGGTTTATGCGCGAGAACGGCTCGAGGTCAACATCAACGTTCAGTGCCATGCCATGAAAGCTCGCACCGCGGCGTATTCGCAAGCCGACGCTGGCGAGCTTGGTGCCATCAACGTATACACCCGGCGCGTCTTTGCGCGGCGCGGCTGCAACCCCGTACTCGGCGGCAAGATCAACCACGCAGAGTTCCAGCGCCGTCACCAGGTCGCGCACGCCCAGCTTGGCGCGCCGCAGGTCGATCAGCGGGTAGATCATCAACTGGCCCGGGCCGTGGTAGGTCACCTGGCCGCCGCGGTCAATTTGTACGACCGGAATATCTCCCGGTGCGAGCAGGTGTTCCTTTTTGGCATTCAGGCCGAGCGTAAATACCGGCTGGTGTTCGCAGAACCAGAGCTCATCCGCTGTCTGTTCATCTCGATCATCAGTGAACGATTGCATCGCGCGCCACACGGGCTCGTAGCTGGTCAAGCCAAGATCGCGCGTCTCGATCACAGCGCCATCAGCACGTCATCGTGGGCAGAAATGGCGCGATAGATATCATCGAGCTGTTGCTGACTTTGCGCCATCACAGTCACAGTAATCGAAACGAAGTTGCCATTCTTCGACAGCGCGCTCTGTATGGCGTCGTCGTCCAGCGGCCCGGTGTGTTCTTCAATCAGCGCGCGCACCGTGGCATGAAACTCCGGCGTGTCGCGCCCCATCGCCTTGATCGGAAAGCTGCACGGAAACTCCAGCAGGGATTCTTCACTCATCGTTCGGCCCTATTCGAACCAGAGACTGACGCTGTCGCTGAGTCGTTGCCAGATACTGCCGACCGGATTGTCCTCGATCGCGCGCAGCGGCTGATTCAACAGCTGTTCGCCCTGCAGACTGACCTTCAGGTAGGCGACCGGCTGGCCGGTTGCCAAAGGCGCCTCGACGATGGCCGGTACATCCAGCGTGGACTCGAGCTTGTCGTAGGAGCCGCGCGGTACCGTGATGTACAAGTCGTCCGTAACGCCAAGAGCCGATGTCTCGTGCGCCGATTTCCACACACGCACTGTCGATATTTCCTGGCCGGCCTTGAACAACAGGCGCGTCTCGAAGAAGCGGAAGCCATAGTTGATGAGTGCCTGGCTGCCAGTCGCGCGCGCCTTTTCACTCGCCGTGCCCATGACGACAGAAACCACACGCATGCCGTCGCGTTCGGCCGATGCGACCAGGCAGTAGCCTGCTTCGTCCGTATGGCCGGTCTTCAAGCCGTCAACCGTGGGGTCTCTCCACAGCAGTGCATTGCGGTTCGGCTGGCGAATATCGTTGTAGGTGAATTCCTTGACCGAATGCATTTTGTAGTACTCGGGGAAGTCCTGGACCATGCGACGGGCAAGCGTAGCCAGGTCACGCGCGGTCGTGTAGTGATTCTCGTCGGGCAAGCCAGTCGCGTTGACAAAGTGTGATGAGAGCATGCCGATCTGTTGCGCCTGCTGGTTCATCATTTCGGCGAATACCGATTCAGAGCCCGCAACATGCTCCGCCAGCGCGACGCTCGCGTCATTGCCGGATTGCACGATCATGCCCATCAGCAGGTCTTCGACCTTCACCTGCTTGCCGACTTCGATAAACATGCGCGAGCCTTCCATGCGCCAGGCTTTCTCGCTGACGGTGACCTCGTCCTCCATCGTAATCTGGCCATCGCGCAGCGCGGAGAACACGACATACTCGGTCATGAGCTTGGTCAGGCTGGCTGGCGGGTTCTGGGCGTCCGGGTCCAGCGACGCGAGCTCATGGCCGGTTGTGGCATCGATCAGGAGGTAGCTTTTTGCGCCTATCACCGGCGCTGCGGGGGTCGGGCGGGGCTGTTGGGCACTGGCGATCGTTGTGCACAACATCGTCAGAAGCAGGAAAGCGATAGAAAAACGGTACAGCGACATGTGTCCTCGGGATGGCGTAGTCAGAATTGGCCGGTATTCTAACCGCTTTTGCAGGTGCGACCGCAACGGGCCGCCTATTCCGTAACGAGGTACGGCTCTTCGATGCCGAGATTGCCGAGCTCTTCGACCAGCAGGTCGTATTGCAGGACCTCGCGAATCGGGCCGATGCGCACCCGGTACAACAGGTTGGCGCCGCTGCGGTCTTCATGAATGCGCGAATTGCGGATGCCGGACTGCTGGATGAGGTCGAGTCTGCGCTGCGCGTTCTCGCGACTGCCAAACGCGCCCACCTGGGCGTAGACGACATTGGTGTCCGCGAATGACGGTTCACTTACCGTGGCGGGCATGTCGGGTTCCGCCGGGGTCGTGTTGCGAACCGGAACATCCCGCGGCAACTCTTCGAAATTGATCGCCGTGACTTCGACCAGGCTGGTGCCATCCTTGACCATGTCGAGCTTCAGCGCGGCGGCATAGGAAAGGTCGATGATGCGATTGTGTACGAACGGGCCACGGTCATTGACGCGCACGACAATGGTCTTGTTGTTGCGCAGGTTGCGGACCTCGACGAAGGTGGGTAGCGGCAGTGTCTTGTGAGCTGCGGTCATGCCGTACATGTCATAGACCTCCCGGTTGGAGGTCAGGTTGCCGTGAAACTTCTTGCCATACCAGGAGGCGACGCCACGTTCGTTGTAGCCATACGCCGAGGGCATGACCGTGTAGCGTTTGCCGAGCACCTCGTAGACCGGGCCATTGCCGTACTTGCTCACAGGCTCCGGTCGCGGTACCGCGTCGCCGGGCAGGTCGGGAATGTTGTTGCTGCCGCCTCTGGGCGGGCCGTCTTTGGGTTTCGTCGCCGCGCAGCCTGCGAGCGTCAAGCCACAGATCAGCAGCAGCGACGCATGCAACACGCGACTACTCATTGCTGGCTACCTCGGCCGCAATCTCGAGCCCCAGCTGGTGCACGGCGAGTGCATACATGACACTGCGGTTGTAACGTGTGATGACGAAAAAGTTGTCGAAGCCGACCCAGTGTTCGATGCCGTCTGCGCCTTCATAGGTCAGCAGTTGCGCTTTGCGCTCGCTTCCGAGTTCAGTCGCGAACACCACACCCTTCTTGCTCAGCGAGCCGACCGTGTCGGCGGCGTTCAGCGTATTGGCGGGCTTTGGCGCGTCACCTTTCCACTGGCCGCTCAGGGTGGCCCGGGAAACAACCTCTTCGCCTGGGTTCCAGTCATGACGCAGGAAGTAGTTGGCAATGCTGCCGGCGACATCAGCCCAGTTGTTCCAGATATCTCTTTTGCCGTCGCCGGTTGAGTCGACTGCATACGCCCTGAAGCTCGACGGCATGAATTGCGGGCGGCCCATGGCGCCCGCGTAGGAGCCGGTTGCGTCTGCAGCGTCCAGGCCTTCCTCACGTACCAGCAACAGGTATTGCTGCAGCTCCCTGCGGAAAAAACTCGAGCGGGGCGGGTAATCAAAAGCGAGCGTCGTTAGCGCGTCCAGCACCCGATGCTTACCGGTAATGCGTCCAAAATACGTTTCCACGCCGATGATGCCGACAATCATCTCGATCGATACGCCGCTTTCCTCACTGATGCGTTGCAGCAGACTGCTGTGCTCACGCCAGAACGACGCGCCGGCATTAATGCGCTCGGGCGTAATGAAGATCTTGCGGTATTCGGCCCACGTCAGTTTCTTTTCAGCGGGCTTCGAAATGGCGTCGAGTATCGGCTGCTTAACGATCGCGCCCTCGAGCACGTCTACCAGTTCGGCGCGGTCGAAGCCGTGTTCATTCACCATCTCATCGATAAAGGCGCTGACATCGTTGCGATCGGTATCGATGGCATGCGCTGCGTTGAGAAGGCAAAGACTAAGGGCGGCCCAGGCGAGAAGTCTTGCTGTCATTAGTGGGGGAGTAATTTCCGGTGCGAGTGTATCGACATGAGAATACCGAATCCCGCCAGCAGCGTCACCATTGATGTGCCGCCGAAGCTGACCAGTGGCAACGGTACGCCCACCACCGGCACCAGGCCGGTAACCATGGCGGTATTCACGAACACGTACACAAAGAACGTCAGGCTGATGGAGCCGGCGAGCAGGCGCGAATAGGTGTCATGCGCTGATATTGCAATATAGAGACCGCGACCGATAACGAAAACGTACAACGCCAGCAATGTCAGCACGCCATACAAACCGAACTCTTCACCGAGCACGGCGAAAATAAAGTCGGTGTTGCGCTCCGGCAGGAACTCGAGCTGTGCCTGCGAGCCATTGGTCCAGCCCTTGCCGAACAGGCCACCGGATCCGATCGCAATTTTTGACTGGATAATGTTGTAGCCGGCGCCGAGCGGATCGCTGTCCGGATTCAGCAACGTCAGTACACGCTGCTTCTGGTAGTCCTGCATGAAGGTCCAGAGCACCATGGCGCCCGGTATGGCCATCACGCCCATCGCAATCATCAGCCGTATGGAAAGTCCGGCGAGCATAATGACGATCACTCCGGATGCCGCGATCAACAGCGAGGTGCCGAGATCCGGTTGTCGCGCAATCAGCAGCGACGGCAACGCGATGATGATCGCGAGCACCAGCAGGTGACTGGCGCGCGGCGGGATGCTGCGGTCATGGATGTACCAGGCGGCCATCATTGGCACGGCGAGCTTCATGACCTCCGAGGGCTGGAAACGCACGCCAATGTCGAGCCAGCGGTGCGCGCCGCCGCCCACATCACCAGCGACGAGCACCATGATCAGCAGTACCAGGCCCGCGAGGAATGCCCACGGCGTCCAGCGCCGGAGGATGTCCGGCGACACCTGTGCCGCAATCAGCATGGCCACGATTGCGACACCGAGGCGGATGACCTGGTTGGTCAGCAATCGCGTGCTTTCTCCGACCGCGCTGTACAGAACCACGAGACCAAATGCGCAAATGAGCAGCACGCCGGTCAGCAGCGGCCCATCGATGTGCAGGCGCTGCAACAGCATGCCGAAGCTCGACAGCGGCGCCGGCCCGGGCATCAGCAGTCTCTGCGTGTCACTCAGTCGCATCGTCGAATCCCAGGTACCTGTCCATGATTGCGCGCGCAATTGGCGCGGCAACGCGGCTGCCGCTGGAGCCATTCTCAACCACGACCGCAACCGCGATGCGCGGGTTCTCGACCGGGGCAAACGCGATGAACAACGCGTGATCACGCAGTCGTTCCGAAATCTCTTCTTCGTCGTACTCGTCTTCCTGCGCGACCGAGAACACCTGCGCGGTGCCGCTCTTGCCAGCCATGGTGTACGGCGCGTCACGTCCGGTGGCATACGCCGTGCCACGGGGATGTTGCATGACGTCATTCATCGCACCGATAACGTATTCCCAGTAGAACTCGTTGTCGATGTCGACATGCCCGGCGACGACCGGACTGGTCAAGGTGCGCTCGCCGCTGACCGGATCCTCGATAGCTGCGATCATGTGCGGCTGATAGAGCGTGCCGCGGGTGGCCATTGCAGCCGCGGCGCCGGCGAGTTGCAGAGGTGTCGCCAGCATGAAGCCCTGGCCGATCGACGCGATGATCGTTTCTCCGTCATACCATTTTTGCTGCTCGCGCGTGGAAAAGTTATTGCGCTTCCAGGTGGTCGACGGAACGATGCCAGCGCGTTCGCCACTGATGTCGATACCGGTCTTCCTGCCGAGCCCGAACTGATCCAGGTAGTCGTGCATACGATTGATGCCGAGCTCGTTACTGATTTCGTAAAAATAGACGTCACAGGACTGCGTGATCGCGTCATGCAGATCGACGGAGCCATGCCCTTCGGGCTTCCAGTCGCGATAGCGGTGGGTATTGTTGGGGAGTGTGAAAAAGCCGCGACAGACAGTCTTGCGCGTCAGGTTGGTGGCGCCTGTCGCAAGCGCGGCAAGGCTCAGCATCGGCTTGATGGTTGAGCCGGGCGGATAGGTACCGCGCACCGCGCGACTAAACAGTGGTCGATCAGGATCGTTCAGCACCGTGGCGTACTCGGCTGTCGTCATGCCCACGGCGAACTGATTCGGGTCGAACGATGGCGCGCTGACGAATGCGAGAATCTCGCCATTCCATGGATCAATGGCGACGACAGCGCCGCGTTTGTCAGCCATCAGGTCGTTCGCGAGTTGCTGCAACTCGAGATCGATGGTGAGGTAAACATTGTGTCCGGGCTCCGGCGTCTCGTCAGCCGGCAATGAGTCTGCCAAATTGCGCGATTCACCCGGCACCTGCCGACCGCGCGCATTAGTGACCACGTGCTGAAAACCGGAGTCGCCGTGCAGCTCGGGTTCGCGGCTGGCCTCGATGCCAGTCTTGCCGACGTGTGAGGTGCCGGCATAGCGGGACGGGTCGACGCGCTGCAGGTCCTCGGTATTCAGGGCACCGACGTAGCCAACGGCGTGCGCCACTGCTGCACCATCGGGGTAGTGACGAATCAGGCGCGGCTGAAAATCCACGCCAGGAAAGCGCGGTCGCTGCACTGCAAAATTGGCGATCTCGTCGTCGGTCAGGCGCAGGTTAAGGGTGACCGGCTTGAAGCGCGGCCCGTTGCTGCTCAGATCGAGAAATCGTGGAATGTCTTCCGCGGCGATCGAGCCCAGCTCTGCGAGGCGCCGCAGCGTGTCTTCGAGGTCGTCTACCTGCTCCGGTATCAGCTCAAGCTGATAGGCCGGCAGGTTCTCGGCGACGATGCGCCCTTTGCGATCGAAAATAAGTCCGCGGATGGGTGCAACAGCCTCCATGCGAACGCGATTGCCCTGCGAGCGGGCCATGAAGTGGTCGTAGTCGATGACCTGCAGCTGCACGAGTCGTGCGATGACAATACTCAGCGCGATAGAAGCGAATACGACCGCGAGAACGACCCTTCCAATAAACAGACGACGTTCGGAATGATGGTCTTTGATCGGGGAGAGCAGGCTCATCTTGCTGCTCCGCTAGCCTCCCGCGCGAGCACGGTAGCGCACGCCGGACAGGAATATAAACACGAATGGCCACAGCAGCGTGCTGCTGACAACCGGCGCCCAATAGCTGATCGCTGGTGCGGTTACGCCGGCAACGCCGTTGATCCAGAACAGCAGGAACTGGTACAGGCTGAGCAACGCAAAGATGGTTGCGGTCAGTTGCAGCAACGGGAAGACGCGCATCAACAGGTGTGCACGCACCGTCATATACACGATCACAGCCAGCGCCAGCGCGTGCTGTCCGAGCAGAGTACCCTGCGCAACGTCGAGCACGATGCCGACCAGCCACGCAGAGCCGATGCTCCACGTGCGCGGTAACTGCATGGCCCAGAAGATCAGTGTTAACGCGATCCAGTCAGGCCGGAACGGCTCGATGCCTGCCGGCAACGGCACGATCGTAAGCATCAATGCCACGAGGATGGTGCCCAACACCGGCAACCGCCGGGATGCGCGCTCGCGACTCATTCGTCTTCCTCCGGTCCGGACCAGATCAACATCACTTCGCGCACCTGGCCCAGCGTCGCGGCTGGTGTTGCCGAGACATCGGCGAACGGCTCCTGCGGAATGCGGTTGACGGTTGTAACGACAGCAACCGGGTAGCCGGCCGGAAAGCGGCCGCCGAGGCCAGAGGTGACCAGCAGGTCACCCTGACGAATGTCGGCGTTGTTGGCAAGGAACGGCAGGTCGAGGCGATCGATTTCGCCGGTTCCCATGGCGACGGTGCGCAGGCCGTTGCGGTTCACCATGACCGGCAACGCATGGTTGCTGTCGCTGATCAGGATCGCCTGGGCGGTCATCAGCCCGGTCTCGATGACCTGGCCGACGACGCCGTTGGCATCGACAATGGCCTGGCCGTCGTACACGCCGTCGTTGCTGCCGATACCGATAATGAGATTGTGCTTGTAGGGGTCGGCATCCACCGAGAGGATTTCCGCAACACGGATCACATCGCGAACGCGTTCGCGTGCGTCGAGCAAATCACGCAATCGGTCATTCTCTGCTTCGAGTGCGGTCATGCGCTGCAGGCGAGCGTTGGTCAACAGACGCTCGGCTTTCAGCCGGTTGACTTCGAGGTGCAGCGCATCGCGGCTGCTGCTGGCCTCGCGTGCCCAGCCAAACAGCCTGGCGGGCGCGTCGACGACAAGTTGTACCGGGTACATCGCGACGCCGATCGTGTTGCGCACCGTATCGAGATGATTGTCCCGATTGTCGAGATACATCAGGAGGATACTGAGAAAGACCAACGTGATGGCGCGCGCCCCCAACGCCGGGATTCGTGTGGGGCTGCTACTGCCTTTGGCGCCCATTCAGGCCCGTGCCTAGTCCAGTCCGAATACAGCGGTGCCATGCTCGTCAATCAGTTCGATAACGCGGCCGCCACCACGGGCAACACAGGTCAATGGATCATCGGCAATAACGACCGGCAAGCCGGTTTCTTCCATAAGCAACTTGTCGAGATCCCGCAGCATGGCGCCACCACCCGTCAGCACGATGCCGCGTTCGGCGACATCGGCACCCAGTTCCGGCGGTGTCTGCTCGAGCGCTTCCTTAACGGCACCGACGATACCCTGCAGCGGTTCCTGCAGTGCTTCGAGAATCTCATTGCTGTTCAGCGTGAAACTGCGCGGCACGCCTTCCGACAGGTTGCGACCCTTGACCGAAATCTCCCGCACTTCCTGGCCCGGGAACGCAGAGCCGATCTCGTGCTTGATGCGTTCTGCGGTTGCCTCACCGATCAGGATGCCGTAGTTGCGTCGCACATAGTTGGTGATGGCTTCGTCGAAGCGGTCGCCACCGATTCGGACTGACGCTGCGTAAACGATGCCGTTGAGCGAGATAACCGCGACTTCCGAGGTGCCGCCACCGATATCCAGAACCATCGAGCCGCGCGCCTCATGCACGGGCATGCCTGCGCCGATCGCAGCAGCCATCGGTTCATCGATCAGGTGCACCTTTCGGGCGCCTGCGCCCTCGGCCGATTCCCGGATGGCGCGACGCTCCACCTGCGTTGAGCCGTAAGGCACACAGATGAGCACCCGCGGGCTGGGGCGAAAATAGCGCGTGCAATGCGCCTTGCGGATGAAGTGCTGCAGCATTTTCTCGGTGACCGTGAAGTCGGCGATTACGCCGTCTTTCAGCGGCCGGATGGCCGTAATGTTGCCCGGCGTGCGACCCAGCATGTTCTTGGCTTCGGCGCCAACGGCTTCGACCACGCGTCCGCCGCGGCCGGTGTCCTCGCGAATTGCGACGACTGACGGCTCATTGAGCACGATTCCGTGACCGCGCGAGTAAATAAGCGTGTTGGCTGTGCCAAGATCGATCGACAGATCGTTGGAGAAATAACCCAGAATGTTTTTGAACATGTGGGGTGTGGTCTCACCGAAGGAAATTAACGGCGTAATCTAACAATGCACAGGACATTGCACAAGGCGCCGTGTATCATTGCGGCCGCTTGCCAACAGGGCAGTTTTTTTTACCACAAAAACCCGGGTCAAAACCGTGTCTCTCGATAAAGATCAGGTCCAGCACATTGCGATGCTGGCGCGACTCAAATTAGCCGATGACGAGTTCGCTGAGACCGTCGACAAGCTGTCGCGGATCGTCGATTTCGTCGATCAGCTGTCTCAGGCGGATACCGACGATGTGGTGCCCATGGCCCATCCGCTGCACGAGACCCAGCGTTTACGCGCGGATGAGGTCACCGAGGCCAACGATCGTGATCACGTGCAGGAAAACGCGGCCGCCGTCGCCGATGGCCTGTACCTGGTGCCGAAGGTGATCGAGTGATGGCCGAATTGCACCAGAAATCACTGCTGCAGCTGGCAAAAGGCCTCGATGCAGGCGATTTCACCTCGGTGGAGGTGACCAGCGCGCTGCTGCAGCGCATTGCGACGCACAACGACAAGCTCAATGCTTTTATCACCATTACCGGTGAGCGCGCGCTCGACGCAGCAAAACGCGCAG
This sequence comes from uncultured Gammaproteobacteria bacterium, assembly GCA_963698425.1. Lineage (GTDB taxonomy): Bacteria > Pseudomonadota > Gammaproteobacteria > Steroidobacterales > Woeseiaceae > UBA1847. The sequence continues at coordinate 398,477 of CAVOQR010000010.1, read as the reverse complement.
ATGCTGCGCGCGCTGCGGGCAACGCCGGTGTACTAAACGGTCTGCCAATCGTGCACAAGGATATCTTCTGCACCCGCGACGTGCTGACCACCTGCGGCTCGAAAATGCTGCAGGATTTCGTATCGCCCTACGATGCTACCGTGGTCGAGCGGCTGCAGAACGCCGGTGCCGTCATGCTGGGCAAGACGAACATGGACGAATTTGCGATGGGCTCGTCGAACGAAACCAGTTTCTTCGGCAATGTCCACAATCCCTGGGAGCTCGACTACTCGCCGGGCGGCTCGTCCGGCGGTTCGGCAACGGCCGTTGCCGCGCGGCTGACGCCGGTTGCGACCGCGACCGACACCGGCGGCTCGATTCGCCAGCCGGCGGCGCTGACCGGCACCGTTGGCTTGAAGCCAACTTATGGGCGCGTGTCCCGCTACGGCATGATTGCGTTTGCCTCGAGCCTCGACCAGGCCGGCACCATCACCCGCAGCGCAGAAGATGCGGCGCTGATGCTGGGCGTCATGGCGGGATTTGACCCGCGTGACTCGACCTCGATCCAGAAGGAGGTGCCTGACTACCTTGCCGCTCTTGGTGGCTCGCTCAAGGGGCTCAGGGTCGGCATCGTGAAACAGCACTTCGATGCGGGTCTCGAGGAGCACACCGGCAATGCCGTTAAAGAGGCGCTCAAGGTGCTCGAGTCACAGGGCGCTGTGCTGGTCGAGGTCGACCTGCCGAATCTCGACCTGTCAGTACCGACTTACTATGTCGTTGCGCCGGCGGAATGCTCCTCCAACCTGTCGCGTTTCGATGGCGTGCGCTTTGGACACCGGGCAAAGGACCCGGAGGACCTGTTCGACCTCTATTGCCGCAGCCGCGGTGAGGGTTTTGGTGCGGAGGTTAAACGCCGCATCATGACCGGAACCTATGTGCTGTCTGCCGGTTACTACGATGCGTACTATCTGCAGGCGCAGAAAGTGCGCCAGTTGATCGCCGATGACTTCCGCAAGGCATTCAGCGATGTTGATGTCATCGCCGGGCCGACCACACCGACACCGGCGTTCAAGCTCGGCGACAAGACCGACGATCCGATCACCATGTACCTCAACGACATCTATACGATCGGCGCCAACCTGGCGGGTCTGCCCGGCATGTCTGTTCCGTGCGGCTTTGTCGACAGCCTGCCGGTCGGTCTGCACCTCGTGGGTCCGCATTTCGGTGAAGAAGTGTTGCTGCGCGCGGCACATCAGTACCAGCAGCAAACTGACTGGCATGAGGCATGCCCGGAGGACTTCGAATGAGTTCTCAGTGGGAAGTCGTCATCGGCCTGGAAATTCACACGCAGCTTGCGACCAACAGCAAGATTTTCTCTGGTGCATCAACGGCTTACGGTGCCGATCCGAACACCCAGGCCTGCCTGGTCGATCTCGGCTATCCGGGCGTACTGCCGGTGCTGAACGAGGAAGTCGTGCGCATGGCGGCGATGTTCGGCCTCGCCGTTAATGCGACGGTGGCGCCAAGGTCAGTATTTGCGCGCAAGAATTATTTCTACCCTGATCTGCCGAAAGGCTATCAGATCAGCCAGTACGAACTGCCGATTGTCGAGCACGGCGAACTCTTCATTGCGGACGGTGATGGCGGCGAGAAACGCATCGGTATAACGCGGGCGCATCTTGAAGAAGACGCCGGCAAGTCGATTCATGAAGGCCTGGACCGAAACTCCGGTATCGACCTGAATCGCGCCGGCACGCCGCTGCTGGAGATTGTCTCGGAGCCCGACCTGCGGTCCGCGAAAGATGCGGTCGCTTACATGCGCAAGATTCACACGATCGTGCGTTACCTCGGGATCTCCGATGGCAACATGCAGGAAGGTTCATTCCGCTGTGACGCCAATGTTTCCGTCAGGCCGTTTGCTCAGGAAGAGCTCGGTACGCGCGCCGAAATCAAGAACCTGAACTCGTTCCGCTTTGTCGAGCGCGCGATCAACTTCGAGGTTGAGCGGCAGATTGAGCTGCTCGAAGACGGTGGCACGGTTGTGCAGGAAACGCGCCTGTATGACTCCGACAAGGACGAGACGCGCTCGATGCGCAGCAAGGAAGAAGCCAACGACTATCGCTACTTTCCGGACCCCGACCTGTTGCCCGTCGAAATTTCGGCGGACTACATTGAGGCAGTAAGAAAGAGCTTGCCCGAATTGCCGGATGCCAAGCAGCAGCGATTCAGCCGTGACTACGCGGTGAAGGCAGACGATGCCGCCATCCTTTGCGCCAGTCGCGCCGTCGCGGACTATTTCGAGGCAGTCGTTGCCGCGACCGAGGCGAAGCCGCAGATTGTGGCCAACTGGGTCACGGGCGACCTGGCCGCCGCCCTTAATCGCGACGGACTGGATATTGCGGACAGCCGCATTGCCGCGACAGATCTTGCTGGCCTCGTCAGCCGCATTGCAGACAACACGATCTCCGGCAAGATCGCCAAGGAAGTGTTTGAGGCGATGTGGGCCGGCGAGGGCAGTGCCGATGACATCATCGAGGCCAAAGGGCTGAAGCAGATTACAGACGACTCGGCGATCGAAGCCGTGGTGGCGCAGGTCATCGCAGCCAACCCGTCGCAGGTTGCCGAGTACAAGAGCGGCAAGGACAAGCTGATTGGCTTCTTCGTCGGCCAGGTCATGAAAGAGACTCAGGGCAAGGCGAATCCGGGGCAGGTTAATGCCATGTTGAAGGCCAAGCTTGCCGAGTAGGCGGACTTCTCGTTCTGATGTCTGCCGATAGCGTCATTTCATTCGTCTTTGAGTCGCTGCCCGTGCGCGGCTCGTTGATACAGCTGTCCGCATCGTGGCAGCGCATGCAGCAGGGCCACGACTACACGCCCCTGGTACGGGACACCCTCGGCCACGCGGCGGCGGCAACTGGCCTGATTGCGCGAAGCCTTAAATTCGAAGGTTCGGCAACGCTGCAGATCCAGGGCGAAGGTGCACTGCGCATGCTGGTCATACAATGTTCCGATGATCTGGCGATGCGCGGTCTCGCGTCCGTCGATGACAGCATTCCAGCGCAGGATTTCGCGGACTTTGCACAAGTTGCACACTGCGCCATCACCGTGGACAACGGTGACCGGCCCTACCAGGGCATCGTGGAAATTGATCGCCGCTCGCTGGCGGCCAGTCTGCAGAATTACTTTGATCGCTCCGTGCAGGTGCCAAGCCACATCGTCCTGGTCGCCGACGGCGACAATGCCTGCGGCTTGTTACTGCAACAGATGCCGGATCGCGACGCTATTAATGAAGATGACTGGAAGCGCCTTGGCTTCGTCGCCGAGACGCTGTCGTTGTCCGACTTTGACGGTGACGCCGGCATCGCGCTGCTGGGCAAGCTGTTCGCCGAGGACGACGTGCGTGTGTACGAGCCGAAGATGGTGCGTTTTCATTGCCCGTGCACCAATGAGCGAGCCGAGCAGTCGCTGCAGATGCTGGGGCGCGCTGACATGGAGGAGTTGCTCGAAGAGCGCGGCATCATTGAAGTGGTGTGCGAATACTGTCGCGTGCAGCGCAATTTCGATGCAGTCGATGTGTCACGGTTGTTTGCGGACAACGTTGTCGACGGGCCTGACTCCGTTCAGTAACGCGCGTTAGCCTTCTTGGCTTCCCGCTTCCCGCTTCCCGCTTCCCGCTTCCGGCTGTTGACTGCCGATTTCCGGCTGGCCGCGGCCCGGGAGTGCTTTATCGAAATGGCTCGCTGCGCTGCGCTTTATTTTCGATAAAGCACTCCCGGTCCACTGCCAGCCTGCTTAGTGCGGGCATCGGGCTATCTCCGCTCATGGCCAGCCTCCTGTTGGTGTGTTCGGGGGCCCTTTTTCCAGTCGACGGTCAGCATTTTCCTGGTGCGGGTTGTGCCTTTTCCGCGGTTACGCGTGCTGACATTGTTCGTTCTTGTGTTAGACTACCCCGCTTAAATATAAAGAAATCCTTATTTTCTTATGTTAACCAGCAGTGAGGCATTGCTCAGCCAGTTCAAAGCGTTAGCCGACCCGGTACGGGCACGGCTCGTGGTGCTGTGTTCGCTGGGCGAGTGTTCCGTGTCGGAGCTGACCGAGGTCATGGCGCAGTCCCAGCCGCGGGTCTCGCAGCAATTGAAGCAGCTCTGCGAGGTCGGGCTGATGGAACGCTTTCGTGACGGTCACTTCGTTTACTACCGGGTGCCGACACGCGGCAAGGCCGCTGCAACGCGGCGCAAGTTGCTGGCACTTTTGCCGACCGATGAGCCGCAGTTTCAACGTGACTTCGAAAAACTGAAACAGCTGCGCGCCGCGGCAGGTCCTGAGTTCGATAGCGTTGTGCAGACCGAGAGTCGATCTCTGTATCGTGCGCTGGTCGAGCTGACCGTGGCCGCGCCGCTCGGCGATATTCTCGATGTCGGATCCGGGCAGGGCAAAATCCTCAAACTGCTGGCGTCGCGAGCGCGACGCGCCGTCGGCGTCGATATCGACTCGGATGCGCGCATGCTGGCAAGAGCCGAGCTGCTGCTGGCTGGCGTTCCCAACTGCAGCCTTCGCCAGGGCAGCATGTATTCGCTGCCCTTTGGTGAGCAGGAATTCGACACCGTCATTCTCGATGATGTGCTGCGCGACGCCAGGCATCCAGTCCAGGCGATCAACGAAGCGCAACGTCTGTTGCGACCCGGTGGTCGACTGTTATTGCTGTCGGCCTGTGACGCACAGGATCACAGCACACTGGTCGGGAAGTTCGCCGACTGGTCGGCAGCGTGCGGGCTACGCCTGGCAACTCCCCGACCCATACCCTCCCGACAACCTGAATGGTTGCTGGCCGTCGCCACACCAGGTGCGGCTGCTGCAGCCTGAGCATGTTCCATGAACGATAACGATATACGTGTCTCCTTCGAGTTCTTTCCGCCGCAAACCGATGCGATGGAAGCAACGCTGTGGAAATCAATTGAGCGCCTCGCGCCGCTGCAGCCTGAATTCGTGTCGGTGACCTATGGCGCCGATGGCTCGACCCGCGAGCGTACGCACAACGCCGTTGAGCGTATCGTGCAGCAAACCGATCTGACGGCCGCGCCGCACCTCACCTGCATTGGCGCGAGCCGTGCTGAGATTGACGATATTGCGCGGACCTACTGGGACATGGGTGTGCGCCACCTGGTCGCACTGCGCGGTGATCCACCGCAGGACAGCGGCGCCTACACGCCACATCCTGACGGTTACGCCTACGCGTCGGACCTGGTCGCTGGGCTGAAGAAGATTGGCGACTTCGATATCTCGGTTGCCGCCTATCCGGAAACGCACCCGGAGGCCGTCGATGCCGCGTTCGACCTGGATAACCTGAAACGCAAACTTGATGCAGGCGCATCGCGGGCGATCACCCAGTTCTTCTTCGATACCGATTACTACCTTCGCTTCCGTGATCGTTGCGCGGCCGCGGGCATCGAGTCGTCAATCGTGCCGGGCATCCTGCCGATCACGCGATTCCCGCAGCTGCAGCGCTTCGCCACCGCCTGTGGCGCCACGGTTCCCGAGTGGCTGTCGCACAGGTTCGATGGCCTCGAAGATGACGCCGAAACGCGCCAGCTCATCGCCGCCAGCGTTGCCATCGAACAGGCACGCGCATTGCAGGCCGAGGGTGTGCACGAATTCCACTTCTACACGCTGAATCGCTCAGAACTGACGGTTGCGATTTGCCATGCGCTTGGCGTGCGCCCGACCAGGGTGGCTGCATGAACAGGAACGAGCGTATCGCGGCGATGATGCAGGCGCTCGACGAGCGCATTCTCGTGCTCGATGGTGCGATGGGCACGATGATCCAGGCCTACGGACTGGACGAAGACGGCTATCGTGGCCGGCGCTTCGCAGACTGGGATCGCGATCTCAAAGGCAACAACGATCTGTTGTCGCTGACGCGTCCCGACATCATCAAGGAGATTCATTCGAGTTTCCTCGAAGCGGGCGCCGATATCATCGAAACCAACACCTTCAATTCGAATGCGCCATCGCTTGGCGACTACGGCATGGAATCGATGGTGGCCGAATTTAACCTGGCGGCGGCACGGGTTGCGCGTGAATGCGCGGACAACTTTGCCGCGCGCAGCGGCCAGCCTCGCTACGTCGCCGGTGTCCTGGGTCCGACCAACCGCACGGCGTCGATCTCCCCGGACGTAAACGACCCGGGTTTTCGCAATATTCGTTTCGCTGAGCTGGCGGAGACTTACGAACAGGCCACGATTGCGCTGCTCGAGGGCGGCGTCGATTTCATCATGATCGAGACCATCTTCGACACGCTCAATGCCAAAGCGGCAATCGTTGGCGCGAAACGCGGCTTCGCCGCCGCTGGCGAGACCTTGCCGATTATGATTTCCGGGACGATCACCGATGCGTCGGGTCGCACCCTGTCGGGACAGACGACCGAGGCTTTCTGGAATTCACTGCGGCATGCAGAACCGTTCATGATCGGCCTTAACTGTGCGCTCGGTGCGAAGGAATTGCGCCCCTACGTCGCAGAGCTGTCGCGCATTGCGAACACCCGCGTCAGTGCGCACCCCAATGCGGGCCTGCCAAACGAGTTTGGCGAGTACGACGAAACGCCCGAAGAGATGGCCGCGATTATCGCTGAGTTTGCCGGCAGCGGCCTGGTCAACCTGGCAGGCGGCTGTTGCGGCACGCGTCCCGAACACATCGCGGCAATCAAGGCTGCGGTGGACAAGCATACTCCGCGCGCGGTACCCGAGCTGCCCGTGCGTTGCAGACTGTCGGGCCTGGAGCCGCTGAACATCGGTCCAGACGACCTGTTTGTGAACGTTGGCGAACGCTGCAACGTCACCGGTTCTGCGATTTTTCGTCGCCTGATTGAAGCCGATGACTACGCTGCCGCCGTGCAGGTGGCGCGCGAGCAGGTCGAGAACGGCGCGCAGATCATCGACATCAACATGGATGAGGGCATGCTCGATTCCGAGCGCGCCATGGTGACGTTTCTGGACTTGATCGCGGCCGAGCCCGACGTCTCGAAACTGCCGGTGATGATCGACTCCTCGAAATGGTCAGTGATTGAAGCGGGCCTGCAGTGCGTGCAGGGCAAGGCCGTCGTCAACTCGATCAGTCTCAAAGAGGGCGAGGAACAGTTCATCGAGCAGGCAAGACTGGTGCGTGACTACGGCGCGGCCGTCATCGTCATGGCGTTCGACGAGCAGGGCCAGGCCGACACGATCGAACGCAAGGTCAGTATCTGCAAGCGCTCCTACGACATCCTCACCGGCGTTGTCGGCATGGACGCCGCCGACATCATTTTCGATCCGAATATTTTCGCGATTGCGACCGGTATTGAGGAGCATGCGAGTTACGGCCTCGACTTCATCGAAGCAACGCGGCGTATCAAGGAGTTGCTGCCGCATACGATGGTCAGCGGCGGCGTCAGCAATGTGTCGTTCTCATTCCGCGGCAACAATGTGGTGCGCGAGGCGATCCACTCGGTGTTCCTGTATCACGCGATTCGTGCCGGCATGGACATGGGCATCGTCAATGCGGGCCAGTTGGCCATCTACCAGGATCTGCCGACCGATCTGCGCGATGCCGTGGAAGACGTCGTTCTGAATCGTCGCGATGACGGCACCGAGCGCCTGCTTGATGTTGCCGAGCGCTACAAGGATCAGAAGTCCGGTGTACAGGCCAAAAAGCAGGACAAGACCTGGCGCAAGCAGAGTGTCGATGCGCGGCTGCAATACGCGCTGGTCAATGGCATCGACGAGTACGTTGTTGAGGACACGGAGGAGGCGCGCCTGCAAACGGATCGCCCACTCGATGTGATTGAGGGACCGTTGATGTCCGGCATGAATGTCGTTGGTGATCTCTTCGGCGAGGGCAAGATGTTCCTGCCGCAGGTCGTCAAGTCTGCGCGCGTGATGAAGAAAGCAGTAGGCCACCTGGTGCCGTTTATTGAGGCGGGCAAGGCGGGCGGCATGAAGACGAACGGCAAGATCGTGATGGCCACCGTCAAGGGCGACGTGCATGACATTGGCAAGAACATCGTCGGCGTCGTGCTGCAGTGCAACAACTTCGAGGTCATTGACCTGGGTGTCATGGTGTCCTGCGAGAAGATCCTGGAGGCAGCGAAGAAAGAGGGCGCGCAGATTATCGGCCTGTCCGGGCTGATCACACCGTCACTCGACGAGATGGTGCACGTCGCCAGTGAAATGCAAAGGCTGAAGTTCGATTTGCCATTGCTGATTGGCGGCGCGACGACGTCTCCGGCGCACACCGCGGTGAAGATAGAACCGAGATACGAGGGGCCTGTCATTTACGTCAAAGACGCCTCACGATCAGTCGGTGTCGCACAAGCCCTGGTCGAGCCGGATACGAAAGCCGCAATTATTGAGAAGACTCGCGCGGAAAATGCGCGGCGTCGCGAACGACATGCCGGCAAGAGTCGCCTGGCGCCGCAGCTTTCCATTCAGGAAGCACGCAGGCGCCAGCACAAGATCGACTGGAGCAGCTACCAGCCGGCGCGTCCGACCTTCACAGGCGCACGTGTGTTCGACGATATCGATCTCGCCGTGCTGCGCGAGTACATCGACTGGATGCCGTTCTTCAACGCCTGGGAATTCCACGGCAAGTTTCCGGCGATACTTACTGACAAGGTCGTCGGCGAGGCGGCCAGCGCGCTGCACGCAGACGCTGTCGCGATGCTCGACAAGATCATCGACGAAAAATGGCTGCAGGCCCGCGCCGTGCTCGGCTTCTTTCCCGCCAACTCGACTGGCGATGACCTGCTGCTCTTCAGTGGCGACGAGCGACAGCAGGAGTTCATGCGGCTGTGCCATTTGCGGCAGCAGCGCGCCAAGGCTGATGACAACCCGCAGGGTTGCCTGGCTGATTTTGTTGCGCCGCAGTCAAGCGAGCTTGACGACTACCTTGGCGCGTTTGCGGTTACCGCTGGCATTGGCATTGACGAACACGTTGCAAGATTCGAGCAACAGCACGATGACTACAGCGCCATCCTGCTGAAAGCGCTTGCGGATCGCCTGGCGGAGGCCCTCGCCGAGCACATGCACCAACGCGTACGTCGCGAGTTCTGGGCCTATGCAAGTGACGAGGAGCTCAGCAACGAACAGTTGATTGCCGAAGCGTACCGCGGCATCCGGCCGGCGCCCGGTTACCCGGCGTGTCCGGACCACACCGAGAAGGGCAAGTTGTGGGAGTTGCTGGATGTCGAAGCCAACATCGGGCTGCAACTGACCGAGAGTTACGCGATGTTCCCGACCGCGGCGGTTAGCGGCTTCTATTTCTCGCATCCCGAGGCGCGCTACTTCGCGGTCGGCAAGATCGACCGGGACCAGCTGGCTTGTTATGCGGAACGCAAGGGAATGAGTATTGTCGAAGCAGAACGATGGCTTGCGCCGAATCTTGGATACGACCCCAGTGCCGCGGACGCTGCGTAAACGCACGATATTCCTGACCAGCCTGCTGCTGGTATGTGTTTCCAACGCGCAAGCGGATGCTTATGGCGACGCGCGCGCGGAGCTCATTGAGGCCTACCGTGGCGCGGACTATGCCGCGATGCGCCAGGCAGCGGACAAGTCGCTACTGGCGAGACCCTTGTTTCCCGGCGCGCTGTTCAACCGGGCCCTGGCCGAGACCCTCGACGAAGACTACGCCGCGGCAATGGCGACGCTCGGCCAGCTTGCTGACATGCGCATACACTTTGGCGTTGCCGATGTTGACGAATTTGCGCCATTGAAAGCGCTGCCGTCGTGGCCCGAATTCGAGCGCCGAACTGCGGAGCTGGACAAGCCGGTCGGCGAGGTCGCGGTGGCCGGGCGTTACAGCAGCAGCGACTTCGTCCCCGAAGGCATTGCGACCGGTAGCAACGGGGAAATCTATCTCGGCAGTATCCGCCACGGCACTATCGTCGTATTGGGCAAGGACACCGACGTGCTCAGCGAAGGCGTGCACGACGATTACTGGAGCGTGTTCGGCATGCGCCGCGTCGGCAACAAGCTGTGGTTCGCCAGTTCCGCTGTGCCGCAATACGCGCAGGTCGATGCGAGCATTGCCGGTGCTGCGGGCCTCTTCTGCCTGGACCTCGACACGCGCACGATCAGCCGGCACGCGGTGCTGCCCGACAATGGTGGCGCGCAGGTTCTTGGCGACCTGGTCATCAAGGGCAGCGATATCTACACGACCGACAGCGTCAGCGGCGAGCTGTATCGCTACTCCATTCGCGACGACGAGTTTACAGAGCTTGTTGCGGCGGGAACGTTTCACTCGCCACAGGGGCTGGAGCTGGATGCAAGCGCTGAGCACTTGTACGTTGCTGACTACAACGGCGGCTTGTTCCGCGTCAGCCTCGCAGATGGCGAAGTCCGCAAGCTAAAGACGCCGGACGCTGTCAGCGACTATGGCATTGACGGCCTGTATCGCTACAACAATGAACTCATCGCGATTCAAAACGGCATTCGCCCGCACCGTGTCGTGGCAATGCAGCTGTCGGACGACGGCCTGGCCGTGGTTGCGAGCCGCACGCTCGCGGCCAACCTCGATACATTCGATGAGCCGACGCTGGGAACGATCCACGGTGATGACTTGCTGTTTGTTGCCAACAGTCACTGGAATCGTTTCGACCGCGATAACAACCTGCCGGAAAATCTCGACGGTCCAGTCATCCTCAGGGTCGCGCTGAAAAACTAGCTGCAGGATTCGCAGTCGCTGCGTTTGTCGATGCGCAACTTGCGAACGTCGCCGCTGATGGCGTCGTACAGCCGCAGTGTGCCGCGTTGCCATTCAATTCCGGCGAGGAACTTCAATGCTTCGACGGCCATGATCGAGCCGATCACTCCGGGGACCGGGCCAAGCACGCCGTTGCCGGCACAGTTCTCAAGCGATTCGTCCGCCTCGGTATAGAGGCAGCGATAGCAGGGTGCGTCATCATAGGCAGGTCCAAACTCCGCGACCTGGCCCTCGAATCGTATCGCCGCACCGCTAATCAGGCAGCGGCTGGCGGCGACGGCCGCATCGTTGATCTGGAAACGACTGGAGAAGTTATCGGTTGCATCCAATACGACGTCGGCAGCGCTCACGGCATCTGCAAGCGCATTACCTTGCAGTCGTGCATCGACGGCAACAATGTCGATATCCGGGTTTATGACACGCAAGCGCTCCGCCGCGATCTCCGCCTTGCTCTTGCCGACATCGGCCGGCCCATACAAGGTCTGGCGGCCGAGGTTGGTCTCGTCCACCGTGTCGAAGTCGCAAAGCACCAGCTTGCCAACCCCGCTCGCGGCGAGATGGCTTGCGGTAGCGCAGCCAATGCCACCGACACCGATTAACAGTGCGGTGGCATTCGCGATGCGTCGTTGGCCGGGCTCGCCGACCTGTGGCAGCGCATGATGGCGCGCGTGCCGGTTCATCTAGTCGTCGATGCTGACTTCGATGATCGTCACAGGTTCGACCGGCACGTCCTGGTGCATGCCGCTGTTGCTCGTCTTGACGCCGGCGATTGCATCAACGACATCCATGCCGCTCGCAACCTGGCCAAAGACTGCATAGCCGAAGTCACGACCGCCGTGGTTGAGGAAGTCGTTGCTATTCAGGTTAATGAAAAACTGCGACGTTGCGCTGTCCACGGCCTGGGTGCGCGCCATGGCGAGCGTGCCGCGGTCATTTTTCCTGCCGTTGTCCGCTTCGTTCTTGATCGGGTCGCGGGTAGGCTGTTGCGACATGTTTTCATCCATGCCACCGCCCTGGATCATGAAATTCGGAATGACGCGGTGAAAGATTGTGCCGTTGAAATAGCCGTCGGCAACGTATTGGCGAAAATTCTCGCAACTGATGGGCGCATCGTCTTCGAACAGCTCGACGCCAATGTCGCCATGACTGGTTTTGATAGTGATCATGTTATCTCTTTGGAAGTTTTTGAACGAGCCACGGTAACCCGCGGCAGGCCAGCGTAGTCATTGTGGCAGCGAATGTCGATCCAAGCACACCGAAGGCAGATAGCCTCAACGTCTGCCGCCTGCTCAAAACCATGCTCGAGGAAAACCCAACCGCCAGGTTCCACGATGTCACCTGCGTTACTAAGAATCACCCGAATCGCATCCAACCCGTCCTCCCCTGACACCAGCGCAGCGCGTGGTTCCGCGCCAAGTCGCTGCAGTGCTGCGTCGTCTTCGCGTACATACGGCGGGTTGGCAACGATGATATCGAAACGTTCCCCGGCGACCGGTTCGGTCCAGCTACCCTGCAGAAAACGGACGTTGCCAAGCTGCAGCTGTCGCGCATTCTGGATGGCGACCTGCAGCGCGTCTGCGCTGATGTCGACGGCGGTCACGTCGCAAAGCGGCCGCTCTTTGGCAATCGCCAGCGCAATTGCACCACTGCCTGTCCCGAGGTCGAGCACGCGACATGCGCCACGGCGCGGAATTTCCCGCAGCGCCAGGTCGACCAGGATCTCGGTCTCCGGTCGTGGCACCAGCGTGGCAGGCGTGACCATGAGTTGCATCGACCAGAATTCCTTTTCGCCGCAAATGTAGGCCATGGGTTCGCCCGCAATGCGGCGCGCGAGATTGGTCTCGAATCGTTCAAGAGCTGCGTCATCCGGCTCGTCTTCGGGATGCGCGAACAGGTAGCTGCGCGGCATGTCGATTGCCCTGGCCAGCAGCAGCTCCGCGTCCAGGCGAGCGGAATCGCTGGCCGCAGCAATCCGGCGCGTCGCGTCGTCCAGCACAGTTTTGATCGATAAGGGCTCAGTCATCGCGTAAACTCGCGGCTACTTTCATCTGCAACTAATGGACCGGGTCTGCATGCAAGTCTATTCCAATATCCTCGACATGGTGGGGCGTACGCCGATGCTCGAGGTCACGCACATCGATACCGGCCCTTGCCGCCTGTTTCTCAAGCTCGAGCTCATGAATCCCGGCGGCTCCATCAAGGATCGTATCGGAATCTCCATGATCGAGCAGGCCGAGGCGCGTGGCGATATTAAAGCCGGCGACACGCTGGTGGAAGCGACGGCCGGCAATACCGGCATCGGACTCGCACTGGTAGCTGCGCAGAAAGGCTACAAGCTGATCCTGGTGCTGCCTGACAAGATGAGCCAGGAAAAGATTTTTAACCTGCGCGCCATGGGCGCCGAGGTGCTGTTGACGCGCTCGGATGTTGGCAAGGGTCACCCGGAGTATTACCAGGACCTCGGCAGGCGCATCGCCGAAGAGCGCGGCGGCTATTTCATCAACCAGTTCGGCAATCCCGACAACCCGCTGGCGCACGAACAGACGACCGGCCCGGAAATCGTTGAGCAGATAAAAGACCTCGATGCGATCGTGCTCGGTGTCGGCTCGAGCGGCACGGTCTCGGGGCTGGGCAAGTACCTCGCGGAACAGGCGCCCGGTGTTGACCTCATCCTGGCGGACCCGGTGGGGTCGGTGCTCACGGACTACATTAATATCGGCGTCCTCGGCGAGGGCGGCAGCTGGCTGGTCGAGGGTATTGGCGAGGACTTTATTCCAGACATCGCTGACTTCGACAAGGTGTCGCAGGCCTATGCGATTTCGGATGCTGAGTCCTTCGCTGCGGCACGTGAGTTGTTGCGCAAGGAGGGCGTTCTGGCGGGATCATCGTCGGGCACGTTGCTCGCCGCGGCACTCAAGTACTGTCGCGAACAGACCGAGCCGAAAAACGTCGTCACCTTCGCGTGCGATACCGGCAACAAGTATCTCTCCAAGCTGTACAACGACTTCTGGATGGAAGACCAGGGCTTTATCCAGCGCGAGAAAACCGGTGACCTGCGGGACCTGATTGGCAGGCCGCATGGTGAACGCGCCACGATTACGATCGGGCCTACCGATCTGCTGACGACTGCGCACAACCGCTTGCGCAATGCCGGCTTCTCGCAGCTACCGGTCATGGATGAAGGTGAGCTTGTCGGTGTTGTCACCGAAGATGCGATTATCCAGTTTGTATTTGGCAAGCCGGATCTGATGAATGCGCTAGTATCCGAAGCCATGGAGTCGGCGTTTATCAAGCTGGACAAGGACACGAGCGTCAACAACCTGGTGGCAATGCTGCATGTGCAGCCGTATGCGGCCATTCTGGATGGCGACGAGTTTCTCGGGCTGATTACGCGTTCGGACGTACTCAATTATCTCAGGCGACAACTATGAGCAACGACAAACACAAAGCCGCATTTGCGACCCGCACCATTCATGCCGGGCAGTCGCCGGACCCGACGACGGGCGCCATCATGCCGCCCATCTACGCCACGTCGACCTACGTGCAGGAGAGTCCCGGCAAGCACAAAGGCTATGAATATTCGCGCACGCAGAATCCGACCCGCATGGCCTATGAGCGCTGCGTCGCCGATCTGGAATCCGGCTCTCACGGCTTCGCGTTTGCGTCCGGCATGGCGGCGACCGCCACGATTCTTGAGATGGTCGACAGCGGCAGCCATATCGTCGCGATGGACGATCTCTACGGCGGCACGCGGCGGCTTTTCAGCACCGTGCGCGAGCGCAGTGCCGGACTCAGTTTCAGTTTCGTCGACCTGACGGATATCGATGCGACGGCAGCGGCCATTACGAACGATACGCGCATGATCTGGGTAGAGACGCCGACCAACCCGATGCTCAAGGTCGTCGATCTCGAAGCGATCGTCGCGCTGGCGAAGGATCGCGACATCCTGGTTGTCGTGGACAACACGTTTGCGACGCCGTACCTGCAGCGCCCGCTCGAATTCGGCTGCGATATCGTCATGCATTCAGCAACCAAGTTCATCAATGGTCATTCCGACATGGTTGGCGGTGTGGTTGTAACCCGTGATGATGGTCTCGCAGAACAACTTGCCTATCTGCAGAACTCTATCGGCGCCATCGCCGGACCGTTCGACAGTTTCCTCGCATTGCGCGGCGTCAAGACGCTCGACGTGCGCATGGAACGGCATTGCAGGAATGCGCAGGCCATCGCTGAGTGGCTGGAGCGACACGAGAAGGTCGAAAGCGTCGTCTATCCTGGTCTGAAATCACACCCGCAACACGACGTGGCGGCGCAGCAGATGAGTGGCTTTGGCGGCATGATCACCTTCTTCATCAAAGGCGACCTCGAAGATGCGCGGCGATTTCTTGAGCGTTGCGAAATATTTGCGCTCGCGGAAAGCCTGGGTGGCGTTGAGAGTCTGATCGAGCACCCGGCGATCATGACGCACGCCTCGGTGCCGGCGGACAAGCGCAAGGAAATTGGTATCAGCGATCAGCTGATTCGTCTTTCGGTTGGCATCGAATCCGTCGACGACCTGATTGCCGATCTCGACAACGCTTTCCTGTAACAGCGGCCAGACGCCAACTCAGACGCGACCGCTGCGCGAGATCGGTAGCACCCAAAAATGTATCCCGGCGCCACCGAGGGATGACTCCAGTGCCTGCAGAAATTCATCGACAGCGGTTGATGCCATCTGAATCTGAAACTGCTGGCGCCGCTGGCGGCCGCTGACTTGCTCGGCAATGCTCAGATTTTCGTGTCGCGTACTGTGGCCCTGCGCCGGAAAACTTGTGAACCCTGTGCCGTGTTTGTGCGCCAGCAACCAGTCGACGAGCGCCTCTTCCAGGCTCGGCGGTGCGTTCAGAATAAGCAGCGATTCGTTGCTTTCATCCAGGCTCATGCGGGTGTCTCCCCGGTTTCGAAGCGCCGATAAAGTATCGGCAGAATGATGAGGGTCAGCAGCGTGGCTGATATCAGGCCACCGATGACGACAATCGCCAGTGGCCGCTGGATTTCCGAGCCGGGGCCAGTTGCGAACAACAGCGGCACCAGGCCGAAGGCCGCGATGCTGGCCGTCATGAGCACCGGTCGCAAGCGTCGCCGCGCGCCTTCGATGACGAGTTCCGCAGCAGGCATGCCGCGGGAGCGAAGTTGATTGAAATACGACAGCATGACGACGCCATTCAGTACCGCGATACCGAGTAGCGCAATGAAGCCGACCGAAGCGGGCACCGACAGGTACTCACCCGTCAGCCACAGCGCAATGACGCCGCCGATCAGTGCGAACGGAATATTTGTCAGCACCAGTAACGCTTGCCGCACTGAGCCGAAGGTAGAAAACAGCAGCAGGAATATCAGCCCGATCGAGATCGGCACAACGATTGCCAGTCTCGCCGCAGCACGTTGCTGGTTTTCAAACTGTCCACCCCACTGCACGTAGTAGCCGGTTGGCAGATCGATTTCCGCTGCGACGCGTTCACGTGCCTCTTCCACGAAGCCAACAAGGTCGCGGTCTACAACGTTGCTGCGCACGACGGTGAAGCGCTGACCGCGTTCACGACCGACGCTGACGACACCTTCGACACGGCGTACTTCGGCGAGCGTCGCCAGCGGAACCTGTGCGCCGCTCGGCAACGAAACCGGCAACGCTGCGAAGCTCGCCGGTGCTGCGCCAATCGATGCCGCGGCGCGCATTACCAGTGGCGTGCGGCGTGCGCCCTCCTGGACCACACCGAAGGTCAGGCCCTCCAGCTGGGCACGTAAGATCCGTTGCAAGTCTTCCACGCTCATCCCCATCCTTCCGGCGGCAAGTCGGTCGACTTTCAATTCGTAATACTGCACACCTTCGTTCTGGCTGGTGAACACGTCCTCGCTGCCGTCCACGGCCTGCAAGACGTCGGCAATCTGCGTGGCGTAATGATTCAGCACGTCAAGTTCCGGCCCGAACAACTTGGCAGCAACATCACCGCGCACGCCGGTGAGCATTTCTGAAACGCGCATCTCGATTGGTTGTGTGAAGCCGTATGCGATGCCGGGGAACCCATCGAGTACTTCGCGAATGGCGTCGACAAGTTCGTCCTTGGAATCCATGCGCCACTCCGATTTGGGGCGCAGCACCATGAAGATGTCGGTCTCGTTAAGCCCCATCGGGTCCATGCCTATTTCGTCAGAGCCGACACGAGCGACGATATGCTGCACTTCCGGGACGCGCGCCTGGATCGCAGCCTGGACGCGCAGGTCCAGGTCCACGGATTTCTCGAGCGTGATCGAGGGCAGCTTCTCGAGCTGCACGATGATGTCTCCTTCGTCCATGGTCGGCATGAAGCTCTTGCCGATAAAGAATATGTATATGAGGGCGGTAACTGCGAGCAAAGCGACGGCGGCTACCGTGACGCGGCGGGCATGATCGAGGCACCACCGGAGGGCCGGCACGTACAACGCCTCGAGCTTGCGCGGCAGCCAGGGCTCACTGTGTGTGGCTTTGGTCAAAAGCAAAGACGCCAGGACAGGAACGACGGTAAGCGACAGCAGCAGGGAGCTGGCCAGTGCAAATACGATCGTCAGTGCGACCGGGGTGAACAACTTCCCTTCGAGTCCCTGCAGGGTCAGCAGGGGAAAGAACACGATGATGATGATGCTGATGCCGGATGCTACTGGCAGGGATACTTCGCGGACGGCGCGAAAGAAAACGTGCAGACGTGGCAGGCGCCGGTCCTTCTGCCATTGCGACACGTGCGTCGTGATGTTCTCGACAACGACAACGGCCGAATCGACCAGCATGCCGATTGCAATAGCAAGTCCGCCGAGGCTCATGAGGTTGGCGGACATGCCGAACTGCCGCATCAGGATGAAGGTTGCGAGTGCGGCGAGTGGCAGCACCAGGGCAACGGCAAGAGAGGCACGCAAGTCACCGAGAAACAGCACCAGCAGTATGACCACCAGCACCGTGGCTTCGGCGAGTGCCTTCGATACCGTGGCGACGGCACGCTGCACAAGTTCGCCGCGATCGTAAAAGACATTGACGGTGACACCTTCCGGCAGCGCGCTGGCAATTTCATCCAGCTTTTCCTTGACGCCGTCGACGACTTCGCGTGCATTGGCTCCGCGCAGACCGAGTACCAGCCCCTGCACGGCTTCGGACGTGCCGTCCTGCGTAACTGCGCCGTATCGAGTAACTGAACCAATGCGCACATCCGCGATATCTGCGACGCGAATCGGCACGCCGCCGCGCTCCGTAATGACTATGGCCCGGACGTCATCCAGTGTTCTTATGCGACCTTCGGAACGAACCAGCAGGACCTCCTCGCCCTCGGTCATGCGTCCCGCGCCGTCGTTGCGATTATTCGCCGCAAGCGCCATGCCCAGTGCTTGTGTGTCGACGCCACGTGCCGCCATTCGCAGTGGATCAGGCGTGACCTCGAAACTGCGTACAAAACCGCCGAGCGAATTGACATCCGCGACACCAGGTACGGTGCGCAAGGCGGGCCGGATGATCCAGTCCAGTATCGTACGCCTCTCGGTCAGGCTGAGGTCGCCGTCAACCGTGAACATAAACATCTCGCCGAGAGGCGTCGTCATCGGTGCGATACCGCCCTCGATGTCGTCAGGCAGATTGTCCCAGGCAGCGGACAGGCGCTCGGCAACCTGCTGCCGTGCCCAGAAGATGTCAGTGCCTTCGGCGAAGTCGACCGTGATGTCAGAGAGCGCATACTTGGCGATTGAGCGCAGCATTACCTGTCGCGGGATGCCGAGAAGCTCGAGTTCGATCGGCGTCGTGATCTGGCTTTCGACTTCCTCAGGGGTCATGCCAGGCGCCTTGATGATGATCTTCACCTGGGTGGGCGAAACATCGGGAAAGGCGTCAATCGGCAACTGCCGGAATGCGTTCCAGCCAAAGCCCGCAACCAGGATCGCGCCGAGTAACACCAGCACTCGTTGCGTTAAAGCGAATTCGACCAGCCAGTTCATCAGGACTCCTGTTCAGAATCAGCAAGCCACATCGACTTCAATGCCGATACGCCACTCGTCGCAACCGAATCGTGCATATCGATGTCGCCGCGGATGAAGGCGTTGCCGCCGGTTACGCTGACGACCTCGACTTGCGTCACCACGACACCATTGGCATTGCGCACGAAAACATAGCTGACGTTGTTGCTGCGAGTGATGGCTGCCGCAGGCACCTGGTAAATATCGGAGGCAGCCGTATCCGGATCGCCGCTGACGACTCGTACCGCAAGCAACTGCCCCGGCCTTAGCCCTTCTGCGCCTTGTTCGAGCCGCGCGCGCACAATTGCAGACTGGGTCGACGGATCAATTGCGCGCCCGATGCTGGTGACCGCGGCTTTCCATGTTGTCGGGCTGGCGGCAGCCTCTACGCTGGCGCCGGTACCGATAATGGCCAGCTGTTCCTGCGGAACATTAATGTCGAGCCACAGTTCCGACGTGTCTATGAGCCGGTATATCGGCGACATGTCATCGAGCCGTTCGCCGGTGGATGCCAGCCGCGCAGCAATGACACCGCTGAACGGTGCCCGAATTGCGAGCGACCCCTGCAATTGCTGCCGGCTTTCGAGTGAGCGAATGTCCGCATCGCGCATGCCCGCAAACAACAGTAGCTGCCGGTGTTCATCCAGCGCCGCATCGGCAATGGCCTTGCGCATTGTGGTTTCCTGCAGCCGTCGCGCCGAGATGATGCCTTCGGCGTGCAGCTCCGCGTCGCGGTCATGCTCGGTCTGTGCCAGCCGCTGCGCGCTTACGGCATCGAGAAATTCACGTTGCAGGCCGAGGAATTCAGGGCTCTTGAGTTCGGCGAGAACCTGTCCTTTGACAACCTCTTCGCCAACGCTGGCAGTAAGACTTGTGAGCACGCCGGATAGCAATGCGCTGATGACGGTGTCGCCGGCTGCTGGCAGCACCACGCGAGCCGTTGCCTCGATGCCACTGGCGTCGTGTGCCGGCGATGGCTGCTCGAAGCGAATGCCAAGATTCTCGATCTCGCCGGGCGACAAGCGAAGTTCGCCGGCCTGTACGGTGCCGAGAATAGCGAAGGTGACGAAGCCGATGAGGGCCTTGGCGCGAATCATGGAAGCTCTCCTACGGCCTGGTTATAGAAAGCCGTTTGTCGTTTCTGGTCGATCTGTAATTGCGATACCTGGCGCCTCGCTGCGAGCGCCGATTCCTTGATCTTCATGAGGTCGAGCAACTCGATTTCTCCCTTCTCGTAGGCCATTTCAGTCATCGCCTGGTGTCGCTCGGCGAGCTCGAGACGCTGCTCTGCCGCGGCGAGGTTCTGGCGAACGACGGCAAGTCCGTGTGCAGCCTCGTGCATTGCGAGCGTCAACTGCCGGAGCTGTTGGTTGCGTACCGAGCGTGTCTCTGCGGTCGCGCGCGCCGCCGCTGCGATCGCGGTATCGCGATGTGCGCTGCCGCCGAAGGGCAGGCTGACTGTCACGCCGATGCTGTCATCCATCGTCGTGGCAAACGCGGGGCGCTCGTGGCGTGTGCCGATCAGGACGGTGGCACCGGTGTTGTTTGTTCGTTCCGCCACGGCCAGGTCCGCTTCTGCCCTCTGCACGGCGCGGTCAGCCAGCACGAGCGCGGGGTGGCTCGAAGTAATTTCTTCGGCTTCGCTGCGAGTTTCGCTCGCGAAGTCGGGGCGCCGCTGCAGCCCGGAAAACGTGCGGTAGACGCGCTCGGCGTCGAGGAGGGCCGCACTGGCGTCGTTGAGCGCGGTCTGCTGTTCGAGCTGCGATGTCTTGGCCAGGAGTACATCGCGCAGTGCGACGTCGCCCAATTCGTGGCGACGCTCAACCGTCGCGAGCAGGCTCGTGGCCATCTGCAGCGACTGCTGCGCGAGATTGCGGTCGCTCTCCGCCAGCGCGATATTCCACATTGCGCTGCGCACCATTCCCGCGACTTCCCAGCGCAGGGCCATCGCGGCCGCTTCCGACTCCAGCGTCAGTGCCTCGCCGACGGTCTGGACTGCGCTCCTGCCGCCCCAGGTCCACAGCGGTAACGCGATGCCAGCCTCGTATTCCTCGAGATTGTTATCCGATCCCCACTGGTCGGACTGGTAGTGCAGGATCAGTGACGGGCGATCGAGCAGCCAGCTGCGACCACGACTGGTCCAGGCATCAGCCTGCTGCCGGCGTGCATCCAGGATCAGTGATTGTGGATAGGTGGCGAGTGTCGTCTGGATGACGTCATCAATAGTCAGCGACGGGTCCACCGACAGTGGCTCGTGCGCATGATCGTCGTGCTGAGCTGCGACAGATGACACGCAGGGTGTGGCAATCAGGAAGGACACAAGCGTTGCCAGCGGCATCCATGTTCGTATTTGCATCATTCACCGATCGATTCAAGGTAAGCGATGCAAAGTTTCACGAAAGTGCAGGGCTGCTACAATCCGCCATACTACCTAGAGCAGTAACGCAACGAGAATCAGCCGTATGTCGGATGACATAAACAGCCACCGCTCGACCCTGGCAGCCGTTGTTGGCCTGTCGGTCGCCGTGATCGTAATTGCCATCGACCTCTATATCGACTTCGTCGAGGGGGTCGGTCGGATTCACCTGTTCGCCGAGTTGTTTGTGTTCGGCGTCGCGATCGCCGTAACCGTCATGATGTATCTACGGTTGGACCGCACCCGCGCCGACCTGGCCGGGGCCCTCGTCGAGGCGCAGCACTGGAAGCAGGAAAGCAGCGAGCTTATGCAGGGGCTGGGGGAGGCCATCGAACACCAGTTCGAGCGCTGGAATCTTACCGCGGCTGAGTCGGATGTGGGCTTGCTGCTGCTCAAAGGCTTGAGCCACAAGGAAATTGCCGACATTCGCAGCACCAGCGAGCGGACGGTGCGGGAGCAGGCAAGGAGCCTGTATCGCAAATCAGGACTCGCTGGCCGATCGTCGCTGTCAGCGTTCTTTCTCGAGGATCTGTTGCTGCCGCACGCCGACCGCTAGTACGAGCAGCGTCAGCGTATCAGTCGGCCAGCGCCGCCAGCTGGTCCGCCTGGTACTCGTTGATCAACGGATCGACGACATGCGTTAAACCGCCTTCCAGAATCTCGTCGAGCTTGTACAGGGTCAGGTTGATGCGATGGTCCGTCACCCTTCCCTGCGGGTAGTTGTAGGTGCGAATACGCTCCGAGCGATCACCCGAGCCGACCAGCAGCTTGCGCTTCTCGGCCTGCTCTGAGGCCTGCTCCTCGACCTGTGCATCCAGCAGCCGCGCCTGCAGCAACGACATGGCGCGCGCGCGATTCTTGTGTTGCGAACGCTCGTCCTGGCACTCCACGACGATACCGGACGGCAAATGCGTCAGCCGCACAGCCGAATCCGTTTTGTTGACGTGCTGGCCGCCGGCGCCTGATGCGCGGTAGGTATCGACGCGCAGGTCCGCGCTGTTGATTTCGGTTGCCTCGACTTCGTCGGGCTCGGGCAGTACCGCAACGGTGCAGGCAGAGGTGTGGATGCGGCCCTGCGATTCAGTTGCCGGTACTCGCTGTACCCGGTGGGCACCGGACTCGAATTTCAACTTGGCGTAGGTGTTGTTGCCGGTGACGCGGCTGATGATTTCCTTGTAGCCACCATGTTCGCCCTCGCTGGCGCTGAGAATCTCGATCGCCCAGCCCATCTGCTCGGCGTACTTCGAGTACATGCGGAACAGGTCGCCGGCAAATATGGCGGCCTCGTCACCGCCGGTGCCGGCGCGAATCTCGAGAAACACGTTAGCGCTGTCGTGCGGGTCTGGCGGGATCAGCGATTTCTGCAATTCCATCAACAGCGGTTCCTGCTGCGGGTGCAACTGGGTCAGCTCTTCGCGCCCCATCTCGCGGATGTCGGCGTCGCTGTCGTCCACCATCTCCTGTGCCGCTGCAATCTCGGCCAGCAGTGCTTCGTAGCGCCTGAAGCGTTCGACGACGGGCTCCACGCGCGCGTACTCCATCGAGAGTTCGCGAAACTGGTTCTGGTCGGAGATGACGTCCGGGTCGGCGAGCAGCCCTTCGATTTCCTCGAAGCGATCGCGCACAGATTCGAGTTTGTACCTCACGGAGTCTTTCACGAGTCTTTCTTCATCCCGAACAGCCTGGTTGCGGCCGCAATGAGCTCTTCGTCCGAGACCTCGCCCGCCTTGCGCAGGTTGATGGTCGGTTCATGCAGCAGTTTCTTCAACAGCGAGGCCGTGGCGTATTCAACGACATCCGTACCGTCTGCTCCCTGGGCGAGGCGTCGTTGCGCCTGTTCCAGCACCTCGTCACGAATCGACTTGCCATGTGCGCGTATTGCCGTGATGACGGGGACGACCTGTTGCGAGCGCTGGATGGTGAGGTAACGATTGATTTCGTCCTCGAGAATGCGGTTCGCATCGATCGCCGCAGCTTCACGGTTACCCTGACCCTCCATGATGACGCGTTCGAGATCGTCGATGGTGTACAGGAAAACATCGTCGAGCTCGCTGACCGATTCCTCGATATCCCGGGGTACGGCAATGTCCACTGCGAAAATCGGTTTGCGCTTGCGCTGTTTCAGCGCTTTCTCGAATTGCTCCTTTCTAAGCACCGGTTGCTGCGCCGCGGTTGACGTAATCAGGATGTCCGCCTCCGGCAACGTACCCTCGATCTCGGACAGGGGCAGGGCGAAGCCGCCGAACTGATGCGCCAGCTCGCGGGCGCGCTCGACGCTGCGATTGGCGACAAACAAGCGGCCAATGCCTTTGCGCGTCAGGTGCTTTGCGACCAGCTCGATGGTTGTGCCGGCGCCAACGAGCAACGCCGTATGCTTGCCGAATCCTGCAAAGAACTGGTTGGCAAGATTGACGGCGGCATAGGCCACCGACACCGGGCTTGCGCCAATCTCGGTATCTGTGCGGACTTTCTTGGCCACGGCGAATGTGTGCTGGAACAGCCGGCTGAGTTCCTTGTTCGCCGTACCCGCCTTGCGCGCCTGGCGAAACGCCTCTTTCAGCTGTCCGAGGATCTGCGGTTCGCCCAGCACCATGGAGTCGAGCCCGCAGGCGACGCGAAAGATATGCCGTAGCGCTTCGTTATCCTGCTTGGCAAACAGCGAGTCGGCAAAACCATCACCGAGGTTGCGCTCGGCATGCAGCCAGTTCTTGATGCTCTCGATGCCGTCGCCGTCGGTGGTTATGTAGAACTCGGTCCTGTTACAGGTTGACAGCAGCACGGCTTCCTCGACGCCACCCACTTTTGACAGGCGCGACAGGGCCTCCGCAACCTCATCGCCCGCAAAGACGACTTGCTCACGTATTTCGACAGGTGCCGTGTTATGGTTTAGCCCGAGTATCTTGAGCGACATACGGCCGTATCATAAGCGAACTGATCGCGCAGTTCCTTGTCTCTTAACAGACCAGTATCAGGAACCCACACGACAGCAACCATGTTCAGACTACTAACGGCCGCCATAGCGGCGGTCACACTGCTGCCGCAAGCCTACGCGGACGACGAAAAAGCCAACCCCGGCGCCCATATTCTGCAGGCCGAAATTGCCCTTAGCAGGGGCGAATACCGGCGTGCGGCCGAGGAATACAGGAAGGCGGCCGAGCTTGGCAGCAGTGTAGAGAATGCCGCCCGCGCCACGCAGATTGCCGACAAGTTTGGCTTTAATGACGAGGCGCTGAGGTCGGCGCAGCGCTGGCTGGAGCTTGACGAAGACAGCGTCGAGGCGCTCTGGTTTGTGGGCAAATTACAGCTTCGGGCCGGCGATTTGCGCAGCTCGGAGCGAAGTTTCCGATCCCTGATTGAGCAAGGCGACCGCGAACCCGACCAGAGCGTGCTGGGACTGGTGCAGGCGCTCGCCGATGAGGACGAAAAAGACACCTACAAGCTGATACGCGCGCTGGCGAAACCGTACAAGGATTCGGCGGCCGCACATTATGCTGTGGCGATCAGCGCCTTGAGTGCGGGTGAAGAGAAAGAGGCGCTCGAACGGGCGCAGAAAGCGTCTGAGCTGGAACCGAACTGGCTGAAGCCGAAGCTGCTGTATGGCCGCGCCCTGTTGATATCGGGTAAGAAAGACGAGGCTATCGACTACACCGCGCGCATCATTGGCGACGATCCGGACCCGGACCCCGAGGCGCGTATGGAGCTCGCGATCCTGATGCTGTCCGTCGGTCGTGACGATGATGCGCTGAGCCAGGTCAACCAGGTGCTCCTTGAACAGCCATCGCGCAGCGATGCGCTGCGGCTCATGGCCATCATCAATTTCCAGAATGGCAATTTTGATGCCGCGTGGGATGATTTCGATGACCTGCTCGCCACGGGCCGTTACGACAACGATGCGTTCTACTACCTGGCGCGCATAGCCGATATTCGCGCAGAGCACGAGCAGGCTGTCGCCCTGTATTCAGAGGTTACGTCCGGTTCGTACGCCGTTACTGCGCAGCGTCGTGCCAGCGCCTTGCTGGCGTTCCAGATGGAAGACGAGGACGCTGCGCTGCAGCAGCTCGAGGCGTTCGGCAAGAGCAACCCGGCGTTCGCCATTGATATGGTGCAATCCAGAGCATGGTTGCTGGCGTCGCTGGAGCGTTACGACGAGTCGCTCGCCTATTACGACGAGATGCTGGAGTTTCGACCTGACGACGAAGGCGTTTTCCTGGGCCGGGCAGAGCTGCTGTTGCGCATGGGCAGACTGGATGACGCGATTGCTGGCTACAAGGTGGCGGTAAAGCGCTGGCCGGACAGTGCCACGGCCCTGAATGCCTATGGCTACACGCTGGCGGATCGCACCGATCGCTACCGCGAAGCCGAGAAACTGATCCGCAAGGCGATCAAGATCGAACCTGACAATCCGGCCATCATCGATAGCCTGGGCTGGGTGCTGCACAAGCGCGGCAAGCACGAAGAGGCGCTGCTGGAATTGCAACGCGCCTACGAGTCGTTTGACGATGCGGAAGTTGCGGCGCACATCGTTGATGTACTGCACGTACTGGGTCGCAATGATGAGGCGCTGGAGTTCCTGGTGGCGGCGGAAGCCAGGGAAACCAAGCAAAGCCCGCTGCTGCAGGACGTGCGTGAGCGGCTGTTTCCCGAGGCTGTGGTCGATTGAGGATCCTCGGCGCGCTGTTGCTGCTGGCGCTGCTGTCTGCCTGTGCCACGACCAGCCGCGAGCGCATTGAACTGCCCGAGATCAGCAGCTGGGAAGCACGCAAGGCGGTGCTCAGCGAGCTCAGTGAATGGGAGTTTCGCGGCCGCATCGGCGTAAAAGCCGGCGACGACGGCTTTAATGGCAAGCTGCGCTGGATTCAGAACGGTGACGACTTCACGGCCACGGTCGGCGGACCGATCGGTATTGGCACCGTGCGCATCGCCGGCAACAGTGAATCAGTCACGCTTACCGACAAAGATGGTGTCGAAACCGCACTTCTGGATGTCGAGCAGGAACTCATGCTGCGCTATGGCTGGACCATCCCGGTGCGCAGCTTGCGCTACTGGGCGCTCGGCATCCCCGATCCTCATGATGCCGCGGAAACTGTCGTGAACAACTCGGATGAGCTGGAGAAACTCGTCCAAAGAGGCTGGATTGTCAGCATATCTCGTTACAAGGACATTGGCGGCCAGTCCATGCCCAGTCGCCTGCTGGTTGAGGGGAATGCCACCCGCGTGCGGCTCATTGTCGACAGCTGGTATTTCTTTAAATAGAATTGCGGCGCACGCAGTAACAAGCACTCACACGATTGGGGCGTAGCCAAGCGGTAAGGCATCGGGTTTTGATCCCGTGTATCGCAGGTTCGAATCCTGCCGCCCCAGCCATTCATCGCTATTTGAGGGGAATACGTGGAACTGGCAACTATGGCGTTGTTTACCGGGAATGCGCACCCGGAACTCGCCCAGGATATTGCACGCTACCTGCGCGTCCCCATGGCCCGAGCCCACGTTGGCCGGTTCAGTGACGGCGAGATCAACGTCGAAATCCTCGAGAACATCCGCGGCCGCGAGACGTTTATCATGCAGCCAACCTGTCCGCCGTCCTCAGAAAACCTGATGGAACTGCTGGTCATGGTGGATGCAGCGAAACGGGCCTCCGCGAAAACGATCACGGCAGTTATTCCGTATTTCGGCTTTGCGCGCCAGGACCGTCGTCCGCGGTCTTCACGTGTGCCGATTACCGCCAAGCTGGTGGCCAAGCTGATTGGCACGGCCGGCGTTGACCGTGTGCTCACGGTTGACCTGCACGCCGACCAGATCCAGGGCTTCTTCGACATTGCGGTCGACAACGTCTACGCATCGCCCTTGTTGCTGGGCGACGTCTGGAAGCAAAAATACGAGGACATGGTGGTTGTATCGCCGGACGTTGGCGGCGTGGTGCGAGCCAGGGCGCTCGCCAAGCGTCTCGACGACGCCGATCTCGTCATCATCGACAAACGTCGTGACAAGGCGAACCACTCCGAGGTCATGAACATTATCGGTGAGGTCAAGGGCAAGAATTGCGTCATGATCGACGACATGGTCGATACGGCAGGAACAATGTGCCACGCGGCCGGTGCCCTGAAGGATCGCGGTGCGATAAGCGTTGCGGCCTACATCACGCACCCGGTGCTCTCCGGGCCCGCGGTGTCACGCATTACCGCGTCGGCGCTCGACGAGCTGGTTGTCACCGATACCATCCCGCTCAACGAGGAAGCGCGCGCCTGTCCCAAGATTCGCCAGGTGTCCACGGCGGAACTG
This sequence comes from uncultured Gammaproteobacteria bacterium, assembly GCA_963698425.1. Lineage (GTDB taxonomy): Bacteria > Pseudomonadota > Gammaproteobacteria > Steroidobacterales > Woeseiaceae > UBA1847. The sequence continues at coordinate 371,062 of CAVOQR010000010.1, read as the reverse complement.
CTTGCCGAGACCATGCGGCGGATTGCTAACGAGGAGTCAGTTAGCTCTTTGTATGTAGATTAGGTTTGCGGGTTAGATGGCGCTGCTCGGGGAGCCCCTCAGCGAAATGGCTCGCTGCGCTGCGCTTGATTTTCGCCGACGGGCTCCCCGAGCAGCGCCATCCATTAGTATTTGTAGTGTCGGCTGTGCGCGGGTGCGGAGCTCTGCATGGAAAATCAAGCGCAGCGCAGCGAGCCATTTCCATGCAGAGCTCCGCGGTCGCGCACAGCTTGCAGGCCTAGAGGCGGTAGGTCAGGCCTATGTAGGCGGTGCGGGGGAGTCCCGGACGCACGCCGGCGGGTCGCCTGGCTGCCACGTAGGTTTCGTCCAGCAGATTGTCGACCTTGATGTAGGTCGCGAGATTTGCGGTGAAGCTCCAGCTCGCGACGACGTCCCAGACAATGTGTGAATCGACCGACTGTTGCGGCTCAAAGGCACCTTGTCCCGCTTCTGTGCGCATCTTGCCGACGTAGTTTGCCGCCAGGTTTACGCGCCATTGCTCGGCAAGCAGGCCGGCGGTTGCACGCAACTGCTGCTCAGGGATGTACGGCAGCTCATCACCGACCTGTACATCGCCCCAGGGGCCGAACCCTGAATCGAATGCATTCCTGAATTCTGCCTCGTTAGTCCACGTATAGCGGATGCCCACGGGTATATCGATGCTGCCTGCGCTCGCCACGTAGTCAGCGGCAAGCTCGAGTCCACTGACGACGACTTCGCCACCGTCGAACTGGTCGCCCACCTGGCCGCCGCCGCCGGTCGACTCTGTCACCGTGCCGACGAGGTTGTCATAGTCGTTCACAAAGTAGATGGCTTCCATGCTCAGCGAGCCATTGTCGTAGCGAGTGCCGGCTTCGATATTCAGGCTGGTTTCCTCGCTTGCCGAACTTCCCGGAGCCGGTGGGTTGTAGCCCTTGTGCACGCCGGCAAGCAGGCGCCAGTTCTCGTCGAGTCGATACAGTGCGCCCATGCCCGGAATGGCCACTTGCGCCGAGTTGTCGCGCACCCGGGTGGGTCCCTCTGCACGCGTCGGGTCATCGGTTGCGAAGTCGAGGCGCCGCATGTCGATGTCCTCGAAGCGAACGCCCGGCGTCAATATCCAGTCGCCGAAGCGAATTTCGCTGTCGACGAACAGAGACAAAACCTCGGCGCTTGATACGCGATTCGACTGTGATCCAGGTGCAGCAGCCGTGGTGAGCACGAGCGCACCATCGACCATTTGATAGCCGTCCTGATGCTGGAAGCGGTCCTCTTCATCTTCGTGCAGGCGAATGCCGGTATCGAGCAGTATTTCTGTATCGCCGAAGCCCAAGTCCCATTCAATCTTCGCTTGCACGCCTTGCGAGTAGTAGCTGCGATTATTGGCGCGGATCTGGATGGCGTCGGCCGGGACTGGTGGCGCCGGTCAGGAAGCCGTATTGCGCCGCATACGTCGCCGGATCAGCGAGCACGTCGCCGATATTCTCTCCGCCGACCGATTGTGTCTTGTACCAGTTGCGGCTGAAGTCATTGCGGTACGCCGTGACTTCGCTTTGCCAGATGCTGCCTGTCTCGAGTAACCAGGTGGCCTGGTACTGCTCATGGTCGCTGCTGAAAACATCGTTGGCTGAGGCCGCGTAGCGACGGTTGGCGTCCTCGGCAAAGTCTTCATCGGTAAGGCCTAAGTAGGTTTCATCCGAAGTCTGTTCGGTGTAGCCAAGCTTGATGCGCAGGCTTTGTTGCACGCTACTGGTGGGGTCGCTGTCGAGCTGCAACTTGGCGACGTAGTCCTGTATGTCATAGCCGGTATCACCGCCGACCGGACCGTCGATGGTCTTAAAACCATTACTGTTCGCCTGCACGGTTTCCAGCAACCAGGAAACCCGCTCGCCGCGATTGCCGACGTTAACGTGTGCATCGAAGCTGTCGTGGTCGCCGGCACGAACATCGAGGTTTACACCAAGAGCGTCGGGAATGGGTGTTGAGATCAGGTTGACAGCACCGCCGGTCGTGCGTGGGCCGACAGCAACCGCCGCCGGGCCCTTCAGCACTTCGACGGCAGCCATGCGCCGCTGTACCGGGAAGTAATAGGCCGACGATGCAGAGTAGGGTGCCGGCGCAATCAGAATGCCATCCTCAAGCAGGGCGATGCGGGCACTGCGATCCAGCCCTGATCCGCGGATACCGATATTGGGTCGCAGGCCAAAACCGTCTTCTTCCTGCAGGTAGACGCCAGGCACCGTCCTCAGCACCCGCGTGATGTCAGATTGTACGAAGGCTTCCAGCTCTTCGCTGTCGATCAGCTGGGCCGAGCCCGGCACGTCACGAGTATCTGTCCGCTGGCCAATTATTGTGACAACGTCCAGTGGCCGGGTGTCTTGCTTGTCCGGGCTTTTGTCATCGGCTCGGGTTAGCGGCGCGGCGGCCAGCAGTGCGGCGAGGATTGCTGCTGCAGTCAGCGTTGTTTTCATGTGCGTTGTTCTATCCATCGGGAACGAGGAGACATCAAGGCTGTGGACTGTATTGCAAATGCGAATCATTCGCAACTACGTATTTACCGTTACAGGGCAGGGATTTGCGTCCTTTCACCGGAGTTTTGGTTCCTTTAACCGGGTGATTGCGTTACTATGCGCCGCCCTGCGCGGACAGGTCGCAAATCCCGCAGGAATCGTGCTTAAGAATTTTAAGCAAAATCAATCAGTTATTGGAGATAGTCATGAGTGACGATTTCGATCTGATTGCGGAAATCCGTGAGGACTCAGGGAAAGGTGCGAGCCGCCGCCTGCGTCATGCCGGAAAAGTACCCGCAATCATCTACGGTGCCGGGCGTCCGCCTCGTGCGCTGACATTTGACCATAATAAGGTCTTGCTGGAGCTTGAGAACGAGTCGTTCTATTCGAGTATCCTGAACATCAAGGTTGGCAACAAGAGCCAGGCTGCGATTTTGAAGGACCTGCAGCGCCATCCTGCCCGCAACCAGATTATCCACATGGATTTTCAACGGATTCTTGCGGACCAGGAAATCAAGATGAACGTGCCATTGCACTTCATAAACGAAGATATTGCGGTCGGCGTCAAGCAAGGCGGTGGCGTAGTCTCGCGTCTGATGTCAGACGTCGAAGTCGTTTGTCTGCCGAAGAACCTGCCGGAGTACCTTGAGGTTGACCTGGCCGAGCTGGAGCTTGATGAGATGTTGCACATGTCCGATATCAAGTTGCCGGAAGGCGTCGAGATTCCGGATCTGGCGCAGGGTCCGGAACAAGACCAGGGAATCGTATCGATCCACATCATCAAAGCAGCACCGATTGAAGACGATGAGATCGAGGCCGAAGAAGGTGAGGTCGACGCAGGCGATGTGCCAACTACGGAAGGCGACAGCGACGGCGACGAGTCGGACAACGATTAATCGCAGATGTACGCTTGATCGAAAAGGCCGCCGCGAGGCGGTCTTTTTGTTTAACATCTGAATCCTATGGCTTCGTCACTCCGCATCATTGCCGGGCTGGGTAATCCTGGCGACAAATACGAACGGACCCTGCACAACGCCGGGTTCTGGTTCGTTGATGCGCTGGCCAAGAAATTTGGCGGGCAGTTTCGCTTCGAAAAGAAGTTCGATACCGACTACTGTCGCATCAACCTGCACGGCGAAGAAGTCTGGCTGATGAAGCCGCAGAGCTTCATGAATGAAAGCGGCACACCGGTGCGTGGCATGCTCGACTACTATCGTGTGCGAGTCACGCAATTGCTGGTTGCACACGATGAAATTGATCTGCCACCGGGCACCGTGCGCCTCAAGAAAGGCGGCGGCCATGGCGGCCATAACGGTCTTCGCGACATCATCCGGCATTGCGGCGCAGACTTCATGCGCCTGCGCCTGGGTGTCGGTCACCCCGGTGACAAGAGCAAAGTGACGAGCTACGTTTTGAAACGCGGTTCGGGTGAAACGGAAGCGGCGATTGAGAGCAATGTCGACGAGGCGGTGGATGTCATGCCGCTACTTGTTGACCAGGGCCTCAATGCGGCTATGAAAAAACTGCATACCAAGTAGAAGAAATATCATGGCAATTACCTGTGGCATCGTCGGCCTGCCTAATGTCGGCAAGTCGACACTTTTTAACGCACTGACCGCGGCTGAAATCGCAGCGGAGAATTATCCGTTCTGTACGATCGAACCCAACGTTGGTGTGGTGCAGGTCCCCGACCTGCGACTGCAGGTGCTGGCGGATATCGTCAAGCCGCAGAAGACGCTGCCAACCACCATGGAATTCGTGGATATCGCGGGCCTCGTCGCGGGTGCCTCCAAAGGCGAAGGTCTGGGCAACCAGTTTCTCGCCAATATTCGCGAAACCAATGCCATAGCGCACGTAGTACGTTGTTTCGTGGATGACGACGTGACCCACGTTTCCGGCAAGATCAACCCGCTTGATGACATCGAGACAATCAACACGGAGCTCGCGCTGGCTGACCTTGAGTCGGTAGAGAAGCAGTTCGACAAGGCGTCACGCACCGCCAAGACCGGGCAGAAAGACGCCATTGCCTATCGCGATGCGCTCGGCGGCATCAAGGCGCATCTCGATGAAGGTCTGCCGGTGCGAACACTGCAGACGAATGATCTGCAAAAGGAGATCCTGAAACAGGTTCACCTGATTACAGCCAAGCCGGTTATGTATGTCGCCAACGTCGATGAAGATGGCTTTATCGATAACCCGCATCTGCAGGCGGTAGAAGCTTATGCTGCCAGCGAGGGTGCCGAGGTAGTGGCTATCTGCGCGGCGATAGAAGCCGAGATCGCATTACTCGATGAAGCAGACAGGGAAGATTTTCTCGCCGACATCGGCGCGAAGGAGCCTGGCCTGAATCGCGTGATTCGCCATGGCTACTCGTTGCTGGGACTGCAAACGTTCTTCACAGCGGGGGAAAAGGAAGTACGTGCCTGGACGACCAAACTGGGTGCGTCGGCGCCACAGGCCGCGGGTGAGATTCACACCGATTTCGAAAAGGGCTTCATTCGTGCCGAGGTCATCAGTTATGACGACTTCGTCGCCGGCAACGGCGAGCATGGTGCCAAAGAGGCGGGCCGCTTAAGGCTTGAGGGTAAGGAATACATCGTGCAGGAAGGCGATGTCATGCACTTTCGCTTTAATGTTTAGTGGTTCGCTTGCCGTCGCTGGGACGTCCTCATCGAAATGGCTCGCTGCGCTGCGCTTGATTTTCAATGAGGACATCCCAGCGACGGCAAGCCTGGTGTGGTGGTGGGGTGTTCTTCATCGAAATGGCTCGCTGCGCTGCGCTTGATTTTCGATGAGGACATCCCAGCAACGGCAAGCTGGCCGTGGTGGTGTGGTTGCAGGTTCGGGTTAGTTTTGCGCGCCGAATGAGGGTAGGGACCAGTCGTAGATGATTGCCAGTGCGCGGACGGTGAAGCCGGCGGCAACCGCTGCGGCGAGCGACACGGAACTACCGAGGTCCGCATTGGCTGCTAATACATAGACAGTGCCGGCGACGAAGGCCGCGGTCGCGTAGATTTCGTGCGACAGCACCAGCGGAATTTCATTGCAGATCACGTCGCGAATCATGCCGCCGGTAACGGCGGTCGTGACACCGAGCATGACGGCGACCAGCGGCCCGGTGTTCAGCTCCAGGCTTATTTCAGTGCCAAGCGCAGCGAACAGCGCCAGTCCGATGGCATCGGTCCAGATCAACAGGCGGCGCCTGGAGCCGGGTTTGTGGGGCATGAAGAAGATCAGCAGGGCGATCGCGATGGCGACCACGATGTAGCGGTTATCGGCGATCCAGAAGATCGGATCCCGGTCCAGGATGACGTCGCGCACGGTGCCGCCACCAACGGCCGGCATGAGCGCCAGAACGCAAAATCCGAATATATCCATATTCTTACGCGACGCAGCCAGCGCACCGGTGGCCGCAAATGCCGCGGTGCCCAGCATTTCCAGCAAATAAACGAAGCTCCACTCCATGGCCGAGACTCTATATCATGTTGACAGCCAGCGCCCGGATCAGGACAATCTGCCACCCTTCCGGCCCGCGTGGCCCAAGGCAACCATGGTGATGTAGCTCAGTTGGTTAGAGCGACGGACTCATAACCCGTAGGTCGGTGGTTCAAATCCACCCTTCACCACCAAACAAACGAAAGGCCACCCCGTTGGCGGCCTTTTTTGTTTGTCTCTTGGTGGATTTGCGTTCCGAGGTTAATCGCTCGAAGGTGGCTTCACAAAACACGCCAGCGTTTTGACGGACGGGCACCGCAGATGCACCCCGAGCGACCTGTGAATTCGCCCTGAGGTGATTCGAGTTCAAATCCACCCTTCACCACCAAACAAAGAAAAGGCCCCTTTACGGGGCCTTTTTTTGTTTGATCTTGGGCGGAACAGAACCACCGAACGTGGTCATTTCGAGGCCGGTGACAGCCGGCCGACATAACTGAGCCCCGAAGGGGCGAGGGCAATCCACCCTTCACCACCAAATGAAAAAGGGGGGGCAATTGGCTCCGCTTTTGAAATTAAAGTCCTTATGAAATGGACAATTAAGACGGTGAGTCGGCCCAGCGATGATTGAGGATGCAGGTGGTTCAACCGAGCCCGCCGCAGGCGGGCGAAAGACGCCGAAGTGCGCCCCGCAGGGGTGAAGTTCGACTCAAGCGGAATACCGATCGCAGAACGCTGATCTTGCGACATACGAAAGTTGCGAAAGTAAACGAAAAGACCTAGCATCGAGTAGTCAATTTAGCCGGACTCACAGATGCCCAGCCTTATAGAAAGACGCAAAGAAATCGTGCGAATGGCGGAAGCCGATGGTCGCGTTGACGTCGAATCGTTAGCAAAAAAATTTCAGGTATCTGAAGTCACTGTTCGCAACGATCTGAACGCATTGAGTGTCCGCGGTCTGGTCGTTCGTTCGCGAGGGGGCGCAGTTGCCAGTACAAGATTGACGCGCGAATTATCTGTTCAGGAGAAGTACAACGAGAACTTCGCCGTGAAACGGAAGCTTGGCGCGGCGGTCGTTGCACAAATTGGACAGGATGTTCGAAGTATCCTCATAGATTCCGGGACGACGACAGAGGAAGTTGCGCGCAGTCTGGCCGGGTTTAGCGGCATGACTGTGATGACCAACGGTTTGAATATTGTTACGGCACTGGCCGACGCAGAGGGGCTGGAAATTAAAGTGACCGGCGGGACGCTGCGACCGAAATCAATGTCTTTCTTCGGTCGCCAGGCGGAAGAAAGCTTGAAACTCATGCACTTCGACTGCCTTATTCTCGGTGTAGATGGGTTCGATACGTCTGTGGGCATATCGACCCATTTCGAACAGGAAGCGAGCCTCAATCGTGTAATGTGTGAGGTTGCGACCAAAATCATTGTCGTTACCGATTCCTCGAAGTTTGGCAAACTCGGGTCGCACATAATCTGTCGTCATACCGATATCGATGTTCTGGTAACTGACTCTGATGCGCCAGCTGAGGTGCTCGATGCTGTGCGCAGTGCCGGGATTGACGTTCACGTCGTCGACGTCTAATTCTCGAATTTATCCTCCGTATGATCGGTGGGGTGAGTGATACGCAATAAGCACTCACCCTAGTTCATGCTTATCGATAAAACGTCAACTAAGCGAAAGGTTATGAAAGTTTCGAAATTGATGATAGACTTTCATTAATACAGTCGGTCGTCACTAGTTGAGAACGTCCGGCGAACGCCGCGTTGAGTCTCAAATGCCTGACAAAGAAAGAAAAGACAGCCTTGGGCCGATCACTATCATAGGTGGTTTGTTCTTTGTTTTCGGGTTCGTCACCTGGCTGAACGGTTCACTGATTCCCTTCTTACAGATTGCTTGTGAGTTGACACAGTTCCAAGCCTACTTCGTGACACTCGCTTTCTATATTTCCTACACTGTCATGGCGCTACCAGTGTCGTTGGTATTGTTTCGCGTCGGTTACAAGTACGGACTCGCACTCGGGCTAGCAGTAATGGTGATAGGCGCACTCCTCTTTGTGCCAGCTGCATTCCTTCGTGAATACTGGATCTTTTTGGCGGGTCTGTTCGTTCTGGGTACCGGGCTGACGCTGCTTCAAACGGCGGCGAACCCGTATATCGTTCTTCTGGGCCCCACGGAAACGGCTGCCGTGCGGATCAGCGTAATGGGTTTGCTCAATAAAGGAGCCGGTATTATCGCCCCCGTCGTTTTTACGGCGCTGGTCCTAGGGGACTTTGCCTCTTTCGACGAGAGCTCGCTAGAGGCCATGTCTGCGATGGAACGGTCGACCGCCCTGGATGACCTGGCGGCGCGTTTGATTCAGCCGTATTTGATTCTTGCGACTGTACTGGCCGGATTGGCGATCTACATAAAGCTGTCACCTTTGCCAAATCCGGTGCTCGATGGGCCGGATACCGGATCAAATTCATTGCTCTCTGTTGTCGGTCATCCAAATCTTGTACTTGGCGCTATCGCGATTTTCTTCGGTATCGCAGCAGAAGTGATTGCTGGGGACACGATCGGTGTTTTCGGCCGCGAATTAGGCGTCGAAAATTTTGGTGAGCTTACCGCCTACACAATGGCCTTCATGATGTGCGGTTATGTCCTGGGACTCGTGCTCATTCCACGATTCTTGTCACAGGAGGGTGTTCTTGTCGCATCGGCAATTATTGGCATCCTGCTAACGGTCGCCATAGCAACGGCCGACCTGAATTCGCTGTCCTACTGGAACAGCGTTTTCGGTTGGACAGCGATTCCCGCGATACCGAATGCTGTATTTCTCGTAGCGCTTTTCGGACTGGCGAATGCGATGGTATGGCCGGCAGTGTGGCCCTTAGCGCTGCGAGGGCTTAGTGAAGCTGAAATCGGAACGGGATCCGCTTTACTTATCATGGGGATTGCCGGTGGCGCCATCGTGCCGCTTGCATTTGGTGCGATAGCTGATTCCTACGCTGACCCACGCACCCCCTATTGGGTCATGCTCCCGTGTTACGTGTTCATTCTCTACTACGCGCTTATTGGGCAGCGACTGTCTAAATGGGGGGTGCTTTCGTGACGGCGCTTAAGGAGTTCATTCGCATATTGAAGGCTAATCGAAGCGGAGAGTTCGTAGGAATTTATTCGATCTGCACGTCTCATGAGCTCGCCTTGCAAGCAGCTATGCGACAAGCGATTCTCGATAAATCCATTGTTTTGATCGAATCAACAGCTAATCAGGTCAATCAATTCGGTGGCTATACGGGTATGAAGCCCGCTGATTTTCCGGAGTACGTTTACTCGATCGCCGATAAGGTAGGTTTGGAAAGAAACCGTATTTTGCTTGGTGGAGATCATCTTGGTCCCCTTTGCTGGACGAAGGAGGACGCTCCGACCGCGATGCTCAAAGCCCGTCAGCTAGTTGCTGACTACGTCAGTGCTGGTTATCAAAAAATTCATCTCGACGCCAGCATGGGCTGTAGAGATGATATTGAGCCACTAGCTGAAACCATCGTGGCGGAACGCGCTGCACAATTGTGTGCTGCCGCTGAGGCGGCGGCAGCAAAGAATAATCTCGAGTACCGGCCGGTATACGTAATCGGAACCGAAGTGCCTGAGCCGGGTGGTGCGACTGAGAGTATGGAAGGTCTGGCAGTAACGCCGGTCCAACACGTTGAACGAACCTACAAAGAGCACCGTGACGCTTTTGTTGCCGCAGGTCTCAATGACGCCTGGGAGCGCGTTGTTGGACTCGTTGTACAGCCCGGAGTGGAATTCAATCATACGGACGTTCGGGCCTACCAAAGCGACGAGGCTCAAGAACTGAGCAACAAGATTCTGGAGCTGCCGAGTGTGGTCTACGAGGCACATTCGACGGATTATCAGCCTTCACACTTATATGCTGAGCTTGTACGAGATCACTTCGCGATTCTCAAAGTAGGACCGCAACTCACGTTCGCGCTCCGCGAGGCGTTGTTCGCACTCGCTGCTATCGAGAACGAAGTCGTTGCCGAAACTGAGGCATCCAATCTCTTGGGAGTCGCGGAACAGGTCATGCTCGCGGAGCCGGATAACTGGGAGCAGCACTATCCGAAGCAGGAGCCAGCCGGTCGTCTGTACCGCAGGTTCAGCTACAGCGATCGCATTCGTTACTACTGGACCCATCCGCAACTGAAGAAGTCGGTCGAGACATTGTTCTCGAATCTGGCGCCTGTGAAAATTTCAAAACCGTTGCTGAGTCAGTACCTGCCGCTGGCGATGTCAGCCGCCGAAACAAGCGGCTGTATTCAGACTCCTGAGGAGCTTGTCGTGCAGCACGTTATGGCAGTGACGGGGACATACTCGGAGGCGTGTGGCAATCATGGATAGGTCAGCGTTCCCGGATGCCCTATTGGCTATTCCCCGGTCGGAACTGCGAGAGCGAGATTCGCTATCGACTGCAGAAGAAATAGTCCAGCAACCCGGCGTTTGGCGTGAGGTCATGACGACCCTTGCGGAGCAAAGAGAGAGCCTGCAGAAATTTCTGCAGCCGATAACGGCAGCACCGAATGCCCGGGTAATTTTTTGCGGTGCCGGTACATCGGCGTTCATAGGTGACACGATAGCGTCTGCAGTGGCCTCGCGTACGTCACCCGGCAAGTCGGCTCAGTTCATCTCAGCCAGCACGACAAACATCGTCGCGAACCCCGACCGGTATATGAAAGACAAGAGAAAGACACTTGTTGTCTCTTTCGCTCGGTCCGGCGACAGTCCGGAAAGTATCGCAGCGGTCAATCTTGCTGAATCCGAATTGCCTGATTGTCGTCACCTTGTAATAACCTGCAACCCGCAAGGTCGATTGGCGGAATTCGCTGAAAGAGCACATAACGCTTACACTGTGTTACTCCCTGAGCGAACCAACGATCGCGGATTTGCAATGACCAGCAGCTATTCGTCAATGTTAGCTGCCGGCGCGAGCATATTCGCTCAGGACAATACACAGCTAGGTATTGCGGCAGATCTCGCCGAACAGATGATTGACCACCTGGCACCTCAGATCTGGCAACAAGCAACGGCGAGCTTTGATCGACTTGTTGTTCTCGGCTCTGGATCTCTGGAAGGAACTGCGCGGGAAGTCTCGCTCAAATGTCTGGAGTTAGCTGGTGGCAAGCTGATGTCAATCAGCGATACGGCGCTCGGGTTCCGACATGGTCCGAAGATCGTGGTGTCGTCGGACACTGTTATTATTCAGCTAATTTCAAACAATCCATACACACGAAAATATGATCTCGATTTGCTGTGCGAGCTGAGGGGTGACGGAATCGCTGCTAACATCATCGCGCTCGACGCTGCAACTCTGATGCCAGACGACGGACGTCGACTTGACGACATCTGGTTGTCATTAACGTACATTGTGTACGGACAGATTTTTGCGTTCCTCAAGTCATATTCATTGGGAATCAATGTCGATACGCCATGCCCTTCCGGGGAGGTAAACCGGGTGGTGCAGGGTGTGACCATTCACCCGTTTGCTTGAGCGACGACGCAAAGGCGTACTGTATTGCATTACGGAATTGACATTGGCGGCACCAAGACGGCGTTCGCTGTATTTGATGCCAGATTTGACAAAGTCGACGAACGTCACATTGAAACGGACGTCGCGAACTACTCTGCGTTGCAGAATTCGATTGCGCGTTTTGCGAAAGATACAGACTCGAAATACGGTTCTGACTCGACAATAGGTGTCGGAGTTAATGGAATCGTCGATGCCGACGGTCGCTCCTATTCCGTCAATGTTCCCTGCGTCAACGGAAAATTATTTCAAAAGGATCTGGCCAACAAGCTTGGTCGCGGCGTCACGTGCATCAACGACGTGCGGGCATTTGCTTTGTCAGAAGCACGGGGTGGGTCCGGTGATGAATTCGAGATCGTTGTCGGAGTGATTCTTGGCACGGGTGCAATGAGCGCGTTGTGCGTCGGCGGTATACCTCAGGCTGGCGCTCACGGCCAGTCAGGCGAGTGGGGTCATCTGCCTGTTGCCGCGACGCTAATCGATCGCTACGGTCTTCCGCTTTATGACTGCGGCTGTGGCTCAGTAGCTTGTGCGGAGTGTTATGTGTCGGGTCCTGGTCTGACACGAATCGCGTCGCACATTTGTGGCACTGAAACCGATTCAAAAAAATGCATTGACGACATGCGTCAAGGCAGTGCACACGCGAGAAAAGCATTCGATATCTGGACAGACTTTGTCGCCGCCAGCTTCGCGCAGATTATTTTGCACTGTGACCCGGAAATTATCGTGTTGGGCGGTGGTATGTCGCAAATCAAAGAGCTGTACGAGCGACTGCCGGTGCTTCTCGAGGCGCAATTATTCGATAAAGTGGCTTTGCCTGTGATCCTCCCGGCCCGATTCGGCGCCACCAGCGGCGTACGTGGTGCAGCAATAGCGGGAGCTGGACTCTAAATGCGAATTGCAGTCTCAAATGCAAGCATCGTTACGGACTCGAGTGTTATCGACGGCGGTACGGTTGTTGTTGAGTCCGGTGTGATTGTAAACGTCGTTGATGATGTTGAGGCAGTTGGCCCGGTCGATACTGTGATAGACATTGGTGGCCGTCGGCTGGCGCCAGGATTTGTCGACATACAGGTGAATGGTGGCGGAGGCGTGCTGTTTAATGCGGATCCATCAGTCGCGACTATCACAGCAATCGTCGCGGCGCATACGGCGTTTGGCACCACGTCAATGCTGCCAACTCTGATAAGTGACGACGCAGCGACCATGCAGAAAGCACTGCAGGCGATTCGAGATGCTGTTACGAGGAAGACGCCAGGAGTATTGGGTATCCACCTGGAAGGTCCGTACCTGAATTCAGCAAAGAAAGGAGCCCACGATGCCGGTCACTTTTGCGAGCTCGATGAAGGCGCGCAGGAACTCGTGAGCTCTCTCGGCGGCAGAGCGACGACCCTGCTTACGCTGGCGCCTGAAAAAACGACACCTGCTGCGATACACAAAATGACAAGTGCCGGAATTATTGTATTCGCCGGTCATACAGCGGCGACGTACGAAGAATGCGTTACTGCGGAAGATGCCGGCTTATCAGGCTATACACACCTTTTCAACGCGATGACCTCATTCTCGGCCCGCGAGCCGGGCGTTGTCGGCGCGGCGCTTGCATCGAAAAAAGCAGTGTTCGGAATCATCGCTGACGGGCACCATGTTCACCCAGCCGCATTCGCACATGCATGCTTGTCGGCCCGACGGGGTGGTGCGTTGCTCGTTACTGATGCGATGCCGACGGTTGGCGCGGCCGACAAGAGCTTCTATCTAAATGGCGAACGAATCACTTCGTCGGACGGCGTTCTACGAAACGCAGCGGGCTCGCTGGCAGGATCTGACCTTTCGATGATCGAGGCGGTCAGGAATACAGTTAGTTATACCGGGATCGGCTGGGATGAGGCGGTCCGTATGGCGTCAACATATCCAGCGCTTGCTATTGGTCGCAACGATGAGGTCGGGAGCATTCGGGTGGGCTGCAAGGCAGATTTCGTTGAGCTATCAGGCGAGTTGGATATCAGACGAGTCTGGCGTGGCGGGGAAGTAGCCTATGACGCAGAGGGTACTCGATGAATACAACACCACGTAGGATCGAGATCGCTCATTCTGCAATCATCGTGTCATTGCTGGTATTAGCCGGATGCGCGCCGCCGGCGACAACCGACAGTTATGAATTTGTCGCGAACTTTAGCCATTCAGTCGATCGCCCCTGGATTGGCGCTGATTTCTACGCGAATCGGTTTCAGGATTGGCGGATACATAACGGACGTGCTGAAGCCATTGAGGGTCGTGTGCTAAAGCCAATGCGTACACTACAGCTTCTCACCCATGTGATGTCCGAGGCCGAGGGTGACATTCGCATGAGTGTTCGCATGGGACCTGTCGAGGGAGGGCGGGAATCGGTTGAGAACACCTGGTCAGGGTTTCTGATTGGTGCGGGCGGTGACGCGATTGACTATCGAATCAGCGCACTGGTGCATCATTGGCCAGGCGAAGATGGAGGTCTGATTGTCGGTGTCGACGGGAGTGGTGAGATTATCGTTCGCGATAATTCGCAGCGTGGTGCTTACAAAGGAAACGCAGGTACATACGAAACCGCTGACTGGCCATTGGTCGAGCCGTTTCGATCTTCTTCGATCGCGAATTTGCCGGATGATATAGATGTAGAGATGCACGCAAGTCCCGGTGACAATGGCTACAACTTGCACGTTTCTGTCAAAGACGTGGATGGTAACTTGCTTGGTGAGTCGGAATACCAGGGCGTTCCTGCACATCAATTCAGCGGCAACGTCGCACTGGTCTCTCACAACAGTCCGAACTCGAGCGAACGTGGTTATTGGTTTTCGGACTGGAACGTTTCGGGTAGCAAAATTGTGCACCATGCGGAGCGCGGCTTTGGACCGGTCGTAGGAGTGCAATACACGTTGAGCCGAGGAGTGCTGAAGCTGACGGCGCAGATGGCTCCCTTAGGCGATGATGACGAGCAAGCCGCTGAGCTACAAGTGTTAAGAGATAATGAATGGATAACAGTCGCGACATCATCTCTGATAAAAGGCAGTAATACGATTCCGTTCCGAGTAGAAGACTGGTCGAGTTCGACCGACGTCAAGTTTCGAGTCGCGTACAAAGAACGCAAAGGCCTGGATTTCGAAGCAACGTACTACAACGGCCGCATTCGAAGTCCGGACCGGGTCTCGGATGAGTTCGTACTGGGCGTTCTGAACTGCAACAACATATCGTCCGGGGTCGATATGCAATGGAACCGCAGCACGATCTGGCATCCGCATGAAGACTTGCTGGCTGCTGTCAAATCGCAATCGCCCGATATGGTTTTTTTTGCAGGCGATCAGTTGTATGAAAAGGGTCTGGCTGGCATTGACCGTACGCCGAGCGATGTAGCACACCTCGATTATCATTATCACTGGTTTCGTTTTCTCTGGGCGTTTGGTGACTTGACTCGCGATATGCCAACTGTTGCGATCCCGGACGATCATGATGTTTATCACGGCAACATCTGGGGGGAGGGCGGAAAGGCAGCTACAGGTAACCACGACCCGCAGCACGACAACGGTGGCTACATCATGGACCCTGAGTGGGTGAATTCCGTGCACCGAACGCAGACTTCACACTTGCCGGATCCGATTGATCCGACCCCAATCAAGCAAGGCATATCGGTCTATTACACCGACCTCAATTATGCCGGTATGAGTTTTGCGGTGATCGCCGATCGAATGTGGAAATCTGCGCCCAAAGATCTGCTACCGGAAGCGAAAATCTGGAATGGCTGGATTGAGAGTCCGGAATTTGATCCGCATGAAAGCGATGTGCCGGATGCGACCTTACTCGGAGAGCGGCAACTGCAGTTCCTTGATGACTGGACCGAAGACTGGAGCGGAGGTGCCTGGATGAAGGTTGTCCTGTCGGCAACACCGTTCACCAACGTTGCCACGCTGCCTGGTCATGCCATGAACGATGCGGTCGTTCCGGATCTGGTTTACCCGGAACCTGGCGAATATGTTGCTGGTGACAAGTCGGTTGCCGACATGGATTCGAACGGTTGGCCTCAGACCGGACGTGAGAAGGCTCTGAGGACGATTCGCAAGGGTTTTGCGTTTCACGTTGTTGGAGATCAGCATCTAAGCAGCTTCATTCAGTACGGCATCGATGACTGGCGTGATGCTGGTTTCGCGTTTGTGTCGCCGGCAATAGCCAATTTCTGGCCCCGACGCTGGTTTCCACCGACACCCGGTGCGAATCGCGAGGCTGGTGCGCCGGAATACACCGGCGATCACCTGGATGGTTTCGGCAACAAACTGACAGTTAGCGCGGTAGCCAATCCGTTGCGTTCGGGCCGGGAGCCCGCTGCGCTTTACGACCGCAGCCCGGGCTACGGGGTCGTCAAATTCAGCAAGTCAGACCGGTCGATAACGGCGGAATCCTGGCCGCGCTGGGTTGATCCGGCAACAAGTAATGCGCAGCAGTATCCTGGTTGGCCGATTACCGTCAGCCAGCAGGATAATTTTAGCCCCGACGCTGCAGGTCATCTTCCGCTGCTTCGGATTACCGGATTACAGAATGCCGTTGTAAAGGTGATGAACGAAGCAACCAAGGAGACCGTATATTCGTTGCGAATCAACGGTTATGAATTCCGACCGCCTGTCTATGCGGACGATACAACGTACCGCATTGACGTTCACGACCCGGACCTGGGTTTGGAGCAACGGTATGACGGCGTTGCTATAGCAAAAGATCATGACCAGGTTATTCAGGTCAGTTTCTAGTCGTCGACCGCCGATCACAGCGTTCGTCGCGCTGATTGCGGTATCGTCGTCGATTTGCGTTGCAGCAAGTGACGTCACGACGGAACGACAAAGGCAACCCAACTTCGTTTTTGTGCTGGTTGACGATCTGGGCTGGGCTGATGTTGGCTATCAGGGCAGTATATTTTATGAAACGCCGAATATCGACCAGCTCGCGAGTAGCGGGACACAGTTCACAAACGCGTACGCGTCTTCGCCTGTTTGTTCACCAACGCGTGCGGCCATTCTGACCGGCAAGCACCCGGCCCGACTAAAAATTACGAACTGGATTCCCGGAGACGACCCACATGACCGGTCGTTACTTGGACCGGCAATAAAAAAAGAACTACCCCTCGATGAGGTCACGCTCGCCGAAGCTCTAAAAGAAGCGGGCTATGTCACGTTCTTTGCAGGAAAATGGCATCTCGGTGACGAGTTCCATTCTCCAACAGAACAGGGATTCGACACCAATATCGGTGGCGTTTCACTCGGCAGACCACCGGGTGGATATTACTCACCTTATGATAACCCTAAGCTGAGTGATGGCCCTTCAGGCGAATACCTGACGGATCGACTGACCTCTGAGGCGCTCTCTTTTCTTGGAGCGGCCCGGGAAAAGCCATTCTTTCTGTACCTGTCGTACTACTCTGTCCATACACCCCTCGAAGGCGCAGACAGGCACCTAGAACGATTCACCCAGAAGCGTGACAATTTGCCGATCACATCCGCCGCACCGCAGGTCGCCGAGCATGCGGGCATGTCCAAGCAGCGCCAGGATAACGCAGCTTACGCGTCGATGATTTATGCACTTGACGAGAATATCGGCCGCCTGGTCGAATCGATCCGGTTGCACAATCTGCAAGACAATACTTACATCATTTTCACGTCTGACAACGGCGGACGTTCAACTCTTTATGGGGCAGGTGATGCGACATCAAATCTTCCATTGCGAGCAGGAAAGGGCTGGGTTTACGAAGGTGGGATTCGCGTGCCACTCATTGTCAGCGGGCCCGATATCCGGGCAGCAACAACCGATTCCCTGGTAACGAGCACGGACTTTTATCCGACCATCCTCGAACTGGCGCGGGCAGCGTCACGCCCGGATGAGAGTATTGATGGTGTCAGCTTCGCGCCAGTTCTGGGAGGTGCTCCGAACGGGCGGCGAGAGCGCGTCTTCGCATACTTTCCCCACTATCACGGCAGCGCGTCGACACCGTCGTCAGCACTGCGTATAGATGACTGGAAATTGGTCGTATTTCACGAATCCGATACGGCCGAATTGTATGACCTGCGAGCCGACCCCGGTGAGCGCAACGATCTGGCAGGCCGGTACCCGTCGAAAGTTGCGGCAATGCGTCAGGAAATTGAACGATGGAAGAACGATGTCGGTGCCAGTCATCCCATCGCTAATGATGGTTATGTGCCCGGCACAGAAAAATTGAATTTCAGAGGGTTGACATCGACTCGTCGATGAATCGGCAAAAGGTACGGAAATATGAAACTGAGAAAAACATTTAAACTCGTTGGTCGCAAGCAATGCACCTTGGCAATTTGCTCGCTCGCCTTTCTGCTCGGGTCGGGATGCAGTGGCGCAGCCGAATCAGATTCTCAGGTGGCGGATCGTCCGAATATCGTTGTCATTGTCGCGGATCAAATGCGACGTCCGGCGATGGGTTTTTGGAGCAAACCCGAATACGCAGGCGCTCTGAACGGAGTTTCCGATCCAGTAAAAACGCCGCATCTTGATGCATTGGCAGCAGAGGGCGTGGTGTTCACACAGGCAATCGCGAACTTTCCGCTATGCAGCCCGTTTCGCGGCATGTTGTTATCGGGCCTTTATCCACATAAGAACGGTGTCAACAACAATACCCGCAAGGACCGGACAGACAGCTTGCGGGAGGATGTCGATACATTACCTGAGGTTCTCAGAGACTCCGGATATGCAACTGCCCTCGTCGGCAAAGCCCATTGGCATGTGAACAGGCCGGTCTTTGATGAAAATGGCGACTACCAGGGAACCGAGTCTTCGCCTGGAGGCCACTACCTGGCCGAAACAGACTACGATACCTACATCCCGCCGGGACCAGGGCGCCAGGGATTTGACTACTGGTATCAGAGCATTTCCCATAATCATCAAAATCCTCTGATCTATTCAAACGATCCGTCGGCCATCGACGGCAAGGCGGATGGCGTACAGCACCGCAAGGGCGTGTACTCATCGGTCGACCAGGCGAATCAGATTATCGAATACCTGCAGACGGAGAATTCCAAACGAGACGTAAACTCGCCCTTTTTCGTATTGTGGACATTAGATCCGCCGCATTCTCCTTACGAAAGCATTGCCGACACTGATGCCGAGATCTTCCGAGAATTCTACGAAGACGCGGCGATAGGGGACCTGTTAAATCGCCCCAATGCGGATCCGAATATTGGTGCCAAGTTCATCAGATATTATCTGTCAATGGTCACGCTAATCGACCGGGAAATCGGGCGGGTGGTTGCAAGTCTCAAAGAGCAGGGGCTCTATGAGAACACAATTATCGTTTTTACCTCGGATCATGGCGAGCTAATGGGCAGCCACGGGGACACCGGCAAAAACAAGGTTTTCGAGGAATCTCTCGGCATTCCCCTGATTGTCAGTTTCCCGGAGAAGCTGAGTCACCGTGTCGAATCGGCTCTTTTGGGCATACCGGACATCATGCCGACCTTACTCGGACTGGCGGAACTTGAGAGCAAAACCCCACAATACCTCGACGGCGAAAACTTGGCGCCACTACTCTTGGACCCCGATTCAGCTTCCGACTTGCGACGTAAATCCAGCTTTTACTACGGACCTAAAGGCCAATTGGGAGTCCGGACGGAACGATACACGTATGCAATCGAACGGGATGGCGCGTTGTTAGCGTTGTTCGATAATGTCAAAGATCCCTATCAGTTATCGCCATTGAAGCTCAAAGGACTGCCCGATGTGGACAGAGCGTTTTTGCGCAAGGAACTCGGCAGCTGGATTTGTGGCACCGATCACCCATGGTCTAAAAATCGGCCATATACCAAAAAGATCGACTATGAAGTGGATGCTTGTTCGGCAGAGATCGGTGACAGTTTATCGGCAGACTTCAACAAGTCGGATGTGCATGCGGCAATGAAGAAGGTTGCTGATTGGCAACTCGAACGATTCAACCCGGAGACTAATTTGTTCGAAGGGTACGACGATGGTGCCCACATGGCGCCGACGGATGGAGATAGCCACCCGCAAGGTTGGGTGTACGCCGCATTTCACGTCGGCATGTCTAGATGGGCGCAATTGGCGGCGGAAAATGGCGATAATCAGTATCTCGAATGGCAATACAATGTTGCTAAACGCAATAAATATCTTTTCTCGCCGAGAATCTACAACGCCGACGATTACGCGATTGGTCAGCTCTATCTTGATCTTTACGAGACATATAAAGAGCCGGAGATGCTGGTTCCATTGAGGGTGATTTTTGAGTTAATCCTGAACACGCCTTCGACGATAGACTTGCACTACGACTTCGTAACTCAGGAATCAGAACAAACCAAAAAGCCGTTTAAAGATTCATATGGTGGACGGGAATTTACGATCGCCCCGTGCAAAAACCGGTGGTGCTGGGCGGACGCGTTGTTTATGGGGCCGCCGGTCTGGGTTCATCTCGCGAGAGTATCTGGCGATGACCGATACTTGGAATTTGCTGATAGTGAGTTGTGGGCAACGGTAGATCTGCTTTGGGACAAAGACGATCATCTGTTCTTTCGAGACTCACGGTTCTTCGACCGTCGCGAGGAAAATGGTGAAAAGGTGATTTGGGCTCGAGGCGTGGGTTGGGTTGCAGCTGGACTTGCCAGGATACTGGAGCAACTTCCGAAGGATCATTTTCGTCGTCCTCAATACGAGCAGATTTTCGCGCAGATGATGTCGCGCTTGTCGGCAGCTCAGCAGGATGATGGACTCTGGAGACCTTCTGTGCTCGCACCCGAATCCAAACCTTTCAAGGAAACAAGTGGAACCGCGCTCATAGCATTTGCGTTAGCGTCCGGAATCAATCAGGGAATTCTCGGCAGGGCCGAGTATTTGCCTGTTGTTGAAAAAGCGTGGGGTGCATTGATCGATGCGGTTCAGCCAAGTGGAAAGTTAGGGTGGGTACAACAGATTGGTGAAGCGCCGGATAATGTGTCGGCCGAGGACAGTCAGCTGTATGCGGTTGGTGGTTTCTTCCTGGTGGGTACGGAAGTTTACAAACTGTCGGCACAGTGAGGTTGATGCCGCATTAATGGCCGCTCAGCGCGTTACTCCGAAATGATCACAATATTTCGAAACAGCGCCGACGCCGTATGCGTCTTTGTTCCGCGAACTCGCAAGATAATTGAGCCTGACTCGAGCACGTTCTCCGATGATGCGCTAAGTATAAGGCTTCCGTCGACGGACATTTGCAACCTCCCGTTCTCCTGAACAGTAATTTCTATCTGATGCCAACGTTGCGACAGTACCGCATCGTTCGTGATCGCCAGTTCTTGCGACGTACCTGGCGAAAACGGATGTTGCCGAACGAATGGTGTGCGATTGTGAGCACTGTTATGAAAGGCAAAAAAGTAGCAATTCACTTTGCTTAGGATATGGTTGATGCCGCCATCGTAGCCCTCTGGGAATCTCGGTGACTGATCAGTTTGAGAAGCGCCGACCATCGCTACCAGGACGCTTTCGGGGTTTAGCGGGAGAACTTCAAAACGCAACGAGACATTCGGGCCATAGCGATCGGGACTTACAAGCATGATGCCTTTGGAGCCCGGGTATTCGGCAAGCAGAGTTGCATTGTCGACTTGAGCGGTGAATCCGTCGCCGATTAAAGACCAGTCTTTATCGAGAGAAATCGGTTGTTCAGCATATGCTGTAGCCTGAAACAGAAAAATTACCGCGACCAGTACACCGAATCCACGCATCATTTCCTACTCCGTTCCACACTGAATGGTGGCGGGATCCGCAACCAGCGACAGCTCCGGATCATTTTGTTGTTTCATCCAGCAGGCCAGCTCCCGATTCAGTTGATCTACGACAACCGCGTATTCCGGTACTTGAGCCAGATTATTGAGTTCACTCGGGTCAATTGACACATCGTATAGTTCGACCGGCGGACGATTCATGTACTGGTCGATCCGTTCCGCGGCGGCAGGCTCGTGTTCCGCCATCGCAAGCCACGACTTCCAATATGTTGGCAGACCCGGCGACACCCATACGCCGTATGTCGCGAGATATGTTAGCGATCCGCGCAATGGTCTCGGCTCGCTGATAAAGCTTCTCGGCGGGTTTTGCGGATGCAAATTACGCACGAATCGATATTTTGATGTTCGCAAGGAGCGAATTCCATACGGCTCCAGGTCGGGGATATTGAGTCCAAGCGTCGAGTGAGTGGCATACACAGAATCGTGGCGATTTGTCTCGTTGCCGCGAAGCTGCGCGAGAATACTGGCGCCATCAATTCCATCGGGCGGCTTGCCTCCCGCTATTTCCACAATGGTCGGTAGCAGATCCACCGAGCTGATCATTGCTGAATTGGTCGACCCAGCGTCGACTGTACCCGGCCAACGTACAATCATCGGTACATGAAGTCCGGCGTCATAGTTGCTGAATTTGGCGAATGGAAACTGCGGTCCATGATCAGACATGAATATCACAACAGTATTATTGTCGAGCGACTGATCTCGGAGGATGTCGAGAAACTCACCCAACTCATCGTCGGCTGCCGTAATCGACGAGTAATAGCGCGCCATTGCTTCGCGAGTTTCAGGCGTATCAAGCAGCTTTTCCGGTATCGGTATGGCTTGCGGATGATATTCCTGGTTTCTCAGCCAGGGAACATGCGGATGGTGTTGCGCAACGACCATGAAGAACGGCGCTCCATCCAGATCTTTGATGTAGTTTGATACGACAGATGGATCGCGCTCTAATCGTTCGAAAGGAAAGGTAGCGAATGGCTTTACGTGAGACTTTCCTGTGAGAATCGCGCGATAGCCCAATCGCGTTAAATAATGCGGGAAACTCTCGACATCGTCTTTCGCGCGGAAATGATTACGTGAGAGGCCGTTTCTGTGCGGATACAGACCGGTATAAAGCGCGGCCCGACTCGGGGAACACATACTGGCCGGTACGAACGCATTCGTAAATCGCATGCCTTCGCTAGACAATTGATCGATATTTGGCGTCCGGACGATCTCATTTCCGTAACTGCCGATGTCTTCATGCCAAGGTCGTCCGCGACGATCAATACGATGTTTGGGCGTTCATTCGCCTCAAACGACGGGTGCAATGCGTTGCCTTCCTCGACATCAGATTGACCACATCCAGATATCGCCATTATTGCAATCAACAGGCAAGACGATTTCATGTTCTGAATCATTGCTGATTAGTCCTAGAGTAAATTCGGATGTTTTCATACCGACTGCTGCGCCCCCACATGTGGCGAAAGCCGATACGACCTTTCGCGAGTGGGCGAAGACCTGAAATGTCCCAGACAAATTCCGTGTTCGATTGGCGGTCAGTTACCACAAAGCGAAGTTCGCTGTCCGTTTTAGTAGCCCTAATGTGATAAGTAACACCAGGCTGAAAGAGCGCCACATTTTCAAATACCGGCGAAATTTGAGTTTCGCTGTTAAATGACTCTGTGCTGCTTGCGGGGTATCGACGCGCCGATACGTAGTTGGCACGATTTGGACCGGTCGCTGCATAGCTTATATGCAGCAGGTTCATATTCAAAAAGTAAGATCGCATCCACGGCACACTGCGTGAATCGCTGGACATCCGAATGTCAATGGGTATGTGCCGCTCTCCCGTGCCCGTCGCTTGTATATAGAGTATGTTGACGCTTGTCGCGTCCATCATTTCGTCCAGCCGCGTATAGTCATACTCTATAGTCAGGTCGCCCGAATATTCTGCATTTAGCCAAAGTACAGCATGGCTAGCCGGGTCATTCAGATGTTGCGCCGGCGCTGAATATGAAACCGTCGCGCGTGGCCGTGATCCTGGCTTCGTCGCCTTCTAAGAACCAATGAAGCTGGGGATCCGTACCAGTCGTATGGGTGTACACCATGCTCCATTTATTCTCACTGCCGAAATCGCATCCCGTTAGCTCGGACCCCAAGCCGAACAGGGCGATAACCACGCAGAGCATTCTTGCAGTTGAACCGGGAAGTAGCATCGTATAGGGTCGTTTAAACAGGAATTGAAAGAATAGCATTGCCCTGACGTCTTTCACAGGCTTTCGTTTGAGGCCCAGGAGCTCTGTCCTGAGTCGCCACGATTTTGCAAGGATTTGCCAGTGAAACCCGAATAGATAATGGACTATGCAGCTGAAGGATTCTAGCCTTGTCGCCGCAGCCGGCAACACAATACAAATTCGTAGTGTAGCTTTCCGGTAGTGCCAGAAATTCGGGCAGGAGTCATAACCTGCCGCATTTCAACAGTTTTCGCAGCAGCAAAAGAATCGAGCAAATCTAGAAACAAAAGACTATGAAAGCTTCATATTGTTTTTTTAATGGCATGTTGGTACTATCATTGCAGAATATGACGTCCTAGGGGGGACAAAAGCATGAAGAATCAGGTATTTGCCATTGTTAGCCTTGCTCATTTGCTCGTATTGAGTCCGGTCGCGCTGGCTCAATCGGATGATTCGGCGTTCGGTGCGCTAGATGAAATCATCGTCACAGCGCAGAAGCGTGAACAGAATTTGAAAGACGTACCCATGTCTGTCAGCGTTTTGAGTGGGCAAGACCTGGCGGACCATGAGGCGGACAGTATTCTGGACGTATTTGACCTGACGGTCGGCTTGGATTTCGAGAAAAATGACGATGGTGCCGAGTCTCGATCGACGATTGTCACCATTCGGGGTGTTGGTTCGGCGCAAAACATGACGGGCTTGCAGCCGAGCAGCACTGTCATGGTGGATGGTGAGGTATCTTCTCGAACGTCGGCATTGTCAGGAGACTTGGTTGATGTGCAACGTATAGAGGTGTTGCGCGGGCCCAAGGGAACTCTGTACGGAAAGAATTCGTCCGCTGGCGTTATTCATACGATCAGCCGCCGTCCCAAGCTAGGTAAGTCTCACGGCGACGTGAGTTTTCTTGCGGCTCAAGATGGCGAGTACCGATTGAATGGCGCCTTCAATATTCCGATGGGCGAGATTGCGGCACTTAGAGTAAACGGCTATTACAAAGAAAGTGACGGATACATCGAGAACACTTATCCGGGCAACCACAATGGCGGTTCGGGCGACGCGTCTGGTGGCCGAGCGCAATTGCTCATTCGACCCTCGGAAACATTGTCGCTGCTGTTCAGGGGCGATTATTCTGAGAAGGACTGGAAGGCAGCGGGCCCGGTCATCATTGGAATGGACGATCCAACACACCCGATTATTAGTTTGACCAATGGTCAGTTCGGGCCGGACAACGACACAACGACAATCGATGATACCCAGATAACCATGCTGCAGTCCTGGGGTGTTTCGACCGAAATAGAGAAAACGCTGGGCGACTTTACGCTAACGTATCTGGGCTATCACCGAGACTGGGGGCTTTGGGAGAATACTGATGCCGACAAGTCAGCGCTGGGAATGTCGGTGTTCCAGTTTGGTGGTACAAATGACTCCAAGACGACACAACATGAGTTGCGTCTAACGTCGCCTGAGTACGAGAACTTTGACTATATTCTCGGGGCATACTTCTACGACACTGAAGATTTTCGAGACGGTGCCAACCAAAGGTGTACCAGGAACCCGGCAGGGGCGACTCTGGATCCGGTGACTCTTGAGGTTATTCACTGTCGCCGCACCGACCCGCCGTACAATCGGGTTGATCGGGCCATAACGACTATTTCCGTAAAGAACTACGCATTGTTCGGCAATACCACTATCCGCGCTACAGATCGGTGGAGTCTGATCTTTGGTGGACGATTCATGCGAGAAAAACAATCGCTGGAGTTCGAAGGCGGCCGTAACGAAATACCCTTCTTTACTCAATCAGTATCGGATAGCGCATTCACGGGTCGAGTCGGAGCTCAATTCGAACTGAACGATTCGGCTATGCTCTATGCCACTTACAGTACTGGCTGGAAAGGGCGTGCTTTTCTCAATACAGGCAATCTCTCCGCGGAGGAAGCAGACCCGGCTACATCGCCATTCCCGCTCGATCCTGAAGAGGTCGAGCAGGTAGAGGTCGGGCTGAGGTCTGTACTTTTTGACAACCGAATGCAGCTGAATATCTCTATATATGATGCCGATTTTAAGGATTTTCAGGAGCGAGTACGCTTCGAAGATGAGGACGGTAATCTTATCTCAACGTTGCGTAGCATCCCGAGCGTGACGTCAAAAGGTTTTGAGATCGAGTCTGTCTTTCAGTTTACGGATTCGTTTCGGGTTTCGGCTGCTATCGGGTACAACGAGACCATTTACGACGTAGAGTCTGGTTTGGTTTATGGTCAGTGCCCGATCGCATACCGTGGGACCGATGCCTGTGTATTTGTCGGGGGCCAGGAGTTAATCGATCTTGCTGGTGAGACGCGTGCGAACGCACCAGAGCTCAGCTACGTTATCAGTGCCAATTACAAATTTGACTTGGGCAGTTCGGGTTACGTCGGATCTTTTGCACTCAATCACAAGTTTAAAGACGACGTTTTGAAAGGTCTTGATCTCGACCCAAATCGTGCAGTGGACGAGCAAGTGTTCACAAACTTAAACTTGGGCCTGGTGTCACCAAACAAGCATTATAAGTTGAACCTTTTCGTCAAGAACCTGTTTGACGAGCGGCTGATTTCAGGCACCAATTTGAATCCGGCGGGAAACTTCGGTGGGCGAACTGTCGAAGTATTGCCACGAAATTACAAACGATACGTCGGCGCATCGCTGACAGTGAATTTCGGAAACTAGCCGACGACTATCATTTCGGCTAAGTTCGATTCGCTAATTATCAGAAAGAGGGTCGACTTGTTGCTGCTGACGCCTTCGTTCGTTGCACAGCAAGTCGGCCCGAGTTCATTCTTAACCGGAGGATCCGCAGGTGAGACTGATCGTCATGATTGCACTGTTTTTGCTGTCTGCGGTTGCAAAATCCGAGCAATCCAGTCAATGGTCACTGTTTGTTGAAGCCCGAAAAGCGGGGACAATGTCTGACCTGTCCGATTTTTCATTTGCCGGATATAAATACAGTGAGGAACCGATTCCGGACGTCGAGTACCGGGTATTTGATGTTCGCGAATTCGGCGCGATTGCGAATGACGGAAAATCGGACAAAGCTGCTTTTGTCAAAGCCATCAGAGCTGCAGAGGAAAACGGCAGCGGGGTCGTTTATTTTCCGATGGGGCGCTTCCTGATCAATTCCGGAAAGGACACGGCCAGTGTCATTGAGATTCGCCATTCAAATATCGTAGTTAGAGGTGCTGGTAGAGACAAAACGACGTTGCACTTCGAGCAGGATCTACCGCCGCTAGATCCAAACAAACTGTGGACCGTCCCCTATGCAATTCAGACAGATGTGCGTGGGAAGGGCCAAGTAATCACAGACGTCGTCGCCGGCACTCCAGAGGGCTCGCACCAGATCACTGTAGCAAGCACCGAGAAAATGCAGGCCGGTGACTGGGTCATTCTGGAAGTTCTTAACAATGATCCGAAACTGATCGAGGCTGAACTTGGCGGTCTCCGGCTTGAGGAGGGGTGGACCAAGTTGATTGCGGAAGGAATCAAGGTAAACGAACGTCACCAGGTGGCGGCGATTGACGGCAATTTAGTGACGTTCGTCGAACCCGTTCACTATGAAGTTCAGGCCAAACATCATTGGAAGCTTCGCGAGTTCGTTCATCTGGAAGGCCTGGGGTTTGAGGACCTGACGTTTGAAGGCGCATGGACAGACGACTTTGTTCATCATCGATCGACGCGCGACGATGGGGGCTGGAGCATTCTAAAGCTCGCACACGCGACAGATTCCTGGGTTCGCAATGTTACCTTTCGGGACGTAAATCGACCGCTCTCCGTCTCTGGATCGGCCGCGACCACTGTGATTAACGTAAGAATCGAAGGTCATGTTGGTCACCATGCTATTAGTACTTCCGGCGGTTCAACTGGAGTATTGCTTGCCGATATCACGGACGCTGCCGGGATGTGGCACTCCATTGGAGTTGGCGGTGGATCGACGACAGGAACCGTAATCTGGCGGTCCAGGTACCCGGCACATACATCGTTCGAGTCACATGCATCGCAGCCACGTACAACGTTGTTCGACAATGTGTCGGGCGGCTTCTTTTCTGGTCGTGCAGGCGGTGCCGTCAAGAATTTGCCGAATCATGCAAAGGGGTTGGTGCTCTGGAATTTTGAAGAGCTCGACGAACCGGAAGAGGACTTTGAGTTCATCGATCATGAAGTACCCTGGTGGCGCATTGTTCCCCCGGTAATCGTTGGATTTCATGGTGCGGGCACGACTTTCAAGGAGGGGGCCGCCGAAGTCGTTGAAAGTCTGGGGCGTCCGGTTGAGCCAGGGTCCCTGTTCGAGGCGCAGCTTTCGCTCAGGCTTGGTGAATTGCCGAAATGGCTGGTTGATTACAAAGCCAAGCATCTGGGAAAGCAGTCGTCGGCATGCTCCCGCGATCAGTGATTCGGCACGTTCCAATATCTCTCCTGGCCTGTCTGCTGCTTGTGGCCTTCCAAGAGCAGGGCGATGTTGGTGTTGAGGACTACGACACAAGGTCGAAACATCCGAATATCGTGATCCTGTATACGGACGACCTCGGTTATGGAGATGTCGGGGTTTATGGAGCTACCGCCGTGAAGACGCCTAATATTGATGCCTTGGCGGCCTCTGGCATCAGGTTCACCGACGCGCACAGTACTGCGGCAACTTGTACGCCGTCCCGCTTTTCATTGTTGACCGGGCGGCACGGATTTCGGAATGACTCAGAGATTCTTCCCGGTGACGCGCCGCTTCTGATTCGTCCGGGCATCTCAACAATTGCATCAATGCTCGGTAATGCGGGCTACCGAACGGCGGTTGTCGGCAAATGGCACCTGGGTCTTGGGGATGGTGACGTGGACTGGAATGTTGAAATCGAACCGGGGCCCCTGGACATCGGTTTCCACTACAGTTTTCTTCTGCCGGCAACCGGAGACCGGGTCCCTACCGTATTTGTAGAACAACGGCGGGTTGTTGGTCTGGACCCCGGTGATCCGGTCTCGGTCAGCTACAAGGAAAGAATCGGAGATCGCCCAACCGGTGTCGATCATCCCGAACTGCTGCGGGTGCATGCCGATAGACAGCACAGTGACAGCATCGTAAACGGGGTCAGCAGAATTGGTTACATGTCCGGTGGAAGATATGCCGAGTGGGTGGACGAGGAATTTGCGGATGTGTTTACCGCGAAAGCAACGCAGTTCATGGAAGAAAAGAACGGGAAGCCGTTCTTCCTGTTCTATTCGTTTCACGATATCCACGTGCCGCGCCTGCCGAATCAGCGCTTTGTTGGCGCAACCGAGATGGGTCCACGTGGCGATTCGATAGCCCAGGTCGACTGGGTTGTGGGTGCCATAATAGACAAGCTTGATGAGTTGGGGATAGCCGACGACACGCTCCTGATATTCACCAGCGACAATGGTCCCGTTCTTGATGATGGTTATTCGGATCAGGCGAGCGATCTGCTTGGCGACCACAACCCATCGGGCCCGTACCGCGGTGGTAAGTACAGCGCCTATGAAGCGGGCACTCGCGTGCCGACAATAGTTTCCTGGCCTGGTCATACGACGCCATCGGTCAGCCACGCATTGTTGTCGCAACTGGATCTGTACGCGTCACTCGCATCGTTGGTCGGCGAATCAATCCACCACGGACAAGCAATTGACTCACGCGATCAGTTGGATGCATGGCTCGGTAAGAATATGCATGGACGAAGCGAGTTGCTGCTGGAGTCGGTAGGTACAATCAGTTTACGCAGTGGCACTTACAAGTATGTCCGGCCAATTGGGCCAGACACGCAATTGCCAAACTGGCTTGCGGCCAAAGACATTGAGATGGGCTTTACGACGATGCCGCAACTGTATGACTTATCCGGCGATCCGGCCGAGCGAACCAATCTCCATCAGACAATGCCCGACCGTGCCGCTGAAATGGCACTGCGACTCGACTCGATTGTCGAGACAACTTACTGATGTCACGTCGGCCAATCACCTCCTGCACGGCCTTATTGATTTTTATGATCGCTGGCATTGTTCCGACGGCGTGTGCTGCTGATATCAGATTGAGAGCAGCCGATACCCAACCCGCGGGATACCCGACCGTTCGAGCCGTAGAAAGCATTGCTGCCGAGTTGTCACGAGAATCGGGTGGCAGAATCACACTAAAGTCCTATTCAGGCGGCCAGTTGGGTGACGAAAAAGCGACATTAGAGATTACGATCTTCGGCGGTATCGATATCAATCGCACCAGCCTGGCTCCGCTCAACTCCATCGTGCCTGAAACCAGCGTATTTTCATTGCCGTTCATATTTCGCTCCACGCAGCACATGCGCAACGTGTTGGATGGGCCGATCGGACAGGAGGTTCTCGACAGCCTGGAACCGCACGGGCTGATTGGCCTGGCATTTTACGACGCTGGCGCGCGCAGTATGTACAACAGCAAGAAGCCCATACGTTCACCGGCGGACATGTCAGGAATGAAGGTTCGGGTCATGAATTCGAGCGTATTCGTCGACATGATGTCGGCACTGGGTGCCAATGCGACACCAATGGGTCCGGGCCAGGTATACGAATCTCTCGCGCTGGGAACGATTGATGCCGCTGAAAATAACTGGCCGACCTATTCGTCATCGCGTCACTTTGAAGTGGCACCGTACTACAGTGTGACGCAGCATGTGATGGTGCCTGAGGTTCTGGTCATGTCGAAATATCGATGGGAACAGCTTTCTCCTGACGACCAGGCATTGCTGAAAATCGCCGCAAAGAACTCCGTTGTTGTTGAACGTGATCTTTGGGACGAGCGCGTGAAAAGCTCATACGAGGCGATGATTGCTGCAGGCGTGAACATCGTCGAGAACATTGACAAACAGCCGTTCCAGGATGCAATGGAACCGATGTATGAAGAATACTTACGTGATCCTGAACTTCGACTTCTCGTGGAAAGGATTCGTAATGTCGAATAGAGTCGAAAATAATGCTTTGACAGATCGTCTCGCCGAAATAGCGGCGGTTGTTGCCTCCGCAGGATTGGTGACGATGACAGTCGTTGTCGTGGTACAGGTGTTCGGACGTTACATCTTGAACGACAGTCCGGCCTGGGCTGAGTCAATGGCACTGGTCGTGATGCTCTACTTTATCTTGTTGGGCGCCGCCGTTGGCGTTCATGAAGGTTTTCATTTAGGCCTGAGACTGTTCGTCGCCCGGCTTCCTGCTGGCCCAGGACTCGCGATTTATCTGGCGGGACAAATTCTGGTTGCTGTCTTCGGCGTAATCATGGCCTTGGACGGTTTCAAACTTGTTGATTTTACTGCCAGCCACACGATCCCATCGCTGGACGTTTCGAGGTCTGTGGCGTACTGGCCGTTCGTCATTTGCGGCGCATTGATTGCAGTATTCGCGATCGGTCGATGCGTTCATGCGATCGCAAACCGTAAGGCGCACAACCCATGGAACTGATAGTTCTGTTCGGGACATTTGCAGTGCTCCTGATTGCGGGAGTGCCGGTTGCTTTTTGTCTGGGTCTCGCATCAATCGCCACGTTGCTGTATCTCGACATTCCGACCATCGTTGCGTTTCAGAGAATGTCAGCCGGTGTTGATGTATTCGCACTACTGGCGATCCCGTTTTTCATCTATGCCGGCGAGTTAATGAATCAATCCGGTATCGCAGTGCGGCTGGTCCGCTTCGCCGAATCTCTGCTAGGGCGCCTGAAAGGCGGCCTCGGCCATGTCAGCGTCTTCGCCTGCATGATGTTTGGTGCGGTATCCGGTTCCGCAGTCGCGAGTACGTCCGCTATGGGTTCGGCATTAGTGCCGATAATGCGCGACAAAGGCTATGACGACGATTTTGCGGTCAATGTGACCGCAACGGCATCGACAACGGGCCTGCTGATACCGCCATCGCACAACATGATCATTTACGCCATTGCGGCGGGCGGTGGTGTGTCGATCGTGTCTCTGTTCCTTGCTGGCATCGTCCCGGGAATATTGCTGGGCCTGGCCCTGATGACGGTCACCTACGTCGTGGCGACGCGCCGGGGATACCCCCGCGGCCGTTTTCCAGGGTGGAGAATGGTTGGCACTGCATTCCTGGTCGCGTTGCCAGGACTGATGTCCGCAGTTCTGATCGTTGGCGGCATATTGTCCGGGATATTTACGGCGACTGAATCGTCGGCTGTTGCCGTAGCATACACGGCCATTGTCGCGGCCGCGGTCTATCGCAGCCTGGACTGGCACTCATTTCTAAAGGCCACGCGCAATGCCGTAAGGACAACTTCGATTGTGATGCTGATTATTGCGTCAGCATCGGCTTTCGGGTGGCTGATGGCGGTAGCTGAGGTGCCGCTGCGAATGTCCGATGCACTGCTCAGCATCACCGAAAATCCGTTGTTGCTGATGCTTCTGATCAACCTGATTCTGCTGATTCTCGGCACGTTCATGGATATGTCGCCGCTCATTATTATTACAACGCCGATTTTCCTGCCGGTCGTCGCAGAACTCGGTATGGATCCGGTGCAGTTCGGCATAGTACTGATCTTGAACCTCGGCATAGGACTGGTAACACCACCGGTGGGTTCCGTGCTTTTCGTTGGCTGTGCTGTCGGCGGTATACCTATAGAAAAGAGCGTCCGCTCCATTTGGCCGTTCTATCTGGCAATGGTGGCGGTGCTTCTGCTGGTCACAGCGTTTCCGTTCATATCGCTTGCATTGCCTTCAGCACTCGGCTCATGAACCACACTATTTACACGTTGGAGTATTAAATGGATTTTCTGTTTACCGCGGATAGATCTCGGTACCGTCGCATGACGACAAGCGAACTGCGCGAATCGTACCTGGTCGAGGGAATGTTTATTCCCGATGAGGTGACTCTGTGCTACACCGATGTGGACCGGGCCATTGTAGGGTCTGCGGTTCCGACGAGTCTTTCCCTGACATTACCTGTACACAAAGAACTGGCATCGGACTATTTCGCGCAACGTCGGGAGATCGGCACGATCAATATTGGCGGTGCCGGCAATGTTCATGTTGATGGCGTGGACTATCCTGTCGGCACGCGAGACAGCTTGTACATTGGTCGAGGAAGCCAGCAGATCGAATTCAGCAGCAAGTCTGAAGAAGCGCCTGCTCAGTTTTATATTCTCAGTTATCCGGCTCACGCTGCATATCCAACCAAACTAGTTAAAGAGTCGGAAGCCAAGCGCGTGGAGTTAGGATCTCTCGAGGAATGCAATGATCGTGTCATTCACCAGTCTATTCGACCCGGAATAGTCGATACATGTCAGATCGTAATGGGCTTTACACAGCTCACTCCCGGAAGTGTCTGGAATACGATGGCGCCGCACACGCACCGCCGACGCTCCGAGATCTACATGTACTTTGATATGGACGAGGATGCCGGGGTCTTTCATTTCATGGGCGAGCCCGACGAAACACGCTCTCTGGTCGTCCGCAACGGCGAGGCCGTGGTGTCGCCGAGTTGGTCAATTCACTCTGGCGCAGGTACTCGAAACTATACGTTTATCTGGGGAATGGGTGGCGAAAACCAGGAGTTCGATGACATGGACCATCTAGGTATTGGCGACCTGAGGTAAGAACGAATGCTCGATCTGTTTGATCTCAGCGGAAAGGTGGCTGTTGTGACTGGTGCCAGCCGAGGGCTCGGCAGAGCGATGGCACTGGGCCTCGCGGATGCTGGCGCCGATATTGTCGCGATCGCGTCAACAAGTGAAAACGCCGCGGCGACGGTGGCCGATGTTGGGGCAACAGGTCGACGCGCCATCGCAATCGGTTGCCGGCAGGAAAATCCGGCTGAAGTTCGCGAGGCGGTTGTCGCGAGCATTGAGGCTTTTGGTCAGGTCGATATCCTGGTCAACAGCGCCGGTATCATCCGACGTGCCCCGGCGGAGGACTATAGTGACGAAGACTGGGCGGCCGTCATCGATACAAATCTGAACGGCGTGTTTCAAATCTGTCGGGGTATTGGCAAGCATATGCTGGGTCGCGGTCAGGGGAAGATCATCAACATAGCTTCACTGTTGAGTTTTTCGGGAGGCATTACCGTACCTGCTTACTCGGCGAGCAAGGGAGCTGTCATGCAATTGACGAAGGCACTGGCGAACGAATGGGCCAGTAGAGGCGTGCAGGTAAATGCGATTGCGCCAGGCTATTTTGTAACCGACAACACTCAGGCGCTTCGTGCTGATGACAGTCGAAACAAGGAAATCCTTGCGCGAATTCCTACCGGGCGATGGGGTGAGCCCAAAGACATTCGGGGTGCAGTGATATTCCTGGCATCCAGAGCATCTGACTACGTTACCGGCCATATCCTGACTGTCGACGGCGGCTGGATGGCACGATGAGCAGGCACATTTCACAACAAAAATGGGTGGCTGAATGGCGAATAAAACAAGGCTAACGATATCTATCTTGCTTGGCACGTCAATGGTGGGCTGTGATTTTGAAGATGCCGCTCCGCCTGCTGAGACAGATGCGACGAAGATCGCCCAAGGACGTTTTGTACCGGCGCGTGAGGACGATTTTGCCTGGGAGAATGACAAGGTCGCGTTTCGTGTTTACGGTCCGGCATCGCCAGCGGAGGGCCCAATAAGCGGCGTCGACGCGTGGTTTAAGAAAGTCGACTACCCGATCATCGACAAATGGTACGCGGAAAACGCGCAAGGCATTAGCTATCATGAGGATCAGGGCGAAGGCTACGATCGCTATCACACCGGCACCAGCAGGGGGGTAGGCGGTACCGCAATCTGGCACGACGGAGTCCCTTATCCGGCAGCGAGCTTTGACAGTTATGAGATTCAGCAAAGCGGCGATAACGTTGTCGAATTCACTTTGCAGTACGCATGGGATACGCCGCTTGGCACAGTGACAGAAAGCAAGACGATATCTCTGGAAACCGGACGCCAACTGTATGAAGTTGCGTCCGAATTTATGCTGAATGGTGAGCGTGTCGCGATTCCGGTCGCGATCGGGTTGACGACGCATGACGAGGCGGCTGCGGTGTTCAGTAGCGACGGCGGGAGTCGAATTTCAACCTGGGAAACAATCGATCAGCAGGGCGTCGGTACCGGCGTATTGCTATCAGGCAATGAACCCCGGGAAGTTGTGCATATCCAGAGCGATGAAGCCGACGCCAGTCACATCTGGTTAATCACGTCGACGAATAATTCCGGTGAATTGAGATATCGCGCCGGATTTACGTGGGCAGCCGCTGGGGAAATAATGTCGGTCGAGGAATGGAACGACTATCTGGACAAAGTATTGGCAGAGAAAACGAGATAGATTTCCGTGAATTCGCACACGATTGATGTTTCCGTTTTCGTCGCGTACGTTATTTGTCTGGTCGGAATTGCTTATTGGGTGTCCCACGAAGAGCCGGGCCACGAGAAAGCAGTGAGCCTCAATGGCATAACATTTGATACGTCGACGGGGTTCAATGCAGCTAGTGTTGCCGTAACATTGATTCTAATCGCACTCTATGTGACCTGGTGGTAGTCGGACGGAGAGTAGGAACTGCCGTTGCTATTTGAGCTGAATTATCATGAGTCAATTCAATCCATCCGTTCATACTCACCGTCGTTTTAATCCATTGACAGGCGAGTGGGTTCTGGTCTCCCCTCATCGCACCAAGCGCCCATGGCAGGGCCAGGTCGAGAAGCCGGCGGCTGACGAGCGACCACAATACGACCCGCATTGCTACCTGTGCCCGGGCAACGAAAGAGCCGGCGGCGCAAAGAATCCCGAGTACGCCGGGACATTCGTATTCCAGAATGATTTCAGTGCGTTGCTTCGGGACGTGCCGCCTGGCCAGGCAGGCGATCATGAGCTGCTTCTGTCCGAGAGCGAGTCGGGCTTGTGTCGCGTTATCTGCTTCTCGCCTCGGCATGACCTGACGCTGCCCGAGATGGAGGCCGCGGATATTCGCAAGGTTGTCGACCTGTGGTCGGATCAGTACGAAGAGCTCGGTTCGATGGACGACATCAATCATGTCCAGATCTTCGAGAATAAGGGCGCCGTCATGGGTTGCAGCAATCCGCATCCGCATGGCCAGATCTGGGCGCAGCGCAATGTGCCGGGCGAACCGGCGAAAGAGCTCGCCAGCATGCAGCGGTACTTCGCGAAAAAAGGCTCGACTCTGCTTGGCGACTACCTGGCCGTTGAACTCGAACGCGAAAAGCGGATTGTGTGCCAGAACGAGCACTTTGTCGCGTTGGTGCCATTCTGGGCGACGTGGCCTTTCGAAACCCTGATCCTGTGCAAGAGGCGCATCTCCAGCCTGCTCGAAATGAGCGAAGCGGAAAAAGATGCGCTTGCCGATATCATCAAGCGGGCCGCGATACGCTATGACAACCTGTTCTCGTGCAGCTTTCCGTACTCGGGAGGCATGCACCAGGCGCCGACTGACGGTAAGGCCCACGATGAGTGGGACTGGCACATGCATTTCTATCCGCCCCTGTTGCGCTCCTCAACCGTGAAAAAATTCATGGTCGGTTACGAGATGCTCGGTGATCCGCAGCGTGACATCACACCCGAATGGAGCGCCGCGCGAATGCGCGAGGTTACCGAAGTTCACTTCAAGCAACAGGGTTCATGAGTCAGTCGCACACAGCAATGATCGAATCGGTTGTTTCCCGATTTCGGTCGACATACGGTGACGACGAAAATGTCAGCGTGGCGATGGCACCGGGGCGCGTTAACCTGATCGGTGAATACACTGACTTCAACGATGGATTCGTCTTCCCAATGACGGTTGATCGTGGTGTGTACTATGCCATTCGGAAACGCTCGGACCGCAGGGTCAGCGTTGCGTCAGCCCGATACGAGGAACTCATCGAGTACGAAATCAATGCGCTCAAGACGCCCAAGCCAGGAAGCTGGTCGAGTTATGTATTTGGCGTCGTCGAGGAACTGCGACTAGGAGGATTTCTGAAGCACGGATTTGACGCCGTCGTCGACGGCAACCTCAATCTCGGTGCGGGCCTGAGCTCGTCGGCGGCGCTTGAAGTAGCCACGGCTGTTTCCCTGCAACAGGTCATGGGCTTCGACATGGACCGGGTCAAAATGGTCAAGCTCTGTCAACACGTCGAGCATGCCTACGCCAACGTTCTTTGCGGCATCATGGATCAATTTGCGTGCGGTATTGGCCGCAGTGGTCATGCGTTGCTGCTCGATTGCCGCTCGCTCGAGTACGAGAATGTCCCGGTTGAACTGGGTGATTATCGCGTGGTGATTATCAGCAGTGAGGTCAAGCGATCGCTGGCGTCGTCCGCGTACAACACGCGACGCGCCGAATGCCAGGAGGGTGTTGAACACTTCTGTGGGTACGACTCGTCTGTTCGCGCACTGCGCGATGTCAGCGCTGGTCTTTTTGAAGAACATGGCGACGAGTTGTCACCCGTCGTGCGTCGACGCTGCCGCCACGTCATCGAGGAGAACCAGCGGGCACTGGATGCAGCAGCGGCGTTGAAGACCAATCAGCTCGAGAGATTCGGGGAGCTTATGCGGGCGTCACATCACTCACTGCGCGATGACTTCCAGGTTAGCTGCCCGGAACTGGACATGCTCGTGAAACTGGCGAATGGTACTGACGGCGTTTTGGGCTCAAGAATGACCGGTGCCGGGTTCGGCGGCTGCACGGTCAGCCTGATTCATATGGATGCCGTTGCAACACTGATCGACAGACTTGCGGACTATACGGCGCGGTTCAACTTGACGCCGGGCGTATTTGTTCTCGAAGGTAATCTCGAGGCGGGTGCATTGCGGACAGTCGGATGACGTCTACCGGTCGCCCGCGTCAATTTGGTGTGCTCTCAGATGGTAGAGCGGTTACTGAATACACGTTAGAGAATCAGAACGGCATCAGCGTCGGAATTCTGGACTACGGCGGAATCATCAGGACATTACGGACTCCGGACAGATTCGGGCAATTTGAAGACATAGTGCTCGGTTTCGATAACCTGAGCCAATACGAAGCGGAGCACCCTTACTTTGGGGCAGTGATAGGCAGAGTCGCAGGGAGAATTAGCAACGGCCGGTTGATCGTAGCCGGGAAAAAGTACAGTCTGCCGATCAACGATATGCCGAATCACCTCCACGGTGGTGCACAGGGTTTCGATCACAAGCTCTGGAAAGCAGCCTTCTCGAATGATGATCGGTCACTGGTTCTGCAGTATGAAAGCGCCGATGGAGAGGAAGGCTACCCGGGGCGGCTTCACGCACGCGTGACCTACAAACTGACCGACGACAACGAGTTAATCGTCGAATACTTCGCGATGGCTTACGCTCCGACAGTCGTCAACCTGACGCAGCACTCGTATTTCAATTTGTCTGGTGATCCAGGCCGACCGATTCTCAATCACATATTAACTCTCGATTCGGACCAGATACTGGAACTCGACGGCTCCTCAATACCGACGGGGACATTTCTCGACGTTGCGGATTCTCGATTCGACTTCCGTGAGCCGAAATGCATAGGCGCGGCGGACGCAAACGGCTACGATAACTATTGGGTGCTAAACGACGGGCCGGCAGATGGCTACAGAGTGGATCTTTGTCATCCCGAAACGGGACGGCTGTTGCAGGTTGAGACCACGGCGCCCGGCGTGCAGGTATACACAGGCAATTCCTTGCCGTCCGATCTCACTGGTAAACAGGGAATGCCCTGTCAGCAAATGTCTGGAATTTGTCTCGAGACACAGGTTCATCCAGATGCCCCCAATCGACCCGAGTTTCCGAGCATATCGATAGCGGCGAACGATGTTTTCCAATCATCCACCGTTTTTCGGTTTCGAGCGTGAGCGAGTAAGCGCAAATTCGCGGAGAGTTATGCGAAATATTGCGAGATGTGTTCGTAGAATTCCGGGTAGTTCCGCCGAGAATCGCGGAGCTACACGGAGAAGCACATCTGTCCAATATGGTCTCTCTACAGCCGCGATCATTGGGGGCAGACCTGGGGGCAACCGCTTTGGCGCGGGGTTGAAAAGCATCTATTAATCAGATAGATACAGAGCCCGCTCGGTGGTACCCATCACCACCAAACAAAAAAGGACGGGTTTGTTTTCCGCTGAGTATTCGCTGTTGGCAGGCGGCTTCCCACAAACAATTTATTCAGCTCCGTAAAGCTGTCAGTATTGCAGCACCAGCACCAGCACCAGCACCAGCAAGACCAGCAACAGAAACTGCAAGGGCGTCACGCTAACTTGTGCGGCCGCGAAGCCCGGAATGCAAAAAATGAACGGAAAGAACTCATCGCAAGGGGATGCAGGACTGTACCAGTTTGTCGTCTGGGATCTCGACGGCACGCTGGTGGACTCTGCGGCCGATATTGCGTGGGCGCTAAATAGCGTCTTCAGTCAGTGCGACCTGCCTCGCATTGGGCGGGCACGCGTTCGCGAAATGATCGGCGATGGCGCGTCGGCGCTCGTGCGGCGTGGTTTCTCTGCGCAGGGAATCGGACTGGATGAGTCGGTGCTCGCGGCAAGGTTGGATCAGTTCATCGAAATGTACAGCGCCCGGCCCATCGGCGACGCACAGCTCTATCCGGGTATCGTGTCGGCGCTCGACCAACTGCGCGCGGCTGGCATTCCCCAGGCCGTGTGCACCAACAAAGTGGCGTCAATTTCGGAGTCCATTCTTGATATCCTCGATATTCGTCACTACTTCGAGTGTGTAACGGGTGGTGACTCCACGAAGCGTTGCAAGCCGGATCCGCTGCCCTTGACGTTCACGGCAGGGTGCTTGGGGAGGCACATCGGTGACGGAATCTTGATCGGTGACTCGCCGGCCGATGCAGGCGCTGCGCGCGCCGCCGGAATGTCGGTCGCTATTGTTGACCATGGCTACTCGCGAGTGCCGCTGACAAGCATTGATTGCGACTATCTTGTATCCGATGTCGAAGCATTTGCGAGCCAGATTGTGTCGCTGCGCTCGTCTGTGAACACCAAATAATAAGCCCGAGAACCTTCAATGAACGACCTGGCACTGCGCAAAGAGATTATCGATAATGGCCTGAAGCTGAACACGACCGGGCTAAACCAGGGCACGTCCGGCAATCTTAGCGTTCGCTCCGGCGACGGCTTCCTGATTACACCGAGCGGCATCCCCTACGAACAGCTGCAGCCACAAGATATCGTCTACATGTCGATGGACGGCAGTTATAAACACGACCTGGCGCCATCGAGCGAGTGGCGCTTTCACAGGGACATCCTGCGTGACAAGCCGGACGTCAATGCCGTTGTCCATGCGCACCCGACGTATTGCACAACGCTGGCGATTCTCGGCAAAGAAATTCCCGCCATTCACTACATGATTGCCGCGGCTGGTGGCAATTCGATCCGCTGTGCACGATACGAGACGTATGGAACGGAGGAATTGTCGCGAGCGGCGCTCGCGGCGCTGCAGGGCAGAGCGGCCTGTCTGCTGGCAAATCACGGCATGATCGCCACCGGGCCGTCGCTGGCCAAGAGCATGTGGCTGGCCGTTGAAGTGGAGACCCTCGCGCAGCAATACTGCAACGCCCTGCAGCTGGGCGAGCCCAACATACTCTCCGACGAAGAGATAGACCGCGTCATCGAGAAGTTCAAAAACTACGGCATCAAGACAAAATAAGGTCGAGCCAGACGCTGCAGCCTGGTCTGCAAACCTGGTCGGCTGCGAGAAGCCATGCGTCACTAACGCCGGAGCGCCGTAACAGGGAAGCAACGTTGATGCGCAGGGTCGGCTTGACACCTGCACTGATACTGAGCGATGTTTGCCGCCACGGTTTCTTCTCGATTATATGGAAGTGAGGACATGGCAGAGACAAACAGCAATGTTAGCGCAGAGATGGATTTCCTGGGATTTCTTTATCGATTCCTGGGTTCCTTAGGGTTGGTGCTCCTTACCTTCAACCCCAGCGGCTATTCTGTTTATCACTGGGTGACCAAAGCCATTGGCGCCAGTGCGTTTGGCCCACTGCATGCAATTGCGATCATCGCGATTATCGTAGGCTGGGTAATCGTTGTTGTTGCGACGCGGCAAGCGCTTGATACGCTCGGTGTGGTGCTGGCGTCGCTCATCCTGGCAGCCGTTGTGTGGCTGCTAATCGATATCGGCGTGTTGTCCGCAGGCTCTGTTTCCGCGGTTACGTGGATCGTGCTGGTTTGTCTTGCCGTATTGCTGACCATTGGCATGACATGGGCACACATTTGGCGCCGTCTAACCGGACAAGTGAGCGTCGACGACCTCGACTAGGCGCAGTTTGCGCCTAGGCCAGATCCGCAGAATTCTCGACCCCGGTCTTGAGATGCCGCCGCACGAGGTCGATATCACGCCGCAATTTGTAGACGTCATCTTTGTACTCCCGGGGCACAGACGTAAACAGTGAGCGATTGTCCAGCTCCTCCAGGGCATCGAGTCGCCGCATGACGTCTGCATCCCCGGTGACCGCGTTGAACTGCGGATCCAGGTGCTCAAGATCCGAATATATGCTTAGCAATCTGCGCCTGATGCGCCATTGGTATGCCGCAGGTACGAGCTTGAACAGTGGAATCGCGAGGCCGATCAACGGTAGCAACATGACCCAGAGTCGGTCGATGGCGGTGGCCGCCCAGAATGGCAGGTAGCGCATTAGAAATGGCGAGCCATGCCTGAAGTACCGGGTCGCCTCGTCGCTCAATGGCAGATCTATGTAGTCGGGCGTTGGGAAGGTGCCGCGGTCAGCCAGAACGCTGTGCGCGCCGTGAATGTCGGTTGCTGCCACCAGCAACAGGTCAATCAGGGCCGGGTGCAGGTCGTGCCTGGCAACGAGCATGGCTGTTAACGCAACTGTCGTTACATCGGTTGGCGGAATTTGTTGCCGGAGATCGAGGACGCCGGCCGGCAATGTCACTTTGGACACGTAGGGGTTCAGTCGCACATAGGCATCGGCGTTTTTCAGCCCCAGCAGCCTGATATCTTCTTCTACAACAAGCTGTCTGACCGACTGTGACTCTGGCGCGCCGATGACGAAGGCTACGTCGAGTCGCTCGTCTGCAAATGCAGCCGCAATATCGAGCGGTGCTATGTCCACAAACTCTGCAGTGCTGCTGTCTATGCCATGCGCACCCAGCACCATACGAACGACAGGTCGTGTTCCACTCCCTTCTGCACCGATGGCTAAACGTTTGCCCGCCATATCCGCAATAGTTGCGATACCAGCGTCGGCATTGGCAAAAACCCATAATGGCTCGAAGTACAGCGATCCCAGCGCCACTACCGAGCCGCTCTCGACTCCAGCAGAAAGGCCGCCTTGCAGAAACGCGATATCGGCCCCGTCCTCGTCCTGCAGCAATTGCAGGTTTTCGACGGAGCCCGCCGACTCCTGCAACTCAACGGTTATCCCCTCGCGCTCGAGATAGGCTGCGAATTGTTGCCCATACTGCTGGTACGCGCCGCCGTTCGGGCCAGTGGCGAGCGTAATCATGCGGGGCGGTGCCGGGTCTACGAACTGGTAGGCGACGAAAAAGCCGAGCAAAATAACGACGATTGCGGCGATCGACAACCTGGCCAGCCCAAGCGCGCCACGCTGGTGTCCGGGTTTTTTCGAATCGACGCGATTGGGCATATGGAATCTTATTCCTTGTTTGACAAATCAATACCCAGTGCCGCAGCAGCCTGGCCGGCAAATTTGGTTGGCTGTTCGAAGCCCGCCTGCAATTCGCTCATGCCAGTTTCGTTATCGATGCTGTCCCAGGCGGCAGCAACGCCTTCTGGCGATAGTTGTTCCGGCAGCAGACTTAGCCCGGTCGTTTCAAAGCCTTTGAATATTGCGAAGCTGCCACCGGCAGCGGCCAGAACCTTGCGGCTGGGTGCGTCTTCGCTGACGAGGTATACGGCGCCCGGGCTAACCGACTCCGGCGTAAGCAGATCGAAGACGGGCTTGGGCAAGAGGCCGTCGGTCATCGCCGTACCGGCACCCGGTGCGAGGCAGTTAACACGAATGTTCGATTTGGCGCCCTCAAGGTGCAAGGTGTTCATCAGGCCCACCATGGCCATTTTTGCAGCGCCGTAGTTCGACTGGCCGAAGTTGCCATAGAGGCCGCTGCTCGAGGTTGTGAATACGATGCGCCCGTATTGCTGCTCGCGCATGA
Organism: uncultured Gammaproteobacteria bacterium; assembly: GCA_963698425.1. Classification (GTDB taxonomy): domain Bacteria; phylum Pseudomonadota; class Gammaproteobacteria; order Steroidobacterales; family Woeseiaceae; genus UBA1847. The sequence continues at coordinate 328,414 of CAVOQR010000010.1, read as the reverse complement.
TGTCCCAGACCGCCTTGGTGCAATTTGCCGTTCCCATAAGGTGCACGTCGACAACGAGTTTGAAATCCTCGATGGGCATTTTCGCGAAGGTCTTGTCGCGCAATATGCCGGCGTTGTTGATCAGGATGTCGACCCGTCCCCACTTGTCCATGGTTTGCTGCACCATGGCGGTGACCTGCTCGAAATCGGCGACGTTGGCACCATTGGCGATTGCTTCGCCACCGGCCGCTTCAATTTCGGCGACCACGGCAAGCGCGTTTTCGGAATTGCCGCCATCCGTGCCCAGGTCGTTGACGACAACGCGAGCGCCGCGCTCAGCAAGCGCGAGGGCATGTGTGCGGCCCAGTCCGCGGCCGGCACCCGTGATGATGGCCACCTGGCCGTCGAATCTGATCGTCATAGTCGTATGTCCTTGTTCAATTATTGTCGCTCACAATTAGCATGGTCAGGAGCTCCGCAATCAGCGCCGGCGTGTCCTCGCCCTCGATCTCCACACTGACGGCCGTCTTCATCAGCCACTGGCCAGGGCGTTTTTCCTGCACGTCGACGATGGTCTGTCGGGAGCGTATGCGCTTGCCGACACGGACCGGCGTGAGATAGCGAACCTTGTCGGAGCCGTAATTGATGCCCATGACGAGATTGTCCGGCATCACGGAAACCTGTTCATTCATGTAGGAGAGCAGGGAGAGGCTCAGGAAGCCATGTGCGATCGGGCCGCCGAACGGTGTCTTTGCCGCTTTGCCGGGGTCGACGTGGATAAACTGGTGGTCGTTGGTGGCATCCGCAAACTGGTTCACCCGTTCCTGGGTGATTTCCAGCCACGGCGACGGCTCCAGCTCGGTGCCCGCAAGACTCGGTAATTCGCTGCTCGGTATCGTTTTTCCAGTCATCGTGATTTCACTGTCGCCTGTTTATGGCATATATTATGCCATCATAATGAGTGCATCGAAAAAGAAATTTGCCGAGTCATCCGATGGTCGTCGCCTGCGCAGCGTGCGCAGCCGCAAGAACATTGTCGATGCGCTCATTGAGCTTGTTAATGCCGGCACGCTGGTACCAACGGCGCAGCAGATCGCGGACCAGGCGGGCGTTGGCATACGCACGGTGTTCCGCCACTTTTCGGATATGGAAAGCATGTTCGCGGCTGCCGATGCAGAGAAGCGCCGCTCCTACGAGGAGTTATTCTCGGGCGGTAACCGGGAAGGCAGTTTGCAGGAGCGCATTCAGCGCGCGGTCGAACACAGGGCACGTGCCTACGAAACCACCAAGAACGAAATTGTCTCTACGCATGCGCAACGCTGGCGTTACGAATTCTTGCGCAAAAACTACGCCGGCTATGTGCGTGGCCTGAGAAAAGACCTGGAAGACTGGTTGCCTGAATTGAAGGGCCTTGAAAAACACGCTCGTGAAGGCGTCGATGCGCTGGCCTCGTTCGAAATGTGGCATCGCCTGCGCGAATACCAGGGTCTGAGCAAGCGCATGAGCAGCGAAGTGATTGTGCGCATGATCTCGCAGCAACTCGACGGCTACTGAGACGTTATCTTCAGCATCATGCGGTTCATTCCCGAAATCCAGCGGTCGTAGTCGGCAGTTTTGCGGCGCATGTACTCGAGCACCTGCGGGTGCGGCAGAATCAGGAAGGACTCATCCTGCAGCCCTTCGACGACAACGTCTGCAACACGTTCCGGCTCTATCATGCCGTCCGCCGTGGCGGCCCTGGCACTGTCGTTTGCAAGGTCGTCAGTGACCATCGGCGTGCGCACGGCCTGCGGACACAACACAGATACCCTGATGCCCTCGTGGGCGTAGGTCAGTGCCAGCCACTCGGCAAAGCCGACCGCCGCGTGCTTGGTCGTGCCGTAGGCAGCGCCGCCAATCTGGTTCAGCAAACCGGCTGCAGACGCGGTAATCAGGAAATAGCCGGAGCCGCGCTTCTGCATCTGTGGCAACAGGTGACGTGACGCATAGACGTGCGCCATCACGTTAACGCCCCAACTGGTTTGCCACTCGCTGTCGGGAGAGTCAGCGCTCGCGCCAAGTGCGACGCCGGCGTTCGAACAGAACAGGTCAATCGGCCCGAATTGCGCCTCTGTTGACGCGATGACTCTCTGCATATCCGCTTCATTCGACACGTCGGCCGACATCGCTTCGCAGCCAGCCTGGCGCGCACTCGCCTGTGCTGCTTCCCCATTGATATCGACGGCAACGACTGCCTTTGCATCCTCGTCAACAAAGCGCTGCACCAGCGCCTTGCCAATGCCACTACCGCCGCCGGTGACGACGATAACTTTGCCTTTCAATTCCATTGCACGCTCCCGCCGTAATGTGCGCCAAGCCTATGTTGACGCGGCGACCATGGCAAGTTGCCGCTGCCTCAGAAATGGCATAGGCTATGCCAATAAAATGGCATAGAGTCAGTCAAGAGGCGCACTACGATGGCACATACAAACCTGCAACTTTGCTCAATGATCCGTGCAGACGGCAAGCTCGAGATCTCCCTGGCGGATACCGATATGCCGACGCCGGCTGCGGACGAAGTTGTTGTCAGGATCGAAGCGGCGCCGCTCAATCCATCAGACCTCGCCGTGCTGTTCGGTCCCGCGGATCTGCGCTCAGCGACGGCAGAAACCCGGGCGGGGCTTCCCGTGATCGTCGCCGATGTGCCGGAGAAAGCGCTGCAAGCAGTCGCTGCGAGAGTTGGCAAGGCGCTGCCGGTGGGCAACGAAGGCGCGGGCGTCGTGGTTGCTGCCGGTGAGTCTGATGCGGCACAGGCCTTGCTGGGCACGACCGTTGGACTGTTTGGAGGCGGCACCTACCGGCAATTTCACTGCGTGAATATCCGCCAGTGCCTGCCGTTGCAGCCTGGCACAACGCCACAGCAGGGCGCCTCCTGTTTCGTCAATCCGATGACAGCATTGGCGATGGTTGAGACGATGCGCATGGAGGGCCACGAAGCACTCGTGCATACCGCCGCCGCGTCCAATCTTGGGCAGATGCTGAATCGCGTTTGTATCGACGATGGCATCAAGCTCGTAAATATTGTGCGCAAAGCGGAGCAGGCAGAGTTACTGCGCGCTGCGGGTGCAAAGTACATCTGCAATTCCAGTGACGACAGCTTCCGCGCGGACCTTGTCGAGGCCTTGAGTGAGACGAAGGCGACCATCGCATTCGATGCGATTGGTGGCGGCCGGTTGGCGGGAGACATCCTCGCCTGCATGGAGGCGGCAGCTGCCAAGGCGGGCGGCGAGTACAGCGTGTATGGCTCCGAGACCTTCAAGCAGGTCTATATCTACGGCTCACTGGATCGCGGCCCGACGACGCTCATGCGCAGCTTTGGCTTTGCGTGGAGTGTCGGTGGATTCCTGCTGACACCGTTTCTGAAGAAAATCAGCATGGAACAGCTCATGCGCATGCGCAGCAGGGTTGCCGATGAAATCACGACGACCTTTGCGAGCCACTATGCAGATTCGCTGTCGCTGACCCAGGCTGTGAGTCTCGAGGCGATTTCGGCCTACGCCACCCAGGCAACCGGACAGAAATTCCTGCTGCAGCCGCAGACCTAGTGCCCGGCAGCGTTGCTGCCCGTGGGTGGGCAAATCAGGTAATACCGAAACATGCTTGCGACGTATCCCGATACTGCGGGTGGCGTCGGCGTGCGAGTATTTGCCCATAAAATCGTGGCGGCGCCACGGGGAGCCGCCCACTCCTGGAGGGTAGCCCTATGTTCAAAACTTCACGCATTGTCATCGTTGGCATGCTGATGGCAGTTCCGATGTTGGCCCAGGGCGGTGAATTCGAAGACGGCCTGAAAGCCTACAATTCAGCCGGTTACGACACTGCGATCAGCCTTTGGCAAGGTCCGGCAGAAGCCGGCGATGCCAACTGTCAGTTCGGCATGGGGCAGCTGTACAGCAACGGTTTCGGCGTTGATTTGGACGATGCGCAGGCGCTGCACTGGTACGAACTTGCGGCAACCCAGGGACATGCCAAGGCCCAGTACCGGCTCGCGATCATGCACCAGAATGGCTGGGGCGTGCCGCAGAGTGACGAGGAAGCCGAGAAATGGTACCTGATGGCTGCTGAGCAGGGTCATGTTGAGTCGCAGGTCGCATTGGGCCGGATGTTCGAGATGGACTACTCAGAAATGTACGACCCGGTCGCAGCATACAAGTGGTTCAGCCTCGCCGCGATGCTTGGCGACCCGGGCGCTGCCGAGTGGAAAGAAACGATCGCTCGGAAACTCACGGCCGACCAGGTGGCGACTGCGAATGCGGAAGTCGAAATCTGGGCGGGCGATAACGAGAGCATGTTCGCCAGCCACTAGTCAGTCGGCGACCAGCAGCGTTACAGAGGCTTGCGGTATTTCCGCTGACAGCCCGTCGCGAAGCGCCGGGCTGTCCTCCGCACTGCAGAAAGCCACACGCCAGGTCCGCCTGTGACCGCCAATCACCAGGCTCATGGTCTCCTGCTGCGCGCTGGCGTTGACGAGTATTGCGATCGACGACTCGTCGCCATCAGGCGCTATCCTGGAAATAACCTTGGTAAACGCGCGGCTGTTGGCCCACTCGTTGCCTTGCTTGATATGCCCATGCTTGTTGACCCACTGAATTGACGTCTGGCCAAGATCATCGTCGCGTACGCCGTGCACGTAATGTGGCAGACGCAGCAGTGGCAGCTCCCTGCGCAGCCACAGCAACTCCCTGACCTGATCGGTGAATTCGGGATCGTCATGCAGTCCTGACCAGTCGAGCCAGCCGGTGTCGTTATCCTGCGCATAAGCGTTGTTATTACCGCCCTGCGAGTTGCCGAATTCGTCGCCAGCCAGCAATAGTGGCGTGCCCTGCGATAGCAGCAAGGTTGCCAGCATGTTCAAACGCTGGCGCCTTCGCCATGCAAGCAGCGCCGCGTCATCGCTCGGTCCTTCCTCGCCGTAGTTGCTGCTGAAGTTGTGGGCGTGGCCATCGCGATTGCGCTCACCATTGGCCTCGTTGTGGCGCCGTTCGTAGCTGACGGTGTCCTGCAAGGTGAAGCCATCGTGCACAGCAATGAAATTGACGCTCGCAAGGGGGCCACGGCCGCTTTGCTCAAAGATGTCAGCCGAGCCGTACATGCGCCGCGCCAGCACGCCACTCTTGCCCGGGTCGCCGCGCCAGAACTGCCGCACGCCGTCACGATAGGCGTCGTTCCATTCGGACCAGCGTGGCGGAAAATTGCCCAGCTGGTAGCCGCCGGGTCCCGGGTCCCAGGGCTCTGCAATCAGTTTTTTGTTGCGCAGCCTGTCGTCGTTGCTGATATCGAGCAGCAGCGGGTGGTTCTTGGTAAAACCGTGCATCCTGCGGCCGAGAATCGTTGCGAGGTCAAAGCGAAAGCCATCGACGCCCATGACGGTGGCGTAATAGCCGAGGCTCTCCAGGATCAACTCACGTACGCGCGGATGCTCGACGTCCACCGTATTGCCGCAACCGGTGTCGTTAATGTAACTGCCCGGATCGTGCGGGTCGGTGCGGTAGTAGGTCAGGTTGTCGATACCGCGAAAGCTCAGTGTCGGACCGGTGCCGCCACTTTCGCCGGTATGGTTGTACGCGACGTCCAGGATGACTTCGAGCCCGGCGTCGTGCAGCGTACGCACGGCGTCACGCAATTCAACATCAGCATCCCCGGACGCGTAGCGCGGCATGGGGGCAAAAAACGAAATGCTGTTGTAGCCCCAGAAATTGCGCAGCCCGAGCTTCGCAAGGTGGTGCTCGTCAATGAACGCATGCACGGGCATGAGCTCAACGGAGGTAATGCCCAGCGCCTTTATGTAGTCGACAATCTGGCTGTTCGAGAGCCCGGCAAATTTGCCACGATCATGTGCAGGAATATCCGGGTGTCGCATCGTCAGGCCACGAGCGTTGCACTCGTAGAAAATGGTCTCACCCCAGGGAATATTCGGCGACTTCCCGGCAGCCATCTCTCCGTACTCGGTGACGACACCGAGCGGCACATAAGTGGCGCTGTCTTCTGTGTTTGAATCGAAGACCGCGTCGTGCCATTGGAATTCACCGACGAGCCGGCGTGCGTAAGGGTCGACCAGCAGCTTGCTGGGATTGCAGCGCAGGCCGCGCGACGGATCGAACGGGCCGTGCACACGGTAGCCGTAGCGCTGGCCGACCGTGCATCCCGGAACGTAGCCGTGCCAGACGCCGTCCTGGCAATCGGGCAGGTTTATAGCGGTCTGCGAGCCATGCTCGTCGAACAGGCACAACTCCACGCGCTCGGCGACCGCTGAGTAGAGGGCGAAATTGCAGCCGTGCTCGTCGGGAGATGGGCCGAGCCTGTCACAGTGACCCTTCTGGATCATGCGCTGTCGCTGGGAATCTCGTCGAGTTTCCAGATGTCCTCGTTGTAGTCGCGCATGGTTCGATCCGTTGAAAAACGTCCCGAGCAGGCCGAATTGAGGATACTCATGCGCGTCCAGTGCGCGGTGTCCTTGTAAGCCCGGCCGGCTTCGTCCTGTGCATCCACAAAGCTGCGGAAGTCAGCTGCCGTCATCCAGATGTCTGCTGGCTCGCGGACAGACTGGATTACTGCGTCGAGAATGCCGGGTTCGAAGCGATTGAAATGACCGCTCTCGAGCAGGTTCATAACGCGTCTGAAGTCGTGGTCGCCGTTAATGATCGCCACCGGATCGTAGCTGCCGCGCAGCTCCTCAATTTCCTCCACAGTGTTACCAAAGAGGAAGAAGTTCTCGTCGCCAACAGCTTCTCGAATCTCGACATTGGCGCCGTCCAGTGTGCCAATCGTGATTGCACCGTTCATCATGAACTTCATGTTGCCGGTGCCGGAGGCTTCCTTTCCCGCCGTGGAAATCTGCTCGGACAAGTCTGCCGCGGGGCAGATGGTCTCCATCGCCGTGACGTTGTAATCGGGATAGAAGACGACCTGCAGGCGGCCGGCCATTTCGGGGTCCGAATTGATCACGCGTGCGACGTTGTTAATGCACTTGATGATGGCCTTGGCCATGACGTAACCGGGCGCAGCCTTGCCACCTATGATGATGGTTCGCGGCGCGACGCCGTCACCGTCACCGCGGCGAATCCGGTCATAGAGATGAATGGCGTGCAGGATGTTGAGCAGCTGCCGCTTGTACTCGTGAATTCGTTTCACTTGTACGTCGAACAGCATGTCGGTCGATACACTCAAGCCGGTTTTCGCTTCGATATCACGAGCGAGCCGTTGCTTGTTCGCCTGCTTGACGTCTCGCCACTGCGCCTGGAATTCGGCGTCGTCGGCGAGATCGCTAATGCCGGCCAGTTCTGACAACTCGGTCTTCCAGCCGTCGCCAATCTTGTCGCTGATCAGTGCCGACAAACCTGGATTGCAGGCAGCCAGCCAGCGTCGCTGCGTTACGCCATTGGTCTTGTTGTTAAAACGCTCCGGCCAGAGTTCGGCGAAGTCACTGAACAGACCTTCGCGTAACAGACGTGAGTGCAGGGCGGCCACGCCGTTGACCGAATAGCTGCCGACGATGGCGAGATAGGCCATCCGTATCATGGGTTCGCTGCCCTCCTGGATGAGGGACATGCGGCGGATGCGATCGTTATCGCCTGGCCAGTGCTGGCTGATTTCTGCAATAAAGCGCACGTTGATTTCGTAAATGATGTCGAGCAGTCGCGGCAGCAGGCGCCGGAACATGGCGACCGGCCACATCTCCAGGGCTTCCGGCAGCAACGTATGGTTGGTGTAGGCCATTGTATTGCTGGTGATGTCCCACGCCTCGTCCCACTCCATGCCATGCTCGTCCATCAGCAGGCGCATCAGTTCGGCGACAGCTATCGCCGGGTGCGTATCATTCAGCTGGAAACAGTTCTTCGCGGCAAACTGACTGAAGTCGTCGCCATGCCGGTCGCGCCAGCCGCGAATGATGTCCTGCAGGCTTGCTGACGCGAGGAAATACTGTTGCCGCAGCCGCAGTTCCTGGCCGTTCTCGGTCGTGGCGTTCGGGTACAGCACCATGGTGATGTTTTCGGCTTCGTTTTTCGACGCCACCGAATCCGCATAACTGCCGGCATTAAATTCGTCCAGGTCAAATTCGTCACGCGCCGACGCCGACCAGAGCCGCAATGTATTGACGACGTCGTTCTCGAATCCGGGTACCGGAATGTCGTAAGGAATGGCCAGCACGTCATGGGTATCCACCCATACCTGCCGTGACTTGCCAGTCGCGTCCAGGTGTACGTCGCAGCGACCGCCAAACTTGATCTTCTGCGTGTATTCGATGCGCTCGATTTCCCAGGGAAAACCTTCGCGCAACCAGGTGTCGGCTTCTTCCACCTGGTAGCCGTTGTCAATGCGCTGATGGAACATGCCATAGCGATAACGAATGCCATAGCCTGTAACCGGTAGCGCGAGCGTCGCACAGCTATCCAGGAAACAGGCCGCGAGTCGACCCAGACCACCATTGCCAAGCCCGGTGTCGTTTTCGCGCTCGCAGACGTCTTCCAGATCCAGCCCGATGCGTTCCAGCGCATCGCTGGTCTCTTTTTGAATGCCGAGATTCAGCAGTGCATTTCGCAACAGACGGCCCATCAGGAATTCGAGCGACAGGTAGGCGACACGACGGCTGTCGTTGGCCTCAACAGCATTGCGAGTCTGGTTCCAGCGCTCCATCAAGCGATCCCGGGCAGCATACACAACGGCCTGGTAGAGGAACGGCGAGTCCGCCTGTATCGTGCGCCGGCCAAGCAAGCGACCAAAATAGTGCGTGAAGTCGCTGAGGATTGCGTCTGCCGTCATTGGCAAAGCGGCGGGTTGCAACAACTCGCGATCGCCGGGTGTCTGGTCAGATTTAACGGACATGCATGGTGCTCCAGGTGAAGATTGTCATTCGGGTTGTAGCAGAATTGTAGCCAGCGGTGGCAGCGTCAAAGCGATGGATGCGGGTCGGTCATGATGGCCGGTGTTATCCGCGATTACTGATGCCTGACTGCAACCGCTGCCGCCGTAGACTTCGTTATCCGTGTTGAGAATTGTTCGGTAGTGTCCGGCCATTGGCACGCCAACGCGGTAGCCCTCGCGTACCAGTGGTGTCAGGTTGCAGACGCAGACGACAAAGCCGCCGGAGTTATCACGCCGCAGCCAGCTGAGCACACTGCTGTCGCGGTCGTTCCAGTCAATCCATTCGAAGCCGCGGCCATCGAAATCGATCTCGTGCAGCGCTGCGGTCGACCTGTAGATGCTGTTGAGGTCCTGCAGCAGGCGCCTGATGCCAGCGTGCTCTGACTGCTGCAGCAAGTGCCAGTCAATCGACTGGTCATGACTCCACTCACGTTGCTGGCCGATCTCGTTGCCCATAAAAAGCAGCTTCTTGCCGGGATGTGCAAACATCGCGCCGTAGTAGGCGCGCAGGTTGGCAAACTGCTGCCAGCGATCGCCGGGCATACGCCCGAGTATCGATCGTTTGCCGTGCACGACCTCGTCGTGCGACAACGGCAGGACGAAGTTCTCGTTAAATGCGTACACGAGGCTGAAGGTTATCTTGTCGTGATGGTACTTGCGGTGAACCGGATCTTCCGACATGTACCGCAGGGTGTCGTTCATCCACCCCATGTTCCATTTGTAGGTAAAGCCCAGGCCGCCGGCATCGACCGGACGCGATACACCGGGCCAGGTTGTCGACTCTTCGGCGTACGAGGTCGCGCCGTTGGCATGCAGTTCTGTGTTGAGTCGCTTCAGGAAGGCTACGGCCTCGAGATTCTCGTTACCGCCGTGTTCGTTGGCCAGCCACTCGCCGTCCTCCCGCGAATAGTCGAGATACAACATGGATGCGACCGCATCAACACGCAGCGCATCGATATGAAACTCGTTGATCCAGTACAGCGCGTTGCCCACCAGGTAATTGATGACTTCGCGCCGGCCGTAATTGAAGATCAGGGTGCCCCAGTCAGCATGTTCGCCGCGGCGCGGGTCTTCGTGCTCGTACAGCGCAGTGCCGTCAAAACGTCGCAGGCCGTGTTCGTCTGTCGGGAAGTGCGCCGGTACCCAGTCCATGATGACGCCGATGTTGTGAGCATGGCACTGGTCAACAAAGTAACGCAGATCATCCGGTGTGCCGAAACGATGCGTCGGCGCAAACATGCCGATCGGCTGGTAACCCCATGAGCCGTCAAACGGATATTCGGTGACCGGCAACAGCTCGATATCAGTGAAACCCATGTCAACGACGTACGGCACCAGCTCGCGGGCGAGGTCCCGGTAGCTCAGATAGCTGCCGTCATCCTTGCGTCGCCAGGACCCCAGATGCACTTCGTAAATGCTGGTCGGCTTGTCGAGCCTCGGTCCCTTGTTGCGTTCTTCTATCCAGCTGTGGTCGCCCCAGCGATAGTCACTGGCGTAGACGATCGAAGAATTTCCGGGTGGGGCTTCGTGATAGCTGCCGTACGGGTCCGCCTTCAGCGGCAGCAACTTGCCACCCGCGTCGCTGATTTCGTATTTGTAGAGCGCGCCGGCACCCACGCCGGGAATGAATATTTCCCAGATGCCGTTACCCGGATGCAGTCGCATTACGTGTCGCCGCCCATCCCAGGAATTAAAGTCGCCGACAACGCTGACACGTGAAGCGTTTGGCGCCCATACTGCGAAGCGCGTGCCGTGGACACCCGCAATATTGCGCAAGTGCGCCCCGAGTTTGCGGTGCACATTGCGGTCTGAACCCTCGCCGAGCAGGTACAGGTCAAGTTCGCCCAGTGTCGAGCCGAAGCGGTACGGATCCTCGAGCAACTGCGTTGCGTCATCGCTCCAGCGCACGCGCAGGGCGTAGCTGCGCTTGCGCGGTGGCATGTCTCCTTCAAAGACGCCACCCGGATGTACCTGTCGCATCGTGCAAATGACGTTGCCGTCGCGCTGCACCAGTTCAACCGCTTTAGCGCCCGGCTGTAAGGTTCGCACCACGCGGCCGCTGCCGGCACGATGCAAGCCGAGGACTGCAAACGGATCGTTGTGCCGGCCATCGACCAGCGCGTCATAAAGCGCCGCGTTTTTCATGTCGTTGTTGCCGCAGTTACCGAGTGTGGTGCAGTTGCTGGCCAAGCATATCCGGCGTAACCAGCGTAAGCCCTGACTCGGTAACGCGGAAGCCACGTTCGCGATCGAGGTCATGATCCTCGCCGATGACCATGCCGTCTTCGATCACGCAGCCCGAATCTATGATGCAACGGTTGATCCTCGCTTTCTGGCCGACATAGACATCGGGCAACAGCACGGAATCGACGATTTCGGCATGCGAATTGGTCTTGCAGCGCGAAAACAACAACGAACCCTTGACGCGCGAACCCGAGACCACACAGCCGCCCGAGACCATCGACTGGGTTGCCATGCCGCGGCGCTCGTCATCATCGAACACGAACTTGGCGGGTGGCGCCTGGGTCTGGTGCGTAAATACCGGCCACTGCGTGTCGTAGAGGTTCAACTGCGGTGTCACTGACACGAGTTCCATGTTGGCTTCCCAGTAAGCATCCAGCGTTCCGACATCACGCCAGTAGGCCTGCTTGCCGGTTTGCGGGTCACGGAACGGATACGCGTAAACCTGGTATTTGTCGATGATGGCCGGGATGATGTTCCTGCCAAAATCGTGGCCGCTGTCCTTTGTATCCGCATCCTTGATGAGTTGTTCGTAGAGGAACTCGGTGTTGAAAATATAGTTGCCCATCGATGCGAGGCAAATCCCGGGCTTGCCCGGTATCGAGTTGGGTTTCTCGGGCTTTTCATCGAATGCAATGACGCGACTGCTTTCGTCGACGGTCAAAACGCCCAATTGCCCCGCGGCCTCTTCGCACGGGACTTCTACACAGCTGACCGACATATCGGCCTTGGTTTCGTTATGCACAGCGAGGAACGGCCCGTAGTCCATTTTGTAAACGTGATCGCCGGAAAGAATCAGGACAAAGCGCGGTTCATGGGTGCGAATGATGTCGAGGTTTTGATAGACAGCGTCGGCGGTGCCCCGATACCACTCACCACCCACTCGCTGCGATGCAGGCAATATTTCGGTGAATTCGCGATTGCCGGCCTGGAACCAGGACCAGCCGTGCACGAGATGCCGGATCAGCGAGTGCGCCTTGTACTGCGTCAGCACGCCCATGCGCCGGACGCCGGAATTGATACAGTTCGACAGTGGAAAATCGACGATGCGGTACTTGCCGCCAAAGTACAGCGCGGGCTTGGCGCGCCAGTCTGTCAGTTCGTAAAGCCGTGAGCCCCGGCCGCCGGCGAGGACGAGTGCGAGGGTGTCGCGCGTCAGCAGGCTGACGTTACGAGAGTAACCGTTATTCAAGGAATCCATGTGATGACAATCCGCGTCCTGATTTTTTAACCATGAGCGCTACATTGTCGCAGAATTCTGCTGTCAACTGTGTGTCATTTAACCGCCAGCGCCAGTTTCCGCCCGGTTTGCCCGGCGTGTTGGTTCGGGCTTCCGAGCCGAGACCGAGGAAATCCTGCAGCGGTGCGATGGCCATACAAGCATCGGTTGAGAAGGCGGCCCGGATCAGGTCCGTGTGCACCGTTTTGGGGCTGCCGCCGGTCAATGCCAGCACTGCGTCTTGCGTCTGCCGAATTTCATCATCGCTGCGCATGTCGTCCGGGCTGCCGCGGAACCAGCCAACGGTCGTGTCATTGTCATGTGTGCCCGTGTAACAAACGCTGTTGCGGCCAATATCATCAAGCGCAAAGCCCTCGCCACCGACATCGAACTGCAGCACGCGCATGCCGGGCATTGCATGCCGATCACGTAAGCCCTCGACTTCGGGGGTAATGACGCCGAGGTCCTCCGCAATGATTGGCAGCGTTCCAAGCGCCTCCCGGATGGCGACGAAGATCGCGTCGCCGGGCCCGGGTTCCCAGCGACCGTTACGCGCAGTTTCCGCATCTGCAGGAATTGCCCAGTACGACTCGAAGCCCCGAAAGTGATCGATTCGCACCAGGTCCACAAGCTCGGATGTCGCACGCAGCCTGTCTATCCACCATTGGAAGCCGGAGTCTGCGTGCCTTTTCCAGTCGTAGAGCGGATTGCCCCACAGTTGGCCGTCTTCGCTGAAATAGTCCGGTGGTACGCCGGCCACTGCGTGCGGATGGCCGTGATCGTCCAGCTTCAGAAGTTCAGGGTCAGCCCAGGCGTCTGCGCTGTCACCGGCGATATAGATAGGCATGTCGCCGAACAGCAATACACCTTGCGCATGTGCGTATTCACGCAGGGCATGCCACTGACTGAAGAACAGGAACTGGATGATTTTGAGCGACTCGATCTGCTCCCGGGCAGCGTGTTCGAGGGCCCGCAGGCTGTCCGCATCGCGGCGCACATATTCTGCGCGCCACTCAGGCCACGGCCGGTCATCGTGGCGCGACTTCAGAATGCGAAACAACGCATAGTCGTGCAGCCATGCCGCATCATTTCTGTCTAGAAACACACGGTAGTCCGCCAGCACGTCTGCCGACGCTGCGTTGCTGAAACGGCTTGCTGCCGTATTCAACAGTCGCGTTTTTAAAGGAATTAGGGCGCCGTAATCGACGTACTCCTGCGGCAATGTCGTGAGCTCGGCAACTTCTGCTCTTGTTAGCAGCTTTTGCTCTACGAGATCGCCAATGTCGACCAGCATCTCATTGCCGGCAAATGTCGAGAGCGGTTGGTACGGCGAGTCTCCATAAGCGGTTGGGCCAACAGGGAGAAACTGCCAGACAGACAGTTGCATGTGTCGCATGGCGTCGATGAAACCCTGCGCAGCCTTGCCCAACTCACCAATCCCGTAAGGTCCTGGCAGAGATGTCAGGTGCATGCAGACGCCAGCACGCCGTTCTTGCAGTAAACGCTTCTCAATCATCAGAGCGTTTTAGCACAAACAGATTTCGTATGACCCGACTTTTGGTTTAAGGTCTGCCATCGTCAGAAAAACATAAACAGAGGGAATCAAGAGATGAACCTAGTCAAGTTGAGCGCCGTGTTACTGACTGTATTGGTGATTGGCCTGTTCGCTGCCCCGGTGTCGGCAGAAGAGGGCGCCCGGCAGAAAGCCATCCTGGTCACAGGCGCAAGCACAGGTATCGGACGAAACCTCGCTGAGCGCCTCGCCGCCGAAGGGCATTTTGTCTACGCAGGCGCCCGCAAAGAAGCCGACCTCAAAGAACTCGACGCGATCGAGAACATCAAAGCTGTCAAGCTGGATGTCACCAGCCAGGAACAAATCGACGCGGCCGTTCTGTTGATCAAGTCAGAGGGCAGGGGGCTCTACGGGCTGGTCAATAACGCGGGTGTCGCCGTGCTGGGACCGGTTGCCGAGATGGAGCATTCTGACTTGCACTGGGTGTTCAGTGTCAATGTAGTCGGCGTGATGAGCGTGACGCGCGCATTCCTGCCGATGATCATCGAAGAGCAGGGGCGCATCTCAACCACCGGCTCGATCTCCGGCACTTTGTCCAGCCCTGGTTTCAGTGTCTACAGCATGAGCAAACATGCGATGGAAGCGTTCACGGATTCGCTGGCTGGCGAGGTCGAGCCTCTCGGCGTCCAGGTCAGCATCATTGAGCCCGGCAACTACAAGTCGCACATCCGGCGCACTGTCGCCCAGAATGTTGTAAAGGCTGCCGCCGCTGCAGGCGATGAGCTGAGCGCAGAAGACAAAGCCTACATGGAACAAATGACACAGCGGGAGCTGCAGATGAAGGAGCCGGACGAGGTTTCCGATGCATTTCTGCACGCGCTGTTTTCCGAGTCACCGCAGCGCCGCTACATGGTTGTTCCGGAAGAGCGCGAAGCCGCTATGACGATTCGCAAGGCTCTGTCCGAGGTCGTCGAACTCAACGAATGGGAATTGTACAAGTACAGTCGCGACGAACTTGTGCAGATGCTGGACGAGGCGTTGGCTGCAGAGTAGCCGGGAGATCCTGCAGAGGTCGTCAGACCGCAGGCCTGCGTTCTTCAGTGCGTGCAGTCTGGCTGTGATTCGGGCGCGGCGGCCTGGAACTCAGGCAGCTCGTTGCAGGCGTTAGTGATCGCAATGAGCTTCGGGTAGTCGTCAAGGGCGACGTCAAAACGTCGCGCGTTGTACACCTGCGGCACCAGCAGGGCGTCCGCAAGCGTTACCTCCTTGCCGAAGCAATACGGGCCGCTGCCAACCAGCTGCTCGGCGGCGCGAAATCCTTCGTGGATCCAGTGGGCATACCATTTGTCCATTGGGTCGGCGATCCTAATTCGGCTCTTGATGAACTGCATCACTCGCAGGTTGTCGAGCGGGTGAATGTCGCAGGCAATCAGGTTGCAAAAAGCACGCACCCGGCTTCTCCGCGGTTCCGCTGCCGGCAACAGCGCGCGCTCGGGGTAGTTCTCCTCGAGATACTCGAGGATGGCCATCGACTGCGCGATGCCGAGCTCGCCGTCTTCGAGGAACGGCACCAGCATTTGCGGATTCCTGTCACGATAATCCGCCTGACGGTGAGCGGCCACGCCGGGTAACAGGGATACGGATTCAATATCGTACGGCAATCGCTTCAGATTCAGCGCGATGCGTACACGATACGCAGCCGATGATCGCCAGTAGCTATACAGCTTCATGCGAGTTACGGCGTGTACTTTTCGACGACCTGATCGATCGTGCCGAAGATGGACTTGCCGTCCTTGTCCTGCATGTCAATGCGGACCCGATCGCCAAACTTCATGAACGATGTCGACGGTTGACCGTCTTCGATCGTTTCAATGGTGCGAATCTCTGCAATGCAGGAATAGCCAACGCCACCTTCGGTGATCGGCTTGCCGGCGCCGCCGTCGAGTTTATTGGAAACCGTGCCTGAGCCAATGATGGTGCCGGCGACCAGCGGCCGTGACTTGGCGGCATGCGCAATGAGTTGCCCGAAGTCAAAGGTCATGTCGACGCCGG
The DNA here is from genome assembly GCA_963698425.1 of uncultured Gammaproteobacteria bacterium. Classification (GTDB taxonomy): domain Bacteria; phylum Pseudomonadota; class Gammaproteobacteria; order Steroidobacterales; family Woeseiaceae; genus UBA1847. The sequence goes on along the minus strand of CAVOQR010000010.1, from coordinate 312,509 downwards.
CCTCCGGCTTGCCAAATGCTTCGTTGTTGAGCCAGGACAGCAATGGCAGGTGTACCTTGTTGTCGCGCCAGGCATCGCCCAGCTCGTCCGGCGTTGCCGCGACCGGCGAGAATGCGCTGGAGGGTTTCGACTGGAAGAAGCCAAAGCCTTTGGCAAGTTCACCAGGAATCAGGCCGCGCAAGGAAACGTCGTTGACGATCATGATCAGGCGAATGTAGTTGCCTGCGTCGGCGGCACTGACGCCCATCGGCACATCGTCTGTGATGACCGCCACTTCGGCTTCGAAGTCTATACCCCAGGTCTCATCGATCACGGGAACGGCATCACGGGGGCCGAGGAAGGAATCGGAACCGCCCTGGTACATCAGCGGGTCGGCCCAGAACGAGCCTGGCATTTCTGCGCCGCGCGCTTTGCGCACGAGTTCAACATGGTTGACGTACGCAGAACCGTCCGCCCATTGATACGCGCGCGGCAAGGGTGACTCGCACGCGCTTGGATCGAATGCATCGCCAGTGCTTGCCTCGTTGAGCTCGTTTGCCAATGCTTCGAGTTGCGGTGCAACGCGTGCCCAGTTGTCGAGCGCGTTCTGCATTGTTGCCGCAATGTCGCTCGCATCAACGCAGCGTGTCAGGTCTTTGGAGACGACGACCAGTTTGCCATCGCGTCCGTGTTTCAGTGTTGCCAGTTTCATTCGGTACCGCCTCTGAATTCCAGTTCGTGCAGCCACGCCGCGTGTCGCGGGGCTTTCTTGGTCTGACTCCATTCCTCGAGCATTGCAGGTGCAACGCGTCGTAGCTCGTCCATTTGTTCCTGCGTCTGGGTATTCGCTACGAGTTCCAGGCGATGGCCATTCGGGTCGAAGAAATAAATGGATTGGAAGATGCCGTGGTTGGTTGGGCCAAGCACGTCGACACCCTGCGCTTCAATATGCGCCTTGGCCGCCAGTAGCGCGTCATAGTCGGCGACTTCGAACGCGATGTGCTGTACCCATGTCGGTGTGTTGTGATCGCGGTCCATGCCCGGTTGCGTCGGCAACTCGAAGAACGCCAGCACGTTGCCCATGCCGGCATCGAGGAATACGTGCATGTACGGGTCCGGCTCCTTGGTCGAGGGCACCTGGTCCTCGGCAAACGCGACCGTGAAATCCATGTTCAGTACCGTCTGGTAGAACTCGACCGTCTCTTTGGCGTCCTTGCAGCGATACGCGACATGATGAATACGTTTGATGTCCATCTCTCTATCCCTATGCCTCGGAGCCGACGATGCCGCGCGCGACCTGGTCGCGTTCGATCGATTCAAACAACGCCTTGAAGTTGCCTTCGCCGAAACCCTCGTCTTTCTTGCGCTGAATAAATTCGAAAAATGTCGGGCCAACCATGTTGGCTGAGAAGATCTGCAACAGCAAGCGAGGGTCATCGTTTTCCGTAGACCCATCCAGGAGGATGCCGCGACTCTGCAGTTCGTCGATGGGTTCGCCGTGACCCGGCAAGCGCTCATCGAGCATTTCGTAGTAGGCCTCGGGCGGAGCGGTCATGAACTCGATGCCCTGTTTCTGCAGCCGGTCCCAGCACTCCAGCAGGTTGTCGCAGGAGAAGGCTATGTGCTGAATGCCCTCGCCGTTGAACTGCATCAGGTATTCCTCGATCTGACCGGTACCTTTCGACGCCTCTTCATTCAGAGGAATGCGAATCTTGCCGTCCGGTGCGGTCATTGCTTTCGACAGCAGCCCGGTGTGCTTGCCCTTGATGTCGAAATAGCGAATCTCGCGGAAGTTGAACAGCTTCTCGTAGTAGTCCGCCCAATATTGCATGCGTCCTCGATAGACGTTGTGCGTCAGGTGGTCGATGACATTGAAGCCGCAGCCTTGCGGATGGCGATCAACGCCTTCGATAAAGTTGAAGTCGATATCGTAGATCGACGAGCCATCTTCATAGCGGTCAATCAGGTACACCGTTGCGCCGCCAATGCCCTTGATGGCCGGGAGGCGCACTTCCATGGGGCCCGTCGGTATATCGATGGGCTCGGCACCTTGTTCCAGCGCGTGCTTGTAGGCCTTGTGGGCGTCTCTGACGCGAAACGCCATGCCGCAGGCGCAGGGGCCATGTTCGCGCGCGAAATACCATGCTGTGCTGCGCGGTTCGTTATTGATAATGAAATTGATATCGCCCTGGCGCCACAAGGTAACGTCCTTGGAGCGATGCCGGGCAACCTCGGTGAATCCAAGCAGCTGAAACGCGTGCTCAAGCACGCTCGGATCGGGCGCAGCGAATTCGACGAACTCGAAGCCGTCCAGTCCCATGGGGTTGTCGAAGAGGTCTGGCATCGTGAGGTGCTCCTGCGGCAAAAAGATATTTTCGAAATTATGCCCGGAATTATCAAATAATGTGTCCAAAGTTAGTCAGTAAAGTAGTGATATATTTACAAAAAGTTCAAAAACAAATAGAAAACGGATAATATGATCGAATGAAGCTATCAAGAGCAGATCGCCGCCTGCTGAATGAGCTGCAACGTGACGCGAGCCGCAACCAGGCTGAGCTCGCCGAGCTCGCCGGAATGTCGCGCACCTCGTGCTGGCGCAGAATTCGCGATTTCGAAGAGACCGGTCTCATCGAGCGCCAGGTCGCGCTGCTCAACCCGAAGTCTGCGGGCTTCAATATCCAGGTCGTGCTGCTGGTGGCGATGACCGAGCACACTGACGAAAATCGCGACAGCTTCGAAGCGCACATTGCGCGACTGGCTGAGGTCACCGAGTGCTTTTCGGTTTCCGGAGAGCGCGACTACTTGCTGCACGTCCTGGTGCCGGACATGGAAGCGTATACCGCGTTTCTCAATGCCGAGATTCTGAAGCACCCGGCCGTGCGCTCGGCGAGTTCCACGTTCGTGCTGCGTCGCATCAAGTACTCGACGATGTTGCCGCTTGCCGAGACGTGATGCGGTTCACGAAACTGCGCTGAATTCCCTTATAACCAATTCATATGTTGTTGTTTCGCACTTTGTTCACGTATCGTTGTCGTAACAGTAAATCCGGGCAATAGACCACGGACTCGCTGGATAAAACGCGGAGGGACGAACCTTGAGAGTTACGGCAATCGCACTGTTGTTCATTTTGATGGGCGCGTGCGCGCCTATCCCGACGCTTGACGAGCTGCAAAGCGAAGCGTTACAGACCGGCGACTGGTCTGAAGTCGAAAGGCGCGAGAAGATACTGCGCACTCGCAAGGCCCGCAGCGGGCCGCAATGTCCTGAGGGCAGTACCGGCTACTGCCACAAGAGCGGCGGTGATGTGCACTGCGGCTGCTACGACACAGAAGCCCTGCGCAGTTCCATGGCCAGAAATTTCTCCAGCCCGGTCCTGCAACCTACGGGACTTTGATCCTCAGGCCCCGGGTTGCCGCGGCGTTGCTGTAATACCGTCCTCATGCCGCGGAAACGCGCTGGCATCGATCGTCTCCAGGTAGCCGTGCCAGACGGCATAGCCAATGACCGGAATGATGACGATCAGCCCGACGAACGCTGTCACGATACCGATCAGCAAGCCTGAGACGATCAGCGTGAGCCAAACCACCATTGCGAGCTTGTTGCGCAACACGGCGTTTATCGAGGTAACGATCGCCGTGATGCTGTCGACGTCTCTGTGCATGATCATCGGCAGGGAGAAAGCGCTGGCCGAAAACGTCGCGGTCGCAAATACGGCGCCTATCATCGATCCGAATCCCAGGAAGCGGACCAGGTCCATAGTTGTAGCCTGTCCCGTGGTCGGGAAAAACACGGTGACCATGACCGCTGCGCGCGCCCAGATGAGGAAGATCACCAGCAGCGCGAGGGCAAATATCATCTCATTGCTGACGTGGCGTTTGAACGCTGCCCGCAGGCTGCGTGCCATGTCGACCTGCTGACCTCGTTCGATCTGTGCGCTGATGGCGTACAGTCCAATACAGGTGAGCGGCGCGATAAAGACGAATCCGCCGACCATGGCGAACATGATCCACTGGCTGCCCTTGAACCAGGCCAGCAGCGACACAACGCCGATCATCACGGCGACGACGAGGCCGTAAAGCAGACTCTGTTGCGGTGCTTGCAGCAGGTCGCCAATCCCAAGCCGTATCCAGCGAAACGGTGCCCACGGCGAAAGCTGTCTGCACGGTGCGACGAAAGGCATCTCGTCGCGGTTCATATCGGTTTGCGGAGTTTCGCTCATCGGCCTGACCCCTGTAATTATTGTTCCCGCGCAAATAATCGACTATTTGGCGTGCTGCCGCAATTGCGGATCGCCGAAGTCCTGTGTTGATATACATGCATGAGGGAACGGCAACTACGGATCAGTGCCGGCGAGAGCTGCTGGCAGGCAAATTTCACCGCAATGGGCAGCCCGTGTGAGGTGCTGTGTGAATGCGACCTGGAAGAGCAGATGCGAGCCATCGCCAAGGCGATTGCCGGGGAAGCGTGGCGCATCGAGGACAAGTACAGCCGTTACCTCGACGGCAATATTGTCCACCGAGTTAATACGGCGGCAGGACATGCCGTTGAGATTGACGAGGAAACCGCCCGAATTCTCGATTTTTCCCAGACGCTGTACGAGCTGAGTGACGGTCGTTTCGATATTACGTCGGGCGTGCTGAGGAAAGTCTGGCGCTTCGACGGCAGCGATAACATTCCGCAGCCAGCGGCGGTTGCCGAGACGTTGCATGGCGTCGGTTGGCACAAAGCGCAATGGAGCGGCACGGTGTTGACCCTGCCGGCGGGGATGGAGATAGACCTGGGCGGTGTCGGCAAGGAGTATGCCGTTGATAGCGCGGCGGGTATCGCCAGGCAACTGACGTCAAGTAGTTGCCTGGTCAACTTCGGTGGCGACCTCGCTATTACCTGCAGGCCAGAGCGTCGTGACAGCTGGCGAGTGGGTATAGAAGCTGCAAGAGCCGGCGCAACGGATGGCAGCATTGTCATCGCTCTGGCGGCGGGTGCGCTTGCCACCAGCGGCGATGCACGCCGCTATCTGTTAAAAGACGGCGTGCGCTACAGCCATATTCTCGACCCGACGACAGGCTGGCCTATTGAGGGTGCGCCGGCGTCTGTCACCGTGGCGGCCGATACCTGCACACAGGCGGGCATGCTCAGTACGCTGGCGATGTTGCAGGGCACGGGCGCGCGCAAGTTTCTCGATGCAGAGGGCGTCGACTATTGGCTGGACGGCCAGTCGCGCGGCGCGTCAGGGTCCGGGACCAATTCGCGGTAGAGGGCGATCGTCTGCGCGACTGTGTCTTCGTTGCGAAAGTCTTTGCCAATTCGCAGCCGTGCGGCCACGCCCATCTTGCGACGCAACTCAGCATCGTCATACAGCGTGCGAATTGCAGTGGCGAGAGCTTTGCTGTCGCGCGGTGGCACGACGAATCCCGTTTCGCCATCGACAACCAGCTCAGGGCTGCCGCCGGCGTCCGTAACAACGGCCGGCACCTCGTATGCCATTGCCTCGATGATCGCGCGCGCCAGTCCTTCGCGCTTCGTTGAGGGCATGCAGAAGACGTCGCTCGCCGCACTCAGCGCCGGCGCATTGTCGCGGAAACCAACGCGATGGATTCGCTCCCGTGCCGGGCTCTGTTGTATGTGTTGTTCGAGTTTGCTCGCATCCATGCTGCCCACCAGCATCAGGTGAACGTCATCCGGCAAATGCGCCAGCGCATCGATCAGGAATTCAATGCCCTTGCGAGGCCGGTAACTCGCGGTGCAGGTTACGACAAACGCGTCAGCGGGTATGCCCAGCTCAGTCAGGTCAGCGGGCTGTTGCGTGTACCACTCAAGCTTGTGCCCCTTGTAAATCGTGACTGGCCGGGTTGCCGGCATGCGCAGCAAAGCGGGACGCATTTCCAGGAAGTAGCGGCGAATCGCATCGCAGACACAAATGATGCGATCGATACGCGGATTCAAATGCCGCAGCCATGACATCGGGTCCAGGAAGCTGACTGCGCCAACAATGCCGCGGTAACAAATCACCTTGATTGGCAGACCCTTGCAAGCGCGCAAGCCGTTGCTGATGCCGGGATTACTGAACGCGTGCATGATGTGATAGTCGCCGCGAATCAACTCTCTGCGCAGCGCGGCAATGCACTCGCGACCAAAATATTTCGCCAGCGGAATTTCGATCATCGGAACGCCGGCTGCGACTAGCGCCGTCCGATTCGGGTGGTCGGCAGGACACACGACCGTTATGTCAACGCCGGCGTCCCGCATGCCGATAAACGTGGCAACCGTGGCGCGATCGACGTCTTCTGCTATGCACAAACTGCGGATGGGCATTTGAGTAACGCGGCAACCAGTCACACTGGGAACCGTAGCATACTGCGAACATAAAAAAACGCGCACGGACCGAAGCCCGTGCGCGCCTTTTATTTCTCAGTTGCTGACCTAGCGTTCGGTAATGGTCAGTACCACGCGACGATTCTCAGCCTTGCCTGCTGCTGTCGAATTGTCAGCAATCGGCTCGGACTCACCGTAGCCGCGGATCGTCATACGATCGCCTGCAATACCGGCGTTAATGAGGTAGTCGCGAATCGTATTCGCGCGGCGCTCAGAAAGGCCCTGGTTGTAATCGGCTGCGCCGTCACTGTCCGTATGGCCGCCGATCTCGATCTTGATTGTCGGGTTTTTCTCCAGCGCACCGGAGACTTCAGCAAGAATGCCGGCGGCGCCCGGGCGTAATACGTCACTGTTGCTTTCGAAGTTGACGCCCCTGAGGGTCACGACATCCTTGATCGCGCAACCACGAGTGTTCACCTGTACGCCTTTAGGCGTTCCCGGGCACTCATCGAGACGATCAACGACACCATCGCCGTCACTATCGAGTTCGCAGCCATTCGCATCAACTGCCGCGCCCGCCGCTGTTCCGGGGCACTTGTCCTTGTCATCGCTTACGCCGTCGCCATCGCTGTCGATCGGGCAGCCGTCAGCATCGACCTTGACGCCGGCCGGCGTTCCCGGGCACTTGTCCCTGGAATCTACGACGCCATCGCCATCGCTATCGACTTCGCAACCATACGAGTCGACAGTTGCTCCTGCAGGCGTATTCGGGCAGCGGTCCATGCCGTCGGCAACGCCGTCGCCATCGGTGTCCACCCAGCGCGGCTTGCCGGGACCGAACGGAATTTGCAGACCGAGGCTGAACAGGTTGTCGGTGAGGCTGTTGTCTTCAAACGCGGTGTCTGCGCGATGTCGCCATTCACCACGAAGGGCAACGTTGGAATCGGAAATATCAAGCAAGAAGCCGAGGCCCAGCGAGAACATCGAGCCGGTTTGCTCGGACATCATGATGCCAGGGTCATTGCGGAAGTAGCCAAAACCGGCATGCAGGTACGGACTGAAGCGTTCAGAACGCGCGAAAACGCGCTGCACATCGAGACCGAGACCCATGTGCTGCTGGCCTGTCGGATCACCATCCGGTGCCGCAAACATGACCAGGCCCTCGACGTTCCACTCTTCATTCAGCGCATAGCCAAGGCCAAACTGGCCTCCATTGACACCATCGTAGACGTTACGTTCTGCATCGTCATCGATGTAGGAAATCATTCCCGTGAAATAGCCTTGTCCCGCTTCCGCATCTGCAAAAGCGTTTTCGGCTCCCACCAGGGCGAACGCTGTCGCCACGAAAACGCAGATGGTTGTTCTCATTGATATTACTCCTGACAAGATTCGTTATTCTATGACGCAGCCCAGCCTCGTAAGGTCACGGGCCTCCCTAGCTTTGCAAGGCGCGTGACTTTTTGTGAGACGTGGCCGTCTGTTTCGAACAATATTCTGTTGATACTTGATCTGACTGAGCAGATTCTACCACTAGGACGGTGGCAATGCGTAACGAGCAGCAAATTCGCAAATTAATGCAAACCGGCATGGGAGAGCCGCGGCAGCGCTCACAGGCGGCGCTGGCGGTCAGTCGGGCCCGCCGGCAGGTGGGACAGCGCGATACCCTGACATTTGCGCTGGTCCGTATCTGGGCGGCGCTCGCCAGGATGCTGGCACCGTTTTTTGCCCTTTTGGGGGAGCGCCAGGCGCAAGCTGCCTGGCAGCAGTCGGGCCGTCGCGCACCGCGCAGAAAAACACATAAGAACAAATAATATTGGGAGAAGGTCGGCACCGGTGGTGCTGGCCATTGCTGACAGGGGAAGAAAATGATTGATGAAGTTCAGGAGACGGTGTTGCAGCCTATGGTCAGGCTCTGGACCAAGGTTGCCGAGTTCATGCCGAATATCTTCGCAGCAATTGCATTGTTGCTCGTCGGGTACTTCGTTGCCAGGATCACAGGACTGGTAATTCGCAAGTTGCTTGCGAAGATCGGGCTCGACAAGCTCACCGAGCGCGCCGGCATCGCGGGCGCGGTAGAGATCAGCGGTTTCGAAACCTCAGCATCGGCGATCATAGGCAACATCGTCTATTGGCTGATATTCCTCACGTTCCTGATCGCCGCTGCAGATGCGCTGGGACTGCCACGCGTATCGTCGACCATTGACGGTTTCGTGTCATACCTGCCGAAACTGATCGGCGCGTTGCTGGTGGTGATCATCGGTTTGTTTGCGGCGCATCTCGTGCGCACCGCGATCGAGACTGCAGCGGATGGTATGCAGCTCGACTATGGCAAACCGCTTGGCAGCATCATCTACGCATTGATGGTTGTCGTGATCATCTCGCTGGCCATCGGGCAACTGGAGATCGAAACGGACCTGCTCAACCAGGTGGTTTCGATACTGCTGCTTGCGATCGCAGCTGCGGTCGCGCTGTCGCTGGGACTCGGCACCCGTTCGATTGCCGGCAATATCGTTGCCGGACTTTACGCGCGCGACCTGTTTCCCCCGGGAGACACAATAAAGGTCGGCGAAGTGAGCGGCCGGGTTATTGAGGTCAGTACGACCAACACGTTGATCGAGCTCGAAGATGGCAGCACGTACTCGCTGCCAAACAGTGAGCTGGTCGACAGCCAGGTGCACACGACAGAACGCATGTAGTAGCTACTTGTCCGGCTGTGCTGGACAAGTAGCTACTGGGTCATCTTGTGACGCGCCGGCGACAACGCAAAGCGCCGCCCGACTACAAACGTCTGGCGGACGTAGATCTCGTGCAACATGCGCGCAGCGAGCTGCCGTATCAGACGCGAGCCTACGAGGAGCTCATGCGACGGTATGAAAACCTGCTATTCAGCATCTGTGTGCGAATGGTAGGTAACAGACAGGATGCGGAGGATATTACCCAGGAAGTCATGCTGAAAGTGTTCTCGAAGCTGTCGAGTTTCGAAGGGCGCGCCGCGATCAAGACGTGGCTGGTACGCGTGACTTCAAATGCCTGCAAGGACTGGATAAAGAAACAGGCGACGTCGAGACAATACACGGAGGCGCTGGCGAACGAGCCGCAACCCGGCAACGAGATTATCTATGCGGAAAATCGCCTCGTCGGGCTGCTGAAAAAGCTGCCCGATACGGATCGGGAGGTTTTGACATTGCGTTTCGTTGCCGATTTGAATCTGTCAGAGATCGCCGACCTGACCGACCTCAGCCTGAGTGCAACCAAGATGCGTTTGTACCGTGCTGTTGAGAGGCTGCAGCAGCTTGCGCTGGATACATATGGCGATGAGCTGCTTGGTAAAGAATGATATAAGAGTGTTTGTAAATAGAGGAGAAACCAATGAGTGTTGCGAAAACCAGCGAAATTACCGCGTCGTCTTCAAAGAGCTTCGAGGATGCCATTCGTAAGGGCATCGACAAAATGTCGAAGACAGTTAACAATATTGAAGGCGCTTGGGTGAAAGAGCAGAAAGTTGTCGTCAGTGACGGCGAAATTACCGCATACCGCGTGACCATGAAGGTTACCTTCATCGTCAAATGATTCAGTTTCAATCAGCTAGCTAAAAGAAGGGAGGCAGATAATGCCAGGCAAATTCGAAGTATATAAAGACAAAGCGGGCGAGTTCCGTTTCAGACTGAAAGCCGCCAACGGCCAGAATATCCTCGGCAGCGAGGGTTATAGCGCCAAGGCGAGCTGCATGAACGGCATCGAGTCTGTGAAGAAGAATTCACAGAATCCGGACCGCTTTGAAAAGAAAGAAACCGCATCGGGCAAGTTCACGTTCCGACTCTGTGCGTCAAACGGCCAGTGCATCGGCACCAGCCAGACGTATTCATCGGAGTCAGGCTGTAGCAACGGCATGAAGAGCGTTGCTGAGAGTGCGCCGGGAGCATCTACGGACGACCAGTCTTAATTTGATCTGACGGGAGGCAGGCGGTTTGCCTGCCTCCCGACTCTTGCCTCAATCCAGCACGCGCGACTCACCGCGCTTGCGAGGGTCGGACGCCGCGTCCACCTCACTTCCCTGGCGCAGAATCATCTGCAAATCACCGAACGAATAACTGTGTGGCCGTGGCTTGTAGCCCATGTCACTCAGCGCCGATACGGTGCTCTCCGGCAACGGCACTTTCGGGCTGTACACGATAACGTCTGCCGGCAACAGCTGGTGATGAAACCGGGATGCGCCGACCGATTCTGCCGGCGTCATGCCAAAGTCATAGACATTCACAATTGACTGGAACACCGAGGTGAAGATGGTCGAGCCTCCGGGTGTGCCAACCACCAGCTCAACCTCACCGTCACGCAACAGGATGGTAGGCGACATCGACGACAGCATCCGCTTGCCGGGCTGTATTTCGTTGGCTTTGGAGCCGACCACGCCGTATGCATTGGGTACGCCGGGCTTGACGCTGAAGTCGTCCATCTCGTCATTCAACAGGAATCCGGCACCTTCGACGATGACGCCGCTGCCAAAACTGAGATTCAGCGTATAGGTGTTGGACACCGCGTTGCCGTCTGGCGTCAATGATCGAATAGTGGGTTGTGTCATAGGACTCAAGGCCCGGTCGAACGTCGGGGACCGGCGAAATCTCATCAATGCTGACTTCGGCTGCACGTTGCGCCAGGTAGTCTTCGCTCAGCAGTTTGTCGAGCGGAACGTCGACATAGTCAGGGTCACCCAGGTACTCGGCGCGGTCCGCGAACACCCGCTTCTCGATTTCGGCAATCAGGTGCACGTACTGCGGCGAGTTGTGGTCAAGGCCCTCGAATTCATGCGCTAGCAGATCCTTGATTTTTAGCAACTGCACGATGGCGAAGCCGCCGGAACTGGGAGGTGGCGATGACAACAGCTGCAGGCCACGCCAGTTGCTGACCAGCGGTGCGCGCCATACCGCTTTGTAGTTTGCCAGGTCCTCGTGACTGATGATGCCGTTGCCACGCGCCATCTCGGCGACGATCTGGTCAGCCGTTTCGCCCTTGTAAAAGCCGTCAGGCCCACGCTCGGCAATGCGCTGCAACGCGGCGGCGAGCTCTGGCTGCACAAACAGTTCACCGGCTTTCGCATGACCAAAGTACTTTCCGAAATTGGTCTTGCCATCCATGCGTCGCATGGCGCTTTTGATATTCCCGGCGAGTTCTTGCGGCACAATGAAGCCATCGCCAGCAAGCGCAACGGCGGGCGCTACCAGGTCCGCCCACGGCATCGAGCCGAAGCGCTGGTGCGCCTCCCAGAGACCGGAAACGGTGCCGGGTACGCCCGCGGACAGATGTCCGGTTGTGCTGGCACCGTCGACGACATTGCCGTCCTCATCCAGGTACATGTCGCGATGTGCGGCAAGTGGCGCCGTCTCCCGATAGTCGACAAAGTTTGACTCTCCATCGGAGTGGATCAGCATGAAGCCGCCACCACCGATGTTGCCGGCCTCCGGCAGCGTCACCGCGAGTGAGAAGCCGACGGCAACCGCCGCGTCGACGGCATTGCCACCGGAGCCAAGCACGTCTGCCGCCACCTGCGCTGCAAACGCATCCGGCATGGCAACGGCCGCGGCCGAAAATGCAGGTTGCGGCTGCGGCGTCGTGTCAACGGCCGCGTCAGGATCGCTCTTTGGGCTGCAGGCAAGCAACCCGAAAAGGGTCGCCAGCAAAAATGTTGTCTTCTTGAGGTTCATAGGTCTTCCGTCTTCAGGTGCTGTGGTACCAGACTACGCCGTCATCATCCGGCGCGGCAATAAGCTGGCCCTCGGACATGAGGAAATGCAGATGCGCCAGTGCCTCGCCCGTCGCCAGAATGCGGTTATCCGCACTAATGCGTGCCTTGTAAAGCGCCGCAAATGTATCGACCACGCGGCGCGGTTGCGCGCACCATTGGTGCAATTGGGTCAGTTTCTGTTCGTGCTCGTCGATAATCTGCTGCAGTCTCACATGCGCCCCGCGAAACGGTTTGCCGTGCGCCGGCAATACCAGCACATCAGCTGGCAGGCGTTGTTGCATGTCGTGCAGCGATGCGAGCCAGTCGCGCAGCGGATTCGCATCCGGTTCAGTCGGCCACACACTGACATTGGATGAGATCGTCGGCAGCAGTTGATCGCCCGCAAGCACTACGTTGCTCTGTGCACTGTAGAGGCAGGCATGCTCAGGTGAATGGCCGCGCCCGACCAGCACCTGCCATTCGTGCCGCCCGAAGTGCAGCAACTCGCCGTCGGCGAGCCGTCGGTACGATTCCGGCAGGGCAGAGACCATCTTGCCGAACATCCCGAAGTTGTTGCGGTAGCGTTCCAGGGCCTGCGCCGAAAATCCCGCCGCGTGGTAGAACTGAATGCCCTCCGGCGGTGCCGGCTTGCCGGTATCGGCCACGAGAATTCGACATAGCATGTATTCGTCGCGGGTCATCCACAGGTCGGTGTGGAATTCCTGTGCGAGCCAGCCGGCGCAGCCGACGTGATCCGGGTGCAGGTGCGTCGCCACGACATGGGTGACGGGCCGACCACCCATCGGGCCGTCGAATACCTGTTTCCACAGCTCACGGGTCGTGGCTGTGCCGAGCCCGGTATCCACGACGACCCAGCCGCGCTCATCCTCCAGCAACCAGAGATTGATGTGTTCGAGGGATCCCGGCAGAGGCATTCGCAGCCACAGCAGACCGTCGGCAATAGGTATGGCCTCGCCGTGTGAGGGCTTGGTATCGAACTCGTAGCGAATGCTCGGCATGCGCGCATGGTGCACGGTTTGGCGCAATATCGAAAGTCGTGGCCCCCCCGCAGCGGTATTATTAGTGGTTGCTCACATACAGCTTGGAGATTCGATGTCTGACGCAAATGACGTCTCTGCGACCGACCTTCCGCCACGGCAAGATTCCTATTCCTACGACGACCTGATCAAGGCGTGCGACGGATCCATTTTTGGTCCGGAGAACGGCCGGCCTCCGGCGCCGCCGATGTTGATGACCGATCGCATCACGAAAATTACCGGCGACAGCGGCAAGTACGGCAAGGGAGAGATCCAGGCTGAACTCGATATCCGTCCGGACCTGTGGTTCTTCGACTGCCATTTCTACGGTGATCCGGTCATGCCGGGTTGTCTCGGTCTTGACGCCATGTGGCAGCTGGTTGGCTTTCACATGGTGTGGGCAGGGCACCCTGGACGTGGGCGTGCCCTTGGTTGTGGCAAGGTCAAGTTCTTCGGGCAGGTGCTGCCGACCGCAAAACTTGTTACATTTCAGGTCGATATCAAGCGCGTGATTGCACGCAAGCTGGTATTGGCCATCGCTGACGCGTCCATGTCCGTTGACGGTCGTGAGATCTATACGGCAGAGGATTTACGCGTCGGTTTGTTTACATCTACTGACGGTTTCTAGGATCTATCTATGCGACGTGTTGTAGTCACAGGAATGGGTGCGGTCTCGTGTATTGGCAATACACTGGAGCAGATTACCGAGTCTTTAAGGCAGGGGCGCTCCGGCATCTCCTTCAATGAGACCTTCAAGGAAATGGGGCTGCGCAGCCATGTGTGCGGCAGCGTCGACATCGACATCAAGGAACACATTGATCGCAAGGTGCTGCGTTTCATGGGCGACGCTGCTGCGTATGCTTATATCGCGATGCAAAAAGCGATTGATGATTCCGGGCTGGATGCAGCTGATATCTCCAATCCGCGCACCGGCCTGATCGCATCGTCCGGCGGCGCATCGAGCGAAAACATCATCTCAAGTGCCGATACCCTGCGCAGTAAGGGTGTGCGCCGCATCGGTCCTTACATGGTTCCCAGAACGATGAGCAGTTCGGTGTCTGCCTGCCTCGCGACACCCTTCAAGATCAAGGGGGTCAACTACTCAATCACCTCCGCCTGTGCGACCAGCGCGCATTGCATCGGCGCGGCGGCTGAACAAATCCAGCTTGGCAAACAGGACGTCGTGTTTGCCGGTGGTGGCGAGGAAGAGCACTGGAACCTGAGCAGCATGTTCGACGCGATGGGCGCCTTGTCGACCAAGTACAACGATGATCCAACCACTGCCTCGCGTCCCTACGATGCCAATCGTGATGGCTTCGTTAGTGCCGCGGGCTCTGCGATGCTGGTGATTGAAGAGCTTGAGCACGCCAAGGCACGTGGCGCGAAAATTTACGCGGAGCTGGTCGGTTACGGCGCAACCTCCGATGGCCAGGACATGGTCGCGCCGTCAGGCGAGGGTGCGCTCCGGTGTATGCAACTCGCGACGGCGACAGTCGATGGCCGTATCGATTACGTCAATACCCACGGCACCAGCACGCCGGCGGGTGACATTGTCGAAGTGCAGGGCATCAAGACGCTGTTCGGTGATGACATGCCGTACTTTGCATCGACCAAGTCGCTGTGCGGCCACTCTCTCGGCGCAACGGGTGCCCAGGAAGCGCTGTATTCGATCCTGATGTTGCAGGGCGATTTCATCGCTCCCTCAATCAACGTCAACGATCTCGATCCCGCCATCGCCGACACGCCGCCGGTCACCGAGTGCATCGAGAATGCCGGTATCCGTACTGCAATGTCGAACAGCTTCGGCTTCGGCGGCACCAACGCGACGCTGGTACTGCAGAAGCTGTGACGCTCGAGACCCTTAGCGAAACTGCGTGTTTCGGCGGTCGCATAGGCTTCTATCGCCATCAATCCACGGTTAACAACTGCGACATGCGGTTCTCCGTGTTCCTGCCGCCGCAGGCACAGCATGGCAAGGTCCCTGTCGTCACTTTCCTGTCAGGGCTGACGTGCACGGAAGAGAACTTCATGGTCAAGAGTGGCGCGCAGCGCGTTGCGGCTGAACTTGGCCTGATGCTGGTGTCGCCAGACACCAGCCCGCGCGGCGACAACGTGGCGGATGATCCGGATGGTGATTACGACTTCGGGCTGGCGGCGGGCTTCTACCTGAACGCCACCGAGGCACCGTGGGCGCAGCACTACCAGATGTACGACTACATCACCGCCGAGCTGCAGGACATCGTTTTCGAGAATTTCCCCGGTGATCGTCGCCGCCATGGCCTGACAGGCCACTCGATGGGGGGGCATGGTGCGCTGACGATCGGCCTGCGCAATCCTGAACTGTTTGCATCCCTGTCGGCGTTCGCGCCTATTTCAACGACCTTGCATTCGCCCTGGGGACAGAAAGCCCTGGGCTACTACCTGGGCGCGGATCAATCGGCATGGGCGCAATACGACGCCTGCGAAGTTGCACGCCAGGTCCAGGATGTGTCGCACTGGAGCAGCATTCTGGTCGACCAGGGTAATGACGATGCGTATCTTGCCGAGCAGCTCAAGGTGCCGATGCTTGAGGCCGCCTGCGCGGAGAGCGGCTTGCCGCTGCAGGTTCGTTACCACGACGGCTATGACCACGGCTACTACTTCATTTCGACCTTCATCGAAGAACACCTGAGGTTCCACGCCGCACAGCTTGGTGCCTGAATCGAACAGGCTGTTCCTAACAGCCGTCGCCTGATCCGGCGTCCGGGTGTGGGAACGTATCCGCGTCGTCTTCGTCATCGCGGTGGCCGCCGGGTGCCAGGCAAGCGAAGTCCTTTTCTACAAGAATGGTCAGCACGCCATCGGGCAGCGCTTGCTTGTCCTGGATCGCGACCTCATCACCGCTGGCCCATGCCATTACAGCATCTCGCGGCAAGCCGATCGTCATCGTTCCTTTGCTGAATTGCGTCGCGCAGCTATCGCTATCGATCGGGTCGAGCCGATAGCAAAACGTTGCACCGGGAAACCGGGTTGTCTCGACGATGCTGTTGCCGGCGGCGACCTCACCGACCTCGCCTTGTTTCAGTCGCAGCCTGATAGAGTCGCCACGAATACGCAATTTCATGAATGTAGTCTCGAGAGCATCTAGATTGCGGAGGAGCTAAGGTCTGCAAGGAAACGGCTAACCTGTCCGCGCAGCTCTGCAAGCTGATCTTCCCAGGCCTTGAATGCTTTCTGAACGCGACTGTCAGCCACGACGTCCGCGTATTGTGGCTGTGCAAACGTTGCCTTCCAGTCCAGGTTCGATTCGACGGGCTTCGTCAATACCTCGTTCAGGGCAACCTCGATTGCTTCCTCGGTGTCGTCGGTCAGCGCCGCAACCTGCATGCGCGCAACCGGGTCCTTGAGAATATCGACTCCAAGTTCATTGGCGTCGGCAAGCATTTTCTCTATGCGTGCAAGCAATTCGTCGCGCGGTAGCGAAACGTACCAGGCGTCCAGTGCTGCGTATTGCGCATTGCGGTATTTGTTATCGGTAAGTTCCGCGTCGAGCTGCAGAATGCCGGGCGCCTGCTGTTCAAGCCACGCCGATGTCTGTTCGACTGTGCCGTGTTGTGCGGCATCCCGCAGCAGGTATTGAACCGCTCCACCGTAGGAGAACTGGCGGTCGTCGATGTCGTCTGCAATAGCGCGGCGAGCGCTGGCGAGCCCCGCCTCACGATCTCCGACTGCCCGGGCGCGCTGCAGCTCTATCTGGTACGCGACCTCACTGGTTGGCGCGATAGCCATGACGCGATCACGAAAATCATCGCCTTCCTCGACCAGACCTATTCGATACAGGAACTGCGCGATATAGCCTGGCAATTCATGGTCCTTGGGGTCGACCTCCATGGCGCGCAGCAGCTGCTGCACAAACTCCAGCCCATCCCCGGTCTTCATGCCAATAAGCGCGAGCTGCACGTATACATTCGGTTGCATCGGTTCTATTGCGAGAGAGCGACGCAGCGCCTCGCGGGCTTCGTCCCACTGCTGCATATTGCTGTAGGCGGAGCCGACTTCGTAGTGGATACGGGCGTTGTAGGGGTCGGCTTTCAATGCCTGCTGCTGCAGCCGCAGTGCTTCTTCGGGCTGCTGGGTGCCGGTCAGGAGCCGGGTCAACAGCACCCTGATGCGGTATTCAGCCGGGTTTTCCTCGAGCAACTGTTGCAGCTCGGCAATGGTGTCGAAGACGAGCGTCGGATTTGCGCTGAGATCGAGTGTCGCGATATCGGCGAACAGCCTGATCGCGCGCGCGTTGGGATTTTCGGGCTCAACTTGCAGCACCTGGTCGGCCAGCGCCTTGATCTGGCGGTAGCCGTCATCGGCGGTGAGCAGGCCGGTTTCCACCTGGTGCCGATAGTTGTCGGCCAGCTCGATCTTGGCGTCGAGGAATTGCGAGTCGATGGTCAGCGCACCTTTCAACAGGTCCTCCTCCGCCTGCAGGCCGCCAAAAGAGAAGGTCGCTCGTTCCTTAAGCGCCTGCAGGTAGAGGTCATATGCATCCGTATTGTCGGTGCTGATGCCGGCGACTATGGTCTCAGTCACTTCCTGGCCGAGCAGCGACACAGACAGGGCGCTGCCCACCTTGCCCGCGATTTCATCCTGAATGGCGAAGATGTCGTCAATCTCGCGGTCGTAGCTGGAGGACCAGACGTGAAAGCCGTCGGAGGCGCGAATAAGCTGTGCTGTGACCCGCACCCGGTTGCCGGACTTCTGCACACTGCCTTCGAGGACGTGGGCGACATTCAATGCCGTCGCAATTTCACCGACGTTAACGTTTTGGTCCTTGAACGCGAACGACGAGGTGCGTGCCGCAACCTGCAACTGCGGCACCTGCGCGAGCATGTGCAACAGTGTTTCTGTCAGGCCGTCTGAAAAATATTCGTTGTCCGGATCGTTCGACATGTTAACAAACGGCAGCACCGCAACCGATGCATCACTGACCAAAGCGCCGTCGCTGGTGTCGTCCTGCAGCGGATTCTGTGCGCCGAGCACGGCAATGACAATGACCAGCGCAATGACGACGCCGATGACCGAGTAGCTGAAGCCAGGGCTCTGCGTAACCGAGCTCTCACCCTGGACTTCGTGATCGCGCTTGATGCCATCCGGCGTGAGCTCATAGACCCACGAGAGCACGACGGCGGGTATGAAGCCGAGTGCAAATACCAGGATGACCGCACGCGACATCCACTCCGGAGCGCCGACCGTTGGCAGGATCGTCGTCAGGACTTCTGTCAGCAGCCAGCCAACGACCAGGTAGGCAGCAGCCACCTGGAAAACGTTGCGGCGTTTAAGTTCTGCGACCAGCGACATTCATGATTCCCCGAGGTTTTTAACCCCTGTTCAATCCCTTAGATGCATCCCCGGGCCGAAAAGTTGCCTTCAACCCGCGATTTTCCTCACATCCCGTGGTGTTGGTGCGAATTTTGCGGCCCGCTGACCAGCTTGCTTACTGGCATGGCCAACGTCAACAGGCCAAGCAAAACAATCAGGAGACCGGCCCCCATTCGGGCGCTGCGCTTCGACAGGAAGCGTGACAATTGCAGGGCGCCGAGGCCTGTGAGCAGCATGGCGGGGGTTGTGCCTAAACCGAATGCCGCCATCGTCAGCGCACCGGCCACGGGGTCCGTGGTCGCTGCGGCGAGAATCAACACGCTATAGACGAGACCGCAGGGCAGCAGGCCCCAGAGCAGGCCGAGCCCCAGCGCACGTGGCAGCGTGCTGACCGGTAGCAGGTTTTGTGCCGCGGGGGCGACCCGTCGCCAGACATGTACGCCAAGTTGCTCTATGGGTTGCAGGATGCGCCAGTTAAAGGCGATTTGCAGGCCGATAAGAACGATAACGATGCCGCTCAGCAACCGAACCGGGCCCGCGACTTTAGGTATGGCGGCAACGATCGCGTTACCAAAGACTGCGACGACTGCACCCAGCGCGACGTAACTGAGGATGCGGCCGCCGTTATAAGCAAGTGCCAGTGGCAACTTGCTGCGTAGAGACGCCGCTTGCGATTTGACGGCAAACAAGCCGGAGATGCCTGCACACATGCCAAGGCAATGCGCGCTGCCGAGCACGCCTGCGAGCAGGCCGGCGGTCAATGACGGCCAGAATTCTGTCATTTTTTCTCGTCGGCCCGGGGTTCGCGGTCGTCATCCAGCACAATGCGCATGGCGGGCGTGTCGAGGTCGTCAAACTGGCCGCTGCCGACCGCCCAGAAAAAAGCCCATACAGCGCCGCCGAGCAGCAGCAGAGCGAGCGGAATCAGGACATACAGAATGTTCATCGGGAGTCACTATCACCAAAACGACTAAGACGCAGCGCGTTAAGCACGACAACCAGCGAGCTCGCGCTCATGCCGATCGCGGCGGCCCAGGGCGGCACCCAGCCAGCTGCGGCGAGCGGTAACGCCAGCGCATTGTAAACGATTGCCCATGCAATGTTCTGGCGGACAATGCGCATTGTCATGCGGGCACTGGTTACGGCTGTTACGAGCGGCTGCAGAGATTCGCCAGGCAGAATCAGGTCGGCATTGGTTTGCGCGAGCATGGCGCCTTGCGCCAGTGCAACCGACGAGTCAGCGCCGGCCAGCACCGGTGCATCGTTAATGCCATCCCCAATCATGACCACTGTTTCGCCGCGCTGCTGCAAAGCCTTGATCGCATCAAGTTTGTCCTGCGGCGAGCAGTCGGCACGATATTCACCAATAGCCACTCTTGCAGCAACCTCCGCGACTGCCTGTTGCGCGTCGCCGCTTAGCAGAGCGAGCTTCAAGCCGAGCTGCTTCAGGGCGGCAACAGTAGCCACGGCATCGTCACGAAGTTCGTCCTGCAATCCGAACGTCGCAACAGCCTGACCGTCGCGGGACAACCACACGTTGCCATCGTCTGCGCGCTGCTCGCTGTCATCGGTACAGGCGAATTCAGCTCGCCCCAGCCGCCATTGCCGGCCATCGATGACGCCGCCGACACCCTGGCCGATCCTGACCTGCAGCGAGGTCGTCGCAGGTAGAGTCTCCTGGGTCGCGAAGGCGTGTGCGATCGGGTGTGAAGAGGCCGTTTCCAGCGCCGCGGCAATGCGCCGGCACGTTTGTTCGTCAACTGTGGGGTCGAGAATTTCAACAGAGCTAATGACCGGCATGCCGCGCGTCAACGTACCGGTCTTGTCGAAAATGATGGTGGTTGCCCGGGACAGCACTTCAATGGCGTTGCCGTCGGTAACCAGCAGCCGCAATTGCGCAAGCCGGGCGCCGCTGGCAGCGAATGCGGCGGGCGTGGCGAGTGCAAGTGCACACGGGCAGGTGATAACGAGCACGGACAGTGTCACGACGAAAGCACGCGCTGGTTCGATCAGGTACCAGCTCACCGCGACTACCGTCGCAACCAGCAACAGCGCGACCACGATATAGCTGGCGATGCGATCGGCGAGCTGTACAAACCGTGGCCGCGCGAAACGTGCCTGCTCGCTCAGCCGGCTGATGGTGCCAAGCGTGGTCGCGCTACCAGTCCGCTCAACCGTCATTTCGATCGTGCCGTCTATGTTGACGCTGCCGGCTGCCAGCGGGTCGCCGATGACTCTGAGTCGTGGTGTCGATTCTCCCGTCAGGAGCGATTCGTCGACCGTGGTCTCGCCGACGACGATGGTGCCGTCGGCCGGGATCGCATCGCCGGCGCGCAGCATGACGCGGTCGCCTGCGTGCAGCTGGCTGACCGGCACCGTGCGGCGTCCGGACTCTGCAACGAGGGTGGCGGTATTCGGCAGTACTGACGATAGCGCGATGCCGCGATCAATAGAGCGGTGCCTGGCGCGCATTTCCAGGAAGCGACCGAGCGTCAGGAAAAACACGAACATCGTAACGGAGTCGAACCAGACGGCCGGGCCGCGCGTGAAAGTTGCGTACACGGAGGCGACATAGGCCGCGCCAACCGCAATCGAGACCGGCAGGTCCATGCCGGGCTGGCGCGCGCGGAGGCCGCGAATGGCGCCGGCGAAAAACGGCCGTGCCGAGTAAAAGACCACCGGCGTGGTCACGAAGAAGCTGACCAGGCGCAGGAAATGCTGCATGTCGGCATCGATACCCTGGTAGTCCCCGGCGTACAGGCCGATGGCAAACATCATTGCCTGCATCATGCCCAGTGACGCCACCAGCAGTCGCTTCAATGCCGTACGTTGTTCCGCGACCTCCGGGCGTGCGCCGGAGTCGGGTGCCAGCGGCTGCGGCTGGTAGCCCAGTGCCGCGAGCCTTGCGAGCAAGTGTCCAAGTCCGATTTCTGAGGCATCCCAGCGAATACGCACGCGATGCGCGACCGGGTTTACGTCGGCGGTGGCGATAGCAGGTATCGCGGACAGGGTGGATTCGATCAGCCAGCTGCACGCCGAGCAATACATGCCGCCGACATAGATCGTGACGTCCGCCAGTTGCTCGTCCTGTCGACTGAACGCGTGCAGCATCTCGTCAGAGTTGAACACCGCCCACTCTGAAGCCTCGTCGGGCGGCCGGCCAACGCCTGGCTCCGGCGCGTCTCGCATGTCGTAGTAATTGCCAAGTCCGGAGTCCCGGATCAGTTCGGCGACGGCCTTGCAGCCCGGGCAGCACACAGGCTTTGCGTCGTCACCGATGTCGATCGTGATATTGCAGTTGGCGGGTATCGGCAGCGCGCAGTGGTAACAGTTATCAGTCGCCATCGTCGCTGGCGGCACGCAATGTCATCTGCTCCTCACCCGACCAGGTGCCGTTGAGACGCCATTCATCGTCGGCTTGCAGCACGACATACCAGCGACCCGCTGGGAACCTGCACCAGGTGGCCAACCCATTGTGGCTCGCCTGCTGCGTTCGGCATGGCGCGATTGAGGGTCAGTGCGAGATCCCGGTCGGCAAACGCCGGATGCGAGAAATTCAGTTGCATGGCATCGGGCGACGGCAGTGTGGCAGGGGAGTCGAGCGTCGCGCTGAGCGCACCGCTTTGCAGGTCGATCGATACACTGGCGGTCAGTCCGAGCTCCCTGGCTCGATCTTCGGCGGCGAGCGCCTGCTCGGTAGCCGTGCTGACGCTGCGGCCGGCATCGACGACCAGCGAGTCCTCGGAGCGCATCGCAATAGACAAGGTGTACAGGCTGGCGACCACCGCCGTTGCAGGCAGCATAATGACGAACCAGGGCCAGAACTGGCGGTACCAGGGTTGTGTGTCCTCTTGTTGCATCGTCTCTTACGGTGTGGGTGCAAGAAAACGGCTGTCTTCGACCACTACGATACTGTCATCGTCAGTCGAGGCCGCCGTGAAGGTAATGTTCATGATGCCATAGGCGTCGTCCCTGTGGGCGCGCACGCGTACCGGAAGTGAGAGAACACCGCCGCCATCGACCGACACCGGATTGCTGATGCCATCGATGTGGATACCGTCAATGCCAAGCACTGTCACATCGAAATCCCGTGGGTCGTTGCTCTGGTTGATGACTTTGAGTGTGTAGGAATTTTCGATCACCCCCTGGGGCAGCTCGCGGAACAGCGTGTTGCGATCGCGAATGACGTCGAGAATCAACGGCGTTCGGGTAATCATCGAGATCATCATCGCCGAGAACAGCACCGTGAGCAGCAGCGCATAGATAATCGTGCGCGGCCGCAACAGCTTGGAGGGCTTGCCTTCGAGCGCATGCTGGGTGGTGTACTTCACCAGGCCGCGCGGGTAGTCCATCTTGTCCATGACGGAATCGCAGGCATCGATGCACGCGGCGCATGCGATGCATTCGTACTGCAGGCCGTCACGAATATCGATACCGGTAGGGCAGACCTGCACGCACAGCGTGCAGTCAATGCAGTCGCCGAGCCCGGTGCTCTTGGGGTCGACGCCGCGTTTGCGACTGCCACGCGGTTCGCCGCGCTCTTCGTCGTAGGAGATGATAAGCGTATCGCGATCGAACATCGCGCTCTGGAAGCGCGCGTAGGGGCACATGTACTTGCACACCTGTTCGCGCATGTAACCCGCGTTGCCATACGTCGCAAAGCCGTAAAACAGTCCCCAGAACACGGTCCAGCCACCGACGTTCAGCGCAATGATTTCTGACGACAGTTCCCGAATGGGCACGAAGTAGCCGACAAACGTGAAGCCCGTCCACATGGAGAACGTAATCCACAGCAGCTGTTTGGAACCCTTGCGGCGTAACTTGTTCCAGCTCCATGGTGCCTTGTCGAGCTTCATGCGCTGGGAGCGCGTGCCTTCCGTGAACTGCTCCATCCAGATAAACGCTTCCGTCCACACGGTTTGCGGGCAGGCGAAGCCACACCAGAGCCTGCCGCCGAGTGCCGTGAAGAAGAACAGCGTAATGGCAGCGATGATCAGCAACAGGGCGAGATAGAGAAAATCCTGTGGCCACAGGGTCAGCCCGAGCAAATAGAATTTGCGTGCAGGCAGGTCGAACAGGAATGCCTGGCGGTCGTCCCACATTAACCACGGCACAATGTAGAACAGACCGAGGAGAATAGTGGTCGCAAGGTTCGACAGTGAAGCAAAGCGTCCCTTCATCTCGCGCGGATAGATCTTCTCCGCACTCGTATAAAGCGGCGCGCTGCTCGGCCGATTGGTTTCCTGGCGTCCACTCATGGCGTGATTATCTATCTTCGTTTGCGGTTGCGTTTTGGCGCTGTTCTGACCAGCCAGGCCGTAACGGCCGCACTGGCGGCTGTGAGAATCCAGAAAAAGAAGAAGCCGACGGCGTAGCCGGCTTCGCGATTTATTTCGAGATTCTCGTCAATGGCCGTTGCGAGCGCCGCGGGATCGAATACTGCGAAAAACAGCATGGTACCGATCGCCGCAACCAGGAAGGATATCCAGATGACGACGGCAATGGATTGCTTGTTTCGGCTCCATTGCTTCGTGCCCAGATACTCCTCGTCTGCCATACAGGTCTCTGTTACTGATTTTCAGAGAGGCCGGCAACGTAGGCGGCGAGGATCTTGGTGCGGTTTTCGCCCAGCAGCTCGCCATGCGCAGGCATGATGTTGTTGCGGCCGTTAACGATGGTGTCGCGCACAGCAGCCTCGGATGAGCCGTGCAGCCAGATATCGTCGGTCAGGTTAGGCCCGCCCAGCATCTGGTTGCCGGTGCCGTCCGGCATGTGACAGGCACTGCAAAGCGCGACAAACATCGGCTGCATTGCCATGGCCGCATCATCGGCTTCGACCAGTCCTGACAGGCTGCGAACGTAATTGATCATGTTGGTGACGCCTTCGTCACCGCCCAGTGCCGGCGTCAATACCGGCATGATGCCGGTACGGCCGTGTTTGAGCGTCGTCGTGATGGCCGCTTCGCTGTTGCCATACAACCAGTCGTCGTCGGTCAGGTTCGGGTAGCCGGTCGCACCACGCGCACCGGAACCGTGACAGGTCGTGCAGTAGCTGGCGTACAGGCTGGCGCCAAGCTGGCGCGCCTCAGGATTCTTCTTCAGGTCTTCGAAATCCATCGCCGCGAACTCTTCGTAGATGGGTTCGTAGGTTGCAGCGGCGGCGGCCATCTCGGCCTCGTACTGTCCGGTCGATGTCCATCCCAGCAAGCCCTTGAAGTTACCGAGGCCGGGGTAGAAGACGAGAAAACCAAGGCCCCAGAAGATCGTAATGAAATAGAGATACAGCCACCATTTCGGAGCGGGATTATTCCATTCCTCGAGATCGCCGTCCCACTTGTGACCGACAAGGTCGTCATCTTTCAGGTTCTTGGGACTTTGCTTGGCCGACCAGCTCACCAGCCAGCCACACCAAACGATGAACGCAAGTGTGATGATCGCAACGTAGAAATGCCAAAATGCGGGCATCAGGGCTTCTCCTGCTCATTGGTTATGTACGTATCCTCTTCAAGAGGAAGTTCGGCCGACCGGTCAAAGTCGGTTTTGCGGCGCTTGCTCCACGCCCAGACCCAGATGCCGATGAACGCGACGAAAATCACCACCGTTGTCAGGCCCCTGAGATCATTGATATCCATCGTCAACTACCGCCGGTTGCTGCGGTTGATACCGAGCCCCTGCAGATAGGCAATCAGCGCTTCCAGCTCTGTCTTGCCTTCAACCGCTGCGGCGGCGCTGGCGATATCCTCATCTGAATAGGGTTCGCCGAGCATGCGCAGGCGCTCGAGCTTGGTCGTGACCAGTGTCGCATCAACCATGTTCTCGGCAAGCCACGGATACCCCGGCATGTTTGATTCCGGGACCACGTCGCGCGGATTCACCATGTGTACCTGGTGCCATTGGTCACTGTAGCGACCGCCAACACGGGCAAGGTCCGGGCCGGTGCGCTTGGAACCAAACTGGAATGGCCGGTCATAGACCGTCTCACCGGCTGTTGTGTACGGCCCGTAACGTTCCGTCTCACTGCGGAAGGGGCGAATCATCTGCGAATGGCAGACGTAGCAACCTTCGCGCACGTAGATGTCGCGGCCCGCGAGATTCAACGGCTCGTAAGGCTCAATACCCTCGGCCGGCTCGGTGGCATCGGCAGAGAACATCAGCGGAACCAGTTCAACGAGACCGCCGAAACTGATCGCGACGACGATCAGCACCATCATCAGGTTGACGCTTCTTTCTATAGTGTCATGACGCATTGCTGATCTCTCTCTATGCCGGGTCCATGACGGCGACAGGCGTAGCCTTGCCGTTCTGGACCGTTTTCCAGACGTTGAAAACCATGATGAGCATGCCCGCGAAGAACACGAGGCCGCCCAGCAGGCGCAACGTGTAGTACGGGTAGGTCACCTTGAGTGACTCGACGAACGAGTAAGTGAGCGTGCCGTCGTCATTGACTGCGCGCCACATCAGGCCCTGGGTGACACCTGCGACCCACATCGACACGGCGTACAGGACCACGCCAATCGTTGAGGTCCAGAAGTGGTAGTCAATCAGGCGGATGCTCCACATTGTTTCGCGATTAAACAGGCGCGGAATCAATACATACAGGGAGCCCATGGTCATCATGGCGACCCAGCCCAGCGCGCCGGAATGCACGTGACCAATGGTCCAGTCCGTGTAGTGCGACAGGGCGTTGACAGTCTTGATCGACATCATCGGCCCCTCGAACGTAGACATGCCGTAGAACGACAGTGACACGATCAGGAACTTCAATATCGGGTCGGTGCGCAGCTTATGCCAGGCACCCGACAGGGTCATGATGCCGTTGATCATGCCGCCCCAGCTGGGTGCCAGCAGGATCACCGAGAAGACCATGCCAATCGTCTGTGCCCAGTCAGGCAATGAGGTGTAGTGCAAATGGTGTGGTCCGGCCCACATGTATATGGCGATGAGTGACCAGAAGTGCACAACCGACAAGCGGTAGGAATACACGGGGCGGCCAGCCTGCTTGGGCACGAAGTAATACATCATGCCGAGGAAGCCGGCAGTGAGGAAGAAGCCGACGGCGTTGTGGCCGTACCACCACTGCATCATGCCATCGACAACGCCCGAATAGATCGGGTAGGACTTGGTCATCGAAACCGGGATCGACAGGTTATTGAAGATATGCAGGACAGCGACGGTGATAATGAAGGCGCCGAAAAACCAGTTCGCGACGTAGATGTGCTTGATGCGTCGCTTGATGAGCGTGCCGAAAAACACCACGGCATAGGACACCCAGACGACGGCAATCAACAGGTCGATCGGCCATTCGAGTTCTGCGTATTCCTTGCCCTGGGTAATACCCAGCGGCAGTGTAATGGCCGCCAGCAGGATGACCGTCTGCCATCCCCAGAACGTGAACGCAGCGAGCTTGTCGAAGATCAGCCTGACGTGGCAGGTGCGTTGCACGACGTAGTAGGACGTCGCAAACAGTGCAGAACCACCGAACGCAAAGATGACAGCGTTGGTGTGCAGCGGGCGCAGGCGACTGTAGGTCAGGAAGGAAAGATCGAAATTCAGTGCAGGCCAACGCAGCTGTGCGGCAATCAAGACGCCGACGAGCATGCCTACGACACCCCAGACCACGGTCATGATCGCGAACTGGCGAACAACCGTGTCGTTGTAAGAAGCTGATTTGTCCAAAGGACGACCCCTGTTGCGGATTGGCTGATTATTGTTCGCGCGCGATTATAGCGCCGAATGAGAAGGGCAGGCTAGCAAGGCCACTTATCAGGCCCTATACGTGACGATACGTATGGAATCGCTCAATAAACTCGCCACTCTTCACCGCTATACTCAGGCAGTAGTATTTCTTGAGCCAGGACAGCGAATGGCAAGCCACAAAGAGACCGTAACCGCAAAGATGATCGCAGGAGATCTGCGCGAAATCGATTCGGACGACAGTACCGAGGCGTTCTTCCGGACGTTTCTCGAGGCGGCGCCAGATGCAATGGTGATTATCGATGCCAAGGGGAAGATCGCCATCGTTAACACGCAGGCCGAGAACATTTTCGGCTACAAGCACAAGAAACTGATCGGCAAACCGATAGAGAAGCTGCTGCCGAAACGCCTTCGCGATATGCACGTGGGCTTCCGCGATGCCTACATCAACGATCCGGATGTGCGGCCGATGGGCAGCGGCCTGAATCTCACTGCCGCGCGCAAGGACGGCAGCGAATTCCCGGTTGAGATCAGCCTGAGTCCTGTTGAAACGCGCCATGGACGGTTTGTCTCCAGCGTTATTCGCGATGTCACCGAACGCAAGAAAATGGAGCAGAAGATCATCGCTGCGCAGCAGGAAACTGAACGTGCCAACAAAGCCAACAATGCCTTCCTGGCTGCAGCCAGTCACGATCTCAGGCAGCCCGTGCAAGCACTCAGCCTGCTGAATGGCGCACTGCGCAGAACGGTAAAGGACGCACGTGCGCTGGAGATGATCGAGGCGCAGGAGCAGTCGCTGACGGCGATGACGAATCTGCTCAACTCGCTGCTCGATATCAGTCGCCTGGATGCCGGTCGAGTGACACCCGAGATCGAGCGCTTTCCAGTACAGCGCCTGATTGACCGGTTGTCTGCCGAGTTCGGTCGCCAGGCGCGGCATAAGGGGCTGGAATTCGTCTCCGCCGATTGCGACTGCATTGTGAGCAGCGATGCAAATCTGCTCGCGGAGATCATCCAGAACCTGGTTTCCAACGCAATTCGCTATACCGATCAGGGTACGGTCAGGATGGTTTGTGACCGGGATGGCGACGACTGTGTCATCAAGGTCATCGACACAGGCATCGGCATCGAGGCCGAGCAGCTGGAGGCGATATTCCGCGAGTTTCATCAGTGCCGCGTACAGGGTGGCAGCAAGGAAGGTTTCGGCCTCGGGCTCGCCATTGTGCGCCGTCTTGCTGACCTGCTCGGACATGACGTCCGGGTTGAATCGGAGCCGGGCAAGGGATCCGTGTTTTCGGTACGACTTCCTATCGTGGTAGCGCCTGCGCGAGTGGCGAAACGCAGCGCCCGTGCCGATGCGGTTGCGGGTGATCGCTCCGGAATGATTATTCTGATCGAAGACGACGAAAATGTTTCGAACGCCTGGGGAATGCTGCTGCAGGCCGAGGGCTACGAAGTCGCCAAGGCGGAGTCAGCGGAGCAAGCACGCGAACTGATCGGCCAGATCAGCGACATGCCAGCACTGATCATCTCGGATTTCCACCTGCTCGATGGCAGCACCGGCGTTGAGGCGATCGCGTCGATACGGCAGCACTACGGCGCCGATATTCCGGCGTTTATCGTCAGCGGCGATACCTCCAAGGTGGTGAAGGATGCGCGCCCGGTCCACAACTGCACCATGATGAACAAACCGGTCGATACAGCACGCCTGCTGTCGGCAGCGGCAATCGCTACGCGCAGCGGCAAGGTGCCGGCCGACTGAAATTGCGCGCGTTTACCGCAACTTAGAGAACGGCGAGCCATGAAAACGGCGATTTCGCGATCGCGACGCCGATGATGTAGACAAACACCGCTATGGCCGAGATCAGCGCGATCAGCCTGATCTGCCGGGTGCGACCGCGCTTTAGCGCCACCATCCCCAGAAGTATGTAGACCACCAGGCCGGTGAATTTCGCCAGCAGCCACGGCTCTGCAAATGGATTTACGCCGAGCGACACTACCAGCCAGATCCCGGCTGCGAGCAGCAACGCGTCGTTGATGTGCGGGATGATCCGGGTGGCCCGGCGTTGCAGCAATGCGGAGCCGCTGAGCATCCAGTAGCCGCGCAAGGCGAATCCGCAAATCGACGCGAGTGCGAGCACGGAATGCAGCATTTTCATCTTGATGTAGATCATGGTCGCGCCATCCGGCACACCCCATCATTACGGCTCTGATTGAGCGTTAGCAAACACTATTGGGGTCATCCATGCAACGCGGAACCGCCACACCGAGGCTGCCTGCTGTGCTTTTCATGGCGGGAGTTCTGCTGTGCGCGGGCGTCGCTGCTGCGGACAGTATCGAGCAGATCGTGGTCGTCGCGCACAAGGATGAGCGCTCGATACGAGACATCGCTGCCAACGTGACGGCCCTGTCCAGGGCGGAACTGAAAGACGACCTGGCAACCTCCATAAATGACGTGTTCCGTTACGTGCCCGGCGTGGATTACGAATCCGGCGGCACGCGCTTCGGTAGCGAGGGAATCAACATACGTGGCATTGGTGGCAATCGTGTCGCGATTCTTGTCGACGGCGTGCCGCTGTCCGATCAATTTGATATTGGCAGCTTCTCCAATGCGACCCGCGATTTTCTCGACGCCGGCCTTATCGAGGACATCGAGGTCCTGCACGGCCCGGCGTCGGCTCTTTACGGCAGTTCGGCGATCGGCGGCGTGGTGGCCGTAAGGACGCCGGACCCATTCGACCTGGCGGCCAGCCGTGGCTCCGGCGGCGATGCGATTGTTACGTGGCGAGGCAACGATGCCAGCGCACATGCCCAGGCCATGGCCGCTCTGGGTAGTCGCGACCTGGGGCTGCTACTGGGCGCCAGTTGGCGCGACGGCGAACAGACGGATTCTGCAGCAGCCGACGTGTCACTCGATACGCGCGAATACAACCGCCGAACGGCACTGGCGAAACTGGTGGGAGACGATCGCTGGGGTAACACCTGGCGCGCGAGCTATATCCGCCAGGACTCACACACGCTGTCGGACATGCGTTCACTGCTGGGCAGCGGACGTTTTCGCTCGAGCACCGCATTGCGCGGTGATGACAGCTACGGCATGGACGCGCTGAATCTGTCGTATGACTTCAGCAGCAACGGCAAGCTGCTTGACGATGGCCTGCTGCGCGTCTACTACCAGGTCGCTGATATCGAGCAGTTCACGCTGGATGAACGTGCGGCTGCCAGCACGCCGGTATCCATCGACAGGTTGTTTGTGTTCGAACAGGACAGCCGTGGCATTGAATTCAATGTCTGGAAAGACCTCACGACCGGCGAGCTGGCTCACAGGCTGGGGCTGGGGGTTGAATACCGCGAACACCAGACGGAAGAGTACCGGGATGGTGTGTCGACCGACCTGCAGAGCGGCGCGCAGACGAACGTGCTGCTGGGTGAGGTATTTCCGCTGCGCGACTTCCCGCTCAGTGAGACCAGAGAGACCTCGGCATTCATCGAAGACTCGATGCGCATTGGCAATCTCACAGTAATTGCCGCGCTGCGCGCCGATCGTTTCGAACTCAGTCCCGAAGCGGACGCCATGTACCTGGAGGACTACCCGTTCGCCGATCCGGTCTCCATCGACGAATCCGAACTGTCACCAAAGCTCGGCCTTATCTACGCCATCCAGCCGGATATCGATATCTACGTGCAGTATTCGCACGGCTTCAGGGCGCCGCCGTATGCTGACGCAAACATCGGTCTGGAGCTGCCGTTGTTTAACATCCGGGCGGTACCCAATCCGGACCTCAGGTCGGAGTCGTCCGATGGGCTTGATGTCGGCCTGCGACTGATCAGGGCCAATACAGAGGCACGCCTCTCGGTGTTCCATACGCGCTACGACGACTTCATCGAATCGAAGGTCAATCTTGGCGTCGATCCGGTCTCGGGCCGCATCCTGTTCCAGTCGCAGAACCTCAACGCAACGCGCATTGAAGGCATCGAAGGTGCCTACTCGGTGCGCTTTGGCGGCGATCGCCGCGCGCTTGGTCTTGATGTGTCCGCGTACTATGCGCGCGGCGAAAACCAGGACAATGGCGAGCCGCTGAATTCCGTCGGCCCGCCGCAGGCGATCGCGGGCTTCAGCTGGTTTTCAGCCAATGAGCGCCGCCAGGCGCGCATCAGGGCAACCTTCACCGACGACTGGTCGGAACGCGATGAATCGTCCGGCGCGCTGTTCAAGCCGCCGGGTTACGCCATCTTCGATTTCTACTTTGTTCAGCAGTTGGGCAAGCGATCTACATTGCGCGCCGGGCTGCACAATCTGACAGACCGAACCTATTGGCACTGGGCCGATATTCGGGGTCTGTCGCCCACTGATCCAATGATTCCTTATCTCGCGCGAGCCGGACGCAGCATGTCGGTCAGCGTGAATGTGAACTGGTAACTATGACAGGGAGTGCATGTCATGAAATTTAACAACGTAAGTCTGCTGCTGGCGATTCCGCTGGCGATCCTGCCGCTGACTGCTTGCGGTCAGAGTGACACATCGAACATGGCCTCCGGCGCCGATACGGCGGTGCACAATGCCGAAGTCGCGGCCGCCTCGACTGGCGACCTTATGGCCGCCGGCCAGAAAGTGTACCTGGCGAACTGCTCTGCCTGTCACCAGGCCAATGGTCAGGGCCTCAAAGGGGCGTTTCCGCCACTCGCCAACTCGGACTTCCTCAAAGGCGATCGCAAGAACGTCATCGGTGCGGCACTGTTCGGATTGTCCGGCCCGCTCACCGTCAACGGTGAAGACTACAACGGCGTAATGCCGAGCCTGGGTCACCTGCCTGACCAGGATCTCGCCGCCGCGATTACCTACGTATTCGGCTCATGGGGCAATGACCTTGCTGCCGTCAGTGTCGAAGAAGTTGCCGCGATACGGGCTGAGCTCGGCGCGACCGATCGCGCTGCCGGTCAGCGACATCCGGGTGCAACCGAGGGCGAGCTTAAATACGAAGGCGCGCCGCTGGCAATCACCGGCGAGGAAACCCGCCAGGTCATGACGGCCGGCAGTCCGGTACTCACCGAAACCGAATTTGCAACCGCAACGCAGCTGTACTTTGAACGCTGCGCCGGCTGCCACGGTGTGTTGCGCAAGGGAGCCACGGGCAAACCGCTGACGCCTGACATCACGCTTGAGAAGGGCACCGACTACCTGAAAGCGCTGATCACCTACGGTTCTCCGGCGGGTATGCCGAACTGGGGTACGTCCGGCGAGATGACCGAGGAACAGATCGACATCATGGCGCGCTTCCTGCAGCAGGAGCCACCGGCACCGCCCGAGTTCGGCATGGCAGAAATGAAGGCGAGCTGGAAGGTCATGGTTGCGCCCGAAGACAGGCCAACGAAGCCACAGCACAAGCGCAATATCGACAACTTCTTTGCTGTCACCCTGCGTGACGCTGGTGAAGTCGCGTTGATCGATGGCGATACCAAGGAAATCGTCGCTCGACTGAAGACCGGCTACGCGGTGCACATCTCGCGACCCTCTGCATCCGGTCGTTACGTATTCACTATCGGTCGTGACGCCAAAATTGACATGATCGACCTGTGGACGGATCCGCCGGCCATTGTGGCCGAGATCAAGGTTGGTCTTGAGGCGCGCTCGGTAGAGACATCCAAGTACAAAGGCTATGAAGACAAGTATGCGATCGCCGGGGCTTACTGGCCGCCGCAGTTTACGATCATGGACGGCGACACGCTGGAGCCGCTGAAAATAGTCTCGACGCGTGGCATGACGGTAGATACCCAGGAGTATCATCCGGAGCCCCGGGTTGCGGCCATTGTTGCGTCGCACGAGCACCCGGACTTCATCGTCAACGTGAAAGAAACCGGTCATATCCTGCTGGTGGACTACAGCAATATTGATGCTCTGGCGATCACCGACATCGGTGCTGCCAAGTTCCTGCATGACGGTGGCTGGGATCGCAGCAAGCGTTATTTCCTAACCGCTGCCAACCAGTCGGACAAGATTGCCGTGGTTGACTCCAGGGAACGCAAACTGGTGGCGCTGACTGACGTTACGAAGACGCCGCATCCGGGTCGCGGTGCCAACCTTGATGATCCGGAGTACGGGCCGGTCTGGGTAACAAGCGCACTGGGTAACGCGAACGTGACGTTCCTGGGCACAGATCCTGATGGTCACGCGAAGAATGCGTGGAAGACCGTTCGCATCATCGATGGCATGGGCGGTGGCTCGCTATTTGTGAAGTCGCATCCCAAGTCGTCAAACCTGTGGGTCGATGCACCGTTGAATCCGGATGAATCGATCAGTCAGAGCGTTGCTGTGTTCGACGTCAACAATCTCGAAGCCGGATTCCAGACACTGCCGATTGGCGAATGGGCTGATCTCGGTGAAGGTCCGAAACGCATCGTGCAGCCGGAATACAACAAGGCCGGCGACGAGGTCTGGTTCTCGGTCTGGAGTGGCAAGGAGCAGGAATCTGCAATCGTTGTGGTTGATGACAAGACGCGCAAGCTGAAGAAGGTCATCAAGGATCCGGCGCTGATAACACCGACCGGCAAATTCAATATCTACAACACACTGCACGACATCTACTAGGCAAGAAGGGGCAGCTGCAATGAGACGCAATCGAGTATGGACACTGACATCGGCAGCACTACTGCTGTCCGGTCCTATGGCCGTTGCAATGGCGGACGATGCCGGAGATCTGGGGACTGCACTCACCAGTGGCAAGGCCGGTGTACAGGTGCGTGCGCGTTATGAGCACGTCGACCAGGACAACTTCGATGAGAAAGCCGATGCCCTGACCGCACGACTGCGACTCAATTACGCGACCGGCCAATGGAATGGCTGGTCCGCGTTTGTCGAGTTCGACCACGTGTTCCACGTTATAGACGACTTCAATTCTGGCGCAGGTACGAGTCCCGGCAAGGGCCAGTATCCGGTCGTCGCCGACCCGGAGGGCTCGGACCTGAATCAGTTGTATCTCGACTATACGGCCGCAGAGGACTGGAAAGCGCGGCTCGGCCGGCAGCGCATCCTGCTCGACAATCAGCGCTTCGTGGGCGGCGTTGGCTGGCGCCAGAATGAGCAGACCTTCGACTCGCTGACCATCAACTCAGATGCGATCGGCAACACGACGCTGCACTACAGCTATGTCGCCAACGTGCGCCGAATTTTCGGCGAGACAGTCGCGGCGGGCAGCGACAAGAGCAATCATCATCTGCTGAACGCGAAGATCAACCTGAATGAGAGCTGGTCGCTGGTGCCGTACCTGTATTACCTCGACTACAATGCCGCTTCGCGCGCAGCGGCCTCGTCGGCGACCTTCGGCGCCCGCTTTGACGGCAAATTCGACGCGGGCGACGGCAAGCTTGCGGTCGTGCTGGAATTCGCGACGCAATCGGATGCGGGCGACAATCCCAACAGTTATGACGCCGATTATCTGCACGTCGATGCCATGTGGGCGTTGCAAGACGGTCTGTCTATCGGTCTGGGTTACGAGAACCTGGGCAGCGATAACGGACTGCAGTCTTTCAGCACGCCGCTTGCAACGCTACACAAGTTTCAGGGCTGGGCGGACCAGTTCCTGGCGACACCGGCGGCCGGTATCGAGGACGTCTACGCGACGGTCAAATTTACCGCCGGCAACTGGAATCTGACCGGTGTCTACCATGACTTCTCGGCCGACACGGGCGGCGCGGATTTTGGTAAGGAATTTGATGTGTCCGCAGCAACCAGTCTTGGCGGCAACTACGGTCTGCTGTTCAAAGGCGCTTTTTTCTCGGCGGATGCGCCGGCCTATACCGACACCAGCAAGTTCTGGATCATGCTGACCGCAAGCTACTAGTCAGGAGGTCTCGTGGCCTTCCATTTCAACCGGCGTCTGGAACCAGTCGGGTTTGATGATGAGGAGGTCACACGGTAAGTGCTCCAGCGTGCGTTCTGCTGTGGCGCCGATAAAGAGCCGCTTCAGATAGTTGCGCGCAACAGCGCCCATGACAACGACGTCGCCGCCCAGCTTGGTGGCGAGCTCCGGGAGTTCTTCGTGGGTCAGTCCGGCAACCAGGTGTGCCTTGTCGTCGGCGATACCGTGGAAGTTGGTGATCTCGGCAAATCGCTTCTGGTGATCCTCATGCATCTGCTGCTCGATTTCGTCGAACGGCAATGAAACGGGAATGTAGGCATTGGCCGTTGCTGTCGCGACGGCAATGCGTGGATCGTACGCATGAAAAGCGTGCACTTCGCCGCCAGTGTCGCTGCCAATGCGTTTGCTGAGTTGCAAAATTTCATCATCCAGCGCCGCCGGCTTGTCGTGCTGGTTCATCGGGTCAATGGCCGCAACAATGATCGGCTTGTCACTGACGTCGCGCGGTTTCACGAGCCACAGCGGCATGGGGCAACTGCGTATCAGGTTCCAGTCCGTGTTCGTCAGCAGCGCTCGCGTAACCGCCGTGTGATGATGTGTGTCCTTGATGACGATGCTGGCTTCGGTATTCACGGCGTGACGTACGATACCGTCATGCAGCGGGTGGTCCCAGACGGCCGACGTGTTTACGACAATACCGTCCTTGCGCAACGGCTCTGCGAGTTCTTCCAGGTGTTTCTCATGGTTGGCAATGACTTCGGCGCGTGCCTTGTCGAGTGATGGCGAGTCGAACAGGCGGTCGCCGCTCAGGTATTCGTTGTAGTAACAGATAAGTAGCTCGAGTTTCGCGCCACTGGCCTTGGCGAGCCAGGCCGCTCGCTGCATGCCCCGTTGTTCCTGAACAGTTGGATCTATAACAGCGAGGATCTTCTCAATCTTATGCATGGTTGCACCTGCCAGCGTTTATCAGGAAGGGTCTGGCCCTGTCTAGAAAAAAGCGTTTGCCCGTATCCTAAAGATGCCACAGATTTGTCCGCAAGCAGGACCTCGGCTTGTACGTATCAGCGAGTAAGGGCAAGTACCAATTTAAACTTTGCAAGCAGGACCTTACGCTGAGTTACACGCGCGCAAACAGGAGCACGGGACATGAAGCGCAATTATCGTGAACTACGTGAGCGGCTCGAAAACCGTAAACAGGAACTTGCCGAACGACTCGAACGGGTCACGGCGAATGTGCGCCGCGGCTACGAGGCAGATTCGGAAGAACGCGCCCAGCAAATCGAAGACAACGAAGTTGTGGACGCGCTCGGCAACGACGCGCGCGCAGAGTTCGCCCGAATTACCGCGGCTATCGGTCGCATTGATTCAGGCAAGTACGGAGTTTGCAGGGAATGTGAACTCAAGATCGACCAGACGCGCATCGACGCGCTGCCATACGCTGAATACTGTATCGAATGTGCCGAGTTCGAGGAGTTTCGCCAGGCGCACCGCTAGACGCGGTTTCAGGCATTCATGTGCATCTTGACGAGGTCTGCCAGTGAGCGGGCCTGCATCTTCTCCATCACCCGTGCGCGGTGAATCTCGACGGTGCGCTGGCTGACGCCAAGTTCATAGGCGATGACCTTGTTTGGCTTGCCGGTTACCACCAGGTCGAAGACCTCGCGCTCACGATTGGTCAGTCGTTCCAGCCGATCGGCAACCTCAGCGTGTCTTTGTTGCTCGGCGCGGCGTTCTTCATCCGTGCTCAGTGCTTCACGCACGCGATCCAGCAAGTCCTGGTCTCGAAACGGCTTCTGGATGAAATCAACCGCGCCTTTCTGCATGGCATCGACGGCCATCGGCACGTCACCATGGCCGGTGATGAAAATAATGGGCACGGTGTTGCCGCGCTTGATCAGTTCTTCCTGCAATTCAAGCCCGCCAAGGCCGGGCATACGGATGTCCAGCACCAGGCAGCCGGGCCGCTGCTCGTCAACATTCTCCAGGAATTCGTCTGCCGAGCCGTAGATTTCGTATTCGAGATCCACAGAGTCCATCAGCGCCTGCATGGCAAAGCGAATGGACGGATCGTCGTCAACAACGAATACGGTTGGCGTCTGTTTTGGCGATTGCTTCATAGAATAGTCAGGTCGAACATCAACAGCGGACGATTTGACCAGAATTGACCGCATTATGCGAGTCGAGATGCTAGTCCAGTCGTTTTGTGAAGCGCAGGGATGCCGCCACCAGAGCTACGATAGCGAATACGCCGAGAGCCAGTAATTCCGGCAGCATCTCGTCAAGACCGGCATCTCGCAGCATGATGCCGCGCGTCAGGCGTATGTAATGAGTGGTTGGCAGGATTTCGCCGAGGTAGCGGGCGAATGTTGGCATGCCGTCGAAGGGAAAAACGAAGCCCGACAGCAGAATGGACGGCATCAGAATAAAGAATGTCATCTGCATTGCCTGGAATTGCGTCCTGGCCGCCGTCGATATGAACAGGCCGAGGGCGAGGTTGGCCGCAATGAACGCCGCGGACGCCAGGTACAGGTCGAGCACGCTGCCGCGCATCGGCACCTGGAACAGGAGGTCACCGACGGCGAGAATCAGCGCCAGCTGAATCATGCCGATGGCGATGTAGGGCAGCACCTTGCCGATCATGAGTTCGGCGGACGTGACCGGTGTATTGATGAGCAACTCGAGGTTGCCGCGTTCGCGCTCGCGCACGATAGCCACGGCTGTAAACAGCATCATGGTGAGCGTCAGGATGATGCCCATCAGGCCCGGTATGACATTCACCGGGGTACGCCGTTCCGGGTTGTAATAGGGCCGAATCTCAATGTTCTGCACCGGTTGCTGCGCTGTGACGCCGGTATCAAAGCTAATTGGCATCGACCGCAGCTGCCTGGCCACACCTGAAATGGTCGGGTCACTGCCATCGACCAGCAGGTGAATTGCCGGGCGTGCTGCGTCCAGGACGCGGCGGTCGAAATCTGCCGGAATGACGACGCCAATGGAGATCTTGCCGCGACGCAGCAACTCCTGCAGTTCCTCGGGGGTATCGACAGCCGCCACAATGTTTACAACCTGCGTTTCTCTGAGTTCGGCAATAAACTGTCGTGACAGATGTGTGTTGGCCTGGTTCGAGATCGCGGTTGTGAGGTTTCTTACGTCGGTATTAATGGCGTAGCCGAACAGCAGCATCTGCAACACCGGGATTCCGACGATCATGCCGAAGGTCAGGCGGTCGCGGCGCAGTTGCCGTATTTCCTTTTTCGTGATGGCCAGTAGCCGAAATAGCGACTTCATCATCGTTTGTCACCGGCAGGCATCGTAACCGCGACAAACACGTCCTCCAGCGACGCACTCGACAGCGTCGTTTGCGCGGCAATGTTGTTCCTGGCGAGTATGTTCTCGACAGCCTCGAGCGGCCGCTCATGGTGGTCGGGGATCAGTATCCGAAGTCGCATGCCGAGCTGCGTCACACTGGCAACCATGTCGCTGTCCGCGAGTAGCGATTGCGCCGTGTAAGGATCCTGCGCTGTCACTTCGACAACGTGCATGCCGGTCGCGGCCTGCAGTTCCTGCGGCGTGCCGTCGGCGACTTTGACGCCGTGGTCGAGAATCGCCAGGCGATGGCAGCGCTCTGCCTCATCCATGTAGTGCGTGGACACCATGATTGTCGTGCCAGCTTCCGCCAGGCGGAACAGGTTGGACCAGAAATCACGCCTGCTTTGCGGATCGACGGCGCTGGTCGGTTCGTCGAGCAGCAATAATTCAGGGCGGTGCAGGACCGAACAGGCGAGCGCCAGTCTTTGCTTCTGCCCGCCACTCATGGTCGCGGCGAGCTGTGTGCGCTGTTGCAGCAGGTCGTAGCGTTCAAGCAGGTCTGCAATCCGCGCTTTGCGCTCCCTGCGCGGGAAGGAGTAGATCTCGGCAATGAACTGCAGGTTTTCGAGCACCGTCATGTCGCCAAACAGCGAGAACTTTTGCGTCATGTAGCCGATCTTCGGCTTCAGGTCGTGGCTGTTTCCGGGTACCTGTGTGCCAAGTACATTGGCACTGCCTTCGGTTGGCGTCAGCAAACCACACAGCATGCGGATAGTCGTGGATTTGCCGGATCCGTTTGGCCCGAGGAAGCCGTAAATTTTACCGCGCGGCACGGTGAGATCGAGGTTGCTCACGGCACGCAGTTCGCCAAAGGATTTGCTGAGTCCGCGGGCTTCGATGGCGACGTCAGTGTGCATCTTGCAGGCTCGTGGAAGCGAACTCGACTTCGACGGGAACGCCGTCTGGCAGTCGCTCGATATCGTCCGTGATGTCGACCTTCGCCATGTAGGTCAGGCGTTTACGGTCACGCTCTGTGAGCGCGAAGTAGGGCGTGAACGCGGCCTCGCTGGATATCCAGCGAATACGGCCGTTTATAGGTTCGGCAAGTCCGTCGACATGGATGATCGCGGTAGCGCCGGCCCGGAGATGCACGCGCATTTCTTCGGGAATATAGACGCGCGCGTGCGGCTGCTCTGCAGGCAACAGGATGGCGACTGCCTGTCCCGGAGCAGGTCGCTCACCCAGCTCGAACGGTCGGCTGTCCATGATGCCGGCCACTGGTGCGCGAATATCGAGGCGCTGCAGGTCGACACCCGCGGCATCGACGCTGGCGCGACTTTGCTGCGCGGCCTGCTCCGCCTGCGCCAGCTCCTCGGCCGTCGTGCCTGACAGCAGCTCTTCGAGTTGCGCCTTGCGCAGTGCCAGGTTTGCCGTGGCGGCATCCAGCGCCGATGTCGCACTATCCAGTGCCTCAGGTGAGGCGAGCTTGCGCTCGTACACGCCAAGCGTGCGGGTGTAGTCGGCCTGCCTGAAGCGTTGCTCTTTCGTGGCGCCATCGAGGTTGGCGCGTGCCGCTGCGATTTTCTCTTCGCGAGGCCCGCGCACGAGTTCGTCCAGTCGTGCCTGTGACTGGGCGAGGGCGGCCTCGGCCTGTGCAAGACGCGCCCTGGCGCGTGTATTGTCCTGACTGAGCAGCAATTGCCCTTTGCTGACAATCTCGCCTTCCGCCACTGCAATAGCGACGATCGGTTCCGCGAATTCGGCGGTCAGTTCGACGCGGTCGGAGGCAAGTTCGCCAATTACCCGGTTGCGCGGCTCGTCGCCGCCGCAGGCGAGCAGCAGCAGGGCTGTCAGTAGCAGGAATGTTGAGTTTTTCATCGTGCTGGCTCCGTTATGCCTTGATGTGCGCGAGGATCATGTCCATCTGCGTTTCCATGAGTTTGTCTGTGTCGAGAGAGCGCTTCGTGAACATCATCTTCCAGATCATCGACAGCATCATCGGCGCCAGGAACAGTTGCGGCAGCGCGTTGACCGCAGTCTCCCGAAACTCGCCGCGCTGCACGCCGCGCTCAACGAAGTGCGAGATAGCGTGCAGTCCCTTGCTTACGACATTTTCGTAGTAGTAGTCGACCAGGTCAGGATGCTTGTGGCCTTCTGACAGCAACAGCCGAATCACAACGGCGACCGGTGAATTCGGCACCTGCTTCATGAACTCGAGCATCGGTCCGCGCAGAAACGCTTCCGAGCTCAGCTCGGTGGTTTCGACACTTGCCACCAGCGCATCAACCCGGCGCATGACAACACTCCGAATCACGGCCTTGAACAGCTCTTCCTTGGTTTTGAAATACAGGTACAGGAGACCCTTGCTGACGCCGGCGCGCGTGGCGACTTCCTCTACGCGAGTGGCCGCATAACCTTTCTCGGCGAACGCGTGGAACGCCGCTTCGGTAATTTCTCCGGGCCGGTCTTCTTTGCGGCGCCGGTAGCGCGGTTTGGTCATTGCCGTGTCCTTAATGACTCTAGGGTCAGTAAGTATAGTTACTGACCCTAGAGTCAGCAACTGCTTTTTCGTGATGCGGTCGACAAAAGCGCCGCTTCGTTCATAATCGCGGCATGTTTACCTACATAGATGCAGGCGTTCGCGAACGCCTGATTGCACAGGGCAAGCTGTTTCGAATCAGCCAGCAAGGCGAGCGCATTGCGCCGGACCAGGCGCCAGTGAGCGGATCGACGATCAGTATTCTCGGGCCAATTCCGTTGCCGTTGAATCACTGCGGTCGACGCAGTGATGTGTTGTGGTTTGCCTGTGTGCGCAATACCGACCTCGACAAGGTCAACGAACTCGCGGACGAGTTGCGGGCACAAAACGGTCAGCAGTCATTCGCCACGCTGGTGTCGTCGATGGCCGTCAACAGCGTGCTGCTGATTGGCGATGCTGACAAGTGGCGCGAGCCGCTGGTGCGGGTGCACTCGAGCTGTCTGACGGGCGACGTGTTCGGTTCAGAGCGCTGTGAATGCGGGCCGCAACTGCAGAGCGCGATTCAGCGTATTGAAGCGGACCAGCAGGGCGGCATACTTATATATATGTCCGGGCACGAGGGACGCGGCATTGGTCTTTGGGCAAAGGCGGCGACGTACCTGTTGCAGGACAGTGGCGAGGATACCTACGAGGCGAATCGCTCGCTGGGGCTGCCGGATGATTGTCGCGACTTCAGCGACGCGGGCTCGCTGTTGCGTTACTTCGCCGGCGACAAGCCGGTGCGCCTGATGACCAATAACCCGAAGAAGGTCGAGGACCTGGAGGCGATGGGCCTGAACGGCATCACGCGCGTTAAACACGTCACCGGGATCGCCGCCAGCAACAAGCGTTACCTCGAGGCGAAGAAGGGCTGGGGGCACCAGCTGGACGACAGCGACCTCGGCTAGAGCCTTACTGGCGCCACAGGCGCAGCGCTGCCGGCGTTGCTGCCTGATTACTGCGGAATGGATTGATATCGATGCCACCGCGTCGCTGGTACAGGGCATGCACGCTGAGCGTATTCGGACTGCAACGCGCATGAATATCGACGAAGATGCGCTCGACACAGGCCTCGTGAAAATCGTTGTGCTGGCGGAAAGAGGCGATGTAGAGGAGCAGGCCGCGAGGATCGATCCGCGGGCCCTGGTAGGACACCAGCAGGCTGCCGACATCCGGTTGACCGGTGACCGGGCACAGGCTCCTGAGAAGATGTGAGTGCAATGATTCCTCGACAACATCGTCGGGGTCTGCCTGCAGCAAGGTCGCGTCGACCTCCCAGGTATCACATTGGACATCCTGCAGATCGATGCAGCTACCCGGCAGCTGATCGACCTGCCGTTGACCGGCCGCGAGTACGGACGTGATTTCGACTGTGACCGGGGCGCCAGCCGCTGCTGTCAGGTCGCTGGCGATGGTGTCCCTGACGGCCGCGGCAGATTCGAAGCGGCTCATCGACAGCGAGTTGAGATACAGCTTCAGGGATTTTGACTCGACCAGGCTCGGCGAGTCGGCAGGTACCCGAATTTCGGCGATGGCGACCTCCGGTCTGCCCGACATCGCCAACCAGGTCAGCTCCCAGGCATTCCAGATATCGACACCGCCAAAGGGCAGCGGCAGGCCAATATCGAGGGCCTGGCGCGCCTCGCTACGCGCAATAGGGAAAAGCAGTTCAGGCGCGTAGTCATGCGCATATGCGGTCGGCTTGCCGAGCGGAGAATCTGTTTTCATGGCGCAAGTTTAAGCCAATTGGACCCGCCTAATAAGGTAAACTCCTGCTCCTTTCGCAAAAAAATCATACCCATGAGTCCGGCAAATACAGTAGACGGCAAAGACCGTGGCTACGTCATCCCGATAGGCGGCGCCGAAGAAAAATTGCACAACCCGGAGATTCTCGACCGCTTCGTTGAGCTGTGTGGCGGCAAGGGCGCGCGCGTTGGCATTATCGCGACCGCGTCCGAGCTTGAAGATACCGGCCGCAATTACGAAAAACTGTTTCGTAAACTCGGCGTCACGCATGTCCAGGTACTGGCATTCGAGACGCGTGAGGACTGCCAGTCGGGCGCGGACCTCAAGTACATCGACAAGTGCGACGGCATTTTCATGACGGGCGGCAATCAGTTGCGTCTGTCGACTACCATTGGCGGCACCGAGGTTGCACAACTGATCCGGCGTCGCAATGCCGCTGGCATGCATGTCGCCGGCACCTCTGCAGGTGCAGCGTTCATGCCTGAGCACATGATTGCCGGCGGTCGCGAAGGTAGTACACCAACGCCCGATATGGTGACCATGGCGCCTGGCCTCGGGCTGACGAATAACTTCATCATCGACCAGCATTTTCGCCAGCGCGACCGCCTGGGTCGCCTGCTTACAGCTCTGGCCTACAACCCGTTCGCGCTGGGAATCGGGCTGGACGAGGACACGGCCGCATTTATTCGCCCCGGCGATAATTTCGAAGTTGTCGGTCGTGGCGGCATTACGGTCATTGACCCAACCAACCTGACGTACTCGTCAATGGACCGGGCACGCCGCGGCGAGCCTGTCAGTCTGATCGACGTCAAGTTACATGTGCTGGTGTCAGGCGGCCGCTTCGACATCGCGACACGCGAGGCATTTGCAGCATGAAGATCGTTAGCACCAACGTCTACGTCGGGCCGAATCTGTACGCCCGTTTTCCCGTTATCCGGCACATTCTTGACCTGGGCGTTCTCGAGGAATGGCCGACTGGTCGACTTGGCGATGAGTTTAGCAATGGCCTGCTGGCGGCCTTGCCGGGACTGGACGAACACGGTTGCTCCTATGGCGACGCCGGTGGCTTCGTCAGGCGACTGCGCGAAGACGAGGGCACCTGGATGGGGCATGTCATGGAACATGTCGCGCTTGAACTGCAGAATGTCGCCGGCTCTGAAGTGACCTTCGGCAAGACCCGTTCGATCGACGGCCAGCCCGGCCACTACAACATGGTGTTCCAGTACAAGGACGCAGCTGTCGGCCGCGAGGCCAGCGTACTGGCGATGAAGCTGCTGCAGAGTCTGCTGCCCAAAGAACTGCGGCTGAGCGATGCGCCGACGGATGATTGGGACTTCGCCGAGGCGCGCGACAGCTTTATCCGCTATGCACAACGGCGTGAGTTTGGTCCCAGCACCGCGTCACTGGTGAAAGCCGCCGAGGAGCGCGGTATTCCGTGGTTGCGCCTGAATCGTCACAG
Organism: uncultured Gammaproteobacteria bacterium; assembly: GCA_963698425.1. Lineage (GTDB taxonomy): Bacteria > Pseudomonadota > Gammaproteobacteria > Steroidobacterales > Woeseiaceae > UBA1847. Next base: position 268,528 of record CAVOQR010000010.1, on the reverse strand, counting down.
CCTGGTGCAGTTCGGGCACGGGCGTTACCAGCAACGCATCCAGGCGACGACCACCAGCCGCACCGGCAATATTGCAGTGGAACTTGCCGGCGACAAGGAAGAAACCAACGGTATTCTGCGCGACCTCGGTTTGCCTGTTCCACAACAGGTGCTTGCCAACAACGCCGCAATGGCGGTGCGCGGTGCCGAACGTATTGGCTATCCCGTGGTCCTCAAGCCGCTGTCCGGAAACCACGGCAGAGGCGTGTCGATCAATCTGCGCAGCCGCGAGGAAGTCGAGGTTGGTTTCGAGAAGGCCCGTGAACATGGCCGCACGATTATCGTCGAGACCTACCTCGAGGGCCTGGACCACCGACTGCTTGTCGTAAACGGCGAACTTGTCGCCGCGGCCAAGCGCGTGCCCGGGCACGTGGTCGGCGATGGCAAACATACGATTGAAGAGCTCGTCGACATCGTAAATCAGGATCCGCGTCGCGGCGTCGGCCATGAAAAGGTGCTGACACGGCTCGAGTTTGATCACCAGGCCGAGCGCCTGCTGGCAAAAGTCGGCTACGACCGCAGCACGGTCGCACCGCAGGGCGAGGTCGTTTACCTGCGCTCTACGGCCAACCTGTCGACCGGTGGTACGGCGATCGATGTGACTGACATCATGCACCCCGATAATCGCGAAATGGCGATTCGCGCCATCAAGGCGATCGGCCTCGACATTGGCGGTGTCGATTTCCTGACGCGCGACATCACAGAGTCTTATCGCAACACCGGCGGCGGCATTTGCGAAGTGAATGCTGGCCCGGGTTTTCGCATGCACGTTGCACCGAGCGAGGGTACGCCGCGCGATGTGGCGGGTCCCGTTATCGACATGCTGTTTCCCAAGGACGCGCCGAACCGCATTCCGATCGCGGCGGTCACCGGCACCAACGGCAAGACCACGACCTCGAGAATGCTTGCACACATTCTGAAGATGTCCGGCAAGACCGTCGGACTGACCTCCACCGACGGTGTCTATATTGATGGCAACCTGACGGTGGCCGGTGATATGACGGGCCCCGTCTCCGCGCAGATGATCCTGCGCGATCCGTCCGTTGATGCGGCGGTCATGGAAACGGCGCGTGGCGGCATGCTGCGCAGCGGTCTGGGTTTCCCCGAGTGTAATGTTTCCGCTTGCCTGAACGTCTCTGCGGACCACCTCGGTCTGCGCGGCATCGACACGCTGGAGCAGCTGGCCGAGGTCAAACGCATACCTATCGAGATTGCGACCGACGCGGCGATTCTGAACGCCGACGATCCACTCTGTCTGCAGATGGCGGACTACACGGACGCCGACAAGCTGGCGTACGTCACCATGAACCCGGCACACCCGCTCGTGAAGCAGCACATCCAGGCGGGCGGCCAGGCGTGGGTGCTCGAGCAGGGTATGAACGGCCACATGATTGCCAAGTACGAGAATGAGACCTACACGCCGTTGCTGTGGACACATCTGATACCGGCCACGATTGAGGGCCGCGCCATGCACAATGTGCAGAACGCCATATTTGCAGCGGCGCTCGCCTACAACATGCAGGTCGATCTCGACAACATTCGCAATGGTCTGCGCACCTTCGACTCGAGCTTCTTCCAGGCGCCGGGACGAATGAATATCTACGACCAGCATCCATTCAAGGTGATCCTGGACTATGCGCACAATCCCGCAGCGGTGCGCGCTATCTGCGACCTGGTGGATCGATTTGAGGTTGACGGGCGCCGTATCGCAGTGCTGTCAGCACCGGGAGACCGGCGCGACGAGGACATTCGCGAAATCGCGGAAATATCGGCCGGGCATTTCGATTACTACATCTGCCGTTGTGATGATCACCGACGCGGCAGGGGCCGTGATGAAGTCGCTGTGATGATCAAGAACACCTTGCTTGAGCAGGGCGTGTCTGCCGAATGCATCGAGGTCATTCCGGACGAGCAGGAGGCAACAATGCGCGCGCTGGAAATGGCTGTGCACGGCGACCTGGTCCTGATCCTCGGCGACAACGTCAAGCGTAGCTGGAAGCAGATCATCTACTTCAAGGCCGGCGCCAAGGTTGAAGGCACGGTGAGCAAGGCGACATCCAGTGTCGAGCTGCCGGAGATTGATGATTTTGAGTTCGGCGACGAGGTGCAAATCATCAGTGACGAGCGCGGCGTTCGCATAGCGCGCGAGGAAAGCGACTAGGCGCAGGCGTAATCCGATGGAATTACTCGATGCACGAAGGCTGACAGGCCCGAATCTGCTGCTGGACGGGCCCGGCAGCATTCTCGACATTGCCTGTTCTCCGGACCGCGCGCGACAGCTCTTTCCGATCTGGTCGGCACACGTCGAAAGAATGTTTGCCGCGCTCGACTGGCCGCAGACAGAACGACACAGCCTGTTGCTTGATGGCGGCATCAGCCTCGCTTTTGCGGCGCCGATTGATGTGTTGTACGCGGCATCAGAGTTGAACGAGTGGGCATACGCGGCCTGTGCGGCGCAACTCGATGCCGAGCCCGAACCCGATTTTGCATTGACGCTGGCGGCATTGCAGTCCGCGATTCGTGCCGAAGCGAATCCAGCACTGCTGGCGTTGCAGTCGGCAGCGCGCGAGCGTGGCGTACCGATGCTCTGGGACGATGACGAGGTATCGCTCGGGCTGGGTGATTGCGCACAGACCTGGCCGGTGCGCGACTTGCCAGACCCCGCAAGCGTCGACTGGTCGCGTTATCACGGTATCCCGATTGGCCTGGTTACGGGCACCAATGGCAAGACCACGTCTGTGCGCATGGCATTCAGCATACTTCGCGCTGCCGGCGGCGGTGTCGGCTTAAGTTCGACCGACTGGATAGCGGTGAACGATCGCATCATGGACGAAGACGACTGGTCCGGTCCGGGTGGCGCCCGCGCGGTCCTGCGACAGCAGGGCGTCGACACTGCGATTCTCGAAACCGCTCGCGGTGGACTGTTGCGCCGCGGTCTCGGCGTCGACACGGCCGACGCTGCGTTGCTGACAAACATATCCGAGGATCACATTGGTGACTTCGGCTCGCGCAATCTCGAAGAGCTCTTGAACATCAAGTGGATCGCGGCGCGTGCGGTCGAACAGAACGGGCGCCTGGTGTTGAACGCTGACGACGATTTGCTGGTGGCACGATCGCAGCAGCATGGCGGCGAAATCGTGTGGTTCAGTCTGGATGCCGACAACCGCCTGCTGCAGCAACATGCGGCTGCGGGTGGCACGGCATTCATTGCAGATGACGGTAACCTGGTGAAGCTGCAGGGTGATCGTCGTGAGTTGATCTGTCGCGCGAGTGACATTCCCATAACGATGCAGGGCAAGGCCCTGCACAATGTGGCCAATGCGCTGGCCGCGTGCGCGCTGACTGATTGTCTTGGGGCAAATCTCGATGCCATGCGCGCCGGGCTGCGCCGCATGACGCAGGACGATAATCCGGGGCGCTGCAATATCTACGACGTTGCTGGCCGCACCGTGCTCGTCGACTTTGCGCACAACCCCGGAGCCATGAAAGCGCTGTTCCTGATGGCGACGGCGCTGCCCGGCAAACGGCGAGTGCTGTGTTTCGGGCATGCCGGTGATCGTCCCGACGCCTTGCTCGAGGAGATCAGCAGGGCGGCGTGGGATATCGGACTGGACCGCGTTATCGTGTCCGAACTCGCCAGGCATCATCGTGGTCGCGAACATGGCGAAATCTATCGCGTGATTCGTAACGAGCTGTTGCGTTGTGGCGCCTCGGCTGAGCAGCTGGAGCACAACGAAGAGGAGCCCGAGACATTTCGCTCGGCGCTTGCCTGGGCCGAGCCCGGTGACCTGGTCATCATGATCGCGCTTGCCAGTCGCGGCGAGATTGCTGCAATTCTCGAGGAACTCGGCGCCGTAAAAGCGCCATAAAAAAAGGCCGACCCGCGAGTGCGGGCCGGCCTCGTCCTTGCTGCGAGTCTAGAAGCGCGCCTGAATGCTCAGGCGAACCCTTCGTGGTTGCTGCCAGTTGTAGGCGGCGCCATACCATTCGTTCGGGTTGCCTTCTGAACGACGTGCTTCAGCATGCTCGTTGATCGAGGTGGCTTCCTGGATATTGAGGATGTTGAAGACCTGCAGTGCTGCCGAGAACTGCACGCCCGATACTTCGAAATCGTAGTTCATTGAAGCATCGAGATTTGCAGTCCAGGGTGTTCTTCCCGCGGTACCGCGCGACTGGAAGGTGTAGATCTTGTCTTCCTGCAGCGCGTTCTGCGGACATGCACCGACACCGCCACCGGCGAGATTGCAGGTGTTGGTGAACAGGTAGTAGGTGTCGCCATAACTGCCGAACACGTTGGCACCCGTATCGGGGTAACCGGCTCCGTAGACACTGAGAGGACGTCCGCTGGCAAGGACGGCATTCCATCCGGCGCTCAGCTTGTCCGTGATCGAGTAGGATCCGTAAAACTTGAACACGTGCCTGCGATCATTCGGCAGATAGCCGTCCGCGCCGTCCATGAGTGCGGGGAAATCAAAGTCCTGCGTGATACCGGCATCAACCTGCACGATATCGGACTTGACCGCACCCTCGAAATTGCCGCGGCTCTGCGACCAGACATAGATCGCGTTGTAGCTCAGGCGATCGCCGGCGTACTGCAGCTCGAGTTGCATCGAGTCGTAGTCATTCTTGCCTTTCGGCAGGCCGATGGTATCTGCATCGTAGAAGACCAGCTCACCGCCAGGCGAGCTGGACCAGGATCCGCCGAAGCCCGGGTTCACCATCGTGCAGTAGCCGGGGTTCGACCATACGCCACAGTAATCGTCCAGTGTCGCGCCAACCGTTCGGTTCACGTAACGGACGCGGCCCATGTAGCCATCACCGAGCTCGCGCTCGTAGCCGAGGATGAACTCTTCCTTGAAGAAAGCATCAGCTTCCTGTGCCTGGAACTGGTCCTTGGTTGGTGGTGCGGAGGCAGAGTTGACGATAGTCGAACCGGGCAGGCTGCCGTTGATCGGCGTGATGCCCGTAGGCTGTCCATCAGTGGAATCGACCCCTGTGTACAGGTAGTAGGTGGTCGTATCACTGACGCCCGAGCCAACACGGAAGTTGGTGTTGTTCGGCACGGGCAGGAAGTAGCGGCCCCAGGTCGAGAATACCTTGCTGTCTGCATCACCACCCGGACTCCAGCTGACGCCGAGGCGCGGCGCCCATTCCTGATCGAAATCGGCGAACGGAACGCCGGTCGTACCGTAGTTCGTCAACTGGTCCTTGCGTGCACCGAGGTAGAACACAAAGTTGTCGTTGAACTGCCACTCATCCTCTATGTAGTACGCTGTCAGCTCACTGTTGAACATGCCGCCGAGGCCGGCGTTGGTGAACAGCCGGTCAAAGGTGTATTCCTGCGGGGCGCCGGTGTTATTCGTGTAGATCGGACCATTGTTACCCTGGATAGTCGCATTGGGCGCGAGCGTCGAATAAGTCCAGTTGTGACCGCCGATCGGCTGCGAGAGGCGAATGGAATCGCGATCCTGCTGGTCCAGGCCCACACGCAACAGGTGGTCACCTACCGCCCACTCGAGGTCCAGTCGGATCTGGGTGTTGTTGTCGCTGTTTGCGCCAAACGTGCCGCCAGGTCCGCAACCCGTGATCGGGTCTGCCGGCGCCGGCGTACGGTTGTCGTTGATCGTTGGACAACGGTCGGTGACATCCGGATCAGCGGTGTACTCCGTTTCGACTTCGCCATACATGGCCGAAATCGTGAACGCATCCATGAAGGTACCCGTGTAGGTGATCGCCTGGGCTTCACCGCCGCGCTGCCTTATGAAGGTGCCGCTGGGCTCTGAGAAGTCGATCTCATTGGTGATCGAGTCCTTGGCGAAATGCACATCTTCGCCGTCGCTGCGATTGGAGTATCCCCAGACGCTGACCCGGTGATAGTCGTTAATGTCCCAGTCGATTTTCGCACCCCAGAAGACATTGTCCGAGCCGTCCTTGGTGATCTCGCGGTATTCGTCGTCGCGCGAATACTGCTCACGAGAACCGGTCTGCCACGAGAAGTTCTGCTCTTCGATGCGCGGGTTGACCAGCGCGTACACAAACAGACGATCCTGGATGATCGGGCCTGATGCCGATGCCCAGTATTCGAACAGGTCACTCTCGTCTTTAGTGGTATCGCGGAATACACGTCCGGTACCGGGACCGCCGACACCGCCGCCGAAGCCGCCACCGCCACGAGAGACTTTGCCTTCCTCGTACAGCGATTTGGGCTCGATGGCCATGCCAACGCCGAACTCCCATTCGTTGCTGCCACTGCGAGTAACTGCGTTGAGCACGCCACCCGTGGTACGGCCGTACTGCGCAGAATAGCCGCCGGTTTTCACCTGGAATTGCTGGTAGAACTCGAACGGTACCGAGCCACAACCCAGGCCCTGACGCGTGTTGGTGACTTCGAGGCCGTTTATATAACAAGAGTTCTCAGCAACTGATGAACCGCCGAACGACGCGTAACCAGCGCTGCCGTTCAGTGCGAACTTGCTGTCGCCAAGCACCACGCCGGGTGCGAGCATCGAGACACTCGTGAGATTGCGCGCAACCGGCATGATGTCGAGTTCGCCGCGTTCAAGCACAACTCCAGAGTCGGTCGAATAGACATCGCCGGAGATTGCTGCTGCAGTCACGGTGATTTCGTCAATACTCGCGTCATCGAGGATAAAGCGGGCAACCGTATTGCCATTGATCGAAACACCGAAGCTGTCACGCGCAACGACCACGCCATTGCGTTCAACAACAACCTCGTATGTGCCAACCGGCAATTGTGAAAAACGAAAATCGCCGTCTGCATCGGCAGTGGTTGCACGCGAGCGGCCGGTGGACGCATCGCGAGCCGATACGGTGTAGGAACTGCTGCTTGTGTTTTCCAGCGAGCCGACGATGTTGCCGGTGCCTTCAACCGCGTAAGCGGCAGCCGTGAATAGCAACATCACAAGCAAAGTGATGCTGCGCCATAATGACGTTTGAGTCATGATTACTCCCCCATAAGGATGAACTTCCCAAAACGAGTGCAGCAATTGCTGCGCCCGATTACGGTGTAGCCGATCCACTACGCGCCATTTGCGGCGGTTCCCTTATAGAGGCTCACGGCGTTCTTTTATTGCGACACCTGGTGTGATCCTGATCGGTCTAGCCGGTACCGATGCTGCAGAGGAGTGCCATTCGAAAGCAAGCATGTGTGCGATCAATATTCGCCGCCGTGCTGCTTGTCCCGTATATGCGTTCACGGCATAAGCCTGGGTGGCATCACGTGCTTGCAGGCAAGAAGCCGCATTGCGGCTGGTTATATGATGACCGGTTACGCGGTCAGCTGCCTGCAGGCTGCGTTAGGCTGTTTGCTTATGAGGCCGCGGGGCGTTGGCTTGTGGCGGTTGCGTAGCGCGATTCGCGCATCAGTCGATGGCGTTGCGAAAATGCAACGGTTGCCTAGTGAGTGGCCGTGACGAATTCACTGATCAGCAGGGCGGTCTCGTAGCTCGTATGCGGTGACAGGATGCGTCCCGCAAGTACGTGATTGCTCGGATCGCCGACCCCTTTGATGTCCACGAGATGTTTATACGTGGCATCGATCCTGCGGAAGGCAGTCTCGGCCGCTGCCGGCGAGATAACGGCATCATATTGTGAAAGCAGCATCAATACCTGCGCGTCCAGCGGCATCCGAATCGCCTTTTCTGCGCGCCGCACGAGGCGCATTACTTCAACCAGTGCGGCGGTCGGGTAGCGGGTCGACCAGTAGCGCTGCTGCTCACTGTTATGTGCCGTCCAGCTGCGTGTATCGCCGACCATGAGTTGTGCAATCAGGGGCCCGGCCGGGCGGGTCAGCCATTGGGCAGTTGCATCACGCGGTCCCATGTTGGGCGAAATCAGGACGATGCTGTCGACGCGTTCCATCAACGGATGACCGTTCATGGCCAGCGCGAGGGTTGCGCCGGTCGAGGTGCCAATGAGCACGATGCGCTCGCCGAGCATATTACCGATCGCGAGCGCCTCTGCGGCGTCATCCAGCCAATCCTCGGCAGAAGTCTCCAGCATGGCGCCATGAGAGCGGCCGTGGCCCGTGAGCCGGGTCTCGTACAGGTTGGCATGCAGCGAGTCGGCTACCAGCTCCGGCACTGGCGCAATTTCCTGGCGCGTCGCCGAGAAACCGTGCAGGTAGATGACGACGTAGTCGCTGCGTTCACCCGGCGTCTGCCAGCGGATACGCTTTTCTGTGTCTGCAATGAGCGGGAACGTCTCCGCCGCGGCTGCTTCGCTCGCTTGCAGGTAGGCATCGATGTCCGCTGGCAGTTGCGGCGCAACGCCATCACGTTTGAGCTGTGGGGGCGTTAGCGCGACCAGCAATACAGCGAGGACCGCGACAGCTACGACTGCGCCTCGAATAAGGTACTTTTTACTCAAGGCTGAGGATGATGTCCCAGTGCGCCTTGTCGACCGGCATTACCGAGAGGCGGTTGCCGCGCCGCGTCAGGATCATGTCGTCCAGTCCCGGATGCGCCTTCATTTCTGTCAGCGTGATGTTGCGTTTCGTTTTGCGCAGGAATTTGACGTCAACCAGGCACCAGCGCGGATCGTCCGCATTACTCTTGGCGTCGTAGTAGTTGGAGTCCGGGTCAAACTGCGTCGCGTCGGGGTACGGCTTGCTGGCGACCGTCATGATGCCGACGATACCGGGCTCCTTGCAGTTCGAGTGATAGAAGAAGACCTTGTCGCCGACTTTCATGTCGTCACGCATCATATTGCGTGCCTGGTAATTGCGAATCCCGTCCCAGGGCTCGCGGCCGTCACGCTCAAGATCGTCGATGCTGTAGGTATCGGGTTCAGACTTCATCAACCAGTAGGACATGCCAGCTCCAGCCTCACAATTCAACGCCTCGGGGGCGCGGATTCTAGCACGGCGCCGTGATACGATTACATCCGCCCGTCGGGCTACAAAAATAATCAGGGAGGCACGCTCGAATGACCAATGTCCTGTCGAGTATTTTCGGATCTTCGCCAGTCCAGCCACTGGAGAAGCATATTGACGTCGCGTATCGCTGCGCGCGTCACCTGCGCGAGTTCTTTGCAGCGGTCACCAGCGACGACTGGGACGCTGCGCAGGCCGCGCGTGACGTCATCAGCGACCTCGAGAACGAGGCCGACAACGCCAAGAAGGAAATCAGGCTGCACCTGCCAAAGAGCCTGTTCATGCCAGTGCCGCGCGAAGATCTGCTGGAGCTGCTGCTGGTGCAGGACAAGATTGCCAATCGTGCCAAGGATATTTCCGGCATCGTGCTCGGCCGCAAGATGCAGATTCCGGCGGCCATTACGGAACAGTTCTGCGAATTTGTCGATCGCAATATTGATGCCGCCAAGCAGGCACGCAAGAGCGTGCGTGAACTGGACGAGCTGTTTACAACGGGATTCCGCGGTGCAGAGGTGGCGCTCGTTGAGGGCATGATTGAAGAGCTCGATCGCATCGAAACCGACACCGACGAGAAGCAGGCTGCCTTGCGCGCCGCGCTTTACAAGATAGAAGACACGCTGAATCCGATTGACGCGATGTTTCTCTACAAGGTGATCGAGCAGACAGGCGAGATTGCGGATATGGCGGAGCGCGTAGGGCGCCGCCTTGAGCTGTTGCTCTCACACTAAAAACAACAAGAACGGCGCATAGAGCGCTGTCGGGGACGGTAATGGAAGCACAAGTTATCTACATTACGCTGGCCGCGTTATTTGGCATCTTCATGGCGTGGGGCATCGGCGCCAACGACGTAGCGAACGCGATGGCGACGTCAGTCGGTTCGAAAGCACTGACGATCAAGCAGGCCATACTGGTAGCCGCGGTGTTCGAATTTGCAGGTGCGGTACTCGCAGGCGGCGAGGTCACGTCGACAATCCGCAAGGGCATCGTCGATACCACGCCGATCGCCGGTCAACCGGAGCTACTGGTTTATGGCATGCTGGCGGCATTGCTGGCGGCCGGTACCTGGCTGCTGGTGGCCTCCAGGCAGGGCTGGCCGGTGTCGACCACGCACTCAATTGTCGGTGCCATCGTCGGCTTCGCCGCCGTCGGTATTGGCTTTGACGCCGTACAATGGAGCAAGGTTGGCACCATTGTCATGAGCTGGGTGGTTTCACCGCTAACGGCAGGCTTCATTGCCTACCTCATTTACCAGTCCGTACAGAAGTTGATCCTGCAGCACGAGGACCCGCTGCAACGCGCCAAGCGCTACGTCCCGATCTATATTTTCTTCGCCGCGTTCACGATCACGCTGGTTACCATTCTGAAGGGCCTGTCTCACGTTGGGCTGGAGATCGGCACCGTCGAGGCCTACCTTCTGGCCACCGCTGTGGCCGTGCTCATTGCGATTGTTGGCGCCCTGATGATCCGCCGCATCGAGCCGAACAAGAAGGCTGAAAAGCACCAGCACTATTACACCGTGGAGCGCGTCTTCGGCGTGCTGATGATCGTCACCGCCTGTTCGATGGCATTCGCACATGGCTCCAACGACGTCGCCAATGCAATCGGTCCGCTCGCAGCAGTGATATCCATTGCCAGCACCGGCGAAATCGCATCCCAGTCGGCACTGCCGCTATGGGTCTTGCTGCTTGGCGGCGGTGGTATCGTCGTCGGACTTGCAACTTATGGCCGCCACGTGATCGCGACAGTCGGCAAGAAGATTACGCAGCTTACACCGAGTCGTGGCTTTGCCGCCGAGCTTGCGGCAGCGACGACGATCGTTATCGCTTCGGGCACCGGCATCCCGATTTCCACAACTCATACGCTGGTTGGCGCGGTGCTTGGTGTTGGCCTTGCCCGTGGTATCGAGGCAATTGACTTGCGCGTCGTTGGTCGCATTTTTGTGTCCTGGGTCGTTACGATTCCGGCTGGCGCCATCCTCGCAATCATCTTCTTCTTCATATTCAAGACTGTTTTGCCTTGACGCCCGGCGCACGCAGGTACGCGATGGTCATCCTGGCCGTCGTGTACATGTTTAACTTCGTTGATCGGCAGATTCTCGCGATCCTGCTGCCGGCGATCCGGCTGGAGTTCGATGTCGCCGATGCGACGCTCGGGTTGTTGTCCGGCACTGCGTTCGCACTGTTTTACGTGACCCTGGGAATTCCCGTGTCACTGCTTGCCGATCGCTGGAGTCGGAGGAATCTCATTGCAGCGGCCGTGGCGATATGGAGCGGCATGACGGCACTGTCCGGTCTCGCAGTTAACTTCTGGCATCTCGTCGCTGCGCGTATCGGCGTGGGCATTGGAGAGGCGGGTTGCAGTCCGCCTGCACATTCGATGATTGCCGACATGTATCCGCCGCATCAGCGCTCGACCGCCATGGGTTTCTACACCATCGGCATTTCCGCCGGCATCATGCTGGCGTACCTGGCCGGCGGCTGGGTGGTCGAGAACCTCGGCTGGCGGCAGGCATTTTTTATCGTCGGCCTGCCCGGCCTGATATTGGCGCTGCTGGTCCGCTTTACGTTGCAGGAGCCTCTGCGTGGTGCATCGGAAAGCCGTGTCGATAGCGGCACACAACCGAAGTTTGCTGATGTCCTTGGGTTCCTTTTCGCACGGCGCTCGTTTCTGTATATGGCACTTGGTGCGGGGCTCGCATCGCTGGCCGGTTACGCGGTTATCATTTTCTTTCCCAGCTTCATGGACCGCAGTTTCGGCATGCCGATGGCACAGCTCGGCATCTGGCTTGGCCTGATCCTGGGGATAGCCGGCGGTTTCGGTTTTTTCACAGGTGGCTATTTCGCCGACAAGGTCGGGCAGCAAGGGCCGGCCCGAAGCCTGCAGTTCATCGCGAGCAGTGTGCTGATCAGCGCCTTGATGCTGGCATTGACGTTAATGGCGTCATCGACGACAGCTACGTTGCTGCTGTTCATCATTCCGGCGGCCACCTCGAACTTCTATCTTGCGCCGGTGCTGGCGCAGACACAGAGCCTGGTATCGCTGCGGATGCGGGCGCTGGCGTCCGCCGTGATGTTGTTCGTCATCAACACCATTGGTCTCGGCATAGGGCCGTGGCTGGTAGGGCTGTTGAGTGATGCGCTGGCCGCTGACTTTGGCGTCGAGTCCATGCGCTTCAGCCTGTTGACCATGTGTTCGCTGGCGCTGCCGTTGTCAGCGTTGTGCTTCCTGCTTGCCAGTCGCCACCTGGAAGGTGACCTCGCCAACGCGAGTCAGCACGACTGAGGTTTCAGACGGAGCGCAGGTACCACTCGAAATCCTGGGCGCTGACCGTGTTGTGAAACTTGTTGCTCTCGGCACGGCGGTTGCGTACGAAATACCGGCAATAGTCCTCACCCAGGTATTTCGGCAGCACCTTGCTGCGAGAAAACTTGTCGAGCGCCGCTTCCCAGCGCAGTGGAATGCCGGCCTTGATGCGCACGTTTTCACCTTGCTCGATCATCCGCGGTGGCTCCACCTTGTTGCGCAGGCCGTGATCTATGCCGGCGGCAATACACGCGGTTACCAGGTAGGGGTTCGCGTCGGCACCCGCAGTGCGGTGTTCCAGCCGCAGGTTGTTGGCGTCTGACATCGGAATCCGCACAGCGACCACACGATGATTCGGCCCCCAGTTAGGGTCAACAGGTGCGAACATGTCGGGCCGCAGGCGCCGATAGGAATTCGCGTTTGGTGCAAAAATTGCCGTTGCCTCGGGCATCGTCTTCAGCAAACCGCCCACGGCATAACGCAGTCTCGAACTGTATGGCGGTGCGGCCATCTTGTCGCGGCCATGGGAAAAGAAATTGGCGCCGCTGCTGTCGACCAGGCTCATATGGATATGCAGGCCACAGCCGGCGCCCTGGGCAAACGGCTTCGCCATGAAGCAGGCAGTGAAGCCGTGTTTGCGCGCCGCTGCTTTGACGATCCGCTTCAGCATCACGGCGTGATCGCACGCCAGAACCGGGTCATCAATATGTCTGAGGTTGATTTCGAACTGCCCGGGCGCGTACTCCGAAATAGCGGACTCCGCCGGCACTCCCTGGGCTTTGCACCATGCATAGACATCGTTGAGGAAATCATCGATTTCCCACAGATCGTCGGGACTGTAAACCTGGGTGCCGGGGTGTATCTTGTCGCTGCCCGGAACCCGCGGCGCGCCCGCCACAATTTCTCTCGAATTGGCGTCGAGCAGATAGAACTCCAGCTCGGTTGCCATGACAATTTTCAGCCGCCGTTTCCGTAACGGCTGCAACGCCCGTTCGAGAATGGCACGCGGATCGGCAAAGAAATCACCGCCATCCGGGTGCTGCAGGCGAAACATGGCCTGCGCCATCGGGCGCTTTGACCACGGTACCGGCACAATGCTGCCCGCTACCAGGCTGGCGGGAATATCGGGGTCGCCATCATCTTCGCCATACGGGATCCCGGGGACGGTCTCGCCGAGCGCAGTCAGCATCACGACACCTCCACAAAAGGCGAACGGCTCCTTGCAGACTTTTTCAAAGTCCTGTCGCTGGATGCGTTTACCCTTGAGAAAGCCGTGCATGTCGGCAATCAGCAGTTCCATGGACTGAGTGTCCGGGTACTTTTTAAGGTATTTCTTCAGTTCGTTCAGCATTACCGGAGCTTCCCGTATTTGGGCTTAGGCCGCAAGCCATACGACCCCCTGAAAATGTACTTGTGATGTCCGTCTGACGTATCCTTGCGATCTGAAGGCCAAACAGGAGAAACGGGGTTTGTCCCCATATGTTCCCTAAACCGATTATTGGCGTGCCAGCAGACAGGCGCGTCCTTGCGCCACACCCGTTTCACATGGTGGGCGAAAAATACATCGCAGCCCTGGTTGAATGTTCAGCGGCGTTGCCCCTCATCATTCCGGCGATGGCCGATCACCTCGACGTTGACGAGATTCTCGATCGGGTAGACGGCGTCTTTCTTACCGGCAGCTACTCGATGCTCGATCCGGCTCTGTATTCTGGAGAGCCGAGCGATCCCGGCACGTTGCACGATCCGCATCGCGATGCGCTGGCGCTGCCCATTCTGAAGCGCGCGCTCGAGCGCGGTGTGCCGCTGCTGGCGGTATGTCGTGGCTTCCAGGAATTGAATGTCGCACTCGGCGGCACCCTGCACCAGAAGGTGCATGAGGTCGAGGGCTATCACTCGCACCTCGAGAACAAGGATGACCCGCTGGATGTGCAATATGGCCCGTCTCATCCGGTGGCGCTCATTGACGGCGGCATACTGCAGGATCTGGCCGGCGCGAACTCGGTCGAAGTCAACTCGCTGCATGCCCAGGGCGTCGCGAAACTGGCAGACGGTGTGACGGTCGAGGCCATTGCCGACGACGGTTTGATTGAAGCATTCCGCGTTGATGACGCAGCGGCCTTTGCACTGGCAGTACAGTGGCACCCGGAGTGGCGCGCCACAGAAAACAAATTTTCGCAGGCAATTTTCAAGGCGTTTGGTGACGCGTGCAGGGCGTATGCGCAGCAACGGCAGGTGGTATATGAGCAATAACGAGGTCTTCCAGAGCTGGCTGCAGGAACGCGGGATAGAGGATGTCGAAGCCTTCGTCCCCGACATGGCCGGCGCTGCTCGCGGCAAAGTCATGCCGGCGGACAAGTTCGGCTCCAGCCAGATGAAGATGCCGGAGTCGATCTTCAGCCAGACAGTGTCGGGCGACTACATCGAGAACCAGACCAATCTCGAAGACCGCGACATGATCCTGGTACCAGACCCAAAAACCCTGCGTCCTGTGCCCTGGTCAACCGACCCCGCTGCCTCTGTGTTTCTGGATTGCTACCGTCGCGGTGGTGAGCAGATCTCCGTCTCGCCACGCAGCGTGCTGCGCAATGTTCTGGCCAAGTACGAGGCCCGCGGCTGGATTCCGGTGGTGGCACCGGAGGTCGAGTTTTACCTCATTAGTGCGCACACCGATCCGTTCGCCGAAGCAGAGCCGCCTGAAGGGCGACTTGGCTGGACCGAAGGCGCGCGGCAACCGTATAGCGTCGACGCCATGAACGACTTTGATCCGTTTATGAACGATCTGTATGCGTATTGCGAGGCACAGGGTATCCGCATCGATACGCTGTCGCAGGAGATGGGGCCCGCGCAGTTCGAGGTCAATTTTCTGCACGGCAACGCGGTTGACCTCGCCGACCAGGTGTTTCTGTTCAAGCGCACCGTGCGCGAGGCCGCGATCGAACACGAGATGCATGCGACGTTCCTGGCGAAGCCCATGGCCGAAGAGGCCGGCAGTTCGCTGCATGTGCATCAAAGCGTCGTCGACAAGCAGGGCAACAACATATTCTCGGGCAAGGACGGCGAGGCGACGCCGCTCTTTTACGGTTTCCTGGGTGGATTGCAGCGCTACATGCCGGATGCCATGCTGATCTTCGCGCCGTACGTGAATTCCTACCGGCGCTTCATAAACCCCGATTCGTCGCCGGTTAACCTGGCCTGGGCGACCGACAATCGTACCGTTGGCTTGCGCGTCCCGGATTCGTCCCCGGATGCACGCCGTATCGAGAACCGTCTCGCAGGCTCGGACGTCAATCCCTACCTCACCCTCGCTGCGTCACTCGCCTGCGGTTATCTCGGCATGGTGGAAGGACTGACGCCGACCGACCCGATCGAAGGCAGCGCCTACAACACCGAGTTTGAGTTGCACCGGCATATCTATGCGGCGGTCGAGGCCATGCGCGAGAGCGACGCGATGCGCAGCATGCTCGGAGACGACTTCGTCACGCTGTACACGGCTCTTAAAGAAAGTGAGTATATGGAGTTTCAGGAGATCATCACGCCATGGGAACGTGAGATCCTGATGCTTAACGTCTGACGCAGAGGTATTCATGGCGGCTATGGAAAAACGTACAACGAGTGAGTGGCAGGAGCTGGACAGGGCAACGCACCTGCACCCATTTACGGATCACAAGGACCTGCACCAGAAACGTTCCCGCATCATCAGCAGGGCCGAGGGTGTCTACATCTACGATACCGACGGGCACAAGATGCTCGACGGCATGTCCGGCTTGTGGTGTGTGAATGCGGGATACGGGCGTCAGGAACTTGTTGACGCGGCGACCCGGCAAATGCAGGAACTGCCGTACTACAACAACTTCTTTCAGTGTTCCAACCAGCCCGCCATCGAGCTGGCCTCGATCCTCCGGGAAGTCAGTCAGCCGCAGTTCAACCGGTTCTTTTTTACCGGATCCGGCTCTGAGTCGAATGACACGATCGTGCGCATGGTGCGCACTTACTGGGACCTGATGGGCCAGCCGGAACGCCACACGATCATCTCGCGCAAGAACGCCTACCATGGCTCCACGGTGGCCGCTGCGAGTCTTGGTGGTATGGCGCCGATGCACAAGCAGAGTGGTTTGCCGATCCCGGGAATCGTGCATGTCGAACAGCCGTACTGGTTTGGCAGCGATCACACCCTGACCCCGAATGAACTCGGTCTTGCGGCCGCGCGCAGCCTCGAGCACAAGATAAAGGCGCTTGGCGCGGACAAGGTCGCAGCGTTTATTGGCGAACCTATACAGGGCGCCGGCGGCGTCATCATTCCGCCGGATACCTACTGGCCGGAAGTGCAGCGCATCTGCGACAAGTACGGCATCCTGCTGATATCCGATGAAGTCATTACGGGTTTCGGCCGTCTTGGTGAGTGGTTCGGTGCGGACTATTTCGGCACCAGGCCAGACTTCATGGCGTTTGCCAAGGGCGTGACGTCGGGCTACCTGCCGCTTGGCGGCGTCATGGTCAGCGACAAGGTTGCCGATGTACTCATCGATAAAGCCGGTGAATTCGCCCACGGCTATACGTATTCCGGGCACCCGGCTTCATGTGCTGTGGCGATCGCAAATCTGCGGCTGATTCAGCGCGAAGGCCTGGTCGAGCGTATCCGCGACGACATTGGTCCCTACCTGCAGAAGCAATGGAAAGAACTGCAGCAGCATCCACTGGTAGGCGAGGCGCGCATGGTGGGTCTAATGGGCGCTTTCGAGCTGGTGCGCGACAAAGAAACGCTGCAGCGCTTCCCGGAAAAGAAGGGTGTCGGAACCATCTTCCGTGACCTCATCCTGGATGAAGGTGCCGTATTGCGCGCGAGCGGCGATACGATCATCTGCGCACCGCCATTCACGCTGTCGCATGCGGAAGCGGACGAGCTTATGAGCAAGACTCACCGGGCGTTGCAACGCACGCTGCAAGCGGTGTCTGCCGGGTGACCAGCAGCATCAAGCAGGGCGACAGCGCGTTCCTGCGCGACAGCCTGCATGGCACTATCCCGGAACCGACCTTTGCCGGCGCGACGTCCTTTATGCGGCGCAAATACACGCGCGACCTCGACGGCGTTGATGTTGCCGTGACCGGTATTCCACTGGATACAGCCACCACCAATCGCCCGGGCGCCAGGTTCGGGCCGCGTTCGATCCGCGCGGCATCCTCGGTCATGGCGTGGGAGAAGCCGTATGCCATGGAGTTCGACCCGTTTGACCGTCTCGCGGTTGTTGACTATGGCGACTGTGTATTCGACTTCGGCGACCCTCAATCCGTGCCCGCTGCGATCGAGCAACACGCCGCACAGATTATCAACGGCGGAGCCGCAGTACTGGCACTGGGTGGCGACCACTTTGTGTCGTATCCACTCCTCAAGGCGCACGCTGCGAAGCACGGCAAGCCACTGGCGCTGCTGCACTTCGACGCACACAGCGACACCTGGCATGACGGTGATGTGGAGCGCATCGATCATGGCACGATGTTCTATTGGGCAGCAAAACAGGGGCTGATCGACCCGGCCTCTTCGGCGCAGGTAGGCATTCGCACCAGCAATCCGGACACCATGGGGTTCAACGTGCTGGATGCGCCCTGGGTACACGCCAACGGTATCGACAGCACGATTGCGAGAATTCGCGAGATCGTCGCCGCCAACCCGGTTTACCTGACCTTCGATATCGACTGCCTTGACCCGAGCTTCGCGCCCGGCACCGGCACGCCGGTCTGCGGCGGACTGAGCACGCACCAGGCGATGTCGATTCTGCGTGGCCTTGCCGGCATCAATGTTGTGGGCATGGACTTGGTTGAGGTTGCGCCGGCTTACGACAGTGCTGAAATTACCTCGCTCGCTGCAGCCCATCTTGCGATGGAGATGCTGTACCTCCACGCCAGTCGCTAGTGGACGCTAACCGGGTCCTGCAATTTTTCGACGAGCATCGCCGCTGCGGCGAGCCACTGGTGCTCGCAACCGTCATCGAAACCCGTGGATCGACCTACAGCAAGACCGGCGAGCACATGTTGATCGACGCCGACGGGCATTTTCGCGGCATGTTGTCCGGCGGCTGCCTGGAAGGCGATCTCGCCATGCGGGCGCGGGTTGTTATCGAGTCAGGCGAACCACAGACGGTGCGCTACAACCTCGCTGACGGAGACGACGAGGTCTGGGGTCTGGGCATCGGTTGCGACGGCGAAATGGAAGTGCTGCTGCAGCTGCTGGACGACGACTACGAGCCTTTCACCGGCATCGCGTCGATTCTGCAAGGTGAAAATGCCGGCATCGTGGCGCTGGACATTGGTGACGGTGAGACGCTGGAGTTCCTGGTCAGCCCGCCGCCGTCGGTGTTGATTCTCGGTGCCGGGCTCGACGCAGAACCGCTCGTGCGTATCGCCAGTGAGCTGGGTTGGCGCTGCACCGTGGTTGACCATCGGCCGGCTTACGTCAATCACGGGGATTTTCGTAGCGCGCTGCAGAAACACTGCATCCCGGCAGAGGAACTGGCCGCTCAGCTGGATCTGGCGAGATACGATATGGCGGTCGTTATGAGCCACAATCTGGCGAGCGATCGCAGTTATCTCAGACAACTGGCGGCGAGCGAAATCGGCTATGTCGGCTTGCTGGGCCCCGGCAACCGACGCGAGCGGTTGCTGCAGGAACTCGAACACGGAGCTGACGACCTGCGGCAACGACTGCATGGCCCGGCCGGCCTCAGGATCGGTGGGCGCGGCGCCAGTTCAATCGCTCTTGCTATCGTGGCAGAAATGCACGCGCACTATTACGGCGTGTCTCTGTCCTGATTACTCGATAGCAAACATCAGGCGAACCGCGGCACGTTTCGACACCGGGCTGCCGTTTTCGACGATGGGTTCGAACTCCCACTTCTCGACCGCTTTTTCTGCCGCCGTGACGAAGGTGTCGCCCGGATCCGAGTCGCGAACACTGATGTCCTCAACGCGACCCTCGGCATTAACCGTGAAGATCATATCAACCCAGCCGGAAATGCCACGACGCTCGGCAGAGCGCGGGTATTTTGGCGCGACGTACTTGGTGCGATTGAGTGAGCCCACCGGCACAATCTGTTCGGCCTGTGGTTGCGCTGCTTCGGCGTTCTCGACGGCAGCAGTCGCAGCGGCGACAGGCGTTGCAATCGGGGCTGCTTGTTGCTGTTTCGTTGCAGTCGCTGCAGCTGCTTGTTCCTGTGCAGCCTGATCCCGTGCAGCCTGTTCCTGTGCGGCGCGTTCTGCAGCGGCTTTCTGTTCGGCAGCCTTCTGCTCGGCAGCGCGCTGCTCCGCGGCTTCGCGGTCGGCTGCTCTTTTCTCAGCCGCTTCGCGTTGTTGCGTTGCACGATTGCGATCGTCGCTGCCGCTTCGGCGCTCTGCCTTGAGGGCGTCAATGGTCGCCGCGACCTCAGCACTTTCCGGGTCTACGCGCTTGGCATCCATCAGGATCGTTCCGGCGTCGTCAAAGTTGCCGGCGTCCATCTCCGCGCGCGCATTCAGTACCAGCTTGCTGGCAACGGCTGTCAGGCCCGCCCGCGCTGCGGCATTGTCAGGGTCATTACCCAGCACCAGGTCGTAGTAATAGCGCGCATTATCATTCGCTGGTTTTATCAGCTTGCCTTCTTCAATGCGCTGTGCGGCGGTCGCGAGCACATCATCGACTTTCTGTTGTACGCGCGCCGCGCTGAGTTCGGCGGCAACGGTCTCGATCGCACTTCTGTCCGGCACATTCAGACCGCGCGCGGCGGAAATTGCTGCCATGGCGTCATCAAATCGATTGTCGCGCATGGCGACCCTTGCATCATCGAGATAGGTACGCAATTGCATCTGCGCAAGTTGTGCGTTCAGGAACGACAGCCGAGAGTGATCCGGATTGGCTGATGCAACACGTCGCAGTGCGGCGGATGCATCGGCGACGCGCTTTTCAAGCATCGCGGCTTCTGCCATTTCGAGCGCCTGGTCGAGGACCGCGTCGAGTTCTGCTGCAATCTCTGCGTTGCCAGGCTCAGCTTGTGTTGCGGCGAGCAATAGCTCGATTGCGTTGCCGCCAGTTGGATTAAATACCTGTCCTGCGTCACGCGCGAGGCGCGCTTCCGCGAACAATTCTGCGGCGGACCGCGTTGCGTTGCCCTGTCCGGCATTCTGGCCCGAGGCTGAATCTGATGCGAGTTGCGCGTTTCCGGACGATGCAGGATCGCCCGAGCCGCTCATGGCCCACCAGCCAACGGCGGCGACCGCTATTAGTACAACAGCAATGGCGCCGATAATCTTCGGAGTGGCAAACGATGAGCCGCCGTCATCAAGATCGAGATTACTGACAGGTGCAGGTGTATGCGTAGGTGCGGCTGCGGGTGCGGGTGCGCTTGCAGGAGCAGGAGCAGGTCTGGATGCACGCGCGGGAGCAGGCGCCGGCGGTGTCACCCTGATTGCCGCAGGGTTGATTCGGGGTTCTTTCTTTGCGGTGACCGGCGCAGCGTCTTTCTTTCTGCTCAGCGAGTCTTTAATACCGCCTATGGATTTGCCCACCGACGTCACGATTCCAGTCATGGTCTCGGTGAAGCTCGAATCATCGTCACCGAATGCATCAGTCAGGCCGTCCTGCACGGGCGATTCGTCGAAAGACGGTGCAGCAGCGGCGTACGTCGCGGCGGGCTTCTTGGCCGCCGGCTGCGGCGCAGGTGCTGCTTTGGGCGCCGGTCGGCTGGCGGCTTTTGCCGGAGCTGCTGCGCCGGGAACAGTCTTGAACGCCGCATCCGGCGCTTCCAGGTGGTGTTTGATCGATGCTTCAATCGCCAGCCTTGCGCGGCCCGGTGATACCGGCTTCAGCAGGAAGCGATAGACCTTGCCGCGGTTGATCAGGTCCATAAGCATTTCGCCATCGTCGCGGCGTCCCGCGACAATAGACACGAGTCGTTGTTTGGTCTTGCGCAGGTGCAGCGTCAGTTTCTCAACGTTGGAACCAACCATGGCAGCATCAATAACCGCGACACCGACGTTCTTGTTCTTCACGGCTTCGTCAGCCTGAGCAAGCGTATTGGTGTGGATAATGTTGTTCAGGCCGCGCGCTGACTCACGCACGGTCGCGAGAAATTCTTCGTCTTTGGTCATCACGAGCACGTCGACCGCGCGGGCGCCCGTGTTGGCTGACTCCGACACTCGCTTCGGGTCAACTGCAGGGAACTGGCCGGTGCCATCGCTGACAATGGACGAGCCGTTCTCGGAGGTTTCCATCACGATATGTTCGGAAACCGGTTCGTCGACATCGGCTTGCGTGTCGTTGGCCGACTCGGCCAGTGCCATGAGACGCATCTTTTGCGTCGCGTTATCAATCATCTGCAGGAGGTCGCCCGGGTTTACCTTGCCTCTCACAACATCGAAGACTTCTTTCTCTCCGACAATCGCCTGTGTGCTGTCGGCATTTGGGCCAGCAAGCAGAATTCCTATCGTATCCGGTGACCGTTTCTTGGCTTCGCGGAGCGCTTCTGCGCCGCTCATGCCGGGCAGGTCCTGGGCAGAGATAATGACGTGAATCGGCGTATCACCGAGGAAATTGAGGGCTTCGGAACCGCTTGTTGCACAGTGAACGGTATAACGATCATTGAACCCGGAGCTCAAGCTGTCCAGGGTACTCTGCTCGCTATGCAGCAATAATACCTGCGTTTTAAATTGTTCAAGCCGCACGTCGGTGTCCTCCCGAAACCTTATGTTTAATTTGTTGCGCAGTCCTTGCGTCAAAGGAGTATAGCCCTGCGTTTGCGGGCTAATGTCGGCATCAGGCGACAGGAGTTTAAATTTGTGACGCGCCGCACAGTTGAAGTGCAGGGCGCGTCACGTTTGCTTGTCAGCGGCAGGATGCCGCTCTGAATCGCCTAGCTGATAGTGCGCGACTCGATCTCGCCCAGCAGCGATTCGATGGCATCGTCGAGGCTCATAACTGCTTGTTTTTTCGAGCCGAGTCGCCGAATCGCCACGTTTCTGGCTTCCACCTCGCGCTGGCCTACCGCAAATAGCGCGGGGATTTTGGCGACGCTATGTTCGCGCACTTTGTAGGAGATCTTCTCGTTGCGCACGTCCGCCTCGGCACGAATGCCGCGGGCGCGCAGTGCTGCCACGATTTCCTCTGCGTAGTCGTCGGCATCGGACGTGATGGTGAGGACCTTTACCTGGATCGGCGACAACCACAGCGGCAGGTTGCCGGCGTGATGCTCGATCAGGATGCCCATGAAGCGTTCCAGCGAGCCGAACATTGCGCGGTGCAACATGACTGGCAGGTGCTTGTTGCCGTCCTCGCCTATGTAGCTCGCGCCCAGCCTTCCCGGCATGTTGAGGTCGACCTGCAAGGTGCCGCATTGCCAGTCGCGGCCAATGGCATCGCGCAGCACGAACTCGATCTTGGGTCCGTAAAACGCGCCTTCTCCAGGATTGTGCGTGAACTCAAAGCCACCGGCATCGAGCGCTTTCAGGAGTGCCTGTTCCGCCTGGTCCCAAACCTCGTCTGCACCAACGCGCACTTCGGGGCGGTCGGAAAATTTGATCAGGACATCTTCGAAACCGAAGTCTGCGTACAGGCCGAGAATCAGTTTGCAGACCGCAATCGATTCCTCGGTGATCTGTTCCGGCGTGCAAAAAATGTGCGCATCGTCCTGCGTGAACGCGCGCACCCGCATCATGCCGTGCAACGCACCGGACGGCTCATAGCGGTGGCACTTGCCGAATTCCGCGAGACGTACCGGCAGGTCTCTGTAACTGGTAATGCCCTGCTTGAAGATCTGCACGTGACCCGGACAGTTCATTGGCTTGATAGCGAACGTGCGGCCATCAACCGTCTCTGACGTGAACATGTTGTCGCCGAACGAATCCCAATGACCGGATTGTTCCCACAGCGAGCGGGCAACAATTTCCGGTGTGTTCACTTCCTGGTAGCCAGCCTCGGTGTTCTTGAGTCGCATGTAACCGATGAGTGCCTGGAAAACCGACCAGCCTTTCGGATGCCAGAATACGGCGCCAGGCGCCTCTTCCTGGAAATGGAACAGATCCATGACCCTGCCGAGGCGTCGGTGATCGCGCTTCTCTGCCTCTTCGAGCATATGCAGGTACTGCCGCAGCTGCTTGTCAGTTGACCATGCGGTGCCATAGATGCGCTGCAACATCTCGTTGTTGGAATCGCCGCGCCAGTAGGCGCCGGACACGCGTGTCAGCTTGAACGCCTTGCCCAGCTTCTTTGTCGATGGCAAATGCGGGCCACGACAGAGGTCGATAAAGTCGCCCTGGCGGTACAGGCTGATGGGCTCATCCGAGGGAATACTCGCGATGATCTCCGCCTTGTACTCCTCGCCGATGGAACGAAAGAAATCGACTGCATCGTTGCGATTCCAGACTTCCCTCACAATGATCTCGTCGCGCTCGACGATATCCTGCATGCGCGCTTCGATGGTCTCGAGGTCGGCGTCGGTGAAAGGCTCCTCGCGAGCGAAGTCGTAATAAAAGCCGTTCTCGATAGCAGGGCCGATGGTGACCTGTGTATCCGGCCACAGCTCTTTAACGGCCTCGGCCAGCACGTGCGCCGCATCGTGTCGCAACAGCTCCAGGCCATCGTCGGAGTCGCGCGTGATGATCTCCACGCTGGCGTCGTCCTCGATCTCGCGGCTGAGGTCTCTGAGCTCGCCGTCGACGCGCAATGCAACGGCGACGCGCGCCAGTCCCTCGCCAATGCTGGCGGCTATGTCACTGCCGGAAACGGCAGAATCGAACTCCTTTACGGAGCCATCGGGTAATGTGATATTTGGCATGCGCGGCATTGTACTCGAATTGCTTCGCTTCGCGTACAATAGCGCCCCTGCAAATCTGCCTGAAGCCAAACCATGACTGACGACACTCCGCGCGACTTTATTCGCCAGATAATCCACGACGACCTGGAGTCGGGAAAACACGCTCAAATCGTGACCCGCTTTCCGCCGGAGCCCAACGGCTACCTGCATATTGGTCACGTCATGTCGATTTGCCTGAATTTTGGCGTCGCGGCGGAGACCGGGGGCAGGACATTCCTGCGCTTCGATGACACCAATCCCGGCAAGGAGCGCGAAGAGTACGTGCGCGCCATCGAGCGCGACGTGCACTGGCTTGGCTTTGACTGGCAGGATCGCCTGACGCACGCGTCCGACTATTTCGCCGGGCTCGCTGCCGCGGCCGAGACGCTCATCGAGAAAGGCCTTGCCTATGTCGACAGCCAGAGCGCAGACGAAACACGTGCCATGCGCGGCACGCTCACCGAGCCTGGCAGGAACAGCCCCTACCGCGAGCGCACGGTGGAAGAAAACCTGGATCTATTCCAGCGCATGCGCGGCGGCGAGTTTGCCGACGGTGAACACGTGTTGCGGGCAAAGATCGACATGGCGTCACCGAACATGAATCTGCGCGATCCTGCGCTGTACCGCATTCGCCACATTTCGCACCAGCGCACCGCTGACGACTGGTGCATCTACCCGATGTACGACTTCGCGCACACGCTGTCAGACGCCTTCGAAAGCATTACGCATTCGCTGTGCACGCTGGAATTTGAGGATCATCGGCCGTTGTACGACTGGTTTCTCGATCAGCTGCAACCAGAGCATCGCCCGCGGCAGATCGAATTCTCGCGCCTGAATCTCGCCTACACTATGACCAGCAAGCGCAAGCTCAACATGCTGGTTGAAGAGCAGGTCGTCGCGGGTTGGGACGATCCGCGCATGCCGACCATTGCCGGCATGCGACGCCGTGGCTACCCGGCGGCCGCACTGCGCGACTTTGTGCGCCGCGCAGGCGTTACCAAGAAAGACAAGCTGATTGAAATGGGCATGCTCGAAAACAGCGTACGCGAGTCTCTGGGCGACACGGCCGCACGCCGTATGGGCGTGCTGAATCCGCTCAAGGTCGTGCTCACAAATTACCCGCAAGACAAGGTCGAGATGATGCAGGCGCAGAACCACCCGGGTAACCCGGACTTCGGCACCCGCGAGTTGCCGTTCTCGCGCGAGCTCTGGATCGAACAGGACGACTTCATGGAAGACGCACCGCGCAAGTTCTTCCGCCTCAAGCCAGGCGGCGAAGTGCGGCTGCGCTTCGGCTATATCATCCGTTGTGACGAGGTGATCAAGAACGACGCCGGTGATGTTATCGAGCTGCGCTGCAGCTATGACGCGGATACCCGCAGCGGCACCGGCAGCAGCGATAGGAAAGTAAAAGGCACGATCCACTGGGTGTCTGCACAGCATGCCCTCAATGCGACGGTGCGCCTCTACGACCGCCTGTTCACTGTGGCCGACCCGAATAACGCCGAGGACTTTCATGCCGTCCTCAACAACGAGTCGCTAACCACGACCGACGCCAGGCTGGAGCCATCACTGGCAGACCTGCAGGTTGGCGAGCAGGTGCAGTTCGAGCGTCTTGGCTATTTCTGCCTGGACAGCGAGGACAACACGGGCGAGCAGCGCGTGTTCAACCGCGTTGTCACGCTGCGCGACTCCTGGGCCAAGCTCGAGAAACAGGCGCTACAGCAGTCGGGCTGAGTGTCGCTCAGTTGGCGGCGAGGCGATCCAGGTGCCAGTCGGCATTGCCAAACGTCTGACCTATGGCAACCAGTCGCTTGAAGTAGTGCGCGACGTCGAGTTCCCAGGTGACGCCCATGCCGCCATGCAATTGCACCGCTTCTTCACCGAGTTTTCGCCCGGCGCTCGAGACGTGGTACTTGATCGAGCTGACTGCCTGCTTGACGTCATCGCCGCCTTCGTCGGCAACCATGGCCGCCCACATCAACAATGACTGGCTTTGTTCGCAGTCAGTGAGCATGTCCACCATGCGGTGTTGCAGTGCCTGGAAGCTGCCAATCGGAACGCCAAACTGACTGCGGCTCTTCGAGTACTCAATCGTCTTGTCTTTCAGTACCTGCATGATGCCAACCGCTTCTGCGCTGACCGCCAGCGTCGCATCGTCAACACTCGCGTCGAGCGCCGCAAAACCCTGACCAACCTCGCCAAGCAGGCAGTCGTCGCTGACAGTGGTGTTCTGCAGCGTTATTTCGGCCGCCTGCAGTCCGTCAACGGTTGGATAGGCCTTGATCGTGACGCCGGCGGTGGCGGCATCCACGGCAAACAGAGACACGCCATCGCGATCGTTGTGGTCACCCGACGTGCGCGCCGGAATGATCAGCAATGCAGCGTTGCCACCGTTCAGTACGTAGCCCTTGGCGCCGTCCAGCTGCCAGCCGTCGGCCACCCTGGTTGCGGTCGTCATGATGTTCTCGATGTCGTAGCGTGCCTGCGGCTCGACGAACGCCAGTGCTGCCTGTAATTCGCCTGCCATGATCGGCTGCAGCCAGCGTTCTTTTTGCTCGCTGCTGGCGGCCCGCTTGAGGACGCCACCGGCAAGTACGATATTGGCGAGGAAGGGTTCGACCAGCAGGGCTTTGCCGAACAGCTGCATCATGATCATCGTATCGACCGGGCCACCGCCAAAGCCGCCATCGTCCTCAGCGAACGGCACGGTTGTCCAGCCGAGTTCAGCGAACATGCGCCACACATCGCTGCTGAAACCGCTGTCGCCAGCCGCGTACTTCTGTCGGGTTTCGAAGTCGTAGTCGTTTTCGATGAATTTCTCGATGCTGTCCGAGAGCATCTGCTGCACTTCATTGAGTGAAAAGTCCATTTCCTGCGTCCCTATACGCCAAGCACGTGCTTGGCGATAATGTTTTTCTGGATTTCGTTGGAGCCACCGTAGATCGAGGCTTTGCGAAAATTGAAGTACTTGAGCGAGCTGCGTGTTTCGCTGCCTTCGCCAACACGCTGCTCATCCGGAAAATCGACCGCATATTGCTGCGGTACATAGGGCATGCCGTAGTAGCCAGCTGCCTCCAGGTACAGCGAGTCGATGGCCTGCTGAATCTCGGTGCCCTTGATCTTCAGGATCGAGGATTCGGGACCGGGCGCAGAGCCGGAAGAGACAGCGGCCAGGGTGCGCAGCTCGGTGTATTCGAGGGCGCGCAGCTCCACTTCAACCGCGGCGATCTTGCGCGTGAAGTTGCGATCCTCACAGAGCGGCGTCGCGCCGCGTACGGACGCAGCGCTCTGCTTGCGCAGCTTCTGCAGGCGATGCTTGGAGTTGGCGACGCCTGCAATGTTGGTGCGTTCGTGCTGCAGCAGCACCTTGCCGTAGGTCCAGCCTTTGCCTTCTTCACCCACCAGGTTCTCGGCCGGCACAACGACGTTGTCGAAGTGCACCTCGTTGACTTCATGCCAGCCTTCGATGGTGATGATGGGTTTGACACTGATGCCGGGGGTTTTCATGTCGGCAAGCAGGAAGCTGATGCCTTCCTGTTTGCGGGCGACGTCCGTGCTGGTGCGCGCCAGCAGGAAGATCCAGTCGGCGTGCTGCCCGAGCGTCGTCCATGTCTTGGTACCGTTGACGACGTAGTGGTCGCCGTTGAAATCCGCACGCGTCTTCAGCGATGCGAGGTCGGACCCGGCACCGGGTTCCGAGTAGCCCTGGCACCACCAGACATTGCTCTCGAGGATGTCGGGGAGGAATCGCGCCTTCTGCTCTTCGTTGCCAAACGTGTAGATGACCGGTCCCACCATGTTGAGCCCGAATGCCACGATCGGCGGGGCGTTGGCAGCGCCCATCTCGGTCGCAAAGATGTATTTCTGCACCGGCGACCAGCCTGTACCGCCGTATTCAACCGGCCAGTTGGCGCCGGCCCAGCCCTGCTCGTGCAGTGCTTTCTGGAAGCTTATGTAATCGTCTTTTTCAAGTTCAATGCCCTGATCCTGCTTGCTGCGCACATCGGCCGGAAATTTGTCGCGAAAAAAGGCGCGAACCTCATCGCGAAACGCTAATTCCTGCTGCGTAAAACTGACGTTCATATCGGTCCCTCTTGGCTAGCCCACTAGCTTATCACCGTGGCGGCTGGCGGTGTGTAACAGTGCGTGACAGCGTGTCTTCAGGCAAACTGCGCGCATGAATTCGACGACTATTCAGGATGCATTGGGCCGACCGCTGCACGATCTGCGTATCTCCTTGCTCGACCGCTGCAATTTTCGCTGCCCGTATTGCATGCCGGCAACGGAATTCCATTCCGACTACGAGTTCCTGACCCGCCAGCAGCGCCTCACGCATGAGGAAATTCTGCACGTGGCACGGGTCGCGGCAGGCCTCGGCGTCAGCAAGCTGCGCCTGACCGGGGGCGAGCCGCTGCTGGTGAAGAACATTGCCGAGCTGGTTGGCGAGATGGCAGCAGTGCCCGGCGTCGACGATCTGGCCATGACCACCAACGCCTCGTTGCTGGCGCCAGTGGCAGCAGATCTTGCCGCCGCCGGATTGCATCGCATTACGATCAGTCTCGACAGCCTCGACGAGGATGTATTTCTGCGCATGAGTGGTGGCCGGGGTGATCTTGGCAAGGTGCTGCAGGGCATAGCGGCCGCGGAGAAGGCAGGACTGGCGCCGCTGAAGATCAATGTTGTCGTGCAGCGCGGCATCAACGACCATACGGTGCTGGATCTGCTGCAGCATTTTCGCGGTAGCGGTCACATCGTGCGCCTGATCGAATACATGGACGTTGGCAATCGCAATGGCTGGCGCATGGAGCAGGTCGTGCCTGCGGAGGATCTCAGGGCCATCGTGCACAATCGCTGGCCGCTGCAAGCGGTTGGTCGCAACTACCCGGGCGAGGTTGCGCGTCGTTACGAGTATGTTGATGGGCAGGGCGAGATCGGCTTCATATCGTCAGTGACCAAGCCATTCTGCGGCAGTTGCTCGCGCGCGCGCCTGTCCGCGGATGGAGTGCTTTATACTTGCCTGTTCGCGACCCAGGGAACCGATTTGCGCGAACCGCTGCGTAACGGTGCGGACGATGAGGAACTGGCGGATATTCTGTCGCGGATATGGCTGCAACGGGCTGACCGTTACAGTGAACTGCGGCAGCCGAAGGTTGCCGAACACCATGCGCTCAGCAAGGTCGAGATGTACAGGATAGGTGGATAAATTGGCAAAACTCAGTCACATCGACGACGACAACCGTCCGGCCATGGTGGATGTCAGTCGCAAGACGGCAACCGCGAGAGAAGCGTGTGCAGAGTCGCTCGTGCGCCTGCCGGACAATATCGTCGCCGAGTTGCAGGGCGATGACATCGCCACGAAGAAGGGCCCTGTTTTCGCCACCGCAATTATCGCCGGCGTGATGGCCGCCAAGAAAACGCATGAGTTGATTCCGTTTTGCCACCCCCTTGGGCTCGAGAATTGCAGTATCACGATTGCGATGGATGGCAATGATGCGCGCATACGTTGTTGTTGCACGGTGCACCACAAAACCGGCGTCGAAATGGAGGCGCTGACAGGTGCGACAGTTGCCGCGCTGACCGTCTACGACATGTGCAAGGCAATGTCGCATGACATCGTCATAAGCAGCACCAGGCTGATCTCGAAGACCGGCGGCAAGCAGGATTTTCATCGCGATGGCTAGAGCGCTGTATGGGCTGGTCCTGGCCGGCGGCAAGAGCCGCCGCATGGGCAGCGACAAGGCACTGCTGCAAAGACACGGCAAGAGCCAGCTGGCCTATATTTATGAGCTGCTAGCTGCGGTAACAGCGAAGGCTTTCGTGTCCGCGCGACAAGAGCAGCAGGATGAGCCACAGCGGGCACAGTATCCGCAGATTGTGGATCGCTACGACGATATCGGTCCAGCCGCCGGCTTACTGTCGGCCATGGACGCCTTTCCCGATGTCGACTGGCTGGTAGTGGCCTGCGATTTGCCGAACATAGAGCGCTCGACGCTGGAGGTTCTGCTGGCGGCGCGCGACCAGCACAAGCCATTCGTCGCATTCAGGAGCACTCATGACGACCTGCCCGAGCCCTTGTGCGCACTCTACCTGGAGGGCGCCGCCGCGATCGTACGAGGTTTTGTCGACGCGGGCAGCGTCTGTCCCCGCAAGATGCTGATCAGGTCGGACACTCTGCTGCTCGTGCAACCCGATCCGGTGGCACTCGACAACATCAATACGCCGGACGATCTGCAGCGCAGTGTGCTGGAGGCGACTACGTGAAGACGATTCGGGTCTGTTACTTCGCGATGTTTCGCGAGCAAGCCGGGCTGGCCGAGGAGTCGTTGGCGCTGGATGTCGCGACGACGGCGGACGTGTTCGCCGCAACCCGGCACAGACACGGCTCGAGCGAGCCACTGGGTCACTGCAAGGTCGCCGTCAATGACACCATGGCTGACTGGGACAGCCCGGTGCAGGATGGTGATACGGTGCTGTTGTTTCCACCGGTCGCCGGCGGCTGACGTGGTACGCATTACGCTGCAAGCGATCGATCCGGCGCAACTCCGTGAGACCCTGTTCGATGCTACGGCGGGCGGCTACACCTCGTTCGAAGGGTGGGTGCGCAACCACAACGAGGGCAGGGAGGTTGAGCGCCTGGAGTACGAGGCGTACGAGCCTCTGGCGGTCACAGAAGGCGAAAAAATCATCGCCGAGGCGAACGCACGATTCCCCTTCGTCAAGGCGGCATTCGTGCATCGCACCGGGCTGCTGGAGATTGGCGAGTGCGCGGTCTGGGTTGGCGTGGCGGCGCGACATCGCGACGAGGCGTTCAAGGCGTGCCGCTATATCATTGACGAGCTCAAAGTGCGGCTTCCGGTGTGGAAGAAAGAACACTACGTCGACGGCGACTCCGGTTGGGTCAACTGCGAGCGCTGCTCGAGATCCTCCGGGGTGTCGACATCGAGTGCGGCGGGTTCAAAGTCCAGCGACTGAACGGTAAATCGATCGTCACGCAGGATGGCGCGGGCTCCGATGTCGCCGCGAAGTTGCAGCAACTCCCTGAAGGTGCCAGCTGGTAGTAGTACCGGCGCGCCGACGATGCCGGCGTAACGACTCGCGATCACCTGGCGCGGATCTCCGGACCACGCTGCCATCATCGCCGCCAGGTGTTCGCTCGAAACCAGGGGTTGATCGGCCAGCACGATCAGGATGGCATCCGCTACATGCTGCAATGCCGCAGCGGCGGTAGCTATGGATGTGCCAATGCCCGCCGCGAAATCTGCATTGTGTGCGATGAAACCCGGGAATGGCGCGGCGGCATTACTGATCTCGAGATGATCATGCCCGGTAACGAGCAGAGTCCGCGCGCCGCAGGCAGCACACGCTGCATTGAGCGCACGGCGCAGCAGCGTTTCCCCCTGCCAATGTTGCAGCAATTTGTTGGCGCCAAAACGCCGCGACTGGCCTGCCGCCAGCACGGCGATATAGACGCGTGGCGATCGTTGTCGGGTACTGCTCGTCATAGCCGCTACCTCTAGCACAAAATCCTGAAAGCGAAAACTTGCGGCATCCCCGCGATGTATGTTTTCTTAGCGAAATGCATGTGATCAAGAGCATAGAAGATGCCAAGGCGCTGGAGGGCGAAGAGGTCGGGCTGTCCGACTGGACCGTTATCGACCAGCACCGTGTCGACCAGTTTGCCGAAGCAACGGCGGACCACCAGTGGATACATGTTGACACCGAGCGCGCTGCCCGCGAGATGCCCGGTGGCAAGACGATTGCTCATGGTTACCTCACACTCGCATTGATTCCGGGTCTGACCGATAATTTTGTCGACATTCCCAACCTCGCGCGCGCCATCAATTTTGGTGTCAACAAGGTTCGTTTCATGACCCCGGTTGTGGTCGGTTCGCGCGTGCGGGCGCGGGCAAAAATCCTGCAGGCGCGGCAACGCGCCGGCGCGCTGATGCTGACCTCCGAAATTCGGATCGAGGTTGAGGACGAACGCAAGCCGGCCTGCATCGCCGAAACCCTCGGGATGTACTTCTTCAGCGAATAGCACGGCTAGCGCGCATGCAGCCAGCCTGGTAAGAAAGAATACGGATCCTGATTGGCGGCGCGGTCCCAGCTAACGCCACTACTTTCCAACAGCGCCTGTGCAGTACCATCTCTCACCGCATCAAACAGCTCCGTTGCACCGCCAATGTGCTGCCCGCCAATATAGATCTGCGGAATCGTTTTTTGCCCGGTTCGTGCAAGGATAGCGGCACGAATATTGCCACCCTTGTTGTCCTGCTGGTACGCAACCGAGTCGAGGTCGATCGAGCGATACGGTATCTGGTAGTGAGCGAGCATCTTGCGCACCGACCAGCTGAACTCGCACCATTCGAGCGCAAACATGACCACCGGGTTGTCCACATCCGTCGTCGCCTGATGCAGGAATTGCAGCGACTCGGCAGCTGCGCTGGTGTTCGATTCTTCGCCACCCTCCTGATCGTCGTCATCGTCTTCGTCGGCCGGCGCAGGCGGCGTAACGTCGAAGCGGTAGTTCGGCGTTGAGCGGGAAATGTCGGTTTCCTCGCTGCTCATGTCTGCGCTAACGCCATCGAAAAGGGGCGTGCTGAGATAACGCTCGCCCGTATCCGGCAGCATGCAGAGAATGTTGGCGCCTGGCTCTGCGCGCTCCGCGACAGCCACCGCGCCGGCCAGCGTCGCACCACCGGAAATGCCCGCGAAAATACCCTCCCGGGTTGCCAGTGCCTTTGCCAGTTCGATGGCCCGTGCACCGTTCACGGGCACAATCTCATCGATCCACTCGGCGTCGACGGCGTCCTCCGTCAGCCTGGGAATGAAATCCGGGCTCCAGCCCTGCACAGGGTGTGGCCTGAACAGCGGATGACTGTCGGCATGGGAACCGTCGGCGAGCCGCTGCTGCCGGATGCCACTGCCGAGCACCGGGGAATTGTCCGGTTCACAAACGACCACCCGCGTGCCGGGGCTGCGCTCCTTGAGCACTCTGGCGACGCCTTTCAGCGTACCGCCGGTGCCGTAGCCGGAGACCCAGTAGTCCAGCTGCCTGTCGGCAAACGCCTCCAGTATTTCCGGCGCCGTGGTTCTTGAATGCGCATTCGCATTTGCTTCGTTTTCAAACTGACGTGTCAGGAACCAGCCATGCTGCTCTGCAAGTTCCTCGGCTTTCGCCAGCATGCCGCTGCCTTTCAGCGACGCAGGCGTGAGGATCACGCGGGCGCCCAGGAAGCGCATCATCTTGCGGCGCTCTACGCTGAAGTTCTCTGCCATCGTGACAACCAGTGGGTAGCCCTTTTGCGCACACACCATCGCAAGTCCGATGCCGGTGTTGCCGCTGGTTGCTTCGATAACGGTCTGTCCGGGCTTCAGGGCGCCGGACTTCTCGGCATCTTCGATGACGCCGAGTGCGAGCCGGTCCTTGACCGAGCCCATCGGGTTGAACGCCTCTACCTTGACGTAGATGTTGACGTTTTTCGGACCAATTCGGTTGAGCTTGACGATCGGCGTGTTGCCGATGGTTTCCAGGATGTTTGCGTGCAGTGTGTTCATGTCGATCTCCTCAACGTTTTGGCGATCTTAATGACACTACTGCACATAGTAATGACGGCAGGGTGACATCTTCATGACCATTGCCTGACGGCGGCCGTTGCCGGGCGTTATTCGCCCTGCAGCGCAGAATAGCGAACGATCGAGCGGCGATATTTCTGTGCGGCGCGGATCTTCTCGGCGTAGCGCCCGTGCAACAGGTCATCCCAGTAATTCCAGCGCGAGATGAACTCGGCAGCCAGCTGCTGGTCACCCGAATACTGCACCTGCAACACTTGCTCCAGCAGTTCGGCAACCGTGGCGTGATAACGGTCGTAGTGGATTTTCAACAGGCCGGATTCCGCGTCGGGCTCGATGAGGCCATACTCCATGAAGAAGTTGAACTGCATCAGCTGCATGTTCTGGTAAGGCTGCTCGGCACGCGGACGCACGCTCTGCAGGGTTCTGCGGATACCGTCTGCATAGTGGCTGCGCATGGATTCCTCGCTATGGTAGCCAATCGCCCGCAGCGCTGGCACCGCAAACAGCGACACCAGGTCGGATTTGAGCTCTTCCAGCAGGTCGGAATAGGAGCCGAGTGCCGCGCCCAGGGAGCGGCCATCGGCCGTGGTTGCGACGCCAAGGTAATGACCGATCTCATGCCACAGCGTTCGTTCGAAGCCACCGTCGATACTGAGATGTGAGCTGAAGTCCGGCGCTATCGCCGCGGCGAACAGCTGCGCGCGAGCTTCAAACAGCTCCGGGTTGGAGAGAATGTTGTTTCGCACAAGTATGGTGCGGCCGTACTTTCTTGTGTGGTCTGGATCGTTCGGCAGAATGGTTGCTGTGTTGGTGCCACGCGCCTGGCCGAAGTCGGCGACAATGTTGTAGGCGCCGACAGGAATGTTGGTACGTACCTTGCGGTGCGTGTCGTACGGCAGCGAGTCTTCAATCGCCTGCAGACCGGCCACCGCGTTCTCAAGCGAGCGGCTCTTTTCAATGTCACGGACCACGATACTGGCCGAATAAAATGCCTTTACGCCGCGCAGGGCGTCGTCGTAGGTTTCGTAGCTACCAAGCTGCGCGTTCAGGTTGCCGAACGTGCCGCTGACCCACGCCGCGTTGCCCGCTTCGTAGTCACTGCTGAGCAGGTCTTGCGATCTCAGCCTGAGGTAGGCAGCGAAGTCCGGTGTTTCTGTCGTCAGCTGATCAGCCGCGGCGTCCAGATGTTTGCGAACCTGGGCAAGTTGCGGCGCATACGCCAGCGCGTAGGGGATCGCGTACAGGTAGTTGTTATCCGTCGGCAACGACTCAAGCATGCTGCGCAAGCCGGGGGAGAGGGCATCCACGGCGGCGTACTCATCGAGACGGGCAAGGTCTGCGGCCACCTGTTGTGCGCTGGCCCGACGTACAACGGTACGTGGCGCAAGCAAGCTGGCAGCTGCTGCAGGTTGGGCGCGGACAAAGGCGTCGAATTCATCCAGCGTAAGGCCATCAGGATAAACATTCTTGCCCGGCCCGGGCGCCGCGACCGGCAGGAACGGCTCGCGCACATTGTCGAGGGTGGTCAGGATCGGCCCTTTGCTGAGGTAGTAAAGGTCCAGCAATGCCGCGCTTTGAGCGTCGGCTGATTTGGCATGCATGTCGCGCAGCGCGGCACGTGCCGACAGGCTCTGCGCGTGCAATTGCTCCTCGTACAGGTCGTTTAGAATGCGGCCGGCAGCCAGCAGCTCGTCAAGGGCGCGCCGTTCGGCGCTGCTCAGGTGACCGAGGTCAGGTGACAGCTCAAGGCGCCGGGTAACGTCGAGTATCTGTTGGGCGCGCTCAAGGTCCCAATAACCTTCCGGCAGCTCTGCAGGCGCCTGGCCTGCCAGTGAGAAGCCCATTAATGCAATCAGTAGTCGGGTGGCTTTCATAATCCTAGTCTTCAAATTCAACGGTACTCTGGCGTCGCCGATCGACAACCAGGCGAGTGACATCGGGCCTGGAGTAGTGACCGGCAACGTCCAGGCTGTGGCGCTCCTCGAGCACCCTGCGATGGTCAAGTTCAACC
Organism: uncultured Gammaproteobacteria bacterium; assembly: GCA_963698425.1. Lineage (GTDB taxonomy): Bacteria > Pseudomonadota > Gammaproteobacteria > Steroidobacterales > Woeseiaceae > UBA1847. Next base: position 232,890 of record CAVOQR010000010.1, on the reverse strand, counting down.
ACGGCGAGCAACTCCTCCCCGGTTTGCGGTTTCACCAGCCAGTTGCCGTCCGGCCCTGCTGCGCAGGAGCCGCCATTGGCCATGATATCGTCTGCCGCCTCAAACAGCAGGTCGGCATGCGGCAGGTCCTCGGGAATATCGGATTTGCGCATCAGGCCGGACACTGACACCACGAATGAGCGCGATTCGCGCGCGATGAAACGCGTAATGTCCCTGGTGTTGCGCTTGCTTCCTGGCCAGATGGCGACATGCAGGTCTTCGCCCTGTGCGTACAGTGATGCGCGTGGCAGCGGCAGCCAGTTTTCCCAGCAGTTAAGTCCGCCGACCGTGAACGGCCCAAGCTTGTGGGTGCGCAAACCGTGGCCGTCGCCGATGGCCCAGACGAGGCGTTCCTCATGGGTTGGCATCAGCTTGCGATGCGCGGACAGCACCGCGCCGTTGCTGTCGATGTACACCATGGTGCAATAGAGGCTGTGACCACCGCGGTTAGCAGCGCGCTCCATGACGCCCAGGTAAATCGCGATGCCGTGCTTCCTTGCAACGTCGCAAACCGGGTCAAGGTCGCCATTTTCTATGACAACACCCTGGCTTACGTAATGGGCAAACAGCGACTTCTGCAGATGAGATTCAAAGCGCGCGCCGTCGGTACGTTCCACCCAGAAGGGATAGCCTGGCAGCAGTGCTTCGCCAAACACGACGAGCTTGCAGCCAGCGTTTGCAGCCTTGACTACCCACTCTGCAATTTTCGCCGTCGTCGCTTCGCGGTCGAGCCAGACAGGTGCAATCTGGGCCAGGCCAACCGTGAGTTTTTCGTGTTCCATAAGCTAACCCAAAAAAAGGGCAGCAGGTGAGACCTGCTGCCCTTTGCTCAATCGCGAATACTAGTCCCAGTTCTTGCGGAAGGTGATGCCGTACGACGCCGGATCAGACGGGTATGAGTTCATACGACCATCCTGTGCCGGCGGGTCAAACGAACCGTGGTAGTAGCGTTCGTCTGTGACATTGCGGCCCCACAGCGTGATGGTCGAGTTCCAGGAATCAATGTCCATTCCTGCGCGCACGTTAATCAGATTGACGTCGTCCTGCAGCGTGAACGGATCAAGGTCACCATCGGTCAACTGCTCGGACGCGTAGCTGTATTCGACGCGGAAGAACAGATTGTTGTCGCCCATGATGAAGTCCTTGGTCAGCGCGACGAAGGCACGATTCTCCGGGTTGTAACCAACCTTGTTGCCGCTGCGGTCACAAACCTCGGGCGACACAATCGGGTTAAAGTCTGGCGGCAATGCCGGGTCGTTCATGCCGGTGTGGAAAGGATACGCATCCCAGCAGGTGCCGTTTGCAAATGACTTGAACTCGCCTTCGTTGCGAGCGACGAAGCCATCGATGCTAAAGGTGTCAAACATCTGCCAGTTGAATTCGACCTCGACACCCTTGGTCTCAATTTCACCCGCATTCTGCAGGTTGAATCCTGAGCCGGTAAAGGAGTTAGCCTGAAAGTCTTCGATGTCTGTCATGTAGGCAGCGATTGCCAGGCGCAGGCGCCCGAACGTGCCTTTCATGCCGATCTCCGCAGAGGTTGCGGTCTCCGGTCCGAACACTGAATCAAATTGTGGCGAAATGCGATCCGTATTGGTGCCGCCGGCTTTGTAGCCCGTTGCATACGATGCATACAGCATGACGTTGTCGGTCGCGTACCACGACAGTTTCGCGTTGCCGGTGAACTGGTCATCCGAAATCGATTCATTCAGCGGCGGACGGCCGACGAGAGGATCAAACAGGTACATTGCCCAGCCGTCGACCGAGAATGGCGCGAAAATCGGGCCGGATGTTGCGGGGTCAAACACGGGAGAGCCGGGCGGCAGGGTGGGCGCGCAGACCGGGTCCAGCGAGCACAGCTGAATGCCCATCAGGCCAAAGTTCGGAGGGCCGAACGGATTGTCCGGGAGGCTCTGCGTGTAGGTCGCGGCAATGTCCTTTTTCTCATCCGTGTAGCGACCGCCCAATGTCAGCGTAAAGGCATCACTGAGAACAATGTCGGTCTGGAAGAACACGGCCCAGCTCTTGTGATCCTGGATGACATCGTCGCTCGACGCGGCGCCCAGTGTGACCGGGGCACCCGCAACCGGGTAAAGTCCACCGGTTGCCGCACTTACGGCATTGACGCCAGCTTCAAGTGTTTGCACGGGTGGCAGGTTGCCGAGGTACAGCTGGAACGGCAGGCCCACTAACGGCGGCAAACCGGAATCTGCCGCAAATGCACCGGTGAAGAAGTCTTGCTGACTCGCGATCTCCTGGCCGAAGTAGTACGCGCCGACGACGTAGTTGCTGGCCTCGCCAAACTCACCCGCAAAGCGGAACTCCTGGGAGAATGCTTCCTGCTGTGCTTCGTTGGTGCGACCAAGCATCGGCAGGTCCGTAAAGTCGACGTCGATCAGATCGTAGGTATCGAATGCGCGGAACGCTGTAACAGAGGTGAAGGTGCCGGCATCCATTTCACGATTGAGTTCCAGCGACAGGCCGCGGTCCTCGTTGGTCGAACGCGGCAGGATGTCATAGGCGGTGCGGAAGTCTTCAAAGCCGACACCGGTAACCACCGTACCTGGCAATGTGCCAGCTACCGCGAGGTTGGTCGGGTCGTGCGGGTAGTTGGTAAAGACCGTCGCACCAAGTGACGCCAGAATGAAATCGGTGCCGGGACTGAAATTCGGGAACGGCTGCGATACCCGGGAGAACAGGCTGTCGACGCGGGATAACGCCACGCAGCAGACCTCGTCAATCTCCGCGTAGTCGGCAATGATACGCGCATCCCAGTTGTCGCCTTCGTAGCCGAGCTGCAGGCGCAGGCCGAGTCGGTCGCGGTCGTTGTGAACATCTTCGCCAAAGTGGTCGTCATCAACGATGCCGTCACGTTGGGTCGAGAAGATGGTACCGCGGAATGCGAGGGTGTCAGTTAGCGGGACGTTGGTCGCGGCGCTAACGCGCACCAGACCGAGGTCGCCGCCGGTGACATCGACGAACGCATCCGGTGTCTGGCTGGGCGCGACGGTGCGCACGGAAATTGCGCCGGCTGCGGTGTTCTTGCCGAACAGCGTTCCCTGCGGACCGCGCAGGACTTCCACGGCTTCGACGTCGATCAGGTCGTTAACCATGGTGCTCTGCCGCGAGCGATACACGCCATCAACGTACAAACCAACGGACGATTCAACACCGAAGTTGTTCGATGTGCTGCCGATACTGCGGATCTGGAAGTTTGAGCTCGTTGCTGTCTGGCTTTGGCCGACAACGAGGCTGGGGACATTCTGCTGCAGGTCGAAGACATCCTTGATGCCGGAGTCCTGTATCGCCTGTCCCGTCACGGCGGTCACCGCGACCGGAACGTCCATGAGGTTCTGTGCGCGCTTCTGTGCGTACACGGTGATTTCCTCGATGACGAAATCATCCTGTGCCAGCACTGGCAGTCCTGCTGTCAGGCCCACAGCGGCAGCAACTGCCATGCGGAATTTACATAGTGTCGATTTCATGTCTCCCCCCCTTGTGGGACGGCGCCGATGAGAACCTGCGCCAACGATCAATACCCCTACCCCGGCACCGTGAGTCTGAGAGCAGCTGCTGTTATTTTTTGCAGAGGAAACAGCTGCTTTCAGGCACAAGCTGAGGTACCTTTTGATGCGGCCAAGCATATCACGGATCGTCGTTTTTGCAGCGCCGCGAGTTCTGTTAAATTGGCTCAACTGCGCCCTGCACGGCGCCTGAATCTGCTTAGGAGGATCTATGCTCGGTCTCATGATGGACACACCGCTCTTGATATCGTCAATTGCGGAACACGCCGCTCAATTCCACGGTGACCGGGAAATCGTTTCGGTCACGGCCGATAATCCGCGCCACCGCTACACCTATCGCGAGGCGATTGCGCGATCGAAGCAGCTGGCCAACGCGCTCGATCGACTGGGCCTTGAAAACGGCGACCGTGTCGCCACACTCGCCTGGAATGACTACCGTCATCTCGAGGCCTATTACGCCATCAGCGGCTCGGGCCGCGTTTGTCACACGATCAATCCACGACTGTTTGCTGAGCAGATCCTGTTCATTATCAATCACGCGGAAGATCGCTACATCTTTACCGATCCGATGTTCCTGCCGCTGCTCGAGGCACTCGCGGGCAAGATCCCGACGGTCGAAGGCATCGTCGTGCTCACCGATGAGGCGCACATGCCAGAGACGTCGCTGCCGAACGTTATCTGCTACGAAACGTTACTCGGCGCAGAGAGCAGCGAATACGCCTGGCCACGCCTGGACGAGCGAACCGCCTCGGCACTGTGTTACACGTCCGGTACCACCGGCGACCCGAAGGGCGTTTTGTACGATCACCGTTCGACGGTACTGCACGCTTATGCCGCGGTTGGCCGTGACCTGATGGACCTGTCCTGCACGGACACGGTGCTGCCGGTCGTGCCGCTATTCCATGTGAATGCCTGGGGCGTGCCGTATTCCGTACTGATGGTTGGCGGCAAGCTGGTATTCCCGGGACCCAAGATGGGCGATGGCGAAGCGCTGTACGAGTTGATGGAATCCGAGGGTGTGACGATGGCGCTCGGTGTACCAACCGTGTGGCTGGCGTTGCTGCAATACACCGAGACCGCCGGCAAGAAGCTGCACAGTTTGCGGCGTTCACTGGTGGGCGGTGCTGCTGTGCCACGCGCAATGATACAGGCGTTTCGCGACAAGCATGATGTCGAGATCCGGCAGGGCTGGGGCATGACCGAAATGAGCCCGCTGGGCACCTGCAACAGCCTCAAGGCCGGGCTCGAAAACCTGTCACCGGATGACAAGCTGGACCTGGCGACCAAAGCCGGCCGCGGCATTTTCGGCTGTGAGCTGCGCATCGTGGACGACGCCGGGCAGCAGCTGCCGTGGGACGGTGTGGCCTACGGCGCACTGCAGGTGCGTGGCCCCTGGGTCTGCAGCGACTACTACAAGCTCGAAGGGACTGCGGGTACACATACGGACGACGGCTGGTTTGATACCGGCGATGTCGCGACAATCGACCCGCAGGGCTACATGGCGATCACAGACCGCACCAAGGACGTTATCAAGTCGGGCGGTGAGTGGATCAGTTCGATCGAACTCGAGAACACGGCCATGGGGCACCCGGGCGTTGCCGAGGCAGCGGTTATCGGTGTCTCGCATCCCAAGTGGACAGAGCGGCCATTGCTGGTCGTTGTCAAAGCGGAGGGCGCGGATCCCGGCAAGGAAGAGCTGCTGGCGTTCTTCAAAGGCAAGGTTGCAACCTGGTGGATTCCGACCGACGTTGCGTTCGTCGAGGAGCTGCCGCACACCGCGACCGGCAAGGTGAAGAAGATTGAATTGCGCAAGCAATTCGCGGACTATCAGTTTCCTGCTTGATTTCAATCACGTTCAACAATTTGAGCTGAGGAGCTTCAATGGCCGACCCCTTGCGCCTGTACGGTATGAAAGCACTGGTCACGAGTGGCGGCAGTGGCATCGGTGAGGCGACAGCGCGCACGCTGATAAAGCACGGTGCGAAGGTCCTGGCTGTTGATGATATGAACAGTGGTGTCGAGCAGCACTTTGCCAGCGTCAAGGGCATTAGTGGCCTGTCGGCCAGTTTCCGCGAGTCCGACAAGTTGCCCCTGCTGGTGCAGCACGCCAAAGAAAAGCTTGGCGAGATCGACATCCTGGTGAATGACTTTGGTCTGCGCCCAAAGGAGCCGATCAGCAAGATTGGTGAGCCACTGGAGCACCTGCTGAAGGTCCAGGCGGACCTGATAATGTCGATATGCCGCGCATCGCTGCCACACATGAAGAAAAGCCCGGCAGGACGCATTATCAATATGGGTTTCCTGCGCAGTTGTTTCGCGGCCGACGGCCACGACGCATTCTTGTTTGCCGAGAAAAGCCTCGCGAACGTCACGCGAGCGCTGGCGGCCGAATGTGGCGAGTACGGCATCACCGCGAATTACATACAGCCGGGCGCCGTTATGACGCCCGAGAGTCGTGAGGTATTCCGCAAGAACAAGAGCTTGCGGGACTATTGCATCGGCTCGTCAGCTGCACGACGAGTTGGCGAGCCGGTCGACGTCGCGAAAGTCGCGCTGTTTCTCGCCAGTGATGATGCCGTGTTCGTCAGCGGTACCGGCATACGGGTCGATGGCGGCCGCGTCGCGGACTGAGGCTAACCATGCATCCCGTACTCGCAGATTTAATCAGCGTTCTCAAACTTGAGCGCATAGAAGAGAACATCTTTCGCGGCGCAAGCCGCGACATCGGCAGTCCGCAGGTTTTCGGTGGCCAGGTTGTTGGCCAGGCTTTGTCCGCCGCGCAACACACGGTCGAGGGGCGCGTTGCCCATTCGCTGCATGCCTATTTCCTGCGTCGCGGTGATGTCAGCGCACCGATAGTCTATGAAGTCGATCGTTCGCGAGATGGCGGCAGCTTTTCGAATCGCCGCGTTGTCGCGATTCAGCATGGGCGGCCAATACTCAACATGGCGGCCTCGTTCCAGCGTCTGGAGGCGGGTCTTGAGCATCAGGCGGACATGCCGCAGGTTGACGGTCCCGACGGACTTGCCGATCTCACGCAGGTGTCCGCCAAAGACCTGCAGAGAATGCCGGAGAAAATGCGCCGCTTTATGACCAGGAAACGTCCATTCGAGTTTCGCCCGGTGCGCCCCATTAATTTCGACAATCAGGAAAAGCTGCCGGCGAAGCACGAGATCTGGATCAAGGCCGTGGATACGCTGCCTGACGACCCGATCCTGCACCAGAACCTGCTTGCCTATGTTTCCGATTTCGAGCTACTGGGCACAACGACCTTGCCGCATGGCCTGTCCTTCAAGCGCGGCAATCTGATCATGGCCAGCCTGGATCATGCGCTGTGGTTTCACCGCGACTTTCGCATTGACGACTGGCTGCTCTATTCCATGGACAGTCCGAATGCCTCGGGCGCTCGCGGCTTCTCGCGTGGGCAGCTGTTCAGCCGCGACGGTGCGCTGATTGCCTCGACCACCCAGGAAGGACTGGTGCGCGTCGTCGGCGAAGACCAGGCCAGGCAGCGGTCGGATCCGGCCGAGCAGGCCTGAACGCTACGAAATCGCTTTCAGATCGCGGTAGCGTGCCGCGTTTGCAACATAGTGGTCAGCCGACATCGTGATGTAGCCGATCTCGTCGGCCGACAACTCTCTCACCACCTGTGCCGGTGAGCCGACGATCAGGCTGCCGTCGGGAAACGCTTTGTTCTCTGTTACCAGTGAGTTGGCGCCGACAACGCAGTTGTTGCCAATCACGGCGCCGTTCAGAACCGTGCTGCCGATGCCGATCAGTGAATTGTCACCGATGCGGCAACCGTGCAGCATGACCTTGTGTCCGACGGTCACGCCATCGCCGACGACAAGTTCGATGCCTTTATCGGTGTGCAGCACACAACCGTCCTGGATATTGCTGCGCTCGCCAATGCTCAGCCAGTCGTTGTCCCCACGAAGTACGCAGTTGAACCAGACGCTGGCTTTGTCGTGCAGGCGCACCATGCCAATGATGGTCGCGTTATGTGCCACGTAGTGATCGCTGCCGAGCAATTCCGGCGACTGATCACCCAGGGTATACATCATTGCGCCTTGCCCTGGGCCGCAACCGCGGCCGCTGCCTTGGCAACCGCGTCGGGATCACCGAGGAACTCACTCGACAGCGGTTTCAGATCGTCATCGAGCTCGTAAGCGAGTGGCACACCGGTTGGAATGTTGAAGCCGGTGATGTCGGCTTCAGACACGTTATCGAGCATCTTGACCAGCGCCCGCAGGCTGTTGCCGTGTGCAGCGATCAGCACGTTTTTGCCGGCGCGAAGATCGGGTGCAATCACCTCGTCCCAGCAGGGCTTGACGCGCTCCAGTGTCAGCTTAAGTGATTCAGCGCCGGGCAGGCCCTTGATGCCGGCGTAGCGTGGATCATTGCTCGGGTGTCGGGCGTCACCGTCTTCGAGTGGCGGTGGCGGTATATCGTAGCTGCGACGCCAGATATGTACCTGCTCATCACCGTACTTTGCGGCCGTCTCTGCCTTGTTGAGGCCCTGCAACGCTCCGTAGTGGCGTTCGTTCAGACGCCAGTCGCGGACTACCGGGATCCACATGCGGTCCATCTCGTCGAGCATCAGCCACAGGGTTCGGATGGCACGCTTCAGGACTGACGTATAGGCAATATCGAAATCGTAGTCGAGGTCGCGCAGCAGTTGGCCGGCTGCCATGGCTTCCTGGATGCCTTTTTCGGTCAGGTCGACATCGTGCCAGCCGGTGAATAGGTTCTTGAGATTCCAGTCACTTTGTCCGTGACGACAAAGTACGAGCTTGCCCGCCATTGTTGCTCCCGTTGCTTGTTAGTCGTAAATGAGAACGCGCAGTTCCTGCGCCGCTACAGAAAGCGTAGCAAAATCGACGGTCTCACGTAGCCTGATTTCCGCAACGATCGCTTTGTATCGATCGACCCTCTCGCTGTGTTGCTGCAGCCATTGCTCGACCGCCGCTGCCATGTCTTTCTTGCCATGCCGCTTGAGAAGCTGCGCAGCCAGCTCACGACGAATGCGGTATATGTCGTCACGCAGATTGCCGCGAGCAATCGCCTGCCAGCGACCGTCGACCTTCAGATCTTCAGCACAACTGTGCAGCCAGTAGATACCGAGGTTGTCATTAAATGCCGAATACAGTTTCGCGGTCGCCAGCGGGTCGCGTTTGTGCACCACCGCGAGATCTGCGATATCGAGTGCGGCGCGCGTAATCAGCAGCAGGGACATGCGGTTGGCGAGCTTCTCCGGTACGCCGAGATCCGTGTAGTGGGCTTCCGCATTCTTGTGCCGAATGCGCGCCGATTCCGACATGAAACTCGCCGAGCGCGAATACACCTGGTGCATGGGTTCGTTCAGGCGATCCACGGCAGAGACGATGTCGAGCTTGTCGCCGTAGCGTTCGATCAGCCAGTAGCAAACGTGCCGCAGCGTGCGGCTGACCTCGAACATCATCGACATCTGCGCTTCAGCGGGTATCGCGTGATCCTGTGCTTCGATGTCGCGCAGCAGCGGTCGTGCCCTGCAGATCTCGCGCGCGACGGTATAGGCGCGCGCAACCGTGACGATGTTGGCGCCGGTATCGGTCTGCAGTCGTTTAACGAATGCCGGACCCATGCGATTGACAATGTCATTGCTGATCAGCGTCGCGAGTATTTGCCGGCTCAGGCGATGTCCGGGGATCAGGTCGGCGTAGCGTTGCCGCAGTATCTTCGGAAAGTAGCGCTGCGGGTCGATTGCGAGGAAGTCTTCGAGCGTGTCTTTGGACATGACCAGCCCGTTGTACAGGTCGATCTTGGCGTAGCTAAGCACCACCGCGAGTTCCGGACGCGTGAAGCTCTGCTTGCGTGTGCGGCGCTCCTCGATCTCAACATCGTCGGGCAAGAACTCCAGGTCGCGGTCGAGCAGGCCGGTGTGTTCCAGCGATGCTATCAGCCGCGCGGTTTCGTCGATGCGTTCCAGCGAGCGAATCTCGCTCATACTGATCGCTTGCGTTTGCAGGTAATTGTTGCGCAGCACGAGTTCCGCCACGCTGTCGGTCATGGAGGCGAGCAATGCGTCGCGCTTTTTCCTCGGCAAGTTGGTCTGCTTTGTAGCATCGCTCAGCAGAATCTTGATGTTGACCTCGCGATCGGAGCTGTCGACGCCACCGGAATTGTCGATAAAGTCGGTGTTGATTCGTCCGCCACGCTGGCTGTATTCGATGCGCGCCCTTTGTGTAAGGCCAAGATTGCCGCCTTCGCCGATGACCTTGCAGCGCAGTTCGTCAGCATCGACTCGCACAGTATCGTTGTTGCGATCGCCGACATCGCTGTGCCCTTCGTTGCTGGACTTGACGTAGGTGCCAATGCCGCCGTTCCAGAGCAGGTCGACATCCATGCGCAGGATGGCGCGAATCAGCTCGTCCGGCTGCATGGTGCTGCGTTCTGTGCCGAGCAACTTGCGCGCCTCGTTGCTGAGGCGAATGGTCTTGGCCTGCCGCGAAAAGACGCCGCCACCCTTGGAGATCAGCTTGTCGTTGTAGTCTTCCCAGCTGGAGCGCGGCAGCGCGAACAGCCGTTTGCGCTCGGCAAAACTGGCTGCCATGTCGGGCTCAGGGTCGAGGAAGATGTGCATATGGTTGAATGCCGCGACCAGCTTGATCGTCGGTGACAACAACATGCCATTGCCAAATACGTCACCACTCATGTCGCCGATGCCGGCAACCGTGAATGGGTCCTCCTGGGTGTTGAGCCCGTGTTCCCTGAAGTGCCGCATAACGGCTTCCCACGCGCCGCGAGCCGTGATGCCCATCTTCTTGTGGTCGTAGCCGGCAGAGCCGCCCGACGCAAATGCGTCGTCGAGCCAGAAGTTGTAGCTCGCGGAAATGGAGTTTGCGATGTCCGAAAACGACGCCGTGCCCTTGTCCGCTGCGACCACCAGGTAAGGATCATCGCCGTCCCGACGGATAACCCGCTCCGGCGTGACCACTTTGCCATCAATCACGTTGTCGGTGATGTCCAGCAAACCGCGAATGAACGTCTTGTAGCAACTGATTGCGTTTTGCAGGATGGCGTCGCGATCGCCTTTCGGTGCGCGTTTCGGGAAGAAGCCGCCCTTGGCGCCCGTCGGCACGATGACCGTGTTCTTCACGACCTGGGCTTTCATCAGGCCGAGAACTTCGGTGCGGAAGTCTTCACGCCGGTCTGACCAGCGCAAGCCGCCACGGGCAATATCTCCACCGCGCAAATGCACGCCCTCGACTTCGGGTGAGAACACGAAAATCTCGTACTTGGGCCGCGGCAGCGGCACCTCGGGCATCTTTGACGGATCGAGCTTGATCGAGATGCACGGCTTCATGGCGTCGTCGGCGTCGCGCAGGTAGAAGTTGGTTCTGAGCGTTGCGGCGACCGCACCGGCGAACGCGTTGAGAATGCGATCTTCGTCGACATTGTCGGCTCGCGTCACGGCGCGCTTGATTGCTGGTTCGACGCGCGCGAGTTCGCGCTTTCTTTTTGCGGCGCCGAGTTCCGGGTCAAAATACAATTCGAACTGTTCAATCAGCAACGTGACAAAGCCGGCATGTTTGACCAGCACGTCCTCCATGTAGGCCTGGCTGAACGGCAGCCGCAATTGCAGCAGGTACTTGGTGTAGCTTCGCAGCAACGACGTTTGCCGCCACGACAGGCCGGCCGCGAACACCAGGCGGTTAAGGCCGTCGTTTTCGACGACGCTGTCGAGTGCCTTGGAGAAACACTCTTCGAAGCGCCGCGAGGCGAGCTTGATGTCGACATCCATGTCGCTGTCCTGGCGCAGGTGAAAGTCCTGGATCCAGAGGTCGCTGCCATCCTGCAGCTGCAGCCTGTAAGGCCGCTCTGTGAATACGGTGACGCCCATGTTCTCCAGCACGGGCAGCGCATCGGAAAGCGGAATCGGTCGCTCGCGCTGGTAGATGATGAAGTTGACATGACCCGGGCCGGCGTCCTTGCGCCGATACAGGTTGACAGAGCGGGTCGCGCCAAGCGTCAGCATGTGGTCGATAAACTCGATATCACTGCAAGCTTCCGCGGGATCGGTGTCTTCCTGGTAACCCGCCGGGAAAACATCACGGAAACTGCGTGCCAGTCTGGACCCTTTGTCGTGACCGAATCCGTCGATGAGTTCATCGCGCAGCAGGTCTGACCAGGTAATCACAACATCGGCGATGCGATTCTCGATTTTCTGGATGCTGATGCGTGGACGTAGCTCGCCTTGCCGGGTGCGCACAATGATGTGCACGCGTGCCAGCGCTGAATCGGAAATCTGGACGGCCGATTCAACGCCTATGCCGCCAAACTCCTGTAACAGGATCGCCTCGACCCGACGCCGTATGGATGTCGTGTACTTGTCCTTCGGCACGAACACGAGGCAGGAGAAGAAGCGCCTGAACGTGTCGCGTCGCAGAAAAAAGCGTACCCGCTGACGATCCTGCAAATTGAGGATGCCGACTGTGGTGCGCGTAAGGTCCTGCACGGAACTCTGGAACAGTTCCTCGCGAGGGAACGTGTCGATGATGTGCAACAGCGCCTTGCCGCGATGTGCTTTGCGATCGACCTTCGCGCGTTCGAGTATCTTGGAGACCTTGTGACGCAGCAGCGGAATGTTGCGCGGACTTTCGCTGTAGGCAATGGAGGTAAGCAGGCCGATAAAGCGGCGCTCGCCGACCAGTGTGCCGTCTTTGTCGTAAATTTTGACGCCAACGTAGTCGAGATAGGTTGGGCGATGCACAGTTGAGCGCGAATTCGCCTTGGTCATGATCAGCCAGCCGCGTGAGCGCGACAGGCGCGTCATTTCCGGCGTCAGCTCGGTTTCCTTACCGCCTGAGTCATTACGACTGAGCAGCCCCAGCCCGCTGCCTTTGACTGGACGCAGCACGAGTTTCTTGCCGCGCTTGCCCAGCTTGTACTCGCGGTAGCCGAGAAACGTGAAACGCTCGTCGACAAACCAGTCGAGCAGGGCCTGGCTTTCCGTGCGCAATTCCTCATCCACGCCGATCGGACCGAATTGCAGCAGGTCGCGCGTTTCAGTCATGCGGCGGCGCATCTTCTGCCAGTCGCGCACCGTAACGCGGACATCGCTCAGTACGCGCGATACCTCCTGTTCAAGCAGTTTCAGGCGTTTTGGATCGGTTTCCCGATCGACGGCGATGCGGATAAAGGACTCGCGGATACCCTCATTGGCATCGCTGTCAGTGATTTTCTCGAGCTTGCCCTTCGCGTCGCGGACAACGGCGACAATGGGGTGGACAGTAATATGCACGCCGAGCCCCTGGCGGGTGACCGCAGCCGAGACTGAGTCGACCAGGAACGGCATGTCTTCGTTGATCATCTCGATGAACGTGTACGACGATTCGTAGCCATGCGATTCGGTCGTCGGATTGTAAATGCGCAGCTTCGAGCGGCCCTTGCGACGCACGGCGCCGAACTCAAGGTGATCCAGCGCAACGCGGGCCATGATCTTCTCGGATCGTCCGCGCAGGTCTTCTACCGGAACATGTGCGAAATACTTGTCGAGAAACAGCACCACCTGCTTGCGGTTGGGCAGGACTTCGGTACTAACCCGCGACCTTAAGATCTTGTCCACGATCGCCTTTTTGGCGTCGCTCCCCCTGCGATTTTGTTGTCGAGTCACGAGTTGTCCATGTGTGTGCTGAGCGGGCCAAATTATACACAATTACATTTGCAACAACTGTCTAGTTGCGGTTGCCAATTAGCCCAGAACCTGTAGCCTGCACCTGCATGAAGAAGCGCAAACTTGAACAATCTATTCATAGCAATTTGTCGCGCGATGACGATTACACAGGCTATTTGCGGCTCGACCAGCTGTTGTCTGCGCAACAACCCTTAAGCGACCCGCCGCACCATGACGAAATGCTGTTCATTATTCAGCACCAGGTGGCTGAGCTGTGGATCAAGCTGGTTCTCCATGAGCTGCAGGGCGCCATACAGCACATGCGCGACGGTCATCTGAACCAGGCGATCAAGAACATGGCGCGCGTGCGCCAGGTCCAGAGCCAGCTGTACAGCCAGTGGAAGGTGCTGGATACGCTCACACCCAGCGAGTATGCGGAGTTCAGGCACGTATTCGGCAAGGCGTCAGGCTTTCAGTCTGCGCAGTACCGCATTATGGAGTTCGTGCTTGGCAACAAGAGCCGTCGCACGATGCGCTATTACGAGCATCAGCCTGAATGGCACGCGCAGCTTGAGAAAGCGCTGCAGGCGCCGAGCATCTATGAAGAGTTTCTCATGTACCTCGCGCGCACCGGCCTGCCGGTGCCCGCAGATGTGATCGAGCGTGATTTCAGTAAAACGCGCGACGAGCGCGACGACGTCGTTGCGGTGCTAAGGACCGTGTACGAGGCGCCGCGGGACATGTGGGTCGAGTACGAGACCTGCGAAGCCCTGGTGGATATTGCCAACAACTTCCAGTTCTGGCGCTTTCACCACCTGAAGACTGTGGAACGGATTATCGGTCACAAGCCCGGCTCGGGCGGGTCATCCGGTGTGTCGTTCCTGAAGAAAGCCATTGACGTCGAGTTCTTCCCGGAGCTGATCCAGGTGCGAACGGACCTGGGTGACTAGGACAGCGGCGTGCCGATCAGGCGAGCCTTGCCGAGAATTCGTTCCATCACCACATTGAAGTTCTTTATTTCTTCTTCGCTGAGTCCGTGCAGCAGGTCGCGTTCGAACTGCAGCGCGAACGGTGCGATCTCGTCGTGAACACGCTTGCCATCTTCGGACAGGCTCAGAATTGAGCGGCGCCGGTCCGCATCGGCAAATTGCCGGTCGAGACGGCCATTCTTGATCAACTTGGTGACCGCACGGCTGACGGCGACCTTGTCCATCATCGTGCGTTCGGCGACTTCGACGGCAGACAGTCCAGGAAAGCGACCGACGATGGCAATGACGCGCCATTCCGGAATGGTCAGATCGAAGCGTTTGTCATAAACCGCCGCGATATTGGTGCTGACCGTGTGTGACAGCACCGCCAGCCGGTAGGGCAGGAATTCCTCGAGAATCAGTTCGTCGTCCATATGCGATGACAGTAGCGCGTTACGCCAGATGCGGCAAGGCGAGGTAGTCGGTCGACTGCATCTCGATCAGGCGGCTGCTGGTACGGTCGAATTCGAAGCGCAGCTTGCTGCCCCGGTAGAGCTCGTCGATGCTGCTTGCTGCGGACAGGATCAGCTTGACGTTGCGGTCGTAGAATTCGTCCACCAGGGCGATAAAGCGGCGCGCCTGGTCTTCGCTGTCGGCGTCGAACACCGGCAGGCCCGAGAGCAGCACGGTCGGGTACCAGCGTGCGATCTCAATATAGTCGGACTGGCTGCGCGGCCCATCGCACAGGTCTGCGAAATCGAACCAGACAATGCCTTTGGCGCTCTGCCGGGCGCGAATGCTGCGGCCGTTGACCTCGAGTTGCGAATCAATTGCGACATGACTGGACGCAGAGTCATCGAAGAAGCGCTGCAGACGGTCCTTCGCGGCGTCGTCATCAGGGTGCAGGTAGGTGCCGGCGCGCTGCAGCAGGCGCAGGCGATAGTCGACACCGCCATCCATGTTGATGACCGTGGTGTGCGCCGTTATCAGTTCTATCGCCGGCAGGAAACGACTGCGCTGCAGACCATCTTTGTAAAGCTCGTCCGGCGGCGAATTGGAGGTGGTGACCAGCGTTACGCCACGACGGAACAGGCCGTCGAGCAAGCGGCCGAGAATCATCGCATCGCCAATATCGCTGACAAAAAATTCGTCAAAGCACAGCACCCGTGTGTCGCGCGCAATATCGGCGGCAATGCTGTCGAGCGGATCCTCCACGCCGTCCAGCTGCTGCAGGCGCGCATGCACATCGTGCATCATGCGATGAAAGTGGACCCTGCGTTTTTTTTCGACCGCAAGGGTGTCGAAAAACAGGTCCATGATGAAGGTCTTGCCGCGCCCAACGCCGCCCCATATGTAGGCGCCGCGGACGACCTCGGGCTGTGTTTTGCGGCCGAGACCGAGCAAGGCTCGCAGTCCGCGCGGCTGCTGGCATGCCTGCAGCCGCTGTTGCAGGGTTGCGAGCTCAGCCACAAGCGCCACCTGCGCCTCGTCGCGGACGTGTCCGTCTTTCAGAAGGCTGTGCTCGTAGGCACGAAGTATGTCCAAGAATACCCTTACTGGTGTATTGCGCCCGAAGCGCGGCACGGCAAGATTACATCTCCGGCTCAAACGCTGCCACATGGGCTGCTAGAATGTGCCGCGCACACTATTAAGGAATTGAAGTAATGAGCGAACGCGAAGCAATGGAATTTGATGTTGTCATCGTTGGCGGTGGCCCGGCCGGCCTTGCCGCGGCATGTCGACTGATGCAGCTGGATGACAGCCTTGCGGTCGTTGTTGTCGAGAAAGGCTCCGAGATTGGCGCTCACATACTGTCGGGCAATGTTTTCGAGCCAACCGGTCTCAACGAGCTGTTTCCCGATTGGCAGGAGAAAGGTGCGCCCGTGAAGACGGCAGTGACCCGCGACGATATCCATTTCATGACCAGCGAGACAGGATCGATACGCACGCCAGGCCTGTTCGTGCCGCGGCCGATGCACAACAAGGGCAACTACATCATCAGTCTTGGTCGCCTGTGCCAGTGGCTCGGCGAGCAGGCCGAAGCACTGGGCGTGAATGTATTTCCAGGCTTCGCCGCAGCGGAGGTTTTGTACGATTCTGACGGCAGGGTGACCGGTGTCGCGACGAGCGACATGGGTATCGGCAAGGATGGCGAAAAGAAGTCGTCATACACTCCGGGCTACGAGTTGCTCGGTAAGTACACGATCTTCGCGGAAGGCGTACGCGGCAATCTGAGCGAACAGGTGATGGACAAGTTCGCGCTCAGGCAGGATGCCGATCCGCAGCACTACGGCATCGGCTTCAAGGAGGTGTGGAAGATAAACCCTGACAAGCACGAGGAAGGCCTGGTCGTGCATTCCGCGGGCTGGCCGCTGGACAACCACACGGAAGGCGGCGGTTTTCTCTATCACGCGGAAGACAATCAGGTGTACGCCGGCTTTATCGTCGCCCTGAATTATCGCAACCCGCATCTATCGCCGTTCGACGAATTCCAGCGCTGGAAAAAACACCCGAAGATCCTGCAATACCTTGAGGGCGGTGAGCGCATCGCCTACGGTGCACGCGCGGTCAACAAGGGTGGGCTGCAATCGCTGCCAAAGCTGACCTTCCCGGGCGGCATGCTCACCGGCTGTGCCGCCGGATTCCTCAACGGGGTGAAAATCAAGGGCGCACATACTGCTATCAAGACCGGCATGCTGGCGGCTGAATCCGTGCAACGGGCGCTGGCGGCAGGCGACGAGGGCCAGTCGGAACTGACCGATTATGAACAGGGTGTGCGCGACTCCTGGGTCCACAAGGAACTGCACAAGGGGCGCAACTTCGGTCCCGGCCTGCACAAGTTCGGCACGCTGCTGGGCTCGGCCTTTACGTTTATCGACCAGAATATCTTCTTCGGCAAGCTGCCACTCACGCTGCATAACCGCGACGCTGATCACGAGTGTCTCGACAAGGCGAGCGACGCCAGCGTGATCAACTATCCGAAGCCCGATGGCAAGATTACGTTCGATCGGCTGTCGTCTGTGTTTCTGTCGAGCACGATTCACGAAGAAGACCAGCCATCGCACCTGAAGCTCAGGGACGAAGCACTGCCAATTGAGTACAACCTGCCTAACTTCGACGAGCCCGCGCAGCGTTATTGCCCGGCTGGCGTCTACGAGGTTGTCGACGTGGATGGCAACAAGCAGTTTCAGATCAGCGCGGGCAACTGTGTGCATTGCAAGACCTGCGATATCAAGGATCCGCGCCAGAACATTGTCTGGACCGTTCCTGAGGGCGGCGGCGGTCCCAACTATTCAGGCATGTAATTGCGAGACCGCGTGCTGCGTCATTGTATTAAGGTCGGGCAGCGCCTAACCTCACTGCCCTAAACCTTTTTGGAGAGTGACGTGTCGGACCTGACCCTGGACAGAATCGAGCAGGAATTGAAGCATATGAATGCCATCCTGGCCGACGCGAACGACATCGCCATGCTAACGGCGTTCGCCTCCTTTCCCGCTGACCTTGATAATGACAGCAGAAAAGCGCTGCAACAGCTGCGCAGAAAAATGATGGCACGCGCCAGAGCACGCGCGGAGATTCTCGACTAGCGCAGGTTACGTCTGACTATTTGGGTTGCATGCGAATGGCGCCGTCTACGCGAATGGTCTCGCCATTGACCATGGCGGTCTCGTAGATGAACGCAGCTGCACTTGCGTACTCTTCCGGTCTGCCGAGTCGCGGCGGGAACGGCACCTGCAATCCCAGTGATTCCTGTACCTCTTCAGGCATGCCGGCAACCATCGGCGTGAGAAATACGCCGGGCGCTATCGTATTGACCCGGATGCCGAATTGCGCGAATTCGCGCGCGAGCGGCAACATCATGCCGACCACACCACTTTTGGAGGCGGAGTAGGCGGCCTGTCCGATCTGTCCCTCGAATGCAGCAATCGATGCGGTGCTGATCACAACACCGCGTTCACCATCCGCATTCGGATCGTTGTTCATCATGATTGCAGCCGCTTCCTTGGTGACGTTGTAACTGCCGATGAGATTCACCTGGATGACCATGTTGAATTTCGCTGTCGGCCACGGGCCGTCTCTGCCCAACGTGCGCCCGGCGGTGGCAATGCCCGCGCAGTTAACGGCGAGAGTAATACCGCCCATGAACTCTGCCGCTGCAGCGATTGATGCCCTGACGTTGTCTTCATCGCTGACGTCGGTCATCACAAACGCAGCGCGCTCGCCGAGCTTGTCGGCAGCGGCGGCGCCGTGTTCTTCATTGATGTCGAGCAGCACAACGTGACCGCCGGCAGCGATGACGCGCTCCGCCGTAGCAAACCCCAGTCCTGATGCGCCGCCGGTGATAACGGCCTTCGCTTTGGCAAGTTCCATATCTGTTTCCTGTCTAGATGACTTCGATTGCGATGGCGACAGCTTCGCCGCCGCCAATACAGAGAGACGCGATGCCACGCGTCAGGTTGCGGGCACGCAGGGCGTGCAGCAACGTTACTGAAATTCTCGCGCCGGAGGCGCCAATCGGATGACCGAGTGCGCAGGCACCGCCGTTGACATTGACCTTCGCATGTTCGAGACCAACGTCAGTCATGGCGGCCATGGTGACGACGGCAAAGGCCTCGTTGATCTCGTACAAGTCGACATCATCGGGCGTCCAGCCGAGTTTCTCGTGCAGGGTCTTCACAGCGAACACCGGCGCCGTTGTAAACCACGCAGGTTCCTGGGCGAAGCTCGAGTGGCCGACGATTCTGGCCAGCGGCTTGAGACCGCGCTCGTTGGCGACGCTCTCACTCATCAGGAGCACGGCGGCTGCACCGTCCGATATCGATGAGGAGCTGGCAGCCGTGACGGTGCCGTCCTTGCGAAACGCAGGGCGCAAGGTCGGGATCTTTTCCAGGTTCACTGTTCCCGGGGTTTCGTCTTCCTCGACGACGACATCGCCCTTGCGGCCCGATATCGTCACGGCTGCGACTTCTGCCTTGAAGTCGCCAGCGGCGAGCGCGCGTTTGGCGCGCGTGCCGGATTCAATGGCGAAAGCATCCTGCGCTGCACGTGTGAAGTCATACTTGTCGGCCGTGTTCTGAGCGAAGTGCCCCATCATCTCGCCTTCGTACGGATCCTGCAGGCCGTCACAAAACATATGGTCCAGCACCTCCTGGTGACCCATGCGATAGCCGCTGCGTGCCTTTGGCAGCAGGTACGGTGCATTCGACATCGACTCGAGTCCGCCGGCGACAACGATGGCCGCGCTGCCGGCCTTGATCATGTCGTATCCGAGCATGATGGTCTTCATGCCAGAGCCACACATCTTGTTGACGGTAGTGCAGGGCACGCCCATCGGCACGCCGGCGGCCAGCGCAGCCTGGCGCGCGGGGGCCTGTCCGAGGCCAGCCGGCAGCACGCAGCCCATCAGTACCTGGTCGATATCTGCGGCATCAATGCCGGCGTCGGCGACCGCGGCGGCAATGGCTGCAGCGCCAAGCTGCGGTGCGGTTGCACCACTAAGTGCACCCTGGAACGCACCGATAGGTGTACGCCTGGCGGCGACAATGACGACGGCTTCTGAACTCATCTGGGGCTCCGGTCTGGTTCGGGCGAATACAACTGGCGGCTTACTGTCGTGCAAAAATCCAGGCAGTGCAATATTGACATTGCGGTAGCCGATTCAGGCCAGCAGGTCCGGTTCGTCCAGCGCTGCCAGCACTCGCTGGCGGCTTGCCTCGGCGAGCGTCTTGCTATCGACATAGCTGTCGTCGCCGGGATAAATGGCAGGCAATATTTCAATGTGCGCCGGCCCGGGCCACGGCATCCAGCGCTTGGCCGGCAGGATATGGCGTGTGCCGCTGATCGCCACCGGAACCACCGGCATGGCGCTGCGGATGGCGGCAACAAAGGCACCCGGGCGGAAACGATCGACGCCGGGCTCCGCGCGGAAGGTGCCTTCGGCGAAAAATGCGAGCGACTGGCCGTCTTTTGCGGCCTTGACGATTGCCCGGGCGTCCCTGGCGCTGCCGCCGCTGTGATGTCGTTCCACGAAGCGGGCACCCGCGCGACGCAGCAGAAAATGCGCCACGGGAATGTCTCGCATTTCGCCTTTGATCACAAAACTGAAGCCCGCAGGCAGGTATCCTTTCAACAAGGGGCCATCGATATAACTGGCGTGATTGGCAACGACCACGCTGTAACCCTCTGGCAGGTTCTGCCGCCCGGAAACGGTGGTTCTGATGCCGCTGAGAATGAACGCCGCGCGTGATGTTGCGGTGGAAATGCGGTCGCGGCGCGCCTGTCCAGGCACCACGGCCACGAGTACCAGCGTCACCAGGACCACGGCTGCAAACACGATCCAGGCGTAGATTCCCCAGATTGCGCGGATTGTGACACGAATCACTTTATGTAAACGTCGCTGCCAGCATACTCTGATGCTACTCGGCAATGGACTGCTGAACAAACCAGATGGATGCTATGGGAAGTACTAAACACAACAAGCCGGAATCGAAGACCGTTGCCCGCTCTGAAGAGCTGGTCGACCGGTTTCTTGATGCAATCTGGATCGAACGTGGGCTGTCACAGAACACGCTCGGTGCTTACCGTGCAGACCTGATGACACTTGGCCGTGGCTTGTCGGAAACCGACAAAACCATCGAAATGGCCAACAAGGCAGACCTGCTGGACTTCATTGCGAAACGCGTTGAAAGTGGTGCGAAGCCGCGCTCAACAGCACGCCAGCTTTCCAGTTTCCGACGCTTTTTTCGCTACATTATGCGCGAAGGTATGCGTGACAGTGATCCAACTGCCGATATCGAAATGCCGCGTATCGGCCGCTCGTTGCCGAAGTCGCTGACGGAAGACGAAGTAGACTCACTTCTGAATGCCCCCAATACCGATGAGCCGCTGGGTCACCGTGACCGTGCGATGCTCGAATTGCTGTATGCAACAGGCCTCAGGGTCTCTGAATTGATCAACCTGAAGCAGTCGCAGGTCAACTTTAACCAGGGCGTTCTGCGCATCGTGGGCAAGGGCGACCGGGAACGACTGATTCCGCTGGGCGAGGAATCGCAGCGCTGGTTGCAGGAGTTTATCAACGGCCCGCGCATGGAAATCCTGCTTGAGCGCCAGACGGACTACCTGTTCCCGACGCGTCGTGGCGATCGTATGACGCGCCAGGCGTTCTGGCACATCATCAAGCGTTACGCCGAGAAGGCGGGTATACGCCAGAAGATGTCACCGCACAGCCTGCGACATGCTTTCGCGACGCACCTGCTGAATCGCGGTGCTGACCTGCGCGTCGTACAGATGCTGCTGGGCCACAGCGATCTCTCCACAACCCAGATATACACGCACGTCGCCCGCGAGCGACTCAAGGACCTGCACGGCGAGCATCATCCGCGCGGCTAGGCTACACTTGGCGCGCTTCTGGGGAACCGCGACTCATGTAACGTGTCCACAGACGCAGACTTGCTGATTTTCGAGAGTTCCTGATGAGCCGTGTTGTAACCCGAATCCTGATCCTGGCTACTGCTATGTTGCCGTTTGCCGTGCACGCGGCAGATGCCGATGAGCTTGCCAAAGTGCGTGTCACCGTTACCGAGATGTTCGAGGCGATCAAGCCTGAAGACATCAATCCAAGCCCGGTGCCCGGCTGGTACACCATTCATACAGGGCCGATCGTCGCCTACGTATCGGCCGATGGCCGCTACCTGCTGCAGGGCGACATGATTGACCTCAACACGCAGGTGAACCTCTCTGAAAAGACCCGCACAGATGCCCGCAAGGTGCTGCTTGCCGGTGTCAGCGACGATGACGTCATCCGCTTTTCACCGGACGAGGTGCAGTACTCCGTCACGATCTTTACCGACGTCGACTGCAGCTACTGCCGCAAGCTGCACAACGAAATTGATGACTACATGGCGAAGGGCATCGAAGTGCGCTACATGCTGTATCCGCGCAGTGGTCCGGCGACGAAATCCTGGAATACCGCCGAAAATGTCTGGTGCGCGCAGGATCGCAATTACGCTTTAACGATGGCGAAACGCGACCAGGGCTTCGCATCGGGCCAGTGCGACGCATCGATGATCGCTGAGCACTACAAGCTCGGTCGCGATGTCGGGCTCAGCGGCACGCCGGCCATTGTTCTTGATGACGGTACTTTGATCGGCGGCTATCTGCCGCCTGCGGCATTGCTGCAGAGGCTTCAGGCCGGCGCAGCCAGCCACCCCTGACAAATCCCAAACCACTGAGCAGGGCAGCAGTCCTGAGCAGAGCAGAAGTAGCCTTTAGTCGTTCGACTCTTTCGCGCGCCTGAGCTCGTGGAAGTGCACGCCGTTGTCGAGGCCCTTGTCCTCGATATACTTCTGCAAGGCAAAACGGCCACTCTGGAAAGCGAGTTCGTCCCAGGGAATGTCCTGCGGGGCAAACAGTTTCGTTTCGAGGCTCTCGTCACCCGCGCCGTAACTGCCGCTGAATTTGCCCGTGAAGAACACGTGCACCTGTCCGGCATCGATAACGTCAACCGAAACAAACATGTGGCCGATTTCGATCTCCGCGCAGGCCTCCTCGCGGGTCTCACGGGCAGCGCCCTGTGCCAGCGATTCGCCGAGTTCCATGAAGCCGGCCGGGACGGTCCAAAAACCGTAACGCGGCTCAATGGCGCGTTTGCATAACAGGATTTTGCCGTCCTGTTCGGCGACACAGCCAACCACCAGCAGTGGATTCTGGTAATGCACGGTTTCGCAGGATTCGCATACCCAGCGCTCGCGATTATCGCCGGGAGGAATCAGGCGTGATACGCCGGCACCGCATTTTGAGCAAAAGTTCATCGTCGTCGTATTGAATTGGTACCGGGAGGGGGACTTGAACCCCCAAGGTGTTGCCACCGGCGGATTTTGAGTCCGCTGCGTCTACCAATTCCGCCATCCCGGCATATTGAAGAGGGCGCACAGTATAAAAAAAGCTGGCCGAATTGCGACTCTTTTTTGTGCAAGAGCATCTAACATGCCAGATATGAGCAAGTTTGCTGACATCAAGATTGACCAGGCGATCGTAAAGCGAGCCGCCCGCGGTGATGCCAAGGCGCACGAGATTATCTACCGCGCGTTCGCGACGCCGGTGTACTCGATCTGCCTGAGGTTCACACGGGTGCCGGCGCAGGCCGAGGACCTCGTGCAGGAGACTTTCATCGAGATCATGCGCTCAATCGCCAGGTTTCGTGGCGAGGCGGCGCTCGGCAGCTGGATTCGCAGGATCGCGGTGACCAAGTCGCTGATGTACCTGCGCTCGGCATGGACCGCCCGCGGCCAGTCGCTGGCCGACGACTGGGATGAGTTCACGGCGGGTGACGCCGCGACACATGGCGTGTCCGCGCATCCCGATGATGCGCTGGACCTGGATTCGGCGCTGGCGAACCTGCCGTCTGTGAGCCGCACCGTGGTCTGGCTGCACGACGTTGAAGGATTCACGCACAAGGAGATAGCGCAATTGATGGGCAAGTCGGAGAGTTTCTCCAAGTCCCAGCTATCCCGCGCCTACCAGCGCTTGCGACCGATGTTGCAATTGGCAAATGAACAAACCGCGAGTGATGCGGAACTGATGAGGAGTTGCTGAGCATGAGCAGCGACAGGAAGGAAGACGAGATGATTTACGGACTGACAATGGACGAGCGCGACGCGTTGCAGGAAGGACTGCGGCGCTTGCCCGAGACGCCGCCGCCGCGGGTTGTCTGGGAACGCATACGCGCTCAGGCAGAAGCCGAGGGCCTGATGGGCAAGTCGCTGCTACGACGACCATCGACCTGGTACGCGGCCGGCCTGGCGGCGGCGGTTGCTCTGGCCGTGTTTGTCGCACCCGGGCTGTTGCGGTCGCCCGAGCAGGTATTCCCGACGGTTCCGCCGGTGGCGGCGGTAGCGGAACAAACGCCGCAGGAAAAACTGCGAGCGCTGCAGGTGGAGTCGCGGCAGATCGAAAGTGACTTACGTGCCTTGCCCGATGACCCGCGGGTCATGCGTGCCAGCACCGCGGCGACGATCCATGAACTCGAGGAGCGCATCGCCGCAATTGATTACCAGTTGAATGACCCGGGTGCACAGCTGTCCCCGGACAATGAGGAGATCTTCTGGCGCGAGCGCGTCCGGTTGATGAAGACGCTGTTCCGTTTGCGCTACGCGCAGGCGCAACGGACGGCATTTTGAGTACAACGGAGATTGGTGAAATGAAGACCTTTAAAATTCTTATCCCTGCTGTAGCAGCGCTGCTGTTTACCGGGCAGGTAATTGCGCAGAGCGGTGACGATGAGCGTCTGCGCGCGGCTGAAGCGAGAGAGCTGGAAGTTGAGCAGCGGCTACGCGAGGCGGAAGAGAAAATGGCAGAGGCGGCGCGTACGATTGCCGAGCTGACCGAGGAGCGCCTGCCGAAGCGGATGGACATTGAGCGGCAGTTCTTCTCCGTCGACAACAAGCCTCGCCTTGGTGTCACCATCGGTTCCGAAAATGAGACAGGACCGGTCGAGGGTGTCAGCGTCATGGGCGTGACCCCGGGTGCTGCTGCTGACGATGCGGGCCTGCGTGCCGGCGACATCATCACGTCGATCAACGGTGAGTCACTCAGTGCCGATAGTCCGCAAACGGCGATGAAGCGGCTGCTGGAGTTCATGAACGGTGTTGAGGAAGGCGACAAGTTGTCGATCGAATACCTGCGCGGCGGCAACGTCGGCAAGGTCGAAGTCGAGCCAAAGGTTGCCGCTGCAAACAGCTTCGTGTGGCAAGGCAGGGGTTTCGACATGCCGCGTATGCCTGACGTGCACATGGCGCCCGACATTGTCCGGGAGTTCAAGCACAACTTCGCGTTCGGTTTTGGCGGCAACAGCTGGGGCGACATGGAACTGGTCGAGTTGAATGAAGGCCTCGGTAGCTACTTTGGTGCCAAAGAAGGATTGCTGGTGGTTAGCGCTCCTGAATCCAATGCCCTGAAGTTGCAGGACGGTGACGTTATCCAGAGCATCGACGGCCGCAAGCCGGACGGTGTAGGACACGCCATGCGCATCCTCGGCTCTTACGAGCCTGGCGAGAAGCTCGAGCTGCAGATCATGCGCAACAAGAAACGCGAGAAGCTGCAGATCGAGATTCCCGAGGCACAACAATCCGGCATGCTGCTGGAGTTCCTCGGCGAGGAGCCGAGGTCAAGACCGGTCATCGCAATAGTGCCGCGAGCGCCACTCGCGGTAGTCAAGGAAGACGAGAGGACCTGACAGACGTCTGTTATATTGCGCGCCCATGCGCATAAGCGACTTTGACTACGAGCTGCCCGACGAACTGATTGCCCGCTTTCCGGCGCCTAATCGTCGTGGCAGCCGCCTTCTCGAGGTTGCGGCCGATCTGACAGACCGGCGTTTTGCGCAGCTGCCGCAAATGCTGCGCCGCGGCGATCTGCTGGTTTTTAACGACACCAGGGTCATTGCCGCACGTTTGCCGGCGCAGAAGGAAACCGGCGGCAAGGCCGAGGTCCTGATCGAGCGCGTTCAGGGAGAGCACGATGCTGTCGCTCACGTTCGTGCCAGCAAAACTCCCAGGACTGACTCCCGGTTGCTGTTTGCAGACGGCAGTGACGCCGTCGTAACCGGGCGCTCGGGAGAATTCTTCCTGCTGCGTTTCTCGACACCGGTTCTGCAGCTGCTTGAGGCGATTGGCGAAGTGCCGCTGCCGCCGTACCTCGAGCGCGAGGCGACACCACAAGACATCGATCGTTACCAAACCGTGTATGCACGAGACCCCGGTGCGGTGGCCGCGCCTACGGCCGGATTGCACTTCGACGAGGCCATGCTGCAGGAGACTCTTGCGCTGGGGGTGGCGCATGCGTGGGTAACACTGCATGTGGGTGCCGGCACGTTCCAGAATCTGCGTGAAGAGCAGATTCGCGACAACCGCTTGCACAGCGAACGAGTGGAGCTCACGGCGGCATGTTGCGAAGCCGTGCAGGCAACACGAGCCGCGGGTGGCCGTGTGATCGCCGTTGGCACGACGTCGGTACGAGCGTTGGAGACCGCGTCGCAAAGCGGGGACATTCAACCCTTTAACGGCGAGACCGATCTCTTTATCCTGCCGGGATACGAGTTTCGTTCCGTGGACGCCATGATTACCAACTTCCACCTGCCGCAATCCAGCCTCCTGATGCTGGTGTCTGCTTTCGCCGGGCGCGAGCGCATCCTCTGCGCGTACCAGCACGCAGTGCGGGAGAAGTACCGCTTCTTCAGCTACGGTGACTCGATGTTCCTGCATGCGGGCAACTCATGAAGTTCGATATCCACAGTAGCGACGGGGCCGCGCGGCGCGGCAAGCTCACGTTTCGGCGCGGCGAGATCAACACGCCGGTCTTCATGCCGGTGGGCACGTACGGCACGGTCAAGAGCGTTACTCCGGAAGAGGTTGCGGCGGACGGCGCGGAAATTATCCTCGGCAACACCTTTCACCTGATGCTGCGGCCCGGCACCGAGATCATTCGCAAGCACGGCGGGTTGCATGAGTTCATGAACTGGCACGGCCCCATCCTGACGGACTCCGGCGGATTCCAGGTGTTCTCCCTGGCGGACATGCGCAAGCTCTCGGAAGAGGGTGTGCGTTTCCAGTCGCCGGTCAATGGTGACGAGGTGTTCCTGAGCCCGGAGCGTTCCATTGAGGTACAGCACGAACTGAATGCTGATATCACCATGATCTTCGACGAATGCACGCCGTATCCGGCCACTGAAGCAGAGGCGCTGACGTCCATGCAATTGTCGCTGCGCTGGGCGGCGCGCAGTCGCAAGGCGTTCGACGAGCTCAAACGACAGGAGCCGGAGCGGGGTGAGGCCCTGTTTGGCATCGTGCAGGGCGGCATGTATGCATCGCTGCGTGAGCAGTCATTGCGCGGGCTGACCGATATCGGCTTCGACGGCTACGCGGTTGGCGGTCTCGCTGTCGGTGAGCCTGAGGAAGAGCGTCTGCAGGTGCTCGATGACCTCATGCCGAAGATGCCGACCGACAAGCCGCGCTACCTGATGGGCGTGGGCACGCCGGTCGATATTGCGGAAGCGGTGTTGCGCGGCATCGACATGTTTGACTGCGTGATTCCCACCCGGCACGCCCGCAATGGACAGCTGTATACCTCCAAAGGTGTGGTCAAGTTTCGCCATGCCGGCTACCGCGACGATACCGGGCCTGCCGACCCGGATTGCGAGTGCTACACCTGCCAGCACTACAGCATGGCGTATCTTCGGCACCTCGTGAAATGCGGCGAGATTCTCGGCCCGCGCCTCGCGACAATTCACAATCTTCATTATTATCAGCAACTTATGGCGAGTCTGCGAGAGGCGATAGACGCCGGAAACCTCAGCGAGACGGTCGCCGAACTGCGCCGAGTGTTTGAAAAATAAAATCTAACCCCAAGGTCGAATGCTCTGTGCCATAATACCGCGCTCTTTTTCGGGCGACCTCGCCACACCAACTAATACAAGAACCTGACTATCATGGATTTTTTCATACAGAACGCATTCGCACAGGGTGCAGCGGAACCGAGTCCGTTCGGCTTCCTGTTCCCGATGCTCATTATCTTCGGCGCTTTCTACTTCCTGCTTATCCGCCCACAGCAAAAAAAGCAGAAGCAGCACGCGGAACTGGTTTCGGCGCTGCAGGTTGGCGACGAAGTCCTGACCGCCGGCGGTATCCTCGGCAAGGTCACTGGCGTCAGCGATCACTACGCTGTTGTGAAAGTGAATGACAGCACCGAAATCAAGGTGCAGAAAGCCAGCGTTTCCGCCGTTGTGCCGAAAGGAACCTACGACGAAGCCTGACGGGCAGTCGCAGACTAATCATGAATAAGTATCCTGCCTGGCTTAACGCCCTCGTACTCGTTGTCCTGCTCGCAGGCATACTGTTCGCACTGCCGAACATGTATGGCAGCGTGCCTGCCGTGCAACTTGCCGATAGCGACGGTGACGGTTTTTCGACAGAACAACTCGAGAATTTCGTGCGCACGGTTGAGAACGGAGGCGTCACGCCCGAGGCGTCTTACATCATCGATGGTCGCGCGGTGCTGCGCTTTGACAGTGTTGAAGACCAGGCTGTGGCAGGCGATCGTTTGCGTGAACGGCATGCGGACGACGCCGGCGTAGCATTGACGCTGGCACCGAAGTTGCCGGCATGGGTTCGCGGGCTGGGCTTGAGCCCCATGAGCCTGGGCCTTGACCTGCGCGGCGGTGTTTACGTGTTGCTCGAAGTTGACATGGAGTCCGCGGTCGAGAGCCGCATGATGGCCTATGAGCAGGACTTCAGTGAGCGGCTGCGCGATGCGCGCGTGCGCCACCGGGTCACACTTGAGAACAACGTGGTGAACGTGCGGCTGACCGGCCCCGAAGACCTGCAGAAGGCGCGCGACATCATTGTCGACGCGGACCCGGATGTGCTGGTCAGCGAAAGTGCCGATGGCAATTCCCTGAATGTGCGCATGACCGAAGCGCAGATCAAGGAGCGCCAGACCTTTGCGATCGAGCAAAACATCACGACGCTCAGGAATCGTGTCGACCAGCTCGGCGTCGCCGAACCACTGGTGCAGCGCCAGGGCACCGATCGCATCGTCGTGCAATTGCCGGGTGTACAGGACCCGAACCAGCTGGACAAGATCCTGACGGCTACCGCGACGCTGGAGTTTCGCCTCGTCGATACTTCCGGCGATGAGCCGGGTTCGCGCCGTTACTCTGGCCGCGGCGCAGAGGAGTCGCAAATGCTGAAACGCAGCGTCGTTGCGTCGGGTGACCAGATCACGGATGCCGAAGCCGGCTTCAGCGAAGGCTCACCCGCCGTCTTTATCAAGCTGGATGCTGCGGGTGGCGGCAACATGCTGAAGACGACGCAAAACAACCTCAACAAACCGATGTCGACGGTATTCATTGAAACACGCCGCGAGACATTCCTGCGTGGTGGCGAGCCCGAGACACGCACAATCAAGACAGAAGAGATTATCAACACGGCGACAATTCGCGGCGTGTTCAAGAACAGCTTCCAGATTACCGGCCTGACGCCTGTCGAGGCGCGCGACCTGGCGCTCCTGCTGCGCGCCGGAGCACTGGCTGCACCCGTCTACAAGATCGACGAACGCACGGTCGGCGCAACCCTCGGTGAAGACAACATCAACCGCGGCTTCAACGCGATAAAGATCGGTTTCATCGCCGTCATCCTGTTCATGGCAGTTTACTACCGCGGCTTCGGCCTGATCGCTAATGTAGCGCTGCTGTCGAATCTCGTCTTCATCGTCGCCGTGTTGTCGGCGCTTGGCGCATCGCTCACCCTGCCGGGTATTGCGGGCATCGTCCTGACTGTCGGTATGGCGGTGGATGCCAACGTGCTTATATTCGAGCGAATACGCGAGGAGCTTGCCGACGGCGTGTCGCCGCAGGCGGCTATTAACGCGGGCTACGAAAAAGCCTTTTCCTCGATTGCGGATGCCAACGTCACCACGTTGATCGCGGCCATGATCCTGTTTGGTCTGGGTACCGGTCCTATCAAGGGATTTGCGATCACCCTGTCGATCGGCATTCTGACGTCGATGTTCACCGCAATTGTCGGCACGCGTTCCATTGTAAATCTCGTCTTCGGCGGCCGCCGGGTCGAGTCACTGCCGATCTAGGAATACCCTGATGCGATTTATCAAGAAAACAACGACAATCGACTTTCTCAGCAAAGGTCGTCGCCGTATCGCGCTGGCAATATCATTGATTGTCGTGGTGGCGTCCATTGTGTCGCTGTCTACCCGCGGCCTGAATTTCGGCATCGATTTTACCGGCGGTGTGTTATTGGAAATCGGCTATCCGCAGGCAGCCGATCTGGACAACATTCGCGAGACCCTGGCCAATGCCGGATTCGACGAGGCGCTGGTGCAGAGTTTTGGCGCTGAGACCGACGTACTCGTGCGCTTGCCGCCGCAGCCGGATATCGATACCAACGTCATGCGTGAGCAGTTGCAGGCAACGCTGGCCGCGACCGGAGATAACATCGAACTGCGCCGTGTCGAAACGGTAACGCCGCAGGTTGGCGAAGAGCTGACAGAGCAGGGTGGCCTGGCCATGATCATTGCGCTGTTGCTGATCTTTGCCTACATCATGTTTCGTTTTCAGTGGAAGTTTGCAACCGGCGCCGTTGTGGCCCTTGCGCACGATGCGATCGTGACGGTTGGCTTCTTTTCGTTCTTCCACTTTCCGTTCGATCTCACGGTCGTGGCGGCACTGCTGGCGGTTGTCGGTTATTCGCTGAATGACACCGTGGTCGCGTTCGACCGAATTCGCGAGAACTTCTTCAAGTTGCGCGGCATCAGCGCCGAAGAGTCGATGAACACGTCGATCAACGAAATGCTGGCGCGAACCCTGATCACGGGTCTGACGACCTTGCTGGTACTGGGTGCCTTGCTGGTGTTTGGTGGTGAGTCCATCGCACCGTTTTCCATCGCCCTGATTATCGGCATCATCGTCGGTACATATTCGTCAATCTACACGGCTGGCGCGACCGCGCTCGAGCTTGATGTCAATGCGCAGGACCTGCTGGAGCCGATCAAGGACCCGAGCCTGATTGACGACCTGCCGTAGCGACGAGCACAATGTAGTTCCGACCGCTTCTTTACGGTCGTGGTGTCTGACATGATGTCGTGCACTGGGATTGGACATGAAAGTCTTTGTAATCAGCCTGAAGAACGCCGCCGAGCGGCGTGCTGCTGCCAGCCAGCAACTGGATGCAGCAGGCGTCAGTTTTCGTTTCTTTGACGCGGCAGAGGGCGCCGAATCACTCAACACGTGCTTCACTGGCATTGATCGCCGGCTGTACCGGCTGAATACCCTGCGAGAACCGCTGGCAGCCGAAATAGGCTGCTATGCGAGTCACCTGGGGCTGTGGAAGAAGTGCGTGGAGCTGCAGGAGTCGATACTGGTACTGGAAGACGATTTCCATCTCGAAAACGGATTTGCCGACGCCTTACCGATCATCCATGAATTGGCCGACAAGTACGGTTTTGTCCGCTTGGAGAGATTCCATCGATTGCGCAAGCGGCCGAAGAACCACCTGAGGCCGGCCACCTTCCAGATCATCAGCCGCGACGGGATGCAGTTGCACTACTTGTCAGATGTACCACTGTGCATGACTGCCTACGCATTGAACCCGGAGGCTGCCAAATCCCTGATTGATGCCAGCGCAACGTTGATCGCTCCGGTAGACAAGTTCCTGCAGAAGAAATGGCTGCACGGAGTCCCGATATTCGCGTTGAGCCCGACGTTGGTGAAAGTGTCTGCCCTGGCGTCGGAGTCGACCATCGGTACGCGGCAACGAAAGAGTCGCAACCCGGCGTTGTTGTTACGCCGCACGTTCTACAAGTTCGCTGGCGACCTGAAGAGCATGGGCTTTGACCGCAAACAGCTGCGCCGATTGCGCAACAGCGCAGGCCTTGAATAACACGTGTGACGGAGTGTTGTGCTCGCGTAGATAGAGGACAGTCGTCTCCAGGCCTCAGGCCAGCAGTGACTTGATCTCGGCAGAGCACAGTTTGGCAACATCGGCGTAGATCTTCGGCGTGCCGGCCAGCACGTGCCCGTTGTCGAGGTATTTCTCGCTGCCATCCAGGCCGCTGACGATGCCGCCGGCTTCGCGAATAAGCAGGCTGCCCGCGGCCAGATCCCAGCTCGAAAGGCCCGTTTCGAAAAATGCGTCGAGGCGGCCAGCGGCTACGTATGCCAGATCCAGCGCTGCGGCACCCGGGCGACGCACGCCGGAAGTATTCTTGATGACCTTTTCGAGCATTTTCATGTAAGGACCCAGTTCCTGGTCCTTCTGCCGAAACGGGAAACCGGTACCGATCAGCGAACGCTCAAGCTCGCGCTGCCCGCTAACCCGAATCTTGCGGCCATCAACCTGTGCGCCCTCGCCGCGCGACGCCGTAAACAGCTCCTGGCTGATCGGGTCGTAGATGACCGCGTGTTCCATGCGGCCGCTAACCTGCACGCCGATAGACAC
This sequence comes from uncultured Gammaproteobacteria bacterium, assembly GCA_963698425.1. Classification (GTDB taxonomy): domain Bacteria; phylum Pseudomonadota; class Gammaproteobacteria; order Steroidobacterales; family Woeseiaceae; genus UBA1847. The sequence goes on along the minus strand of CAVOQR010000010.1, from coordinate 200,699 downwards.
GGCGAATACGGGAAAGCGGTGCAGGTAGTTGGTGGTGCCGTCCAGCGGGTCGATAATCCAGACGTGATCGGAATCGCCCTGCACACCGGATTCTTCGGCAAGTATGGCGTGATCCGGGTAGTGCTTGTGGATGGTCTCGATGACGATCTGCTCGGCTTTGAGATCGGCATCGCTGACGTAATCGTTATAGCCCTTCACCTCAACATTGAGTTTCTCGAGTCGATTCAGGTTTCTAATTAGCGAGTTGCCTGCGCTGCGCGCAGCCATTACTGCAACATTCAGTAAAGCGTGCATGGAACGATTCCGTCTGTATAAAGAGCAATGGCGGCTAGGGTTCCGCGCCGCCGGGGCGTTAGAATACCCGACTTTGGCCAAAGTACGCTACAGATGTCGATACGAATTGTCCTTGTCGGAACCACTCACCCTGGCAATATCGGGGCCGTCGCCCGTGCCATGAAGAACATGGGGCTGTCAGATCTGGCCCTGGTGGCGCCGAAAGTGTTTCCTCACGAAGATGCGACCGTGCGTGCGTCGGGTGCCAGCGATATCCTGGATAGTGCGCGCGTCTTCGAGACGCTTGAAGATGCGATTGCCGACTGCGTGTACGTCGCCGGTGCCAGTGCCCGGTCTCGCAGCATCAGCTGGCCCTGCATGGCGCCGCGCGATTGTGCAGCACGGTTATTGAGCGAGAGTGAGCAGGGTACGGTCGCGGCTGTATTCGGCCCGGAGAAGTCGGGTCTGAGCAATGAACACCTTGATCATTGCGATACTTTGCTGACGATTCCGACGAACCCCGAATTCTCGTCGCTGAACCTCGCGATGGCCGTGCAGGTCCTCACCTACGAGATCCGCTGTGCACAAAGCGTCGACCCTGGGCCAATCTACGAGGCAGAGACGCCCGCGGCGACATCGGGCGACATGGAGCACTTCTACACGCATCTTGAGCAGGTGCTGACCGATATTCGCTTCCTTGATCCGGACAACCCGCGACACCTGATGCGACGGCTGCGACGCCTGTTCATCCGTGCGCGCCCGGACGTGAACGAAGTCAATATCCTGCGCGGAATCCTCACCGCGATTGAGCGCATGAAAAAGGGTGGCGCGTGAGCGACGACCTCGTCTACCTGGACTACGCGGCATCCACGCCGGTAGATGCGCGAGTCAGTGCGCTCATGGCCGAGATCATGACGCACGAGTTCGCCAACCCGTCATCAACGCACGCGGCAGGCAGAGTCGCAACGGCACGGATCGAGGTTGCGACTGAACAGCTGGCAGGCCTGCTCAACACCGCGCCAACGAAACTCGTCTGGACGTCCGGTGCGACGGAGTCAGACAACCTCGCCATCATGGGCGCGGCTCGTTTTCGCGACAACAAGGGGCGCCATCTCATCAGCATGCGTACCGAGCACAAGGCCGTTACAGATGCTCTGGACGCGCTCTCGACGCAGGGCTTTGAGGTTACCTGGTTGCAGCCGGACGCGAGTGGCGTGCTGGCGCGGGAGACGCTCGAGGCGGCTATCAGGGACGACACACAGCTCGTGTCGATCATGCACGTCAACAACGAGACCGGTGCGGTACAGGATATCGAGAGCCTTGGCGAGGCGTGTCGCGAGCGCGACGTCCTGTTCCATGTCGACGCAGCACAGTCGGTTGGCAAGTTGCCGCTTGACCTTGATCGCCTGCCGGTCGACATGATGTCGATGACGGCGCACAAGGTTTATGGGCCGAAGGGTATTGGCGCGCTGTACGTCGATGAGCGGCCGGGTTGTCATGTGCTGCCGATGTTGTTCGGCGGCGGGCAGCAGCGGCGCCTGCGGCCCGGCACGATGCCGGCACCGCTGATCGCCGCCTTCGGCCTGGCGGCGGAGATCGCCGCGGATCGCATGACGGATGACTATGCGCACCTGCGGCGTCTGCGGCAGCGCCTGTGGCAGGGCATTAAGAAAATCGACGGCGTGTCGCCGAACGGCGATCTCGACAATACGTTCCCGGGCATTCTCAATGTCAGCGTCGCAGGTATCGAAGGCGAAAGTCTGTTGCTGGCGCTGGAGCCGGTTTGTGTCGCGACAGGCTCGGCCTGCAACTCGCAGAACCAGGAGCCTTCCTATGTGTTGCGCGCGCTCGGTCGCAGCGACGCGCTTGCGCAAAGTGCCATTCGCTTCAGCATGGGGCGCCCCAGCAGTGACCAGGACATCGATCTCGCGATCCAGAAGTACACGGCCGCAGTCGCGAAGCTGCGGCGTATCGCTCCGGGCCAGGCAGCATGAGCGAAGATCCCTACAGCTCGCTGGTTCGTGACCTGTTCGCGAGCACGGCGCACGCCGGCGATTTGCCAGGCGCCACCTGCGTGTCAGCCGCGGCGCAGGGCGTGACCGTGCAACTTGCGGCCAGTGTTCAGGACGACATAATCACGGCCGCGAGATGGCGGGCCTGGGGTTGCCCGCATCTGCTGGCCGCTACGGAGGCATTTTGCGCGGAATATGAGGGGCAAGAGGCCGCCAGTCTGCTTGAATTCAGCGCTGGCGACCTTATAAAGGAACTCGCTGTACCGCTGACAAAGACCGGACGTATACTAGTGCTTGAGGACGCCGTGCGATCGCTTGGGCAAGCAATCCGTGACGGTTCGGCGTAACACCACAAACGAGGCAACTATGGCAATTTCCCTGACGGACGCAGCCGCGGAGCGTGTCCGCAACTATATCGACAAGCGCAGCGACACGCTGGGGCTGCGCCTCGGCGTGACCAAAACCGGCTGCTCGGGATATTCCTACGTCATCAACTATGCCGAAGACGTAGCCGACAGCGACGAGGTCTTCGAGGACAAAGGCGTGAAAATCGTGGTCGATGGCGAGGCGCTGGCCTTGCTGGATGGCACCGAGGTCGACTTCGTCAAGAACGGCCTCAATGAGGCCTTCAGCTTCCGCAATCCGAACGTCTCCGGCGCATGCGGGTGTGGCGAGAGCTTCAACGTCTGAAGTAGAATGCCGGGTTACATTCATGCGCCCCGCCACCGTGCGGGGCGTGATTTATCTTATCTCTGTAATTTCAATAAAGGATTAAGCAATGGCCGTTGAGCAAACGCTCTCCATCATCAAACCCGATGGCGTGCAAAAGAACCTGATTGGCGAGATTTACTCGCGTTTCGAAAAGGCCGGACTGGAAATCGTCGCGGCACGCATGATGCATCTCACAACCGAACAGGCGCAGGGATTCTACGCGGTCCACAAGGAACGTCCTTTCTACAACGATCTCGTCAGCTACATGACCTCCGGTCCGGTGGTTGCGTCGGTACTGTCGGGCGACAATGCCGTTGCCAGCCATCGCGAGATCATGGGCGCCACCAATCCTGCTGATGCCGATCCTGGCACCATCCGCGCCGACTTTGCGGACAGCATTGAAGAGAACATCGTGCACGGTTCAGACGCAGCCGAGACTGCGGCCGTCGAGATCGCGTTCTTCTTCGGTGACGACGGGGTTTGTCCCCGGACCCGCTAGTTCCGACTCATGGACACAGCGACGGAAAAAGTAAATCTGCTCGGGTTGCCGCCAGGCGACCTCGAGCAGTTTTTTTCCACCCTCGGTCGAAAAGCCGTATCGTGCGCGGCAGGTGATGAAGTGGATTCACCAGCGCGGCGTCACCAACTTCGACGAGATGACGGACCTGGCAAAGACGCTGCGCGAAAAATTGCAGCAGCAAGCTGAGGTCGTTCTCCCCGACGTGCGTTCCAAGCACGAATCCAAAGACGGCACTGTCAAATGGCTGATTGCCAAGGGCAACGGCCAGGCTGTCGAGACCGTTTTCATTCCGGAACCTGCACGCGGCACCTTGTGCATTTCTTCGCAGGTGGGCTGCGCGCTTGATTGCGCATTTTGTGCGACCGGTGCGCAGGGCTTTAACCGCAATCTGACCAGCGCCGAGATCATCGCGCAGGTGTGGTACGCAAACCAGCAGTTGCCGCGCCGCAGCAACGGCGAGTGGGCCGTCACCAATATTGTCTTTATGGGCATGGGCGAGCCGCTGGCGAATTACCGCAAGGTGGTGGCCGCCATCCAGATACTGTTGTCCGACAATGCGTACGGCCTGTCCAGGCGTCGCGTCACCGTGAGTACATCGGGCATCGTGCCGCACATCGAAAAACTGGGTGACGAGTGCAATGTCTCGCTCGCCGTATCGCTGCACGCTCCTAACAATGAGCTGCGCGACAGGCTGGTGCCGATCAACAAGCTGCACCCCATCGAGGGCCTGCTGCAGGCCTGCTGGGATTACGCAGAGAAGCGCGCCAATCGCTACGTGACCTTCGAGTACGTGATGTTACGGGGTGTCAATGACTCGATCGCGCATGCAGATCAGCTGGCGGAACTACTGCTGGGCAAGCCGGCCAAGGTCAACCTGATTCCGTTTAATCCCTTTGATGGCACGGAGTTTTCGCGCAGCGCAGCTGATAATATCGCTGCATTCCAGAATCGCCTCAGAAAACAGGGGCTTGTGGCGACAACACGAAAGACACGCGGTGCGGATATTGACGCCGCATGTGGCCAGTTGGCTGGTAAGGTTAGTGATCGGGTGCAGAAGAAACTCGGTGACAAGAAGATAAAGGTGGCAACGGCGTGAAAATGACGAAACTGATAGCAATTGTGATGTTCGCCTGTGTTTCCATCGCGGGCTGTGTATCGACCACAACCGGCCCGGCCCAATCGAAGCCTGTCGAAGATGAGGGAGCCGATCTTAACTACCAGCTGGGCGCGCGCTACTACCGCAACGGCAGCTACGAACTTGCACGTCAGCGCCTGTTGCGCTCGATTGAACTGGACCCGAAAGTGGCGCAAGTGCATTCGACCCTGGCGCTGACGTACGAGGCGCTCGGTAACAACCGGCTTGCGACGGAATCCTATGAGCGCGCCGTGAAGCTCGCGCCGAAGAATTTCGACGTGCAGAACTCCTATGCGGTGTTCATGTGCCGCAACGGTAATTTCGACGAGGCGAAGAAGTTCTTCGATCGGGCGATCGCGGTGTACGAAAATGACAATGCCGAAATCATGATGACCAATGCTGGCGTGTGCATGACACAGAAGCCGGACCTGGTCGCGGCGGAACAGTATTTTCGACAGGCGCTCGAGCGTAAGCCCAATTACGGCGAAGCACTGCTGCAAATGTGTTTGCTGAAAAACGCAGCGGGCGAGAATCTGGCGGCGCGTGCTTTCATGCAGCGCTACCTTGCGGCCAACAAGCCGAGTGCAGGGGTGCTTTACCTCGCGATACAGATTGAAGGTGCACTCGGTGATCGCCGCGCGCGTACCGAGTATTCGGACCAGTTGATACGGGAATTCCCGACCTCGCCCGAAGCCAGGAAGATCCTGGAAACCAGCTGATATGACGGACGACGCCGACAAAGAGCTCGCGGCGGAAACGGCTGACGCAGATGCGCAGCCGGTGGCGGGCGAACGTCTCGCCGAGGCGCGCAGGAAGAAACAGATTTCCGTCGTTGAGATAGCGAAGGAACTGCACCTGGACGAACCCAAGGTGCGTGCACTGGAAGTAAACGACTTCGAGGCTCTGGGCGCACCGGTCTATGCCAAGGGCCATTTGCGGAAGTATGCCGAACTGGTCGATGTCAATTTCGACGATGTCATCGCCGAATACTACGCACTCAACCGCGAGCCGCCGGCGCCGCTGGTCGTCAGTTCGCATTCAAAACCGCGCCGCGAGTTGTCGCCGGGGCCATGGATAGCGGTCATCATCGTGCTCTTTTTTGCGGCCGTGGCGTATTGGTGGTTTTGGGCGCGGCCACCGGCCGCGGTAACGTCGTTGCCGGCAGAGATTGAAGTGCCAGCCGATAGTGCGGTCGATGCGCTCGAAGCTGTCTTCGCTGAGCCGCTTGCCGAACAATCGGTCGAAGCAGACGACTCGGCAATCGATGATGACGCGGTTCAGCCCGTTGTCGAAGAGACGGTCAGCGACGAGGTCGCCGCGGTTGATGATGGTCTGCTGGAACTCAGTGTGACCTATTCAGGTGACTGCTGGACCGAGATAAGCGATGCGGCCGGCAAGCGACTGTACTTCGGCCTGGGCAAGGATGGAAGGAGCGTTACCGTTAGCGGTGAGGCGCCCATGAACGTGCTGTTCGGCGACGCGCAGAATGTCGCGATCCTTGTGAATGGTGCACCTCGTGCCATAAGGGCCGACGAGCGTCGTGGCAAGACCGCACGCTTCACCATTAGCCAACCCTGAACAACTGAGCGGACGCGGAAACACAGTGAAACCCAGAGCCATACGTGGAATGAATGACATCCTGCCGGAGGTTTCCGGCACCTGGCGCTACCTGGAATCAGTGGTGCAGGAGATCGTGCATTCCTACGGCTACGACGAGATACGGATTCCGGTGCTCGAGTACACCGAGTTGTTCAGTCGCTCGATCGGCGAAGTCACGGACATCGTCGAGAAAGAGATGTACACGTTCCGCGACCGCAACGACGAGAGCCTGACCTTGCGCCCGGAGGCCACGGCCGGGCTGGTTCGTGCCGGCATTACCAATGGCCTGCTGTACAACCAGCGGCAGAAGATCTGGACTGCGGGCCCCATGTTCCGCTACGAAAAGCCGCAAAAAGGCCGCTATCGGCAGTTTCACCAGTTCGACGTCGAAGCCTATGGATTCGAGGGGCCTGACATCGATGCCGAGCTCATTATCATGAGCGCCAGACTGTGGCAGCGCCTCGGAATCGACAAGCTTGCGCTGCAGATCAACTCGCTGGGACAGCCCGAATCTCGTGCCCGCTACCGCGAAGCGCTGGTGGAGTACTTTTCGGGCGTGAAAAATCAGCTGGATGAGGATAGTATTCGCCGCCTTGAGCAAAATCCGCTGCGCATTCTGGACAGCAAAAACCCTGAAATGCAGGCTGTTGTTGCGGCTGCGCCGGTCATGCTTGAGTATCTCGATGATGCGTCCGCCGAGCATTTTGCAACGCTCAAGTCGTTGCTGGATGCGGCCGGTGTGTCGTACGAGGTGAATCCACGGCTGGTGCGCGGGCTCGATTACTACAGTCGCACCGTTTTCGAATGGGTCACCGATGCGCTGGGCAGCCAGGGCGCGGTCTGCTCGGGTGGTCGCTATGACGGTCTGGTCGAGAAACTCGGCGGCCGGGCGACGCCGGGGATTGGCTGGGCGATGGGCATCGAGCGTTTCGTCGCCCTGTACGAGGCCTGTGGTGGTAAGGCGCCGGCAACGGTTGCGGATGTGTACGTTGTTGCGGTTGGCGAAGGTACCTTGCAGCGGGCCTTTACGATCGCGGAAGAATTAAGGGATCGCCTGCCCGGGGTTCGCATAGAGGTGAACCTGGGTGGCGGCAGCTTCAAGTCGCAAATGAAGCGCGCGGACAAGTCGCAGGCAGCATTTGCATTGCTACTCGGTGAGCAGGAGCTTGCCGAAGAGCGAATCGGATTGAAACCATTACGCGGTGATGAGGCTCAAAGCAGTATCGCGTTGACAGATCTGGCGGCAACGCTGGAACAGAGATTGATAAAGGCAGACTAGTGGACGATCTATTACACGAAAAGGAACAGATGGAGCTCATACGAGCCTGGTTCTCGCAGTATGGCAGCTGGCTCGCGGGAGGCATTGTCGCCGGAGCGTTGATTCTTTTCGGCATCAACTATTACCAGGGCGAGAAACTCAGTGCACAGCTCGAGGCGTCAGAACTGTTCGAGACGCTCGCAACCCATGTGGGTAACGGCAACATAGACGGCGCGGAGGCTTCTGCCGCTGAGCTGGAAGCCTATGAGCACACGGCGTACGCGGCGCAGGCCAAGCTTGCTATGGCGCGACTGTACATGGACAAGAATCGCGACCAGGATGCTGCCGATGCGCTGACCGAAGTGCTGTCGTTGCCAGGCTCCAGCGAATTGAAGGATGTTGCCAGGTTGCGGCTTGCCAAGGTTTATCTCTACCAGGACAAGCCCCAGGAGGTCATCGACCTGCTGGCTGATAACGACAATGCGGCCTATGCAGCACGCTACTCGGAAGCACTTGGCGACGCCTACGCGGCGCTGGGCCAGGTGACTGAGGCCGAAGCGGCGTACCAGGCGGCGCTTGGCGATGCGCTGTCGGCGTCGACCATCGACCGCGCGCTGGTGCAATGGAAAACGCTTGATCTGCCGAAGGCAGTCGCTGCAGAAGTGCCCACCGCGGAATCGGCAGCGGAACCCGTTGCGGAACCCGAAGCTGCGCCTGCCGTTGACGCCGCAGCGGATGACGCTGGCGAGACCGGCGAGTGACAATGCATCTGAAGACACTGTTGTTGCTGGTGGCCACCGTGCTGCTGGCAGCCTGCGGTATCTTCAAAGATGACGATGAAAAAGCCCTTGAGCCGATGGAGCTGGTGTCTATCGAGACCAAGCTCAAGGTGCGCAAGGTGTGGTCCGAAAAGCTGGGCGGTGATGCCGAGTTTCTGCGCATCGCACTGCGACCCGCCGGCGACGGTAGCCGCATATTTGCGGCCAGTCACGATGGCCGTGTGTTTGCGTTCGATGCGGCATCGGGTAAACAGCTCTGGCGCACGGATGTTGAGACGCAATTGTCGGCCGGGCCGTCCTTCGGTAATGACAGTGTAGCGGTCGTGTCCAGCGATGGCTGGCTGCTATTGCTCGATGCAGACGGTGGCAGCGAAAAGTGGCGCACCAACGTCAGTGCCGAATCGCTCGCAGCTCCTGTAATCAATGACGACATTGTGGTCGTGCAGACGATAGACAATCGCCTGCAGGGCTTCAGCCTGTTCGACGGTGCTGTCCGCTGGGCGATTGAACAGGCGACGCCGGCGCTCTCGATGCGCGGTTCGTCGTCGCCTGTGCTGGTGGGCAATACCATTATTGCCGGCTTCGACAACGGCCGCATGGCAGCAGTTGATATCGATAGTGGTGACGTTCTTTGGGAGTCCCTGCTGTCGCCACCGACCGGGCGTTCCGACCTCGATCGGCTCGCAGACATTGATGGCGCGATTGCCGCCGTTGGGCAGGACGTGTATGCCGCAGGCTACAACGGGCGGCTGGCGTCAATCGCAGCTGAATCCGGCCAGGTACTCTGGGCGCGGGAAATCTCCTCCTATGAAGGCGTTTCGGTCGACTGGAACAACGTTTACACGGTGCGCGACAACGGCGAGATTCTGTCTCTGTCGCGTCGCGACGGCACCGAGCAGTGGCGCGACGCGTCGCTGTTACGGCGTGAGCCGACCCTGCCAGTCGCATTCGATACGACGGTCGTCGTCGGCGATCTCGCAGGCTATTTGCACTTCTTCTCCAACGTCGATGGCGAGCCGGTTGCGCGCGTCAAGCTGGGCGGTGTCGCCATCAGCAGTGCCCCGGTAGTCATGGGGCAGCGACTTTACGTCCAAACGGATGCCGGTCTGCTGGGAAGTTTCGAAGTGCAGCGGCCGAAAACAACGCCGACGGCACCAGCGACCGCGGACGACGGTTCCTGAGCGAGCCGGGCGCACGCCACCTACCATGCTCCCAGTCATTGCACTCATCGGTCGGCCTAATGTCGGCAAGTCGACGCTGTTCAATCGACTGACACGATCCAGAGATGCCATTGTGGCCGACTATCCCGGCCTGACACGCGACCGCCAGTACGGGTTCGGCAAGCTGGGGCCCATTCCCTACATCGTCATAGACACGGGCGGTGTGGCCGGCGGAGAAACCGGCATTGACGAACGCATGGTTGAGCAGACGGTGCGCGCACTCGACGAGGCTGACGTTGCCATCGTCATGGTTGACGGGCGCACCGGGCTGAGCGCAGCGGATGAGCATGTTGCGGCGCTCGCGCGGCGCCACGCGAAAACCACGTGGCTCGCAGTAAACAAGGCCGAAGGTCTGGACCAGGATCTTGCCAGCAGCGAGTTTCACACGCTCGGCCTGGGCGACCCTGTTGCTATTTCGGCGACACATGGCGACCGGATTGCAGCGCTCATGGAGGCCGTGCTCGAACCGTTTGATGAGCCGTCGGCAGACGGCGATGAAGACGCGGACGCCGAGGACGAAGAACGCGAGCTGCGCATTGCCGTCATTGGCAGGCCGAACGTCGGTAAATCGACGCTCGTTAATCGTCTGCTGGGCGAGGAGCGCCAGGTCGTATTCGATGAACCGGGCACTACCCGCGACAGCGTTGCCGTGCCGTTCGAACGTAATGATCGCAAGTATGTGCTCATAGACACCGCCGGCATCCGGCGCCGCGCGCGAGTGCACGAGGCGATCGAGAAGTTCAGTATCGTCAAGGCGCTGCAGGCGATCGAGCAAAGCCAGGTCGTGATTTCGGTTCTGGATGCGCAGGAAGGCGTGACCGAGCAGGATGTCAGCCTGCTCGGGTTGGTATTGCAACGCGGCAGGGCAATGGTTGTAGTGACCAACAAGTGGGATGGGCTGACGGATCGAGAGCGCAAGAAAGTCCGTGACGACCTCGAGCGTCGCCTGCCATTCCTCGACTTTGCAGAGCGTATTACGATTTCTGCACTGCATGGCACGGCCGTCGGCGATCTGTTGCCTGCGGTTGAGCGAGCGTATGGCGCGGCCACTCGCGACATGTCGACAACGGAACTCACGCGCGAGCTGGAAGCCGCAGTCACAGCGCATCCGCCGCCACTGGTTCAGGGCCGCCGCATTCGCTTGCGCTATGCCCACCAGGGAGGGCGCAATCCGCCCGTGATCGTCATTCACGGTAACCAGACTGACAAGCTGCCGGACGCTTACCGCCGCTATCTCATCAATCGCTTTCGCAAAGCCTTCAAACTCAAGGGCACGCCGGTGCGTCTCGCGCTGAAGACCGGTGAGAATCCATTTAAAGGACGGCGCAACACCCTGACACCGCGGCAGCAGCAAAAGCGCAAGCGTATGATGAAGCACGTCAAGAAGAAGTAACGGTGATTGCGATATGAGCAGCGCAACAAAATCGGTAACACTGCAAGGTCGCTTCTGCATGCACCGCGGTGGCCACCTCGAATCGCCAACCCTGGCCTACGAGACCTGGGGCGAGCTGAACGAGAAGCGCAGCAACGCAATCCTGCTGTTCTCCGGCTTGTCGCCGTCGGCGCATGCTGCGTCATCAGCCGAGGATCGCTCCGCGGGCTGGTGGGAGGACATGATCGGTTCCGGGCTGCCGCTCGACTCCGACCAGTACTTCATCATCTGCGTTAATTCGCTCGGCAGTTGCTTTGGCTCGACAGGGGCCGCTTCGATCGATCCTGAAACCGGTGAGCTGTATCGCCTGAAGTTCCCGGTGCTGACGCTGGAAGACGTTGCAGACGCTGCGCATGGCGTCGTGCGGCACCTCGGTATCGACAAGCTGCACACGGTCATCGGCTGCTCGATGGGTGGTATGAGCGGCATGGCCTATTGCGTCCGCCACGCCGACAGCGTGGCACGCTTTGTTTCGATATCGTCGGCAACCAGGACGTTGCCGTTTGGCATCGCCGTGCGTTCTTTGCAGCGCGAAATGATCCGCTGTGATCCGAAGTGGGACGAAGGCCAGTACGAGGCCGACGATCCACCAATCCAGGGTCAGCGCCTCGCGCGCAAGCTTGGCATGATCACTTATCGGTCGCCGCAGGAGTGGGATCAGCGTTTCGGTCGCGAACGCTCGACCAGTGATTCGCACCCTGATAATCCATTCGGCATCGATTTTTCAGTCGAGTCGTATCTTGAGAATCATGGCAACAAGTTCACCGGTGGCTTCGATCCCAATTGCTACCTGTACCTGTCGCGCGCGTCTGACCTGTTCGATCTTGCCGAGCACGGCGGCTCGGTGCCGGCTGCGATGCGCCGCCTGAAGTTACAGAAGGCGCTGGTCATCGGCGTTACCACAGACATCCTGTTCCCTCTGCACCAGCAGCGTGACCTCGCCGACGGCCTGGCCAAGGTCTGCATGGACACCCGCTTCGTGCCGCTGGACTGTATCCGCGGCCACGACTCGTTTCTCGTCGATATGGACGCGTTCCGTCCGGTTATCTGCGAGTTCTTTGAAAGCTGTTGCGACTGAGCAGCGACGTCATTGTCATTGGCGGCGGTGCTGCCGGTCTGATGTGTGCGATCACCGCGGGTCAGCGTGGTCGCAAAGTCACGGTTCTGGAAGGCTCCAACCGTATCGGCAAGAAGATACTCATGTCCGGTGGCGGTCGCTGTAACTTCACGAACACCAATTGCGAGCCATCCCGGTTTCTGTCGCAGAATCCGCACTTCTGCAAGTCGGCGCTCAGCCGCTACACGCAGTGGGACTTCATAGCACTCGTCGAAAAGCACGGCATTGCCTATCACGAGAAGTCGCTCGGCCAGCTGTTTTGTGACAACTCGTCGAAGGATATCGTTGCCATGCTGCAACAGGAGTGTGACGACGCGGGCGTGACTATCGTTACCGACTGCGACATAGCGACAGTCGAATTCGATAACGCGTATCACGTGCATGCGGCTGACGAGTACGTTGCCGAGTCGCTGGTGATCGCGAGCGGCGGCCTGTCGATACCCAAGATGGGTGCGTCGGACTTTGGCTACCGGCTGGCGCGCCAGTTTGGCCTCGAGGTGCTGCCAACGCGCGCCGGGCTGGTGCCGTTCACGTTTACCGGCCCGATGCACGACGTCACCTCGCGGCTATCCGGCATCAGCGTCGCGGCAAGCCTCGCGGTGGCAGATCAGTCGTTCAGCGAAGCGCTGCTGTTCACGCATCGAGGCCTTAGCGGTCCTGCTGCGTTGCAGATCTCAAGTTACTGGAACCAGGGTGATGAACTGCTGGTCGACTTGCTGCCCGGCATTGACGCCGCGGCTTTGCTACTGGAGGCAAAACGCAGCAAGCCGGCAATGCTGTTGCGCACGATGTTGGCGGAGCATTTGCCCAAAGCGCTGGTGCAGGAGTTGCAGTACCTGCATTGGAGCGAGGCTGAGGCTCGTCCGCTCAGTGAGTTCTCCGACAATGATTTGCGCCATATCGCATCGTGCCTGCAGCAATGGCAGTTAAAGCCAGCAGCGACCGAGGGCTACCGCACGGCCGAGGTCACACTCGGTGGCATCAATACCGATGCACTGTCGTCGAAGACTATGGAGTGCAAGAGCCAGCCTAAGCTGTATTGCATCGGCGAGGTAGTCGACGTGACCGGACACCTGGGAGGATTCAACTTCCAGTGGGCATGGGCATCCGGCCACGCCGCGGGCGAGGTGGCTTAAGCGCTGTCTGCCTGCATATCAAAGAGCAGGAATTCGGCGTCATTCTTTGCGTCGATGCGCAGCGACTCAACACCTGTTAGCTGCACGCCATCGCCGGCGAACAGCGACTCGCCGTTGACCGCGAGCTCGCCTTCTATGAGCTGCAGGAACAACAACCTCGATGAGTCGGTCCGCTGCTCGACACTGTGGCCAGCCTCGAGCACCGAGGCGTACAGGTCAACCTTCTGGTGCACGGTGATCGAGCCGTCGCGACCGTCGCGAGATGCGATCAGGCGCAGCTGGTTGAGTTTCTGTTCGCGCGTGAACGCCAGTTGCTCGTAGCCGGGTTCGAGACCCTGTTGCTCCGGCAACATCCAGATCTGCAGCAGATGCAGTTCGGCGTCCTTTGAGTGGTTGAACTCACTGTGCAGAACACCGGTGCCAGCCGTCATGCGCTGCACTTCACCTGCACGGATGATGGTGCCATTGCCCATGCTGTCCTTGTGCTCGATGGCGCCGGAGATCGGGTACGTCACGATTTCCATGTCGCGATGCGGATGCGTGCCGAAACCCTGCGCCGGGGCAATGCGATCTTCATTGATCACCCGCAAGGGGCCGAACTGAATCCGCTCCGGGTTGTAGTACTCGGCAAAGGAAAACGTGTGCTTCGCGCGCAGCCAGCCATGATCGGCACCGCCGCGTGTATCGCTACGAATAATATCAAGCATGATCAGGCGACCTCCTTTTCAAGGTGCACGAGTTCGGCGATGCGCGAGCGTGCCGCATCAATGGATTCTGCGGCGTTGCTGTTGAGCTGGTCCGCCGCAATGATTTCGACATCGCTTATGCCGATGAATTTCAATGCATGCCGCAGATAGGGCGTGGCGAAGTCTACCGGGCTGCCCACCGGCACGCCGCCCGTGGCGACAACCAGGTACGCCTTCTTGCCTTCCAGCAAGCCGCGCGGGCCGTTCTCGGTGTAACGGAATGTTTTGCGGGCACGGGCGACCATGTCGATCCATGCCTTCAGGGATGCAGGCACCGAAAAGTTGTAGATCGGCACGCCGATCACGAGCACGTCAGCCCGCGCCAGCTCCTCAACCAGCTCATCGGAATAGGCCAGCGCCTCGCGATGCGCCGCGGTACGAGTCTCGTCCGGCGTGAAATTGGCTTCCACCCAGGCTTCGTCGACGAACGGGATGCCGTCCGCGAGATCGCGCCGCACGTGGCTCACGTCGTCGTGGCGGGCCGTCAGTGCATCGATCAGGTCAGTGCTCAGCATGCGGCTCACCGAGGTGTCGCGGCGCGCCGAGGCGGCGACTTCGAGAATGTTTGTCATGGTGTTCTCCAGGTACAGTTGCTTGTTGAGGCACAGTATTGTTGTTGATGATTTATCAATAAATAGTATTATTGAGATAAGATTGTTCTCAAAAGCGCAACAATATGGATAAATTCGAGGATATTCAGGCGTTTGTGGCCGTCGTGGAGGCAGGTACCTTCACTGCTGCGGCCGATCGGCTGGACACCGCCAAGTCGGCGGTCAGCCGCCGCGTGTCGGCGCTGGAAGAGCGCCTCGGCGTGCAATTGCTGCGCCGCACCACCCGAGTGCTGAACCTGACCGAGACCGGCCGGGCGTTCTACGAGCACGCCAAGCGCATCTTGAGCGATCTCGAGGAAGCCGAGGCGGCCGTGCAGCAGGAGCATGGCGAGCTGCGCGGCACACTGCGAGTCGCGCTGCCGCTGTCGTTCGGTGTTAGGCACATGTGTGGCCCCATCGCGACCTTTGGCAAGCTGCACCCCCAGGTGCAGTTCGACCTGGATCTCAACGATCGCCGTGTAGACCTGATCGAAGAAAACATGGACGTCGCGCTGCGCATCGGCCGCCTCAGTGATTCCTCGCTGATCGCGAGACGGCTCTTTGATGCGCATTCGGTTGTCTGCGCGTCACCCAGTTACATTCATACCCACGGTGAGCCACAGACGCCCGACGACCTGCGCCGTCATAATTGCCTCGTGTACTCCAACCTGGACAACCCGGACACCTGGACGTGCACTGATACGGCTGGCAAGGAGTGGCGCGTCAAAGTCAAACGCATCCTCTCGGCGAGCAGCGGCGACTTCCTGGTCAATGCGGCGGCGCACGGGCAGGGCATTGTTATCCAGCCCACGTTCATTGCAGCCGAGGCGATTCGGCGCGGCGTGCTGCTGCCAATTCTCACCGACTACACGTGGCCGACGACGCCGGCCTACGCGGTCTATCCGCCGGCCCGGCACCTGAGTTATCGCGTGCGCGCATTCATTGATTTTCTGGCGGAGAAGTTTGCGGGCACACCGGCATGGGATCGTGACTGCGGCCTAGTGTGACAAAGCGTAGTCCACGGCGGCCTGTGCGTGAATCGCGGTCGTGTCGAACAGCCTGGCATCGGTATCGTTCGGTCCCACCAGTAAGCCGAGCTCGGTACAGCCAAGGATGATGCCTGCGGCACCCTGGCCCGTCAGCGTGTCAATGATGCGCAGCAGCGCAGCTTTGGAGTCTGGCTCGATCCGGCCAAGGCACAGTTCGTCAAAGATCATCCTGTGCACGACCTCCCGGTCTGCTGTATCCGGCACGACAACCTCGAGACCGAACTTGTCGCGCAGGCGGCCCTTGTAGAAATCGAGCTCCATGGTGAACGCCGTGCCCAGCAGGCCGACCTTGCGGATGTTGCTCTCTTGCAGCGACGCTGCCGTTGCGTCTGCGATATGCAACAACGGAATATCGATAGCCTGTTCAATATCCGGGGCGATCTTGTGCACAGTGTTGGTGCCGATCACGAGGAAGTCGGCGCCGGCGGTTTGAACATCCCGGGCCGCGGCGCAAAGTATCTTGCTGATGCCTTGCCAGTCATCCGCATGCTGCAGTTTTTCGAGTGGCGCAAAGTCCACACTGACCATCGCTATCTTCGCGGAGTGCAGTCCGCCAAGGGCTTCTTTCACGCCTTCGTTCAGCGCGCGGTAGTAGGTGACCGTGCTTTGCCAGCTCATGCCGCCCAAAAGACCGATTGTTTTCATGTACGCTCCACAGGACTTTAGCCAATATAGCATCGGGACCCGGACATGCATTTGCAACGACGTGATCTTCTCAAACTGGCCATCACCAGCGCGCTTGCGATCAGCGTTCCGGTGCGCGGTGGGCAAGATAGTGCCGCAGCGTTTGCGGCAGCACTCGCCGACCTCGAGAAAAAATCCGGCGGCAGGCTGGGTGTTGCGGTCACCGATCTGGACTCGGGTGAGCTGGCAGGACATCGGGTCGATGAGCGTTTCGGAATGTGCTCGACCTTCAAGCTGCCATTGGCCGCAATCGTCCTGCTGCAAGCGCAGCGTGGTCAACTGGACCTCGACGCCAGGGTCAGTTACTCGAGCGACGACATGGTTGCGTACGCGCCGGTGACCGGCAAGAACCTCGAGCGCGGCTATATGACCGTCGCTGAACTTGCGAAGGCGACGCAACAAACCAGCGACAACGTCGCCGCGAACCTGTTGTTGGGTCTTGTTGGCGGGCCAGCGGGATTCACCGCGTCGTTGCGCAGCATGGGTGATGAGGTAACGCGACTCGATCGCATCGAACCCGAAATGAACTACGTCCCGCCAGGGGAAGTTCGCGACACGACAACGCCGGCTGCCATGGCCGCGACTGTGCGCCGAATCCTCGTCGGACCTCTGCTGTCAGATGACAACAAGGCGCTGCTGGCCAAATGGATGGAGGAGACCGGCACGGGCCGCAATCGACTGCGAGCCGGTTTTCCTGCGGGCTGGCGATCCGGCGACAAGACCGGTACCGGAATCGCGGCGGGCATGCCGAACATCTACAACGACGTCGCGGTTGCGTGGCCGAATGACACTACGCCAGCATTCGTCGTCGCGGCGTACTACGAGGCGGATGGTGAATACGATGAGATGCGCGCGGTGGATATCGCGGTGCTGCAGCAGGCCGGTGAAATCACGGCTGCCAGGCTGGCGACCTAGCGGCGCATCTACTCGCCGAGCAGTATCGCCGGATCCACCGCCGTGCCGTTCAGGTAGGTGCCGAAATGCAGGTGTGCACCCGTGACGCGCCCGGTGGCGCCGACCGCACCCAGGCGCTCGCCGGCGGCGACCGTCTGTCCGTACTCCACACCGATCTCGCTCATGTGGCAGTACATCGTGACAAAGCCCTGGCCGTGATCAAGCAACACGGTGTTGCCATTGAAGAAGAAGTCACCCGTGGCCGTGACGATGCCGGCCTTGGGCGCGATGATCGGTGTGCCCGCATTCGCCGCGATATCCATGCCCTTGTGCGGTGAGCGTGGCTGCTCGTTGAAGAAACGACGCAGCCCGAAGCTGGAACTGCGCGGGCCGTCAACCGGCGTCTCGAGACGGATTGACTCAAGCTCCTGCTCGCGCCAGTTGTTGAGCGAGTTGTCGATAATGACGCGCTCTTTGGCGACGCGGTCGAGCTGTTCCTGATCCGGCGTTACGTAACTCTGGTTCTTGACCGTCAGGCGCTGCTCACGATAGCTGTGCTCCTCGATCGCCACGGCAAAGCTGCGCCCATCCGATGCCGTGACCGACAATTCGCCGATGCTGGCGTCGAGCGGCACGCCGACCGCGGCCGTCCACTGCGTATCGCCCTTGAGTATCAGTACGCGCTTGCCCTGGTACTCAACGACAGGCGCCGCAGACGCGACGGGGCCAACATCGACGAACACGATGCCACCGGGACGCGCCGAACTGGCGGGTTGCGCAAGCGCGACTGCGGATATCAGCAGTAAAGCGAACAGTGCACTAATTCTCATCTTTTACCTCTTTGACGGTTGCCAGCAGTCGACCCTTGCCAAGGCGGGCTTCAATGTCGTCACCCGGACGGGTTTCTGACGCTTCTCGCAGTACTTTACCCGTGCTGTCCTGAACGATGGCATAACCGCGTCCCAGCGTGGCGAGCGGACTCACCGAGTCGAGCGAACGGCCCGCAAGCGCCAGCCGGTGCTGCGCGTTGCCAAGCAGGTCTTTGACCGCGCCTGACAGGCGCCGGCCCAGGTCCGTGTTGCTGTTTATCGCGAGCAATACGTCGCGCTGCATGGTCGATCCAAGGCGGCCGCCGAGTTCGCGCAACTGGCCACTCTGACGTTGCAGCGTCGCAGCCGGGCTGTTTGCTGCCAGCCTGCGTGCCAGCCAGTCCATAGTCTGCTGTTTGTCCTCAAGCGTTCGCTGGCCCAGCCGCGTGATGCGTGCGGCGTAGGAATTGATGGCGCGCAGCCAGTTTTCGCCATCCGGCACGACCATCTCTGCGGCGCCGGAGGGCGTCGCTGCCCTGACGTCCGCGACGAAGTCGGCGATGGTGAAATCGATCTCATGGCCGACGGCACTGACAACCGGGATCGGCGACGCGGCGATGGCACGTGCCAGTTGCTCGTCGTTGAATGCCCAGAGGTCCTCGATGGAACCACCGCCGCGGCCAATGATGAGCACGTCGCACTCAGCACGATCGATCGCTGTTTGCAGCGCGCGTCGCAACTCGCCGGCAGCAGCTTCGCCCTGCACGGCGGACGGGTAGATGACCACCGGGACAGATGCGAAGCGGCGTCGCAGCACCGTCAGGATGTCTCGAATCGCGGCGCCGGACGGCGAGGTAATCACGCCGATACGCTCTGGCAATTCCGGCAGCGGACGTTTCAGGTCCTCGTCAAACAGGCCCTCTGCTGCGAGCTTCTTCTTCAGCATCTCGAATTGCCGCTTCAACAGGCCTTCGCCTGCGGCTTCGACCTGCTCGACAATCAACTGGTAGTCGCCGCGGGCCTCGTAGACGCTGACCTTGCCGAGCGCCAGCACCTGGTCGCCATCCTTGATCGCGCTCGCGCCGCGCTGGCGTTGCCGGAACCAGGCGGCGCTCACCTGCGCAGACGCGTCCTTGAGTTTGAAGTACATGTGCCCGGAAGCGGCACGCACCAGGTTGGAAATCTCGCCTTCGACCCAGACGCGCCCGATGCCCTGTTCGAGCATCGACTTGGCTTGGCGGTTGAGCTGGCTGACGCTGACCGACTGGCGGTTAGCGCTGAAATCGGGTGTTTCTGGCATGCATCGAAGTATAGACGACCTTGAGAGGCGTTTACCCGCAAATGCGGTGGGCGTACAATTGACCGTTTAACCCCACCGGACTGGTCCAAGCTATGCGTATCGCCAAGGAAGCCCTCACATTCGATGACGTTTTATTGCAGCCGGGCTATTCAGAAGTCCTGCCACGCGAAGTCGACCTTGCCACCCGCCTGACCCGCGAGATAAGCCTGAATATCCCGCTGCTATCGGCGGCAATGGACACGGTGACCGAGGCACGCCTCGCGATCGCGATGGCTCAGGAAGGCGGCCTCGGCGTCATCCACAAGAACATGTCGGTCGAAGAACAGGCCCGCATGGTGCACACGGTGAAGAAATTCGAGAGTGGCATCGTGCGCGATCCCATCACGGTTTCGCCGGATATGACGGTGCAGGAAGTCATTGAACTCACCGCGGCGCTGGGCATTTCCGGCGTGCCGGTCGTCAACCAGCGCGAGACGGTCGGCATCGTAACCGGCCGTGACCTGCGCTTCGAGACGCGGCTGGACGCACCGGTGTCCGAAGTCATGACACCGAAAGAACAGCTGGTCACGGTCCGCGAGGGCGCCGGCAACGATGAGGTGCTGTCGCTGCTGCACCAGCACCGCATCGAGAAGGTCCTGGTTGTGGACGATAACTTCCGACTTACAGGGATGATCACCGCCAAGGATTTCCAGAAGGCGAAAGACTACCCGCGCGCCTGCAAAGATGGCTCCGGCGCGCTGCGCGTCGGTGCCGCGGTTGGCACCGGTCCGGATACCGATGAGCGCGTTGCCGCGCTGGTCGCGGCCGGCGTTGACGTGGTTATTGTGGATACCTCACACGGCTTTTCGAAAGGCGTGCTGGAGCGCGTCAAACGCACCAAGGATCTGTACCCGGACCTGCAGCTCATTGGCGGCAACATTGTTACCGCAGATGCGGCGGAAGCGCTGGTCAAACACGGCGCCGACGGCGTCAAGGTCGGCATCGGCCCGGGCTCCATCTGCACCACGCGCGTGGTTGCTGGCGTTGGCGTACCGCAAATCTCCGCCGTTGCCGAGATAGCACACGCCATGGCGAAGAAAGGCGTACCGCTTATCGCGGACGGCGGCATCCGCTATTCGGGCGACATCGCGAAGGCCATTGTCGCCGGCGCACACACGGTCATGATCGGCAGCCTGTTTGCAGGTACCGAAGAGTCGCCTGGCGATGTCGAGCTTTACCAGGGTCGTTCCTACAAGTCATACCGTGGCATGGGATCTGTCGGCGCTATGGGTCAGTCGCATGGCTCGTCCGATCGCTATTTCCAGGACACTACCGACGAGCTGGAAAAACTGGTTCCCGAGGGCATCGAAGGTCGTGTTGCCTACAAAGGCAGTGTGCTCGCAATTGTGCACCAGCTCATGGGTGGCGTGCGTGCGGCAATGGGCTACACCGGCAGTAGCACGATTGAGGAAATGCGCAGCAAACCGCAGTTTGTGCGCATTACGTCTGCGGGCATGACCGAGAGTCATGTGCACGACGTTACGATTACCAAGGAAGCACCCAACTACCGCTCCAGCAGGGGATAAGGTTATCGATATTCATGCGCACCGGCTGCTGATTCTCGACTTCGGCAGCCAGTACACACAACTCATTGCCCGTCGCGTGCGCGAGTGTGGTGTTTACTCCGAGATTCATCCGTGGGACATGTCGGTTGCGGATATCCGTGACTTCCAGCCGGCCGGGGTCATCCTCTCCGGCGGCCCGGAGTCGGTGAACCTCGAAGATCCGCCCAGGGTTGCGCACGAAATTTTCGAACTTGGGGTGCCGGTTCTTGGCATTTGCTACGGCATGCAGACCATGGCCGCAGAGCTTGGCGGCAAGGTCGAGGCGTCGTCGCATCGTGAATTCGGCTATGCCGAAATCACGCCCGGCGAATCGCAGCTGTTCGGTGGCCTTACCGATGTCGAGGGCAAGCATCTTCTCAAAGTCTGGATGAGCCACGGCGATCGTGTCGAGTCGATTCCAGAAGGCTTCAAGGCGACCGCGTCCAGTGGCAACTCGCCGCTGGCCGCCATGGAAGATCACGAACGCCGCTTTTATGGCGTGCAGTTTCATCCGGAGGTGACGCACACCCTGCAGGGCATGGAAATCTTGCGGCGTTTCGTGCGTGACATTTGTGGCTGCGCTGGCGACTGGACGTCGCACAATATTGTGACCGACGCCATCGCGCATGTACGTGAACAGGTCGGCGAGGGCAAAGTCCTGCTGGGGCTGTCGGGCGGAGTCGACTCTTCTGTCGTTGCGGCGTTGTTGCATGAGGCGATTGGCGACCAGCTGGTCTGCGTGTTCGTTGATCACGGTTTGCTGCGTCATCACGAAGGCGACCAGGTCATGGAGACCTTCGCCGAGCACATGCACATCAAGGTTATTCGTGTGAATGCGCGCGCGCGTTTTTTCAAGGCGCTCAAGGGTGTCAGCGATCCGGAAGAAAAACGCAAGATCATCGGCGGCCAGTTCATCGAAGTGTTCGACGAGGAAGCGCACAAGCTGGAAGGTATCGAGTGGCTGGCGCAGGGCACCATTTACCCGGATGTGATTGAGTCGGCTGGCGCCAAAACCGGCAAGGCGCACGTCATCAAGTCGCATCACAACGTTGGCGGGCTGCCTGAGACCATGCGTATGAAGCTGGTCGAGCCGCTGCGTGAGTTGTTCAAGGACGAGGTGCGCAAGATCGGCGTTGAGCTCGGCCTGCCGCGCGAAATGGTCTACCGACATCCGTTTCCGGGCCCTGGCCTGGGTGTTCGAGTCCTGGGCGAAGTAAAGCCGCATTACGTGGAGAAACTGCAGCTGGCCGACGACATATTCATCGGCGAGCTCTACAAGCAGGGCCTGTATGACGATGTCAGCCAGGCGTTCGCCGTATTCCTGCCGGTGAAATCAGTGGGCGTCATGGGCGACGGCCGTCGCTACGAATACGTCATCGCGTTGCGTGCTGTCGAGACCATCGACTTCATGACGGCGCGCTGGGCGCGCCTGCCGTACGAATTTCTCGAGCACGTGTCGCTGCGCATCATCAACGAGGTTGACGGCATTTCTCGCGTGACTTACGACATCTCCGGCAAGCCACCGGCCACTATCGAGTGGGAGTAGACTGCAGCCTCGCCTGGTCTGATGCGGATGTTGCCGCGATGCGGGCGGCACTCGCCGAGGCCAACTTAGCTGCGGATCTCGGCGAGGTGCCGGTGGGCGCCGTTGTAACTGTAGGCGAGGACATCATTGCGCGCGGCCACAATCGCTCTCTGGCAGACAACGATCCCAGCGCACATGCCGAGGTCGTGGCATTGCGTGACGCGGGCCGGGCCACGGGCAATCACCGGCTCATCAATGCGACGCTGTACGTGACGCTTGAGCCTTGCGCGATGTGCATCGGCGCCATCGTGCAGGCGCGCATCGCGAGGCTGGTGTTTGGCGCCTACGACAAAAAAGCGGGCGCGGCAGGCAGTGTCATCGACCTGACTGACAGCAAGGCGTTCAACCATCGCTTCGAAGTGAATGGCGGTGTGCTTGCCGATGACTGCGGCGCACTGCTACGAGAGTTTTTCGCCGCGAAACGCCGCAAGCCGTAGTCAGGCAGTTTCTGTCGGCGGCTCTTGCCTGGTCGCTGGTTCGAGTTCATCCGGATGCTGCTCTTTCATGAGCTCTTCCTCGATCGCCTCGATGTCCTCGCCGGCGGTCAGCCATTTCAGGATATTGTAGTAGCTGCGAATGTTGTTGACGTACAAAACCGGTTCCCAGCCACGCGCATAACCAAACGGCACGCGCGAATACCACTTGCGCTGCGCCAGCAGTGGCAGTGCCTTGCTGATATCGATCCACAGATCCGGATCGCCACCCTGCATTTCGACGATCAGGCGCGCATCTTTCAGGTGGTTGAAGCCGACGTTGTAGGCGGCGAGCGCCATCCAGGTTCTGTCAGGCTCGGCGACCGTGTCGGCAACCCGCTCCGTTTGCCGTGCATAAAATTGTGCACCGCCGAAAATGCTGGTGCGCGGGTCGGTGCGGTCGTCAAGGCCGAGGTAGTCCGCAGTATCCTGAGTCAGCATCATGATGCCGCGCACGCCGGTTGGCGATACTGCACCGGCACGCCAGTGCGATTCCTGGTAGCCAATGGCGGCAAGCAGGCGCCAGTCAACACCCCATTCGGCACCGGCTTCTTCAAACATCTGCCGATAGCGGGCCAGGCGGGTTTCGTAGTGACGGATAAAATTGCGTGTGCCGACGTAGTCGAATTTCTTCGTATGCCCGTAGTAGCGGTCGTGAACCTGTGCCAGCAGGCCGTTCCTGTCGGACGCGATGAGGAAGTCATCGGCACGGGTCAGCAGGCTGTCGCCCGACCCTTTCGGAAACCCCCACGCGAGGGAGTCGCCGACCTGCAGATCGAGAGCCACGCGCAGATCCGGGTAGAAATGCCGTTGAATGTCGAAGTCGGTGCTATCGGAGATCGTAAACTCGACTTCTCCAGCCGCCACCTTGGCCAACAGGTCCGCGACCTCGACATCCGCGTTCTCGCTCCAAGAAAGCTCCGCGTAAACCTCCTGCAGCGATGCGAGCATGTCTGCGTGGCTGGTGCCGGCCAGTACCTCTATCGATCGCCCGATCACTTCGTCCAATGAGCGCGGTTTGCCTGTGCCGAGCTTGTAGATGAGGTGCATGTCGACCGTTTCATAAGGATGGCCGAAGGATAAAAACTCGCGACGCGTGTCAGTGATGGACAAGCCGGCCGCGGCCATGTGTGCTTTGCCGGCCGCCAGCATCGGTACGATTTCGGAAATGCTGTCGACGGACTCGATGACGAGACTCACGCCGAGCTCATCGGCAAACTGTTGCACCAGGTCGTACTCAGGCCCCGATGGGCTGCCGTCCGGACTGACAATATACGAGGTCGGGCTGTTGCGCGTGACCACGCGCAACTCGCCAGTCTCAATCACCTGATCCAGCAACGGTGGAGGTGAGGAGCAGGTGCCGATTAGTGCGGCCAGCGTGATGATTATGAGCAGGCGCAATCGCGGGTCTCCATTTCGACCGGCTGATTATGGCACTACGAGAATGGTTTTGCGTACTTGACAAATGTTGTGTTTTTGCCTCGGAGGGCAGTGCAGGTTGGCGATCACTCGATCTGATTGCTAATTCGAGCTGCCGTTTCCTCACCACGGCTTGTCAATCGTGCGATCGACTCGAGCTCTGCACTTTTTTCGGCCGGGCTACGCAATACCAGGTTCGCGGCAGACAGGCGCTTCAGTCCTCGCAACGTGCTTTGTGGGTCGATGCCCACGACGCGAGCGAGGCGGGACACGCTCATGGGTCCCTGGTCGGAAAGAAAAGACAACAGAATGAAGTCGCGCACTTTTATACCGTGGCTAACAACAAGGGCTGCCAGCGAATCGTCATTTGACAGGAACAGCTCCGCTGACATTCCGGAAATTGAATTGCCTTTATTTTTCGGTCTGGTTTTCATTGTCAGCGAGAGACTCCCTATCTGCAGGACGGATCTGACGTCCTGTATCGCTTTAAACGATGGCCACATGCAAATGGTTCCATTGCGCTTGTGTGAAACCGAATCTAGAGGAAAAGCATGGCTGCGGAAATGGAGTGAATGCCTGCTTTTTTTTGCTGGCATCCCGGCCAGATTGGCTGCACGATGAGAAAACTAGGGTGTTTCCCATGCCATAAATAGGGGGTAACCCCCATTTTTTTATGCGGCTGCGACTGCGAAATTGGTAGCCGCAAGTCTGGGTCCAGTTACTCAGACATAGAGGGATCATGATCAAAAATCGAACAAGCGCATCGTACAGATACCGTTGGCCGATATTGATGGCGCGAACCGTGCTGCTCGCGGCGCTGTGCGTAAGCCAGCTAGCTCGCGCAGATTCGCAGCATGATTTCCTGATTTTTGCCAGTGCAGAGGTGGGCGAGCAGTTCTCGGCATCCGATGCGGAGCTCGATGGACGATTCGATCGGGTGACCGCGGATTTCCTGTATGCCTACAAGAGTGATCGATTCAAATTTCTTGCTGAGTACATCTGGTCCGATAGTGAGAGCGAACTGGAGAGGCTCAAGGGGGGGTGGCAGTTCGATGAGAGCACGATTCTCTGGTTCGGCCGATTTCACGCGATCTCAAATTACTGGACCACCGAGTACCATCACGGGCAGTTCATGCAAACCAGTATCAGTCGTCCCGGCGTCGAGGAGTGGGAGGACGAGAGTGGACCAATGCCATCGCACGTCACCGGGCTGTGGCTGGAGCAGGACTACTCACCGAATATAGACTCCGCGTTGTCGCTTGGGCTCGCTGCCGGACTTGCGCCCAAGTTTGTCGGTGACCAACTTGAACCGTTCGATTTCCTCAATCCAGAGTCGGGACAAGACCTCTCAGTTAGTGCGCGCCTGGTCTATCGGCCGGATGTTTTTGCAACCAATCAGATCGGTGTCGCTATTGCACATAACGACATCGCTGTGGTGTCAGAGTCGAGTCCGCAGCTGGCTGACCTCAGCTCAATTAGTCAGCTAACGTTCGGCGTGTTCTCAAACTGGACGTTCGGCGACTGGCGGCTGTCAACACACTGGGTCTATTTCGACATCGACATGAAGTACTTCGACGAAATCGTCAATGAAGACTTTGTGCTGGGATACCTTCAGGGCGAGTACGAAGCCAGTGAAGACTGGAAGATATTCGGTCGCGTCGAGATCGGTTTCGGCGAGGATAGTTCACGCTACCTGAGTCTGCTGCCATCGGTGATAGCCCACAAACACATGCTCGGCGTGCGCTGGGACGTTGCTGCATCGCACGCCCTGACGATGGAGGTCGCAGATACGAGTACTCAGGGCGCCGATTCGATGCACAGCAGTTTCAAAGAGCTTCGCCTGCAGTGGAGCGCTGTATTTCCGTGAGAGTGCTTTTTGCGAAATTGCTGATTGCCGTCCTGGTACTGCTATCGTCGGCATCCTGCTGGGCCGAGGCTACGGTCGTGCTGGTTACCGGTAAAGACAGTCCTGTGCAGCAACTTAGCTCTCTCGACATTCGCAAGGCCTACCTGGGCATCCTGATCAGGATCGATGACAAAACGGTGCACCCGGTGCGGCGCCGTGACGATGAGCATCTCAACGAGATCTTTCTGCAGTCGGTCATTGCCATGTCGGAGCGATCGTATGAAAGGCGGCTGTTGTCACTGGTACTGCGGCGCGGAACGCCAAGGCCCTTCATCGCCGGAGATTACGAGGCCCTGGTAAAAGAGTTGACGCGCAGGCCGATCGCGATCGGCTACATGTGGAAGCGCGATGCCGAGGCTGACGATCGCGTAAGGATCATCAAGGTGCTATGGCGGGAAACCTGAAAACGCTGCTAGCCCGGATGATCCTGGCCGTGCTGCTGATACACGCGGTCTTGCTGCCGCTATTGTCGTACGCGATGCTTGTCGTCGTGCGCAACACACAGGAAGAGGTGTTCATTGATCACGTCCGCATCTACTCGAGGGTGTTCGCAGATCTGTTACAGGCCGAAAACGACAGCTTAACGGAAGCAACAATTGTTGCGGGGCTCGACAGCTCCATTTTAGGTGGGCGCTGCGTGTACGCGGCGTTGAGCAGAGGTGACAAGCTGTTGCTCAGCTCGCTGATGGATCCGGGCGACGGGGATGCGTTCACGGAGGACTTTCAGTTTGGCGATCATGACGACGGTATCTATTTCCTGTCGACGCCGCTGCAGATCGGTGACGAGTCCGCCGTGCTGCGGCTCGGCTTCGACGAAACCCCGACGCTGGAGGAGATTGCCAGTGCGCAGGGCACTATTCTGCTCATCATCATTGGGTATCTGCTGATCACTGTGGGGCTGGTTGTCGGACTGAGCGCGTTGCTGTCGCGACCATTAAACAGACTCAGACGCGAGAGCCACAAGATCGCTTCCGGGGACTACAGCAGAAAGATGACGGCCGACAGCAGCATCGTCGAAATCAGCGAACTCGCCCGCGATCTTGAGAATATGCGTAGCACATTGGTTGGTGTCAACGCGCGACTTGAGGGAGAGATCAGCAGTCGTGAAGCCGCAGAGTCGGAGCGCCGCAAGGCCGAGATTCATTTGCGGCATATGCACCGCCTGCAATCCATAGGAACGCTCGCCGGCGGCGTCGCGCACGAGTTCAACAACGTGTTGCTGCCGCTGTTGCTGTATACGGACCTGGCACTCGAGGACCTGCCGGCCGACAGTCCGGTCCGACCGAACCTCGAACGCGTTACCAAGCTCGCCAACCGCGCGAAAGGCCTGAGCGAGCAAATCCTGACATTCGGTCGACCCTCAGGCGAGAAGATGACCGCCTTGCCGGACCTCGCGCCAATCATCGAAGAGGCGACGTCGATGGTAAGGGCGCTGATACCCAGTAACTTCATAGTTGAAACCAGGATTGAACGTCCGGTCGGCCCGTTGTCGTGCAATCCAAATGAAATACAGCAATTGCTGGTCAATCTATGCAGCAATGCGCGCCAGGCCATGCTCGCCGATGGGGGCGACGATCAAGGTGACTGCCGAGATTTGCGAAGTCTCGCCTCAATTCGCCGAGCTGCACCCGCGGCTGGCACCCGGGCGCTACGCCTGCCTGACAGTTGCTGATACGGGTGAGGGTATGGATGCAGAGACACTTCCTACGAGTTTTCGATCCGTTTTTTACGACTCGTGAGGTCGGCGAAGGCACGGGGCTGGGTTTGTCAGTCGTACATGGAATCGTCGTGAAACATGACGGCGATATAGTTTTTTCAAGCGAGGTAAACGTCGGGACGACGGTTACAGTATATTTGCCACTGAGCGACGAGTAGCTGCTACTGGCTCTGGAGGGGTGCTGCAAATGACCAAGATAGTTGTTATCGACGATGAGGAAGATATCCGCATCGTTCTGAAAGAGGTTTTTACGAGAGCCGGGTTCGATGTGCGCGTCGCGAGCAGCGGTGACGAAGGGCTAAACCTGTTGCGTGAAGACAGTGCAGACCTCGTCATTACTGACATAATCATGCCCGGCAGCGACGGCGTTGAAACGGCCTACGACATTCGCATGGAGTTTCCGCATACGAAAATCATCGTTATGTCAGGTGGCGGCAACACGGCACCACGGGGGTATGAGCCGGCTGCAATCAATACGACCGCCTATCTCGCTTCGGCAGAGGCCGTTGGCGCTGACCTGACGCTGACCAAGCCCTTTGATCGTGAAGAGTTGCTCAATGCTGTCAGGGAACTGACGGCCGAATAGGCAAGTGTTATAGTCCGCACCAGCAGTTTTTGTAACAAACAGCGTCGTGAAAAAAATAATATCAGAAGCTCCTGGCCCACGATGGGCGCCGCAGATCCTCGTTCTTCTCGATGAAGAGTCGCGCGTACTGAATGTCAATCGGAGTCTCGCCGGTGGCAATTTCGACGCTATTTCCGCCAGCAACAAACAAAGCGTGCACACGCAGTTGCATCCAGACTGTAGCGGTAACTGCCGATTCAGCAGCATGTGGAATCAGGCGTGGGGAAGCCTGAGCAGTAAAGACAGCATCGAATGGGAACTGGACGACCCGCTGTTGGAGCGCTTGCTGCGGCTGAACCTGTCGAAGACGCCGACACCGAATGACGAAGAGCGGCGGCAATCGCACAAGCTCCTGACCATCACCGACATCACCAAGTATCGGCGCGAATACGAGTCCCTGGTAGAGCAGCAGCAAGCGCTGATTCGACTGCTGATGGCGCAGGCGCTAAAGGCTGAAGAAAGCGGTGATGCGCCGTTTGACGAGGCCGGCGACACCGGCAATCGACTGATGGCCGGCTATTTCAAGACAGAGCGCTCACTGAGTAGGCAGCTGGTTTTTGCACAGGAAGAAGAGCGCCGGCGGGTGGCGGCGGAACTGCATGATGGCATTGCACAGACCATTGGTGTCTTGAAGTACCGTATTGAGGACAGTGTATTTCGCCTCGCGGAGCAACACCCGGATCTGGACTTGAGCATGTTTGACGGTGCTGTTGGTCAGATACAGAACCTGGTCGAGGACGTACGCAGAATTTCCAACAATCTGGCGCCGTCGATTCTGGACGACTTCGGTATTCATGTTGCACTGGATCGATTGTGTACTGAATTCAGGGCGCAAAACCCCGCTCTGGCCGTCAACTGTCGCTTACAAATTGATGAAAGCGATACGCCTGAAATTATGAAAATCGCGATCTATCGCGTGGCACAGGAGGCGTTGAACAACATCGCCAAACATGCCTCAGCGACGAGCGTTGAGGTGAGTCTCGTTGCCGGACACGAAGGCGTAACGTTGGCAATCAGCGACAACGGCGCTGGACTCGACCTGGACAAGCTGCAAGGCAGCAAAGAAGCGAGCTGTGGCTTCGGACTTCGCAGCATGCGTGAGCGGGTGGAAGCGACCGGCGGAAAATTCACTCTGCAGGCAGCGCCGCGTAAGGGCGTCACAATATGCGCCGAGTGGCCCACGCGCGAGCTGGATCTCAGTCTGTAACGAAACCGTTCTTGATGGCATAGACCGTCACTTCTGACACGTTGTGCAGGTCGAGCTTTCGCATCAGGTTGGTGCGGTGTTTCTCGATGGTCTTGGGACTAAGCGACAGGTAGGTCGCAATCTCTTTCGTTCGCTTGCCCTCGGCAATCAGCTTGATGACCTCGCGCTCGCGCCTCGTCAGAACCTCCCAGGACGGCCCGCTGGACGCGGCGTCGGAGCCGGAGACATATCCTGCGACAACCTTGTCGACGATACTCGGACTCAGATAGCTCTTGCCGCTTGCCACGTTTGCCAGCGCGCTGAACAGCTCGGTTCGACTATCGTCTTTCAGCACGTAAGCATCGGCGCCGGCTTCCAGCGTCGCATGAATGTACTTGTCTTCCTTATGAAAGGTGAGCGCAATAACCCGGGTTTGCGGATATTGGCTTTTGATCTGGACGATGGCATCGATGCCGTTAGTGCCGGGCATCGTCAGGTCCATCATCACAATGTCGGGCCGCAGCTCAGCGACAGCGCGCAATCCCGACATGCCGTCCGACGCGACGCCGACGACGTTATAGTTGGGTTCGGATTCCAGCATCGCCTCAAGCCCATTTCGCATCAGGGCATGGTCGTCGACGATGAGAATGCTGTGCGCGTCGCTACTGGTCAATGTCAGGTCGCCTGTCGCCGATGGCCGCGGGTTTCTTGAAGTTACGCATGGCTGGTCATGCTACTTCAGCTCAGCCCCAATGCGAATACCTAAATCTGCGGTAACCGGGTAGGGCAATACCCTAGTTCGCCTGCGCGGACCGGTCTGGAAGTGGGGTAAACCCTACCAAATGATGGGGTGATTACCGCTGAAATTGCCTGCCTAAGCCGACTCCTATTCCTCTGGGAAATCCATAAATTGTCAGGAACGTAAATAAGAGTACTTGACCTGTGCGCGATAAAGATGACGCACAAGCCAAAACCCGACACATCAAATATCGAGAAGTATGGGGTGCAAGCATGAATGCAATTAACAGGGGCGACACGATGCAGAACATCAGGAACGGTCTGATCGCGGGAGCGTTCGCAATGCTCTTCGTGGCGTTTCCAGCCAACGCGCAGGACTCGGCGATTTATACGCAGTGCAAGAAGGCGGCACTTTACTTCACCCTGACTGTACCGACGAAGACATTGCCCCAACGGGTGACTTCCCCGGAGAGAATGACAAAGACTGGAACGGCAACGGCATACTCGAAACTGCCGCGCAAAACTTGCAGGGCATCAAATGCGACCACCTGGTCGGCGGCGACGGCATGGTGACCATGGCCAGGACGATGCCGGGCGGCAGCAAGAAGCCGCTGTATGTCTTTGGGTTTGCTCGCGTGCCGATGCCCGGTGCGCCTATTCCCGGCACCGATCCCGTTGAACTTGCACCGACCGCCGATAGCGGCGAGTACCCGGGCTTCGTCATGGAGTACGGCATGCTTGGCGGCCAATATTCCGGCGCCAACGATTGTGGTGGACGAAGACGACGAACTGTTCCTGTCGCTGACCAACGTCGGCATGACGATGCGTCCCGACCTGTTCGATCCGCACACCGTGCACTGGCATGGTTTCCCAGAGGCATCTTCCGTATTCGATGGCGTGCCTGACGCTTCAATCTCGATCAACATGGGCGCGACGCTCACCTACTACTACAACGTGCAGGACGCCGGCACATACATGTATCACTGCCACGTTGAAGCTACCGAACACATGCAAATGGGCATGCTCGGCAATCTCTACGTCCGGCCCCGGCAGAACAAAACTGGTTATGCCGGCGACGCGACGATAAGCCGGCTCGGCGGCAACCCTGAGTCAGAATTTGAAGGCTATGCCTACAACGATGGCGATGGCTCGACCGGCTACGATGTCGAATACCCGATACAGATCGGCTCTTTCGATCCGGACTTTCATGACGCCAGCCTGAATGTGCAGCCACTGCCCTTCGCGGGCATGCGCGATCGCTATTTCCTGCTGAATGGCCGCGGCTACCCGGATACAGCGAGTGACCTTGTGCTGACGACGGACGGACGCGATTCGCAGCCGGTGTCCAGCCTTATCACAGCTACGGACGGTGACCAGATCCTGCTGCGTATCTCGAACCTCAACGTTACGCAATTCAACACGCTGGGCACCAACGGACCGCCCATGGAGGTCGTTGCGCTCGACGCACGACTGTTGCGCGATGATGACGGCAACAACATGTACTACAAGACCAACTCGTTGACCCTCGGCGGCGGACAGTCAGCCGACGTGATTATCGACACGACCGGCACTTGGCGGGCGAACCTACTTTCTGTATTCCACCAACCTCGACTATCTCGCGAATGACGCCGAAAACTTCGGCGGCATGATGACCGAGATTCGAATCGGCACCAACTAGGAGACCGGCAATGAGACAACCAATTGAGACAACATTGCACGCCGTTTGGACGCGGCTACTCCTGGTTACCGCAACGACGGCATGGATTTTCGCGTCGTCCGTAACGTATGCGGGTGTCAATGGCATCGGGGGACAGAGCTTCGCGCTCAAAGCGACAGAGGGCTACATCTCGGTCGCCGACGGCGGCTCGATTTACTCCTGGGGCTACACGGCGGGCACAGAGATGCAGCTACCAGGCCCGACATTGATCGTCACAGAGGGGCAACTGGTCAGCGTTACCCTCACCAATGATCTTCCGACAGCGGCGGGAAATGTTTCGATCATATTCCCAGGCCAGAACGTCGCGGTTAGCGGCGGTGTGGAAGGCGAGCTGACACAGGAAGCGCAGACAGGCGGCTCAGTGACGTACACTTTCACTCCGGGTGAGCCTGGCACCTACCAGTATCACAGCGGCACGCAGCCAGACTTGCAGGTTGAGATGGGGCTCTTCGGCGCTTTGATCGTGCGGCCTGCATTGGCATCGGATGCCTGCACAGTTGGCCCTGCAAACGTCGGCCCCGCTGACGAGCCGGACAACAGTGGCAGAGCCTATGATCATCCGGATGCCTGCTTCGATCGCGAGTACCTGTACGTGCTCAGCGAGATTGATATCGACATCCACCAGGCCGCAGAACTGCAGCGAGGCGGAGCCGGCCCGATCGTGCTGCCGGCGGGCGCGTACCATTCCGAGTACTGGCTTATGAACGGCCGCGCGGGCCCTGACACCATGGCCGGATCGTTTGGCGGCGTATTGCCAACGCAACCCTACAGCTCAATTACGCGCATGCATCCTGGCGAGCGAGTGCTGGTACGCGTGGTTGGCGCAGGTCGCGAAATGCACCCCTTCCACACGCACGGCAACCACGCAAGGTTGCTGGCCCGCGATGGGCGCATGCTGTTGAACGCTGCCGGCAACCTCGCAGGACCGCTGTTGTTTACGATTCCTTCGATGCCAGGGGCCACCGCCGATGCAATCTTTGAATGGACCGGTAAGGACCTCGGTTGGGACATGTACGGAACAGTCTCTGACGGCATGCTGGCCCATAACTGTATTGACTTGGTGAATAACGTAACAGGTGTGGCGCCCAAAGACGGCTACGCGGATCTGAATTCCGACTACCCATCTGAATGGTGCGATGACCACAACAAAAAAATCCCCGTGACACTGCCGTCGCTGAGTTCACTCGCGTTTGGCGGCTTCTACAGCGGCAGCCCGTATCTTGGCGCAGTAGGCAGCTTGCCGCCTGGCGAAGGCGGCCTGAATCCCGGTGCTGGGTTCGCCTATATGTGGCACTCGCACACCGAGCGTGAGCTCGTGAACAACGACGTATTTCCAGGCGGAATGATGACGATGTTGATCGTTGAAGCCCCCTTCATCGAAATACCGGCAACGGAATAAGGCGAGGGAGACCAGTCATGCGAACAACATTCACGAATGAATTCAACGATAACGGCCACGCTCAAGGGCGTCTCCTTAACGAGGATCGGCTAATGAGTCACAACACATACACGACAGCAGCCCAGGGTCTTGCGTCGCTGCGTAAGTCAT
This sequence comes from uncultured Gammaproteobacteria bacterium, assembly GCA_963698425.1. GTDB lineage: Bacteria > Pseudomonadota > Gammaproteobacteria > Steroidobacterales > Woeseiaceae > UBA1847. The sequence continues at coordinate 166,937 of CAVOQR010000010.1, read as the reverse complement.
CTGCCGAACGTTTCAACCAGAGGCTTCTCATACGCCTCGCCATGGCAGTACTTGGCATTGCAGGTTTTGCTGGCGCGGTGAATGCGTCCAGCATCACTGTGACAAACCCGAGTTTCGAGTATCCGGCTGGAGCAAATGGCATAGTTACCAAGGTTCTCGATGGCAGCGATCCTGCAACTGGTTGGGTCAGGACAGATGGAGGTCAGATCTACAATCCGGGCGACGATGCAAACGCTCAGGACGGCCTGAACAGCTACATCATACTCGATGGAAATTTCTCAGCTTTTGATACCGGCAGCGGCAGCATCATGCAAGAGCTGGACGACGTCCTCGAAGTCGGCGACTACACGCTGCAGGTTGAGGTTGGCGAAAATACGACGGCAAGCAGCGTTTTCGGCAGCTATCGGGTGCAACTCGGTGTCATGTCTGAAGGCGTGTTTCTGCCACTGTCGGGTGCAGAGGACAACAACAGCCTCTCTCCATCGGGTGAATTTCTGACCTCGACGGTGAACTATTCAGCGTCAGATGCCGATACGAATGTGGGCTTGCATCTGGCGATTCGGCTGGAAGGAACAGTCGAGTCAGGGATCAATAACCAGGTGCTGTTCGACAACGTACGTCTCGACTTTGTACCAGGTCCGGGAGACCGCGCAGTTTGGCTGAAAACCCTGCGAATCGAAAAAGAACTGCCGGGTGGCGGCACGGTGGCTATGTGGGGATTCGTATCTTGCACCGAAAACTGGGCGACTTGTAGCACGGATCCTGACGCACCAGGCCCAAGGATTGATGCCTTTGCCGACTATGATCTGACCATCAATGTAAGAAATACGCTTCCGACCGAAGTGTCCATCATGATCCCCGGCCAGCTCGGCGCGGGAGCGCCAACCACGTTTATTGATGGACAGACCAAGACCGTGTCGCGTCATTTGACGCGCCGATCGCTGGCGCGCGCTGATCGGAAGCTTCACTTGGGGCCCGCTCAAATCGGGTACCTACCTGTACCAGAGCGGCAGCTTCCCATCACTACAGGTGCCGATGGGTCTCTACGGTGCGCTCGTGGTGCATGAAAACGCAACGGAAGCATACGCAGATGTCAGCCCTGAAGGGGAGAGCATGCTGCTATTCAGCGAAGTCGACCCGCTGCAGAATAACCGCGTAGACATAGCTGCGATGAGCGCGGCTACGCCGGACCAGACGTGCGTCCGGCTGGCTGATTACTACGAACACGGCACAGGCGGTTACCCTTGTACCGTCGACTACAACCCGATGTACTTTTTCATCAACGGGCAGCCGTCTGTCAACTTGCCGGCCGGCAAAGGTCAGACCGTACTGCTGCGCATGCTGAACGCAGGCCTGCGTTCACATACGCCGTCGATTGTCGGAGTTGAACTCGGTTTGATCGCCGAGGACGGCAACCTGTATCCGGGTGAGCCGCAACGACAGAGTGCGGCTCTCTTGGCTGCTGGCAAGACCCTCGACGCGCTGGTGACATTGCCAAATACCGATATCACCTATTCGCTGTTCGATCGCATGCCCACCTTCAGCAATGAGAATCTGCCGAATGGCGGTTCTCTGGGTGGCGTCGTTGTTGGTGCCGGTTCCGCGGTGGAACCGCCACAGCTGAAGTTGGCAAAGGACCGTGTTTACACGGTTCCAGAGGATTGTGGCTCGGATTGCTCCACGCCTTGGTCATCTCCCGACAGTGTTCTTGCCGATACCGGGTTGTCCGGTGCGACGCTGGTCAGTGAGACCAACAGCGGCACGGTCGCGCTTGCGGGCGACGGTACCTTTACTTACGCGCCGAACCCGGATTTCTCGGGTACTGACATGTTCACCTACAGTGCCACAGACGGTCCTGAGACGTATCTCGCACAGGTCACACTGAACGTAACGTTTGAAAACGATGCGCCGGTCGCCGCTGCAGATTCTTATAGCAACAACGTCGGTTCAGCCGTTGATATCGCAGCCCCGGGTGTTCTGGCGAATGACCAGGACGTCGACGGTGATCCACTGTACGCGGTTGATTTGGATGCCGCTGATGGCATCGATCTGGCCGCCGACGGTTCCTTCGTGGCAAGCACCGCTGGCGCGTCGAGCTTCGAGTACGCCGCTTGCGACCGCCCGCTGGACACAAACGGCGACTGCACCGGCATTCAGAGCTCTTCCGTTACGGTCGACCTGCAGGTCAACACGCGGTCCAACATTACACTGACCGTGAATGACCCGACCGGCGCGTCCGTGGATGATTTCCACTGGACAGTCGAAGAAGACGCCATGTGGCATCCGGACCCGACGGTTGTAGAGACACAATCGCTGGCGACCAATTTCCACCGCAGTCACATGCCGATCGTGGCGCAGGGCAATGGTGCAACTGAATTCGCTGAGCTTGCGCTCGACGAGAACAAGCATTACTACGTCTCGGTTTTGCCTGCAGACGCAGGCAGTGGCGCGGGCCACACCGTGGGCGGCGCACAAATTCCGCCTGGCGCCAGCGCGGTCACAGTAACCGTGAATGAGCAACCGCTGCCGTCAGCACAAATCAGCATCTTTGTCTTTGACGACAGCAGCCCGACAAACGGCGCCGTTGATGGCAACGAGGTGGGTCTGGGCGGATTCCAGGTCACCCTCGAAGACGGTGGTGGTCGTTACGGCATCTCGGCAGGTACGATGAGCCAGGATGCATTTGGCAATCCGCTCACCAACGCACTGGACTGTTTCGGTGGCAATCGTCCTGCGGCCGGCGTCATCCTCAGCTGTCCGGACACGCCTGAAAACCGCGCGGCCGAGGTGGTTGGTGAAGTCCTCATCAAGAATCTCTTCCCCGGCAAATACGGCATCATCGTATCGCCGCCGCTCCAGTCAGATAACAACTGGGTGCAGACATCGACGATCGAAGGTACCAAGGTTATCGATGCCTGGGTGAAAGCGGGCGAGCCTGCCTTCTTCCAGGAGTTCGGTCCCGCCGGTTGGCATGCGTTTGTCGGATTTGTTAGCCCCGATAAAATCGCAGCGGAGGCGCCGGTTGGCGTCAATAGCGTTAGCGGTGCCGTCACCAACATGCATATGTCGCGTCCGCCCGTACAAACACTGTACGACAGCGGCACTTATGATGCGTTGGCACATACCAGGGCCTGGGTTGGCCTTAACTCAGCCGGTGGCACAGGCGCCAATTTCGCGGTTGTACAGGCAGCTCCAGATGGTACGTTCGCCATCTCTGGCGTGCCAAACGGCAACTACCAATTGGTCGTGTGGGATCAGTATCTCGACCAGGTCATCGCATTCCGCAACGTAACGTTACCGGGTGACAGTAATATTGGCACGGTACCCGTATTCCAGTGGTTTGCTCGTAGCGAGCACAACGTATTCCTCGACGATAACGAGAACGGCATACGGGATGAGGGCGAAGCACCGGTTGCCGAGCAAGCAGTGAACCTGCGCTGGCGCGATGGCACGCTGAACCAGTCGATGCCGACCGACACAGAAGGTTTCGTACCGTTCGATCAGGTATTTCCGTTCTTCCATTGGCAGGTACAGGAAGTGGACTTCGCGCGTTACAAAGCGACGGGACTTACGGTAACGGTTGACGCCGGCGGTGACGTAAGCACAACCGGCACTGTTTATAGCCCTCAGGGACAGGGGCCGTGCACGCAAGATGACGTCGACAACGAGTGGAACGACTGTAATACCGTAGGCGCGCCATACACAAACCCGAATTCCCGTACCGAAACCGGCCCCGTATTGACGCAGGGCTTCCAGGGATTCCTGGGGCAAACCAGTGTTTTTGACTGGGGCAAGGCACCCTACAAGAAGGGTGAAAACGGCGGCATCTCCGGTATCGTTTACTACGCCTCAACGCGTGCAGAAAACAATCCGAGACTGGGCGTCGCGGAGCCGTGGGAACCGGGCGTTCCGTCCGCGACCGTTCGTCTCTACCGTGAGGTTGCGCGAGAGGAAGCGTTCCCGATTGCAGTGGCCAACCCCAGTTTCGAGGAGCCGGTTGGTTCCGACGGCATACTTGTTGGCACACCGGGCTGGACCCAGTCGGGTGGCGGCCAGATCTACAATCCCGGGGATGACAGAAATGCCCCAGATGGGCTGAACAGTTACATTATTCTGGAGGGCCCGGGCTTTGGCAGTTTCAATACGGGCAGCGGTAGCATTGAGCAAACGCTTGGAGACGATCTGACTGTTGGCACTTACACGCTGAACGTCGGAGTTGGCGAAAACATTACCAACAGCAGCGTATTCGGCAGTTACAAAGTCGAGCTTGGCGTAATGGCTGTGACAGGATTCAAAAAACTGGCAGAAGACAACAATTCCCAGTCACCGGTCAACGGCTTTGTGACCTCAACAGTGAAATACACCGCGGCGGCTGGCAATCCAAACCTGGGTCTTCCGCTTGCAATCAGGCTCTCCGGAGAAGTGATCGCAGGGGGCAATAACCAGGTGCTGTTTGACGACATTCGCCTAAATTTCTCTGAGTCTGGACTGGCGCTCGTCGCCGAGACTCAAACCGACAGCTGGGACAACAGCTTGCCGGAGGGTTGCCCGGGCGCCGATATCGAGGACGTAGACATCGTTGGCGGGCCGGTGGATGCCGATGGTAAGACAACCAAGTGCTACGACGGCATTCGCAACTTCAATCAGGCGCGGCCGGCCGTCTTTGACGGTGGCTATGCATTCATGGATATTCCTCCGGGCAAGTACGTGGTCGAAGTGGTACCGCCAGCGGGCTACGAGCTCGTCAAGGAAGAAGATAACAACGTTGGCTTCGGTGATACCTACATCATGGCTTACACGCCACTGTGGGACGGCGCAATCCTGCCCGATCCGGCGATGGTTGGAGAGGCAATTGCTGCCGATCCTGGCCTCGCCCAGCCACCATGTGTTGGTGAGGTTCGCGAGGTTCCGGCGGTGTTGAGCCTGTTCCCAGGCGAGAACGTCGAAGCGCCGTTCGCCGGTGCCCTGAAACCGCTCTGTGATCGTAAAGAGGTGATCCTCTCCGACCAGGGCCAGGCAGCAGCCGACTTCTTCCTCTTTACCGCGGCGCCGGTGGCAGGCCACTTTGTGGGCATGATCCTCGACGACACGGCCCAGGAGTTCAATCCGAAGTCGCCTCAGTTTGGTGAGAAATGGGCACCGCCCTTCGTGCCGGTGTCGATCCGCGACCACAACGGTCTCGAGATCTCTCGCGTGTACTCCGATCAGTGGGGCCGCATGAACGGATTGCTGCCCTCCACATTCACGGCAAACATGCCGTCACCGAGCGGTTACTCGCCGGCAATGCTCATGACCTGCATGAATGATCCGGGCCCGATCCCCGACCCGAACAACCCGGGTGAGACGATGATCGATCCGCAGTACAACCCGCAGTACAGCAACTTCTGCTACACGTTCCAGTACATGCCGGGAACAACGACGTACCTCGACACTCCGGTGTTGCCGGTATCGGCGTTCGCCTCCGGCTACAACCCACCGGACTGCTCAGTCGATGACGCAACACCGGTCATCAGCTCTGTCAGCTGGAACAACAACGCTGGTCCCTGGTTCGCAGACAGGACAGGACCGGCAGGTGACGGCACGACGACGCGACGTGTGGTTATTCGCTCGGCGGGTACAAATGTGCAGGTTGTCAATCCGGCCTACGAGGGTCCAGGGGAACTCGGCCTGGCTGGCCAAAAAACCATCCCGCGCGACTTTGACTTCGGTCCAGGTTCGGATCCGGGCACGGTAACGGTCGAGGGCTACACTTTAGGTCCCGCTTCATGCCCAAGTTGCCTCGAGATCGTCAACTGGAACCCCAATCGAATCGTCGCGCTGGTTGAGGCTGTGGACGGTGCGAATCCGGTTGCGCTGACCGGCGAGCTGATCGTCACACGAGGTGACAACGGCAACTCGACCGAGGTCGGCGTCACGGTCACCGTGTCCGACGATACGCCGATTCGCGTACCTGGCGACTATCCGACAATCCAGGCCGCGATTGAGGCGGCCGATCCTGGCGCGTTGATCCTGGTTGCTCCGGGTAGCTACGATGAAAATGTCATTATGTGGAAGCCTGTTCGCCTGCAAGGTGCGGGTGCTGGTTCAACTACGATTAATGGCGTGAAACGGCCGACCGACAGAATCGTCGAATGGCGCGTCAAGATGGACTGCCTGTTCGGTATCGGTGCGGGCTGCACACAAGTCGTAGATGCTCTGCCGAACCAATTGGTGGGTGCTGCCGGCTTTGATACCGACGAAGGTGCGGCGATTACAGTCGTCGCCCCGGCCGACAACAGCTTCGGCGCGGCAGAGTCGCGGATTGATGGTTTCTCGATTACAGGTGGTGACACTGGCGGCGGTATTTTCGTCAACGGCTATGCGCATAACCTCGAAATCAGCAACAACCACGTCTACGGCAACAACGGCTCGTACCATGGCGGAATCAGGGTGGGACGACCGTTCCTCGAACTGGACATCGCTGGGCCTTATGCTTTCAACGAAGGCGTGAACATTCACCACAACTCCATCACGCAGAACGGTGGCCTCGACGGCGCCGGCGGTGGTGTATCGCTCATGGCCGGTACGGACGGCTACAACGTGAGCGAGAACTTCGTATGCGGCAACTTCACGATCGGTGATGGTGCCGGTATCGGGCATCTCGGCCTGAGTGATGGCGGCGTGATCGCCAACAACAGGATCCTGTTCAACCAGTCCTTCGACCAGGCGCAAACACGCTCCGGTGGTGGTGTGTTTATCGGTGGTGAAGTGCCCGTTGCCGGTGAGCTCACCGCGGGATCCGGTAGTGTCGTCGTGGATGCAAACCTGATCCAGGGTAACCAGGCCGGCGCTGGTCATGGTGGTGGTATTCGCACGCAGTACGTGAATGGACAAGACATTCCGAACACCAACAACAATGCGGGCAACAACCGGCCTGGCCAATGGAACCGTATCGACATCACCAACAACATGATCGTTAATAACGTTGCTGGTTGGTCTGGTGCTGGTATCTCGATGCAGGACACGGCACGCAGCTTCGTGATCAACAACACGGTTGCTCACAACGACAGCACCGCGACAGTGGCGGCGACGTTCACAACCGGAGATCCGAACATCTCCGCCGCGCAGCCTGCGGGTATCTCGTCAGAGCCGCACAGTCCCGGCCTCGTAGCTGTGATCACCAATAACAGGTGGCAGGATTACTCGAGCCCGGTACTGCAAAACAACATCGTGTGGCAAAACCGCTCATCTCATTACGAGGTGACGGGCGGCGCAGCCGGGCTCATGCCAAGCCTCAGCGGTGACTGCACAGGCGACTATTGGGACCTGGGTGTGCTGGGCGATAGCGGCTTCTCGCTGCGTCCGCAAAACTCTGTCCTGACCGACAGCAGCGGCTATGCCAACAGCAATGTCTCGAGTGACCCGAACCTGCTCAGTGATTACTGTAATGGTAGCCGCGAACTCCTGGGTGCTCCGGGCCCCATGCTGGCAATACCGGCGCTGGACGAAGGTGGTGCGGCCTGGATTGACGTTCGCTATGGACCGTTGGTTAGCGGGGGTGACTATCACATCGGTGAGGGCTCATCGGCCATTGGCCGGGGCGTCGTTGACGCTACTGACCATGACTTTGATAACGAGCCACGGCCGGCGGGCACGGCGATTGACAGCGGCGCAGATGAGGTTGACTTTGATGCGCCGGTTGCTGGTGCCAGCATCACACCGCTGTCGCTGCAATTCGGAAACGTTGCTCCCGGTGAGTTCGCGAACCTGAATCTGACTTTGCAAAACGATGGCTTGGATGCGCTAACCGGCATCACGGTCGGCGCTTTCCCTGAGGGCTTCAGCGAGGTCGGGCTGAACGGTAACTGCGGCGTGACAGCCGCAGCTGGCCTGGCGCCTGGCGACAGCTGCAGAATCCGGGTGCGTTTCTCACCAACCGACGAGACCGACTATAGCGGTACTGTCGAAATCACAGCGGATACAGCGATCACCAATTCGACCGTACCGCTGAGCGGCACCGGCTTCCTGGCACCGATCGCCAGTGTATCTCCGGGCGCACTCGCATTCGGAGACGTGCTGACCGGTTCGACCGTGACGCTGGACCTGACGCTGAGCAATCTGGGCAATGCCGATCTTACCGGCGTTATCGTTGGGGACACTTTCACAGCGGGGCTGACGCAGACAACGAATTGTGCAGGTACCGTGCTGCCAGGTGCGTCCTGCACGATTACTGTTGAGTTCGCGCCGACTAGCATTGGTCTTGTCAGCGGAGATGTAACCGTCACCGCCGATACGACGGCCAATGGGACAGTGACCGATGTCACCGTGCCGGTTAGCGGCATCGGCATACAGGAACCGATCGCGACGATATCGCCAGCGCCACTGGCGTTTGGCGATGTGTCTACCGGCACAGTGGCGACCGACGTCCTCACACTCAGCAATACGGGTAACGCAGCACTTGAGGGTATTTCAGTGTCCGGCTTTGCAGGGGTCTTCACCCAGCAGGCGAGCACCTGCGGCACGTCGCTGGCTGCTGGCGCTGATTGCACAATCACCGTGCAGTTCGCTCCGGATGAGGAGATCGAGTACAGCGGTGATACAGGCGCCGAGATTTCCGTGACGGCCTCAAACGTGGCGGCCGTGACCAATTCCCCGGTAACCGTCAGCGGCAGCGGCGTTGCTCCGCAGGGTACGGCCGAGTTTGCGGGCGCCGCGCCTTTCTCACTGGCAGGGGCTGTGCTCGACTTTGGCACACTTCCCAATGGGAATTACTCGAGCACCGTTTCTATAAACGCGCTAACCAACCCGGTTACGTTCGGGCAACTGACACGTAGCGGAGCTGGCAGGTTCCAGATTGGCGTTGACACTTGCTCCAACCAAACGGTTCCGCCTGGCGGCCAGTGCAGCGTGGAGATTACCTTCAACGCGAACGGCAATAATGCGCGCGAAGGACTGCTGACCGTGCCGCATAATGGCACCGGCGGACCGCTTGAGTTGCAGCTGCTGGGGCAGTGATTGTTGTAAACTGAGAGCGTGATGATCAGTATGCACCTCACTCGATCGAGGCTGCTCGCGAGTTTACTTGCGGGCAGCCTTGCCTTGTGGAGCATCATGGCGCCGGCGAGCTGGGCATCAGCCGACCAGGAACCGGAAGCGACTGAGGCAACACCGCGCGCCAAGCACCCGCGCGAAAACACCTATATGAAGCGGCAGTGGGGTGTAGAGGTCGTATTCGTCCGACAGACCTCCGCCGGCTACATGCTCGAATTTCGTTACAAGGTGCTCGACGCCAAAAAAGCCGCCCCGCTGTTCGATCGCCAGGTAAAACCCGTCTTGATGCATGCGGAATCAGGTGCAGCGCTAATTGTGCCGACGCCGGCGAAGACTGGCGCACTGCGCAACTCGAACCCGCCGATCGAAGGCAGGACCTACTGGATGTTTTTCGCTAATCCGGGGAAGCTCGTGGAGCCCGGCGATACGGTCAACATCAAGATCGGCGACTTCCTGGTCGAAGACCTCGTTGTAGAATAGCGTTTGTGGCAGAACGAAAGGACCAATACATGACAAGGCAGTCAAAAATCACGGCAGCGGTTGCGATCGTCGTCGCTCTTGGCGTACTCGTGGTGCTGAACAGCATTTATCATTTTACGGGTGGTTACGGCCGCGTCGTTGATGGCCTGATTGCGCGCAATGTTGCGGCTCGCGGCGGCACCGATGTATGGGAGAGCGTGAATGCCATGCGAGTTGCTGGCCAGATGGACCTGGGGCAGGGGCTAAGTGTTCCCTATGTAATGGAGAAAAAGCGGCCGGGCAAAATGTGCCTGGAGTTCGTCTTCGACGGCGAAACTGCGATCCAGTGCGTCAACGGCGATACTGGCTGGAAGCTCCTGCCATTCCGCGGTCGCACCCAGCCGGAGCCGATGACCGAGATGGAGCTGCAGAAACTGGCAGATACGGTCAGTATCGACGGTGTGCTGCAAGGTGCTGCCGCGCGTGGCGACAAGATCAAGTTCCTGGGTGAAGAGACCATTGGTGGCAAGACCGCCAACAAGCTGCAGATTACCTTGCCCGGCGACATATTGCGTTGGGTTTACCTGGATGACGAAACCGGCCTCGAGATCAAACTGCAGCATTCGACAGTCATCCGTGGCGAGGATCGCATTGTCGAGACTGTCTATTCGGACTGGCGTGAAGTGCAGGGTGTATTGTTGCCGCACCGCCAGGATACGCAGATTGCGGGTGACGCAGAGTCGCAGTTTGTGACCGTCAACAAGGTCGATATAAACCCGCCCATCGAGGACGCACGTTTCGCGTCACCGGTGGCGGCAAACGCAGGTAAAACATCGTGAAGCAGAATCTACTCAAGTCCTGCGTCGCCGTGACATTGTTGCTGTCAGCAACCTATACCGTCGAGGCACTTGCGCAAGAGCACCAGCATAAGGCAGACGAGCCTGCGATGCAGGATCACAGCGCTCACCACGCCATGATGAATAACAAGCGCTATTCCGTGACCACAAGTCACTATGACTTTACGGAGACTCAATTACTGGATGCCAACGGCGACAGCGTTTCATTGATGAATCTTGTGAATTCTGACAAGCCGGTTGCATTGAATTTTATTTTTACGACTTGCACGACAATATGCCCGGTGATGACGGCCACATTTTCGCAGATGCGGCGCGCGCTGGGTGACGCAGCCGATGATGTTGAGCTGGTGTCGATCACTATCGATCCGGAATTCGATCGCCCCGAGGTGCTAAAGAAATACGCTGAGCAGTTTGGCGCAGGACCCGGTTGGACATTTGTCACCGGCGACAGTGGTGATATCGAGCGCATCCAGAGAAGTTTTGATGCCTACGCGGGTTCGAAATTGAATCACCGGCCGCTGACGTTCCTGAAACGTCCGGATCAGGAAGCGTGGGTTCGTATCGACGGGCTTGCCAGTGGTGAGAGCCTGGCACGCGAAGTGACGGAACGACTGCTAAATTGATATTGCGAATTGTTGACCATTACAAGCGCACGGCGCTCTGCGTCGTGCTTTACGTCGCTGCTTTCCTGACGACGACCCTGGCGATGGCCGATGACGTCGACGTTGGCAAACAAATGTACCGTGCCGGTGTGCTTGCCAACGGTCAGCCGCTGACGGCTATTGTCGCGGGCGATGTCGAAATTCTCGGCACGCAGTTCAGTTGCGAGAGCTGCCACGGCCGCAGTGGCATGGGCGCAACCGAGGGTAAATACATTGTGCCGCCGATCGCGGCGCAGTTTCTGTTTGAAGAGTCGCCACAGCCGCCGCGGCCTGCTTACACCCGCGCCACGCTAACGAAATTGCTGCGCGAGGGCGTAACGGCAGGTGGCCGCGAGCTTGGCGATCTGATGCCACGCTACAAGCTTTCTGATGCGGACATTGCCGCACTCGATGCCTATCTCAGGACGCTGTCAGCCGGCAACTCGCCGGGCGTTGACGATACGACGCTGCATTTTGCAACAGCCTTTGCGGAAGGCGTCGATCCTGCAGAACGTGCCGCGGTACTCGCGGTTATCAAGCGGTTTTTCGAGGAAATCAATCGCCAGACACGCAACGAAGGCGAGCGCTGGGACCGCGGCTACACGCCAGAATCCAAGCTGCCGACGGTGTTTCGTGAGTGGGTCCTGGAGGAATGGACGCTCGAAGGCCCGAGCGAGAGTTGGGACGAGCAACTCGATAGCTATTACCGTGAACAGCCTGTATTCGCGATGGTAGGTGGTTTGAGCGATCGCGGCTGGGGCCCGGTGGGGCGATTCTGCGAAGAGCACGAGATCGCCTGCCTGTATCCTGGCGTGGACATGCCACAAGCAAGTGAAGGTGATTTTTACACGCTGTACTTTTCTCGGGGGCTGGGTCTCGAGGCCGACCTGATTGCGACAAGTCTCAAAGCGCATCCAGCCAAGAATGTTGTGCAGGTTTTTTGTTCGGAAAAAGCGGCTATTGCGGCGGAAATTCTGCAGCGTGAGCTACACGCGCAAGCCGCGCCCGCAGAGAACCTCTCTTTTGACTGTGCAGACCCATTGCCGCTTGGCAAGCTCAAGTCTCGGCTGCAAGATCAGCCCGATACAGCGGTTGTACTTTGGGTTAGCGCCAGCTACTTGGAGTCACTCAAGTCGTCGTTGCCCGGGGGGCGCATTTATCTGTCGTCCACGCTGCTCGACGCCGAGTTGCCGTCGTCAATGGGGCTGACGCGTTCGTCCGTCTTCATGGCACACCCGTTCAGGCTGCCGGGCAAGCCGGATCCGGCGATGCGACGCTTCGGTGTGTGGGCCAAAACGCGGGATATCGAGGTCACTCAGCCGCGGTTGCAGGCGGAGGCATTTTTTGCCTGCCTGGTGCTGAACGATGCCATGAAGCATATCGGCCGCTTCTTTGTGCGGGACTTCGCCCTGGACATGCTCGATCATGCACAAGGATTGATGGCCTATTTGCCCGTACATCCAAGGCCAACGATTGGGCCAGGCCAGCGCTTCCTTACCAAGGGCGGCTACATCTTGCCCATCGTCGACGGCAATCCGGAAACAAAAGACGCGGAGTGGGTTCTACCCTGAGCTTTAGTCGCCAAACTTGACAGCGGACTGTTTGCTTCCCAATATCGCGTCCCAACGACCGGAGAGGTGCCAGAGTGGTCGAATGGGCCTGATTCGAAATCAGGTGTGCGGTTGTACCGTACCGTGGGTTCGAATCCCACCCTCTCCGCCAGAAAACAAGAAGGCCTCCTTGTGGGGCCTTTTTATTTTCCGGCCGAGCGAGGTCTGGGCTTTCGAACCCTGTTCGACCGACACAGCCGCGCAGCGGCAAGTTGGCAGGGAGCTCGCGCAGCGAGCGAGCTGAATCCCACCTGGCCATCGAATCCCGAAAAGGCAAAAAAACCGACTGCAAATTTGGCGCAATTTGAAAGTCGTTTCCAGACTTGCCCCTTCATAATGCCTGTCAGATTTAGGCGGCATGAGAGGTAGGGCAGATGCTCGAAGAAATCCGCGATGCAAAGTCAGACGTGCAGTCTGACAGGGACCTGTTCAAGGCAACCCTGCCGTTCGGCGTTGAGTCCGTAAGGACCAGCTGGTGGGTCGTCGGCTCGACCTTCCTGCTGTTGCTCGCATCGCTCACCGGCGCCGCGCTCGCGCCTGTGTGGCCAATACGACTCGTGTTCTCAGTCCTGTCGGCACTGCTGCTACTGCGCACGTTCATCACCTATCACGACTACATGCACAACGCGATCCTGTCGAAGTCCCGATTCGCATGGTGGTTGTTCCGCCTGTACTCTGTATTCGCGCTCACACCGCCGCGATCGTGGCAGCACAGCCACAATTTTCACCATGGTCACGTAGGCAAGATCGATGCCCCCGCCACTGGCGCCTTTACGATGATGACCACCGACATGTGGCGCGACGCATCCCTCGCGAAGCGCATTGCCTACCGTGTTGAGCGCCATCCGTTGACCATCATGGGCGGCTATTTCACGATATTTTTCTTAAGCGTCACGGTGCTGCCGTTATTAAGGAATCCGGCCCGGCACTGGGATTCGTTGCTGGTCCTCGTCGGCCATGTCTCACTGATTGCGGTGTTGTGGATTCTGGGCGGATTCGATGTCGCGTTTTTTGTGGTGCTGTTGCCCATGACAATTGCGTCAATGATCGGCAGCTTCCTGTTCTTCGCTCAACACAGCTTCGAGGACATGCACGTCTTGCCAACGGAGACCTGGACCAGTCGTCGAGCGGCACTGGAGTCCTCGAGCTACCTGAAGCTGAACAGAGTCATGAGCTGGTTCACCGGCAACATTGGCTATCATCACATTCATCACCTGAATGTGCGCATCCCGTTCTATCGGCTTCCAGAGGCGATGCAGGCCATTCCGGCGCTGCAATCGCCCGTGACCATTACGCTGTCGCTAAAGGACATCAGGGCCTGCTTCAAGTGCTGCCTGTGGGACGACGGACTGCAGCGAATGGTCTCGTATCGGGAGTTTGCCAGGGCGGGTTAGCCCTGCATCAGTCAGTCTCGTACACGACTCTGCCACCGACAATAGTCCGTAGCACGCGAGCGTCACGTATCGTCTCGACTGGAATAGCGGTCAGGTCGCGATCCAGAAGGACCATGTCAGCCAGCATCCCGACTTTTAATGTCCCTTTGAGATTTTCTTCAAACGATGCGTAAGCCCCTTCGTGGGTATAAGCATGCAGCGCTTGTTCAACGCTGATTTTTTGTTCAGGGACCCAGCCGTCAGGATTGGCGTCATCCAGCGTTCGACGAGTGACCGCCGCGTAGATTCCCGTTACAGGCACTGCGGGCGCGACATACCAATCGCTGCCGAATGCGACGTGGGCGCCGCTACCAATCAGCGACTTGAACGCATACGTGGTCCTGGCTCGCTCGGCACCAATCACCTTATCCGCCCAGCGACCGTCATCAATCGCATGATACGGCTGCATGCTTGCTATGACATTCTGGATCGCAAACCGCGGTATATCGTCAGGATGAATATGCTGCGCGTGTTCTATGCTGAAGCGGCGGTCGCGTGGCCCGTTTTCTTTGGCAACGTCGTAGAAGATATCGAGCAAGTCGCGAATAGTCTTATCGCCAATTGCGTGCACCCTCACTTGCAAGCCCGCCGCATCAGCGCCGGCAACCCAGCCACGCATGTCGTCCAGTGAATGCAGCAAGAATCCGGAATCGTCGGGCGCGTCTGTGAACGGTTCAAGGAAAGCCGCTGTGTGCGACCCCAGGGAGCCATCCAGCAATGACTTAAGTCCGCCAGTCTTGAGCCACTCATCGCCACGGCCGTTCGTCATCACATCGTCGTTCAAGCGCTGCCACTGATGTAACGGCATGACCGAATAGATACGGGTAATCAGGTCACCTTGCGCATGCAGCCGTCGGTAGGTGTCGAGGGACAGCCAGCTATCGAAGTCATCAGCGAACATGTCATGAACGGTAGTAACGCCGTTGCTGGCGGCATAACGCATCGCCGCCTTCGCGTAGCTGTCGAGTTGCCCCTCACTGAGTTGTGGCTGCACTGCGAACACAAGCCGCATCGCATTGTCCTTGAGTATTCCGGTAGGCCGACCCATCGCATCCCGGACAATCGCGCCGCCTTCAATGTCAGGGGTATCCGCATCGACGCCTGCAATCTCCAGCGCAAGCGAATTTGCCAGCGCCATATGACCGTCCAGGCGAGACAGCCAAACCGGGTTATCGGGTGTCACCGCATCAATCCAGTCTCGAGTCGGTAGCTCTCCACCCCAGTTCTGATGGTCCCAGGCACCAACGAGTATCCACTCGCCCTTGGCCACAGTTTTCGTGAATTCGCTGATTCGCCGAGTAAATTCAGCGGGTGTTTGCGCGTCACGCAACTGCACGGAAGCAAGCCCGCTACCACCGGCAAGAAAATGAACGTGGGTATCGATAAAACCCGGCACCACCATGCTGCCATCGATCGAGATGACTTCGGTGCCATCTGCAATGAAGGCCTCGACCTCGGCACTGTCACCGACGTAGATAAGTTTATCGTCGCGGCTGGCGACGGCCTCTGCCCATGGATTATCGGCGTCACCCGTCCAAACTCGAGCGTCAGTGATTACCAGCGTGGCAGGTTCGGGCTTGTCTCGATCGCAAGCGGCAAACGCGACGGCGAGCGATACTGCCAGCAAGCAGGAACATATACGTCTCAGGGTATTGTTGGTGGCCATCTGCGAGCTCCGGGTCAGTCATTTTCAATCAGTGTAGCCCGAGAACGAAACAGAAGCGGCAGGTTCATGTGCTGCTTATGGGTGACTGCTGACCGGTTCATTGTTGAATGCTCGCCAATAAGCAAATAATCGTCGCAGATCGAGCGCTTCGGCGAGCAACGCAGCGGCGATAAGTGATATTGGAGCCCGCTTTGCGACTATAATCGCCAGCTGGCTGATGCGCATGGACTACGGCACGATGGATCTGTTTACTGAGTTAAGGCGGCGCAACGTATTTCGGGTTGCGGTGGCCTATGTAGTGATCGCGTGGGTGCTCGCGCAGGTCGCGGACCTCGCGTTTGATAATTTCGGCACTCCCGATTGGGTGGCAAAAACTGTTCTGTTCATACTCGTACTGGGCTTCCCGTTAGCCGTCTTTTTTGCGTGGGCGTTCGAGATAACGCCCGAAGGTGTCAAGAAGGAAAAGGACGTCGATCGCTCGCAATCCATCGCACAGCAGACTGGTCGGAAACTTAATTTCCTGATTATCGCGGTGTTAGTCGTTGCGGTCGGGCTGCTGCTCGCAGACAAGTATGTGTTGCGAGACGAGGTGGGGGCGCAGACAGCAGTCGCAACAAACAGCTCGGCGATAGACAAGTCGGTAGCCGTGTTGCCGTTCGTTGCGATGAGCAACGGTCCCGACGATGAGTACTTTGCCGACGGCCTGACAGAAGAAATTTTGAACTCGCTGGCGCAATTGCCGGAACTGCTGGTCACGGCGCGGACCTCCGCATTTTCCTTCAAGGGCCTCGACCTACCCATTCCCGAAGTCGCGGCCAAGCTTGGTGTCGCACATGTCGTGGAAGGCTCGGTGCGGCGTTCTGGCGAACGGCTGCGTATCACAGCGCAGCTGATTCGTGCCCACGACGGTTTTCATCTCTGGTCCGAAACCTATGAGCGATCCGCGGCAGACAGCTTCGGTGTGCAGGGTGAAATAGCGGAAAGAGTCGCGGCTGCGCTCGACATCGTGCTCGATGAGCAGCAGCTGGAGACGATGCGTTCGAGCGGTTTACGTAAGCCGGAGGCGTTTATTGCTTACCAAAAAGGTGTGGAACTGTACGCCCGGGCGCACGAGATGAGTGACGCACAGCTGGTAGCCACGCTCGCGGAAGCAAATAAGTATTTTGAAAGGACGATGGCGATGGAGCCGAACTTCTCGTCCGCGCACTACCGCCACGCAGATTATTTTATTCACGTTGTTGTCGTTGGGAGCATGGAAGGCAATATGTCGGATGCGGAGACGACCGAAGCTTTGGAGATGGCAGCACGGGACTTTCAAGTCGCGGCACGCACAGCAACGACCGAGGGCGAACGCCTCAACGTGACGCTGGAGGCCGCAATCGTGTCCGGCCAGTGGCGCCGCATGCCTGAACTTGTGACGGATGCAATAGGCTCAACAGATTGCACCAGCCCTGGCTGGTGGGGTGGCACGCTGATTGAATTTGGTGCGTCCGACGGGCTGCTGGCACTTTGGCAGCGAGCGCTGGAATGTGATCCGCTTAATTTCTACAACTGGGCAAATGTTGCAGCGTCGCATCTCGGGCGTGGTGAATACCAGGCCGCCGTCGACACGGCAACGCGCGGTCTGGAGGTCGTTGCGCATCGGCAAATCGCAAATGCATTGATTGCGGCACACATGGCGTTGGGTGAGTTTGACGCGGCGCTGGCGGCCAGCCAACGTCATCTGGAGGACGAAATCAGACGCGATCGAGTTCGCTTGCGGTTGGCCGCCGCCAAGGGCGATGCAGCCGAGGCACAACGACTGCAGAAGGAATACGCTGCCAGGTTCGGTGCGGACTCGATTGGGATCGAATTGCTGGCGATCACAGGTGATCGTAAGAATGCCAATCGCCTGGCGGCCATCCAGGACGCGCGTCCTCTTGGGTTTCTGAATCTGAGTGACGAGGCCGGCGCCTGTGATTGCGGCGCGCCATTCGACCTGGAGGTCACACCAAATTTCGCACGCTTTATTAGCGAAACCGAACTTCCGTGGCCGCCACCCGCAGCCATCACGTGGCCGCTGAAGGACTGGTAGCCGAAGGCAAAACCAAAAAGGCCCCTTTACGGGGCCTTTTCGTCTTACGCCACAATTCTAGTACGTAAGCTCCGCACTCAGCGACGCATGGTCCGAGGGCCACAGGCCAGACGCTGTCTTGTCATCGACGTCAGCATTTAGCACTTTGGCTTTCACCTTGCCGCCAGGAGATGGGAATGCGAACACCATGTCGATCCGTTCCTCGTGCTGCGACGGCGCGTTCGACAGGTCGGCGAGTTCGCAGCAGGTGAAGCCAGCAGGCTTGCCGGGACGTAGTTTCCAGATGTCGGCGAGCTTAAATGGCAGTGGGCTTCCGTTGATTAAAACGCCATTAGCAAGTTGCTGGTAAGCAGTCGGCACTCCGATCGGCGACACGTCTACAGGCGACGAGTTGAAATCGCCAGCAACGAGTAGTCGCTTTTGCGGGTCAAAGGTGTCGAGAATTGCGAGCCAGAGTTCGGTTGCCTGGGCAGGTTGCAGTATGGCCGTTGCGAGATTTCCACCCAGCAATTTCACCTCGA
Source organism: uncultured Gammaproteobacteria bacterium (assembly GCA_963698425.1). Taxonomy (GTDB): domain Bacteria; phylum Pseudomonadota; class Gammaproteobacteria; order Steroidobacterales; family Woeseiaceae; genus UBA1847. The sequence goes on along the minus strand of CAVOQR010000010.1, from coordinate 148,646 downwards.
GGTGCGTGTTGATGAAGCGGTAGTCTGCGCCTCCAATAGTTGCGTCCACGCCCACGAAACCTCGTTCGATGTTGATCGGAATTCCTGCGACCAGCACAGGTGCCACCGCACTGTAGTTACACCCATCCAGTGACGGGCGCATGCAGTCGAACTCGACTGGCACAGCCACGACATCGGAGCGCGCCAGAATAACGTCGCGGTCAATGACCTGGATGAATACCGGTGGTGATGCCGGGTCAAGAAAAACCGGAATGCCGGGCAACGGCAGCGCCGGTGGTGCCAGCGTCAGGTTCTGGATTTCCGCGGCGATAGTGTAGTGATCGCCCAGGTCGTCCATAGTCAACGCAAGGTGGTCATTGAATGCGTTGGCAAAAAGCCCACACTGTGCGGTGCCATGCGGATCCAGACAATTGAAGGAAAATACCTCCTGCAGCGCCACCAGATGCGGCTTCTTTGCCAGGATCGATTCAGTCAAAGCCTGAACCCGTTCCGGGTAGTTGTTATTTGATACCTCGATCAGCGCCTGGATCATTGCTGCGTTGACGGCCTCGGGGGTGTCGGCCTGGATGATCGGGCCCAGGTCGGCACCCAGGTACTGGTTCTGCGTCATCACATGGATATCGGCTTTGGATCCGGCGAATGCAGCGGCGCTCAATAGTAGCGTGGTCGCGGCGATCGCAGCGGAGACCTTGATAGTGTTTATGGCTTTCATAGTCGTGTCCCTTTTATTGAGGAATTTGATTTGGCCGTTTGGCCGACTCAAATTCTCGAGCAATGGGATACCTGATACATGATGCCTGGCTGATGACTACCTGATGGTTTGGTGACGACGCGGTTTCGGGCGGCGGGTGGTGGGCGCCAGACGGCGGGCGGTGGGCGGTTTTGTGAGCCAGGTCTCGGTTTTCCACCCTGATCGCCGCTTTTTGGCCCTGGGAACCCAAGTTTGACGGAATGTAGTTATGATGCTTTGCGGGGCGTACAAGCGCACCAATTAGATGTACACTTGCTGAGAATTCGCGAGCAGATGCTCGCCGGCCCCGGGGGGGCTTACCTAAACACTGTCCTAGGAAGGGGATTTTACGACTATGAATACTCTATCAAGAGGCCTGTTCGGCCTCGTTGCCACGGCGATCGCGCTGCCTGTGTTTGCACAGGATGATGCGACTTTTATTGAAGAAATTGTCGTCACATCGACGAAGCGTCAATCGACATTGCAGGAGATTCCGGTAGCCGTGTCTGTCGTGCAGGCCGACGAACTGAACAAGTCTCAGGTACTCGATGTTAAGGATCTGCAGTTCCTCGTACCGTCATTGCGCGTAACGCAGTTGCAGACGTCCGGTAACACCAACTTCGTCATCCGCGGCTTCGGCAACGGCGCGAACAACGCCGGCATCGAACCTTCCGTCGGCGTGTTCATCGACGGCGTTTATCGTTCGCGTTCAGCGTCTGCACTTAACGATCTGCCAAACGTCGAGCGCATCGAAGTGCTGCGCGGGCCGCAAAGTACGCTGTTCGGAAAGAATGCCTCAGCCGGCGTCGTCAGCGTGATCACGGCCAAGCCGAGTCTCGATGAGACCAACGGCTCTGCGTCGCTGACAATTGGCGACTACAACCAGTATATTGTCAAAGCTGATGTCAACGGGCCGTTGTCCGAAACTGTAGCGTTCGGCCTGTCTGGCAGCTACAACCAGCGGGATGGTTACTACGAGAATCTCGCCGGCGGCGACCCGCTTGGCGAGTTGAATCGCTACACCGTGCGTGGCGATCTGTATTTTCTGCCCACCGACAACTTCGAACTGCGCCTGATAGCCGATTATTCATCACTCGATGAAGCCTGCTGTGGCGTTGCCAACCTGTTCGACGGCCCGACCGGCAACATTGTCAGGGCGCTCGGCGGCAACCTGGTGCCGAACGCACCGTTTGCTTACGAAGGCTATTACAACTACACGCCGACAAACGAGTTTGACAACAGTGGTATTTCGGCGGAGTTCGAATACGACATCAATGATGCCGTGACGCTTACCTCCATCACGTCGTTTCGTAACCTGGAACGCTCCGACAATGCCGACAGCGACTTTACCAGCGCTCAGTTGATCAGCGAAGTTGCCGGCAACAATACGGACCTCGAAATCGACACGATTACGCAGGAGCTTCGCCTGAGCGGCTCGACCGATACCATGGGCTGGATGGTCGGTGGCTACTACTTCACCGAGGACGTCAAACAGAATACCGGCATTGCTTTCGGCCCCGCTTTTCGTCCCTACTTCGACATAGCTTCGGGCGGAGTGCCTGGCGCATCGGTGTTTAACCAGATTGAAGCCGGACTCGGCCTCCCGGCCGGTACCTTCTACGCTGCGGAGCAGGGAATATTCGAGCTCTCCGAGATGGACAACGATGCATTTTCGGTTTTTGCCCAGGTCGACATCGATATGGGTGACCGCGCGACGCTAACGCTCGGTGCCAACTACACCGAGGATGAAAAGAACGTCACGTATGACTCGACGCAAACCGATGTGTTCTCGCAGCTGAGCATGGTGGAAGTCGGCGGGGCATTCATCTTCGCCGCCCTCGAGGCGGCCGATCCTGGAAATCCGGCGAATGGCCCAACCGCCGCATTCCTCAGCACGGTAGAGTGTTCGGCGACAAATCCGCCGCCGGCCTGTAATCAGCTGCTCGCTTTGCAGCCGTTCCAGTTTCTGCCGGTTAACATCGACTATCCGAACCCGGTCGAATCGGGTATCACGAAAGACGATGCCACCACCTGGACGGTACGCTTTGCCTACGATCTTTCTGACAACATGAATGTCTATGCAAGCGCCGGCACCGGCTTCAAGGCAAGTTCCTGGAACCTGTCGCGAGACTCGCGCCCGTTCCCGGACGATCTTGCTGCTGTGCAGGCGAACAACCCTACCGTCAAGAACCTGGTCGCTGGATCGCGTTACGCCGGGCCTGAAGATTCGACGGTATATGAGCTTGGCATGAAAGCCCGCTGGGATACGGTTGCCATCAATCTCGCGATCTTCGACCAGGAGATCGAGGGCTTCCAGAGCAATATCTTTACCGGTACCGGATTCAGCCTGGAAAATGCCGGCAAACAATCGACGACGGGCGCCGAAATCGACATCCGCTGGATGCCGACAGAAGACTTCGAGGGCACGTTCGCCGCGACGATCCTGGATCCGATCTACGACTCGTTCGTCGGCGCACAGGGTGTTGGTGGCCCTGTCGACCTCAGCGGTACACAACCGCCAGGCATTCATGAGCTCAGCCTTACGGCAACCGGCACCTACAACTTTACGATGGGTAACGCTGACGGCTTCGTGCGCCTCGAGTACATCTACGAGGACGAAGTGCAGGTCATCGAGAATGTACCGGCTGACGTTGCCTCACGTGAAGTCAACACGCTCAACGCAAGCTTTCGGACTCTCCTGGGAGAACGGTTTCGAGGCCATGTTGTGGGGCCGCAACGTTACCAACGACGAGTATCTTGTGAGCGCATTTCCGACCACAGTGCAGACTGGCAGTTACTCGGGTTACCCGAACCAGCCGCGCACCTATGGCTTGACGGTACGCAAGTACTTCGACTAATAGCTTAAGCAGTCAGGTAGTGAACGGGCCCTCTTTGGAGGGCCCGTTTTTTTTGTGCTGCGCCCAATCCCGGGTAATGCTGCGAAGGATTTCCGGCCGATCTCCGTCTAACAGCTGAACCGGGTAACAGGTGAGGGCAATGCGGGTCGCAGGAAGCGTAACGACAATGTGTTGTCTGCTTGCGTTGACGATCGCGCATGCGGCATGCGCCGAATCGCCTGCGAGTGACTCCGGTATCGTTGCCGCGGCGTCCATTGGCAGCGTTACGGTCAACAATGAGAATGTCTTTGATCTGGACAACCCGGAAGAGGACAAATCGCTGTACCGCCTACTCAACCGCCTGCATATCAAGACGCGACCCGATGTCATCTCCAGGCAACTGCTTTTCCAGCAAGGCGATACGTTCTCGTTTCAAAAAATGGCAGAGTCAGAACGACTACTGCGCAGCAATCGCTATTTGCAGGAAGTCACTATTGAGCCTGTTCGAGCCGAAGACGGCCACGTCGACGTAAACGTTACGACGGCCGACGCCTGGACGCTGATACCAAAGGTATCCGCTTCGCGTTCGGGCGGTGAAAACAATGCGGCGATTGGCGTGCAGGAGATGAATCTGCTGGGCACTGGCATCGCCGTGCAGGTGCAGTTCAAGTCGGACGTCGATCGCGATTCATCGATGCTCAAGATTGTCGACCGAAACCTCGGCGGCAGCCGTTATGCGCTTGAGACCCTGTTCGCGAGTAACAGTGATGGGTATACGCGGCTGCTGGCTTTTGGCAAGCCCTTCTACTCGTTGGACAGCAGGGACTCCAGCAGCATTCGATTCTATGATAACGAACAGATCGAGTCGTTTTATACGCTCGGTGAAGAGGTTTCCGATTACCGTCACGAGGCCAGTCAGCATGAACTGTCAGTCGGCTGGTCACAGGGTTTGCGCGACGGCTGGAGCAGGCGTTTCACGACCGGCCTGGCAATGGATCAGCATCGTTTCTCCGCGGCCGTCGGGACATCCTTTCCGTCGAGCGTAATCCCGGACGATCGTGACTTGCTGTACCCGTTCGTTGGCGTCGAGCTGGTCGAAGACAACTACCAGACAGGCAGCAACTACGATCAGATGCATCGCACTGAAGATCGCTTTCTGGGTACACGCCTTAGTGCGAGGCTTGGATTGGCAAGCGAGGGGGCGGGCTCAGACAGGAACGCGTGGATCTTCGATGCCCGTGCAGAAACCAGTTTCCTGGAGTCAAAAACCGGGTCCCTGCACCTTGCGGCCGATCTCGGCGGTCGTTTCGAAGATGCTGGAGCACAAAACCTGGCGCTGGACTTAAGTGCCAGTTATTACAAGCGGCAATCTGAGAAGCGCCTGCTGTTTGTTCAACTGTCCGGTACCTACGGCGAGAATCTCGACCTGGATCAATACCTGATGTTGGGTGGTGATAATGGACTGCGAGGCTATCCGTTGCGCTACCAGAGCGGCGACAAGCGTGCACAACTGACCATCGAGCAACGTTACTTCACCGACTGGTATCCATTTCGGCTGTTCCACGTCGGTGGCGCCGTATTCTTTGATGCCGGGCGCACCTGGGGCGTAAGCCCGGTCGGCGCAAGCAGTGATGGTTGGCTCAGGGATGTTGGCCTCGGCCTGCGTATCGGTAATTCAAGATCGGGCCTCGGTCGCATGACGCACATCGATCTCGCGTTTCCGCTGGATGGTGGCAACGATATTGCCGATGTGCAGTTCCTGGTATCGACAAGGAAGAGTTTCTAGCTGCTGCAGTGCTTGTCGGCGTCAGCAGGCAACAGGCACGACGTTGCGTTGGCGCCGCCTGACCTCGACTGACATGGCCAGGTCAGTATTTGTCTCGATTGCACTTCGCGTTTCGAGGTGTAGCGTACAGCCTGAGAGATACCATCCGCTGCTGCGGATAAAGGAGTTGGCGATGGAGGCCCTGAATTTTCTGATAATTGCGGCGCTGGTCGCAACGATCGTGGTCCTGGTGCTCGGTGTGCGCTCAATGGCACGGGGCGGCAGCTACGATAAGGAACACGCTGAGAAGTTCATGTGGGAGAGAGTGGCGCTACAGGCACTGACTGTAGTTTTGCTGCTGGCAGCAGCAGTTGTGGTGAATGCCTGACTGCCCGGAGTTGCTCGATACCCGTCAAAGAACAGATGACAGCGCTGTCAGTTCGTGACAGACTGTGGCCCTTGTTTCGTCCCGGCTGGTCTTCGGGATCAAGAGAAGAGGTCGCAACCGATGAAAAAATCCGAGTCGAGTCAGTTTCCAACACTTGCTGAAATGGGCGTCGAAAGTCCCAAGCAGATCGAAAATTACTACATTTCCAGCGTCAACTACGTTGATGTCCTGAGGATTGTCTACGACCGTCCGGAGGACTCGTGCCTGCCATCGAGCCGCACCTACCGTTTTCCCAGGGTTCAGGACACTGTTGCAGAAGGGCAGCAATCGAAAAGTGACGGCAGCACGCCACGCACGCACCCGCGGCTGCGCGCAGCTCTGCAGGAGCTTGAGAAGATCTTCGCCGCCAAGTCGAGCAAAGAGTCCATCGCCGCAGAGATTCTCAACGAGCTTGCATTGCTTGAGGAAGACATCGCGATGCGCAGTGAGTACCTCAAGGTCCTCGCCAGGAAGATTCCAGTTGTTGAATAGCTAGGTCCTGCTGCCCTTGGCAGCAAACCGCGGCGCATCCAATTCGGCGCGGCGCGCATCTATACCCAAACACCATCAAAGTTTCTTGATGGGTCAAAAGGGGGCAGGTGTATGGCGATACCGATGCAGCAAGCAGCTATGGCAACCAAGAGCCGGTTGCGCAATCCAGAGGACAACCGTTTGCGGGCCGGTTGGCGAATTGCCTCATTTCTGCTTATTTTCTACGCCATAGCATTGCCGACGCTATTCGGCTTGCGGGCTCTGCTGGGCTTTTCCAAGTCCTCTCCGATGGTCATTGCCATTATCGCGTTATCGGCAACGCCAGCGGTCTACATTGCGCGTCGCTGGATTGACGGCAAGTCGTTCGCATCGTTGGGGCTGCGCTGGAATGTTCGTGCCACAAGTGACCTCGCGTTCGGATTCTTCCTCAGTGGACTGATGGCAGCGTCGGTGTTTGCGGCCATGGTGATGTTTGGCTTAATCGCAAACGTCGAAGTTGTATTCGATCTGCCAACCGCTTTGCGTGTGATCGCTATACCGCTGCTGACGATGGCGCTGGTCGGGTTTTGGGAGGAGCTCGTATTTCGCGGCTACATCCTGCAAAACATGGCCGAAGGGCTGGGTATGAAGACCGCGATAATCGTCTCCTGCCTGCTCTATGGTGCCGTGCATGCCATGAACCCGAATGCCGGACTATTGTCATCCGCTATCATCGTTCTGTTCGGGTTTTTGCGGATTTATGGATACCTGTGTACAGGCCAGCTATGGCTATCGATCGGTATGCATACAGGGTGGAATTTCTTCCAGGCAACGGTGTTCGGATTTGCGGCGAGCGGGCATGCCGAAGAACAGACTCTCGTGTCTCATGATGTCGCGGCAGCGAACTGGCTGTCCGGGGGCAGTTTCGGGCCAGAGGCAAGCGTGTTGACCATCCCTGTCGTAGTGGCGGCCTTGTACGTCATGCGGGCCTGGTCGCGACGTGGTACGCCGTGATGTAACAACTTGTGACAAAGGGCTAAATGCGGATCAGTTTTTGACTTTGCCGGGCGCGGTTTCACCTATAATGGCGGGATGTCCGCTCTCAAACTCATTCCCGTTGCGCTGCTGTCGCTGACGGCATTGGCCGCATGCTCGAAGTCGTCATCGCCGGAAACGTCCGTCGAGCGAGGTGCCAGACCCGAGATTCCCGTGATCGCCGAGTTGCTCAGTTTCGAGCGGCAGCGTGTGCGTATCGAGGCCGTCGGTACCTCGCGCGCGCGCCTGTCCGCCGAGCTGTATCCGCTCACATCAGGCAAGGTCGTCGCGGTCAATTTCCAGCCGGGCCAGGCCGTCAAGGCCGGCGACGCGCTGGTTGAACTCGATAAACAAAAAGAGAGCGTTGCCCTGCGGCTTGCCGAACTGCAGCTGCTGGATGCGGAGCGCCTTTACGATCGGTACCAACGCTCAGCCGACAGTGGCGCCGTGTTGCCCACCGTTATGGACGCGGCGCGCACGGCGGTCGAGATTGCTCGACTGGAAGTCGAGAGCGCGCGCATTGCCTTGCAGGATCGCACGGTCGAGGCCGTGTTTGACGGCTACGTTGGCAGCTCCGAGATAGATCCCGGTGACCGCATCGACACAGGCACCCTGATTACCACGCTAGATGATCGCAGTTCACTACTGGTGAGCTTCGCGGTACCTGAGGCGTTTATCGGCGAGATTGCGGTAGGTGATGTCGTGCAAATGGAGACATGGAGCGACGCCCAGCGCAGCGTGTCTGGCCAGATTATCGATATTGCCAGTCGCATTGACCCCGGCAATCGGACGTTTGATGTGCGAGCTCGAGTCGAGAACAGCGCGGATTCCCTGCGACCCGGAATGAGCTTTCGCGTCACCGTGGATGTGCAGGGTGATCTGTACGCAACAGTGACTGAAACCAGCCTGCAATGGGGTGCTGACGGTGCCTACGTCTGGAGCGTGGTCGACGGGCGCGCGCAGCGCGTGCCGGTGCAGGTAGTGCAGCGACGTGACGGCAAGGTGCTGGTCGACGGAGATCTCGACGAAAGCACTATCGTCGTGGTCGAAGGCACGCAGTCGATCCGTGAGGGCGCCGCCGTGAGCCATGACCTTGCGCGCGTTGCGACCAGCGATACGCAACTTTCCGTCGACTAGGGCTCGCCTTCATGGACACATCCGATCGTGATGATCTGCCGAGTATCAGTGTCCGCCGCCCGGTCCTGGTCCTCGTTATTAACCTGCTGGTGGTCATTGCCGGCATCGCGGCGATACTCGCTGTCGAGATTCGCGAGCTACCCGACGTTGACCGTCCTGTTGTGACCGTGCGCACGAGTTTTCCGGGCGCATCACCCGAGACCATGGACGCAGAAGTTATCAGTTTGCTCGAAGGCGCTGTGGCACGCGTCTCCGGTATCCAGGAGCTGCGATCGTCGTCGGAGGAAAACACCGGTCGCATATTTATCGAATTTCGGCCTGGCGTGGATCTGGATACAGCCGCCGCCGACGTCCGCGAGGCGGTCAGCCGTGTATCGCGGCGACTCCCCGAGAGACTTGAGCAAGTCGTCGTTGTGAAAGCGGACGACAACGCAGACTCGATAGTGAACCTCGCAGTGTCGAGCGATGTTCTGCCGATGGAAGCGCTGACCCGGGTCGTCGAGCAGGAAATTGTGCCGATGTTCCTCTCCGTGGAGGGCGTGGCCGATGTGCAGGTCTCAGGCAACCGTCAGCGCATGTTGCGGGTGGCGGTCGATCCGTTGCGACTTTCCAGTTTCGGCCTGGCGGTCACCGATGTGTCGGTGGCACTCAGGCAGGCGCCATTCGACGTTCCGGCCGGTAGCTTTCGTTCGCTCGATCAACAGTTAATCGTAAGGGCCGATGCAACCGCTGACACGGTAGCGGATATCGCGGATATCGTGATTCGCGACTCAATTCGCATCGGCGATGTCGCCAAAGTTTACTTTGGCCCGGAAGATGTGGAGTCACTGTCGCGACTCGATGGCAAGCCGGTGCTCGGGCTCGGCGTAATCCGCCAGGCACGTTCAAACACGATTCAGATTTCCGCCGGTGTCATCGCTGCGGCCGAGCGCATCAACGACAGGTTTCCGGACCTGGACCTGGTGGTCACCGACGACCAGGCGACCTTTATCAAGAGCTCGGTCACCCAGGTTCTCATCACCCTCGGCCTGTCGATCGTGATCGTGGTCGCGACTATCTGGCTGTTCATGGGCAGCCTGCGCGCAACGCTCGTTCCTGCGCTTGCGATTCCGGTGGCACTGGTGGGTACGATCGCCGCCATTTGGGTGTTGGGTTTCTCGGTGAACATTCTCACGCTGCTGGCGCTGGTCCTGGCGACCGGACTGGTGGTCGATGACGCAATCGTGGTGCTCGAGAATATCCAGCGTCAGCGTGCAGATGGCGCCGGTCCCCGCGCAGCTGCCGTCATTGGCACGCGGCAGGTCTTCTTTGCCGTTGTCGCGACGACCGCGGTATTGGTATCGGTCTTCGTGCCAATCTCGTTCTTGCCGAGTACGGCGGGACGGCTGTTCCGCGAGTTCGGCCTGGTCCTGGCCGCGGCCGTCATTATTTCGAGTTTTGTTGCGTTGTCGCTGGTGCCCGCTGCCGCATCGCGCCTGGTCAGGAAGGTCGAGAAGAATCGTACGCAGCAGGCGATTGCCAATTTCGGTGTACGGATGTCGAATGGGTATGAGAGCACACTCGCGAAGTTGCTTGATCGACCCTGGTTGCCGGTGCTCGTGGCGCTGTTGTTCGCCGCGGCCGCCGCAATAGCCTATCAGTCGTTGCAGCGTGAACTGGTGCCACCGGAGGATCGCGGCATGATTCGCGTCATGGCCAGCGGCCCGGACGGTGTCGGTGTAAATTTCATGGAGCGGCAGACAGACAAAATCGAAGCGATCCTGCAAGAGTATGTGGCGAGTGGTGAGGCGCAATCAGTCTATACGCAGATCGGTCGATGGGATCCGAACCGCACTTACAGCATCATGCCGCTGGTGGACTGGAGCGAACGGGATCGGAGTCAGCAGGAGATCATTGAGGAGCTGAGCGGACCGCTGTCCGGCATTCCCGGCGTGCGTGCCAACGCATGGAGCAGCAACAGCCTGAACCTGAGGAGCAGGGGAGGCGGCGGTCTCAATATTGCGCTGCTCGGCAACAGCCATGACGAGATTTTCGAAGCGGCGAAGATGTTCACTGTCGCCATCGAGGAAAAGCTGCCGCAACTGACCCGGCCGCGTATTTCGTTTGACCCGACGCAGCCGCAACTCTCGGTGCAGATCGATCGCCGCCGCGCTGCGGATCTCGGCGTCGACCTGCCGGCTTTGGCGGCTACGCTGCGCGCGATGATCGACGGCGACGAACTCGTTGATCTCAACATCGATGACGAGGCGGTACCCATTCTGCTGGAATCAGCGACCGGCAAAATCAACGACCCGACAGATCTTGTGAACCTCTACGTTGGCACGGCAGGTGGCGGCCTGATCCCGCTGTCCAGCATCGTGACCCTGCGTGAAGAGGGCGTCGCGACACAACTTGACCGCCATCAGCAGCGTCGCAGCATTGAAGTCAGCATCGAACGGGCGGAGACGTATGCATTGCAGTCGGCTGTCGACGATGTGCGGCAACTGGCAGACGAGATGCTGCCGGATAACGTGTCCATCATTTTCCTTGGCGAGGCAGCGACACTTGAAGAAACTTCACGCGAGGTCGCGCTCACATACGTTCTGGCAATCGTCATTATCTTCCTTGTCCTCGCCGCTCAGTTTGAGGGCTTCACCAGTGCGCTCGTCGTGACCTGCATCGTGCCATTTGGCGTTGCGGCGGCGATCTTCGCGCTACTGCTGACCGGTACGACGCTAAACATCTATTCACAGATCGGGCTCGTGTTACTGATCGGCCTGATGGCCAAGAACAGTGTCCTGGTGGTCGAGTTTGCGGAGCAGTTGCGCGACCGCGGACTTGATGTCAGGGACGCCATACAGCAAGGCGCGGTGCGCCGGCTGCGACCTGTCACCATGACGATGATCTCTACCATTCTCGGCGGTCTGCCGCTGATTCTCGGCAGTGGCGCCGGTGCCGAGGCGCGCCACGCGATCGGTTGGGTGGTCTTTGGTGGTCTTGGTCTGTCGGCGCTGTTTACGCTGTACCTCACGCCGGCGCTGTACCTGCTGTTCGCGCGATTCTCCAAGCCCCGTGCAGCGGCGACCAGTCGCCTGTCCGAAGAACTGCAGCAAGCCAGCCTGCAGGGTGTAAGGTGAGCCGATGAATTATCGCCATCTCGGCAAGGCAGGCATCCAGGTCAGCGAATTGTCCTTCGGTTCGTGGGTAACCGTCGGCAAACACGTTGATACGGACAAGGTCGTCGAAATCATGGCCGCGGCCTACGACGCCGGCGTCAACTTTTTCGATAACGCTGAAGGCTATGCGCTCGGCGAGTCCGAGCAGATGATGGGCCAGGCATTCAAGAAACTTGGCTGGCGTCGTAGCAGCTTCCTGGTCTCCACGAAGCTGTTTTGGGGGCTGCACCAGAACCCCAACGAGAAGAACACGCTCAATCGCAAGTACTTGCTGGAAGCCATCGATGGCTCACTGCAACGCCTTGACCTCGACTATGTCGATCTCCTTTTTTGTCATCGTCCGGATCCGACTACGCCGATAGAGGAAACTGTGTGGGCGATGCACAACATCATCGAGCGCGGCAAAGCGATCTACTGGGGCACGTCCGAGTGGGAAGCGGCCGACATCCTGACAGCGATCGAGGTCGCCGAACGACATCATCTGCACAAGCCCGTGGTGGAGCAGCCGGTCTACAATCTGTTCGAGCAACATCGGCTGGGACCTGACTACGATGCGGTGTACGAGCAGCAGCGACTCGGCTCCACGGTGTGGAGTCCGCTTGCGTCCGGGTTGCTGACCGGCAAGTACCAGGCCGGCATTCCCAAAGACAGTCGCGGTGCTAACCCGGCGCTGGGATTCCTGAAAGACCAGCTAACCGACCCCGACAGGTTGGCCAGGGTGGCGGCGCTGGAGCCTCTCGCGAAAGACATGGGTGCCAGCCTGGCGCAGTTCTCGCTCGCCTGGTGTCTGCAGAATCCCAGGGTGAGCACGGTCATCCTGGGCGCCAGCCGCCTTGAACAGCTGCAGGAGAATCTCAAGGCGCTACAGTTCGTTGATCAGTTCAGTCCCGACCTGATGTCGAACATCAAGCAAATATTTCGCTAGAGCCCGGCTACTCGTCGGTCAGATAGGCGAGCCGTGATTCATCGAATGCGGCAGGCGGGCGACCCGCGAGCTGCGTCAGCTCGGACGGATCTGCCGTGTTGTCCTCGGCGAGCATGGTTAGCTGATCTCGCGTCACCGGGAAGAAGGGCAGCCAATCGAGTAGTGTCGCCGCGAGTTTCATGATGCCGATCGGCATAGGCAGTATTATTTTTTTCTTACCGGTGGCCGCCGCGATGCGACGAATCATTTCTGTCCACGACAGTACCTCCGGGCCACCCAGCGCGTAGGTCTTGCCGATGGTCGCATCCTGGTCAAACGCTGCGCTGACCGCCGCTGTGATGTCGCCAATCCAGGCCGGGGACATCAGCACCGGGCCATTGCGTGGCGACAGGCCTTTGAAGAACCCGATTGCGGGTATCGGTGGAGCGACCATGTCGCGGTACAGCTGGGTTGCGAATTCCATGCGGCCCCTCGGGTCGCCGAAGATGACGGAAGGTCTTAATACAGTCGTCTCGAGGCCACTCGCGAAAAGATGCTGTTCAGCACGGTATTTGGTTTCCTGGTAGGCGGTGCCGGGGACCTTGACGCCATTCGCGCTGATCAGGACGAAACGGCGCACCTGGTTTTGTTTCGCCGCTGCAGCCGTGTTTACAACGCCCTGATATTGCGTCATCTCAAATGTTATTCCCTTGCGCGGAAATTCACGCAGCAAGCCGACGCTGTAGACGACGCCGTCGCAGTCCTGCAACGTCTTGTCCAGCGCGTCCTGATCATCAATATCGCCGCTGGTCGTGCGCCACAATTTACCGCCTGGCAGCTTCGATTCGCTTCCCGGCCGCACAAGTACCGAAACGTCATGCCCCTTGGAGAGCAGTTCGTCGACAACGTGGTTGCCGACAAAGCCGGTGGCACCTATTACCGCGATTTTCATAACTTTCATCCTGGATCCGTTGCATTACAACGCCAGTATAGTCATAAAAAAAGCCCGCAAACTGCGGGCTTTTTTGTTGTTACGAATTGTGACAGGGCATTACTGTGAGGCAATGACCTCTGCAATCACTTCGTTGGCTTCAAAGCAACTGTCAACGACGCTGCCGCCGAATGCTTCAATCGATTGACCCAGCTGCAGATCCGCAAACTCACCCGCCGTTACGGTCGAATTGGGTGTATCGACCAGCAAGATATCGGCATCGGCCAGGAGGCGTACGCAGGTATCGCCACCCGCGGTAAGGGTCAGGCCAAAGCTCATATCATCGGCATCCAGCGGTTCGATAATCGTGCCACTGATCTGCTCATCGGGATCAGCTTCAACGAAGACCAGTGCTGCGCGAAGAAGGTCAGGATCAGATTCATCGGCTTTAGGCGGTATAACGCCCTCAACTTCGATATCGGCGCCCAGCACAACGGCATTGGCCGTTATTTCGCCACCGGCGTCGAAGTAGCGTGTGCCGGGTTGCTGCTCGACGACGAGATCGCGTCCATCATCTGCAAGCAAGAGGAATGAGCTGAGCACAGGTTTGCTTACGACGTTGCCTTTGAGTTGCTCGGCATTTCCGCCAATCTCCAGCACGAGCGCGTTCAGCACAATCTCGGGTTCAACTTCGTAGCGACCGATGACAATCACCATATCGCCGACTTGCAGTGTACTGAATTCGGTGCCGAGTCCGTCGTCGCCAAAAATACTCGAGCTACTGTCCGTCTCAACCTTGACGCAATTGTCGGGTGAGTCGATATCACACAGCAGAAAGCTGCCGGCCGGGTCGCTGTAGATTTCACTGACGCTGCCTTCGACTCTCGCGAGCTTGTTGTCGAGTCCACCATCCATGAAGTTAACTTTCACCACTGGCCGAAAGTTGTACTTCTTGCCGTTGCCGGCATTCGTGATCTTGATGGACTTGTTCGCATCCATATCAATTTCAACGAGTAGCGTACGGCCGGGCAACACGGCGAAGCCGTCTGCATCCAGCATGTCGATCTTGCCATTTGCTGGCAGGGCCGGATAGATCGGGTCGCCGACGTGCGGTACGAGCTCAAGATCATCGATATAGAGTCGCAGCTTGGTATAGGTGCCGACGGCCACCTCACCAAACACAATAGGTTCATTGAAGTTGGTCAGGTCGAGCAGGTTGATTGGCTCCGAGCCCTTCGAACAAGACCTGCTGGCTGTCGTCGCCGCCGAGTATTACGGCTTTGGTGACGTTGAGGTTAATTTCGCTGAACTCGTCGCTTGGCAGGTCGGTAAAAAACAGGCCGATCGTGCCGGTGGTTGGTGTTGGCGCAGTGCCAGGAGACGCGTCGTCGTTAGCGGATCCGCCGCCGCAGGCGACGAGCACAAATGACGAAACGAGCGCGAGCGACACAAGTCGCGCCGTGAGAAAGAGTTCTCTGGTATTCATTGCTATTCCCTTTGTTCTTTTGGTGCTTCCGACCGGAATGCCCGCAGAACTTGTGTGACGGTTCCATCTGTCTTGCAGATTGAATCTATCACTCGGGAGGTAGCATTCAACTGTCTCCAAAAGGAGACATTGACATAAGCTGGAGGGGGTGTGCCGGCCCGAAAGAATCGGGCCGGCACGTTCAAGCTAGAAGTGGTAGTCAACCGCAACCGTGTACATGCGCGGCGTGCCGTAATACGCAGTCTGGATATTGCCGACACTGCGGAATTCCTGGCCTTCGACCTTGTAGACCTCGTCCGTCGCGTTCTTGATGCCGGCGCTGAGATTCCAGTGGCCTTCAGGACTCGTGAAGCTGACCAGCGCGTTGACCAGCGTGTAGTCATCTTCTGACAGCGGCACGACGTTCTCGACGCTCAGCCACATGGCGTCACGGTAACTGCCATCAACACCGAAGGTGAGGCTGGCGCCACTGGCGAGGCTGGCCGTGTAGCTGGCAGCGATGCGCCCGGTGAACTCAGGTGAGAATGCCGGTTCATCGGCAATGCCGTCAGAGCCTGCGAAGCCGCCCTTGCCATACTCTGAGTCCAGGTAACCGATTTGCGCGGCGAGCTGGAACGAGTCCGTCACGGCAAGCACCGCTTCGATCTCGGCGCCGGTAATGTCGAGTTCCGCGGCGTTCAGGACCGGGAAGCGGAAGTCGATGCCGTCAGCCACCGAAACGCGCGCCTGGAAGTCTTCGTAGGTGCTCTGGAAGATGGCGTAGTTGGCCTGCAGCTTGCCGTCAAACACAACGGTCTTTGCGCCAAGTTCCGCCGTCCATACTGTTTCAGGATCGAATGAACTCACATCGGCTGCGCCATTCGCACGGCCGTTGAAGCCACCGCTCTTGAAGCCCTTTGCGACGCGACCATACAGGCGCACGCCGTCATTCACGGTGTAGTCCAGGGTGACGGTTGGCGTAAAGTCGCTCCAGTCATTCGAATCACTGAATTCGAACGCAGGATCCGCATTGCCGAGGATGTCGGAGAATGTGCTCGTGCTGCGGAAGTAGCTCTTGTCTTCCCGGGTGTAACGACCACCGAGGCCGAGGTTCCAGTCGCCGAAGCCGTAATCGATCTGGGCGAAGACGCCATAGCTCTTCGTATCGAGGTCGTCAACGATCGTACGCAGTGAAAGAGATTGGCGTGCCGCCGAGCAGCAGGAAGTCGTCCGCGAAGGCGATCTGGTCGGAGGGAACTTCCTCATGCAGGTAGTAAAGGCCCATGATCCAGTTGACGTTGTCGCCGTTGCTGCCGAGCAACTGGAATTCCTGGCTGAACTGCGTCTGGTCGAGACCGACAAACACATCGCCGAGTTCCCATTCAGTGGCATCGATGTCGATGTAGAAATCGGTATCGAGGCTGCGTGACGCTGTGATCGACTTGAACTGTACATTGTCGTTCGCGTCCCAGGTCGCCGTGATATGGCCGCCGCTGCTACGAACCTTCTGTCCTTCGCCATCGTTTAAGGATGTGCGCGTCTGGAAGTTCCACTCGCCAACTGGCGCCAGCTGCCTGAGTACCACACCGGTGATCAGGTCGACGCCGATGATAGCGTCCTCTGCGCGTCCTACCGTGAGGCCAACGTCTTCGCGCGTCATGTCGAGCGCAAAATCGAAGGTCCAGGTATCCGACGCATTCCAGACGCCACTGATGCGGCCGACTGTCGTGTCTTCGTCATTGTACTTCTGGCCTGTGACCGGGTCGTCGACATAGCCGTCACGCTTGTCGGCGAGCACGCTGACGCCGAGGCTCAGGTTGTCGCTAACCGGACCGGCGGCGTAGCCTTTGACCTGCATACGACCATAGTCGCCTGCCAGCAAACCGACGCTGCCTTCGAACTCGTCACCCGGGCGCTTACTGATCAGGCGGATCGCGCCTCCGGGCGTGTTCTTGCCGTACAGCGTGCCTTGCGGCCCGCGCAACACTTCGACGCGCTCCATGCCATACAGTTTGAACAGGGCGCCCTGGATTCGTGCCATGTAGACATCGTCGAGATAGACGCCGACGGCAGGATCAAAGGTCTGCAATGCATCCGGCTGACCAACACCGCGAATGAAGATGTTGACGCTTGAATTCGAACCGCGGCCGCGTACCAGGTTGAGGTTAGGTACCGCACCTTGCAGTGAGTCGAGGTTGTCGGCCTGCAGCGCGGCAAGATCCTCGCCGGTGAAGGCGCTGATGGCCATCGGCACCTCCTGCAGCGACTGTTCGCGGCGCTGCGCGGTGACGACAATCTCTTCGAGACCGTCGCCCTGGGCAAGCGCGGCGGGTGCCGCCGTGAGCGCCGCAGCCATCGCCGCGGTGCCCAGAATACATTTGTTAATCAATGGGTTAAAGGTAAATCTCATGGTCACTCCCCCTTGGGACATGAAGGGCACACTCGCCCATATTTCAACGATCGTTGAAGAAATGTTAATTCAACGCTCGTTGAAGTTCAAATCAATTCGTTAGATTCAAGGCTTCTCACAAAGGGCCCGAAACCCTGCGGCAAGGAATCTGGGCATGCGCTCGTTAATCGCCACCATGTCCGAGGAGCGGCAGATGCCGCCGGAGAGGTTGTCGATCCTTCCGGTTTCGGCGAACGTGAGGGTCAGGGCACCGGACATGAAGTGATAGGCCCAGTACAGGTCGACATCGTCACACTCCGGGATATTTTCGCGCACCACGGACAAAAACTTCTGGATCAGCGGGTCGAAATAGCGCGTCATCAGTTCGCCGCCCATGGCGGGCGAACTGTTGATTTGCGCCACCAGCTGCAGGTAGTACTTCCACTCCTCATGATCGCTGGCCAGCAGCTCCAGCAACGGGCTGGTCACCGCCGACACGATCTCTTCCAGTGTGGCCTGGTCGTTTGTATGACGGCGCTCAACCTCTTCCAGTGCCTTGAAGCGAATTTCGTTGAGGTAGTCGACGCGCCGCAGCATGACCTGGTCGAACAGATCGCGCTTGGACTTGAAGTGGTAGTAGGCCAATGACACGTCGGCGTCGGCTGCGCGCGTGATCTTGCGAACCGACACGCCTTCGAAGCCCTTCTCGGCGAACAGGCGTTCGGCAGCGTCGAGAATGCGGTCACGGGTTGCTTGCTTGTCTTTGCTCATCGCGAAGACCGTAGCTGAGCGCCGATTGAATTTCAACAGTCGTTGAACTAATATTCAACGCTCGTTGAAATTCTGATGCCGGAGTCTGCCATGGCATGGTTCAAGCCAAAACCTCTGACCGTTCCAGAGATCATTGAGCTCAATGCGCACAATCTGCCGAACAAGGCGGCGGTGATCATTGATGGCGACGTTACCAGTTGGCGCGAGTTCGGCGCGGGCACGGCAAGACTCGCGAACGCGTTACTGGACTCAGGCATGCAGCGCGGCGACCGCGTCGTGTTGCTAATGAAGAACAGCTACGAGATGTACGAGGCAATGTTCGGCGTCATCCGCGCGGGTCTCGTGGCAGTGCCATTGAATGTCTCGATAACGGACGATGCCGTCGCCAACATGATTGCCAACTCCGGAGCGAAAGCTGTGTTCGCCTCAGGCGAGCATGTCGCTCGTATCGACAGCTTGCGCGAGCGCATGTCGAAAAGTATCGGCGACCGCTTTGTATCGCCGGACGCAAAAAGTGACGCCTGGCTGCGCTACGCAGAGTGGCGTGACGCGGCGTCGGCGAATGACCCCGATGTCGATATTCGTCCCGAGCACGAATGCAACATCATCTACAGTTCCGGTACGACCGGCATGCCGAAAGGTATTATCCACGATCACGCCTGTCGCGAAGCATGGGGTAGCGACATGGCCGTCGCGCTGCGTTACCACGCGGGCGCACGCACACTCTGCAACCTGGGGCTGTTTTCCAACATCACCTGGGTGGCGATACTGGCAACGATATTTGCCGGCGGCACCGTAGTCATCTCGCGCATGTTCCAGGTTGAGGACTGCCTTGAGACGATCGAGAAACAGCGCATTACCCACACGGCCATGGTACCGCTGCAATACCAGAAGCTGTATCAGCACGCGGATTTCCGGAAATACGATCTAAGCAGCCTGGAGAGCAGCATGTGCTGTGGCTCGCCGCTGCCGACCTGGCTCAAGCACGAGCTCGCCGAGCACTGGTCCGGTCGCTTTATCGAACTGTACGGACTGACCGAAGGACTGGTCACGATCCTGTCACCGGAAGACCTGCTGACCAAGCCGGATTCCGTGGGGCAGCCCTGTCCTGGCCAGCGCATGGTCATACTGGACGAGAACGACAACGTATTGCCGGCCGGCGAAGCGGGTGAAATCGTCGGCGAGTGCCGTTTCCTGATGGCCGGCTATCATGCCAACGCGGCGGCGAACGAGGAGGCGACCTGGATTCACCCCTCCGGCGCGCGCTGGTTGCGCACCGGAGACATCGGCAAGCTGGATGAAGATGGCTTTCTGTACCTGGTGGATCGCAAGAAAGACATGATTCTGTCCGGCGGCCAGAATATCTATCCGGCCGACATCGAAGAGGTGGTAACTGAGCATGCGGCGGTCGCCGAAGTTGCGGTTATCGGCTGTGAGAGTGCCAAGTGGGGCGAAACGCCGGTTGCTGTGGTCGTCGCGTCGTCGAGCGTCGATGCAGACGAGCTGACCGCCTGGGCCAATGCCCGGCTGGGCAAGCAGCAGCGAATTGCGGCGACGGTGTTTGTCGATGAGCTGCCGCGTAATCCGAACGGCAAGGTCCTGAAACGCGAATTACGTGATACGTTCGCTGACCTCAAGTTTTGAACGGGTTAGCAATGTCGAAGAACGAAACCAGCCGCAACTATCAGAGTCACGACGGGCTCGAGTTGTTCTATCGAGACTTCAATGCCGACATTGCAGGCACGCCGGTGATTTGCCTGCCAGGCCTGACACGCAACAGTCGCGACTTTATTCACGTCGCTGAGCACATCGGCGAGCGTCGCAGGGTCATTGCGCCTGATTTCAGGGGGCGCGGTTTCTCGGCGCACGATACAAACTGGAAAAATTATCATCCAGGTACCTATGTCACCGATACCTGGACCCTGCTCGACGAACTGCAGCTAGAGAAAGTCATCATCATTGGCACGTCGCTCGGCGGTTTGTGCGCGATGGCGATGTCGGCGATGAATGCGGAGCGGCTGGCCGCCGTTATCATGAATGACGTCGGCCCCGAGATTAACCCGGCAGGTCTGCAGCGCATCCAGTCCTACGTCGGCAAACAGGTGCCGCCGCAAAGCTGGGATGAGGCAGCAGACCAGGCGTTTGCAGCATACAGCGAGACGATGCCCGGACTGCCCAGGGAATACTGGCAACACATGGCCTGGCGCGCCTATCGCGAAGGGCCGGATGGTGTGCCCGTCCTCGACTACGATCAGAACATCGGCCGCGCTGTGCGCGAGGTTGGGGCCCAGGCTGCAGATCCGTGGGCGTTCTTTGACGCGCTGCGATCGGTACCAACTACGCTGCTCTGGGGCGAGAACTCGGACATTCTGACGCGCGATATCATCGACAAGATGCTGGCACGCAACGAAGACCTTGAGCTGGTGCCAGTGGCCAATCGCGGTCATGCGCCGCAACTCGACGAGCCCGAATGTCTTGCCGCAATCGACGCTGTACTGGGGGCAACACCGTGATGAAGCTACTAACGTTTTCTGTTGTTTGCGTGCTTGCCTTGTCATTGGCGGCATGCGGTGCCGATGATCCTGCAGAGGACACAAGCGACCTGCAGACCTATGACATAGACACCTCGCGCATCAGCGTATCGGGCGTGTCGTCGGGCGCGATGATGGCGACCCAGCTGCACGTCGCGCACTCGGCCCTGTTCTCGGGCGTCGCGATGCTGGCCGGCGGACCTTACTATTGCGCCGAGGCCAGCCTCAGCAAGGGCCTCGACGAGTGCATGAAGGGCGGTGACCTGAATCTCGCCGCACTGGTCGACTACGCAAAAGCGTCGGCGTCGTCGGGAGCTATCGACCCGCTGCAAAATCTCAGCGATGACCGCGTCTGGTTAATGTTGGGCAGCAAAGACACCATCATGCACCCGGATTTGCCACGCGGTGCCGTCGCCTTCTACAGTGAATTCCTCGACGCCGCCAATATCACCTATGTTGATGCTGTCCCCGTTGTGCACGGCTTTCCGACTCTCAAGAACGGCGCACCCTGCGACCAGCTGTTAACGCCGTTCCTCAATGCCTGTGACTACGATGCGGCCGGGGAGTTGCTGCAATCTCTGCTCGGTGAGCTGCAGCCACGCGTTGAGGCGAGCGGTGCGCTGCTCAGTATCCCGCAACCGGGACACGAGGACGCCACGATGTTGCCGGACGCTCTCCTGTACGTGCCGGATGCATGTGCCGACGGTGCGAGTTGTGGCGTGCATGTCGCGTTTCATGGTTGCCAGCAATCGTCTGCGAAAGTCGGCGACGCGTTTGCCGCCGGCGCCGGCTACAACGAATGGGCCGAGGCCAACAAGCTGCTGGTTCTGTATCCGCAGGTGGACAGCAGCAAGATCGCACCGATGAACCCGATGGGCTGTTGGGACTGGTGGGGCTACACCGACGACGACTACGCCACCAGGGCTGGCGCGCAAGTGGCGGTGATCAAAGCAACGCTCGACATGCTGGCCGGAAGAACGCTTTGACGTTTGCCTGGGGCCTGTTTGTGGTCTACCTCGCGGGCACTGCGTGGCTGGGCTGGCAGGGCTACAAGAAGACCACCGGCTTCGGCAGCTTTGCGGTCGGCAACCGCGCCATGAATCCCGTGGTCGTCGGTATCACACTGGCCGCCAGCGTGTCGTCCGCATCGACCTTCATCATTAATCCCGGTTTCGTTTACGTCGATGGGTTTTCGGCGTTCTTCCACATGAGTATCGCGGTTGCCATCGGCTTCTATGCCATGCTCTTTACGCTGTCGTTCCAGTTTCGACGCATTGGCGCCAAAGCGGCGGCGCTGACGATTCCGGACTGGATTGGCAAACGCTATAACTCGAAGTCCTTTGCGCTGTTTTTCTCGCTGCTCAACCTGTTGTCGTTCGCGTTCGTCGTGCTGCTCGTTGGTGGCATCTCTATTGTCATGCAGTCGCTACTCGGTGTGTCCAACGAGGTGGCCCTGACGATTACGCTGGTATTCGTTACGGGCTACGTATTTATCGGCGGCACCAACGCACATGTTCTGACCAACATGTTGCAGGGCAGCCTGATGATTTTCGTGACCATACTTGTGCTGGGATCCTGCGCGTGGGTCGCGCTGCAACAACCGGAGTCGGTGGTTGCCTCACTGCGCGCGATAGACGCCAACCTGGTGGCTGCCGTCAACAGGGAAGGCCGGCTCTTTAACGATGTGTTCTCCATCTATGTTGCGGGATTCATCGTCGGCGCGGTGGTCGTTTGCCAGCCGCATATCCTCACCAAGGCGCTGTACGTCAAGGATGATCGGGCGGTGCGCCAGTACCTCGGCGTATTCGCCGTGATTTTCCTGCTGTTCCAGATGCTCGGGCTGGTCGGGTTCTTTGCGCACCTTGCGGTTCCGCCGGAAGCCCTGGTCGATGCGACGACCGGCCAGTTCCGGCAAGACCTTGTCATGACGCAGTACCTGGCAACGCTATTCCCGGCCTGGGTATTCACCATTGTGGGCGTGGTGCTGCTGGCCGCCGCCATGTCGACGCTGGATGGGCTGCTGGTATCGATCTCAACGATCACCGCCAATGACCTGGTGCTGAATCTGGTCGAGCGCCGCGCGCATCACACTGAAGAACAGCAAATGGCGATGGCATTGAAAGCCAGCCACGTTGTGCTGGTGGTTATCGCAGTCGCGGCGTTTGTTGTGAATCTGCAGCCGCCAAAACTGCTGGGCATATTCGGCCAGGTCGGTGTCTATGGATTGACCGCCGCCGCCGCGCCGCCACTGCTGCTGGGCGTGTTGTTTCGGCGAGTTCCGATTGCACTCGTATGGGTTGGCGCGGTCGCCGCAATCACGCTGCACTTTGTGCTGTTCTTCAAAGGCAGCGTGATGTTTCCGCAATCCGGCATGACCTTCGG
Organism: uncultured Gammaproteobacteria bacterium; assembly: GCA_963698425.1. Lineage (GTDB taxonomy): Bacteria > Pseudomonadota > Gammaproteobacteria > Steroidobacterales > Woeseiaceae > UBA1847. Next base: position 125,716 of record CAVOQR010000010.1, on the reverse strand, counting down.
CAATCCTGGTGTGACCGTGTCGCTCGCCACACTCGCGGTGTTGCCGCCGATGCTTGTGATTGGCTGGTGGCTAAATCGCGAGCTTCCGCACAATACCGCCGAGGACGCCTAGCGCTTCCGCGAGCAAGTCTTCGCCGATCGTCAGCGGCGGCAGGAAACGAATCACGTTGCCGCGCACGCCGCACGTCAGCAGCACCACGCCCTGTTTCGCCGCCTCGGTTGCAATGGCCTTGGTGATCGCGGCATCCGGCTTGTTCGCGTCATTGTCCTGCACCAGCTCGATCGCGCACATGGCGCCGGTAATACGAATATCACCGATGCATTGTGTGTCGGCTTGCAGCGCTTTGGCCCAGGCACGTATCTGTTCACCGATGGCATTGGCCTTGTCGCAAAGCTGTTCTGCTTCGATCACATCAAGCACCGCGAGGCCGGCAGCACAGCCGAGCGGCGAGCCACCGTAGGTGCCGCCAAGTCCGCCGGGTTCGACAGAGTCCATGATCTCGGCCTTGCCAATGACGCCCGACAGGGGGAATCCTCCGGCCAGGCTCTTCGCAACCGTCATGAGATCGGGTTCAACACCGGCATGTTCAATGGCGAACAACTTGCCGGTACGGCCAAAGCCTGTCTGAATTTCGTCGGCAACCATGACGATGCCATGTTCATCGCAGACATCGCGAAGCTTCTGCAGGAAGCCATCCGGCACTGGATAGAAACCGCCCTCACCTTGAACAGGTTCGATTATCATCGCCGCTACTCGTGACGGTTCTATGTCGGACTTGAACAACTTGTCCAGCGCTGCCAGCGAGTCCTGCATCGAGATTCCGTGGTAGTCGATTGGAAACGGTACGTGGAACACCTCGGCCGGAAACGGCCCGAAGCCCGCTTTGTACGGTACGACCTTGCCGGTCAGTGCCATGCACATCATCGTCCTGCCATGGAACCCGCCTGAGAAAGCAATCACTGCGCTGCGTCCGGTGTATTTACGCGCGATCTTGACGCTGTTCTCAATGGCTTCCGCGCCGGTTGTCAGGAAGATCGTTTTCTTCGGCGTCGCACCGGGGGCAAGCGTGTTGAGCCGGTCCGCCAATTGCACATAGACGTCATACGGCGTGACCTGGAAGCAGGTGTGGCTGAAGCGCTTTAGTTGCGCCTCGACCGCTGCGATTACCGTTGGATTATTGTGCCCCGTATTGACCACGGCGATGCCGGATGCAAGATCGATATAGCGCTTGCCTTCGACGTCCCAGATTTCCGCATTGAGCGCCCTGTCTGCATAGATGGTGGTCTGTGTGCCAACGCCGCGAGGGGTTGATGCTTCGCGAAGTGACTGTAATTCCTGGTTTGTGCTCACGGTTTGCTCCCAAGGCAACGGCGCACCATTGTCGCACCAATGCGAAGCCCGTCAATATCTGAATGCCGCTATACTCGTCACCAGCCCGATCAAATGGAAACCAGTCATGCGCGTTGATGCAATTTCAATAGGAAACCACCCTCCCGATGACATAAACGTCATCATCGAAGTGCCTCTCGGTGGGCAGCCGATCAAGTACGAACTCGACAAGGACGCGGGCGTGCTGGTCGTCGATCGCTTCCTGTATACGCCGATGTCGTATCCGGGCAATTACGGCTTTGTACCCCACACGCTCTCAGAAGATGGCGACCCCATAGACGTGCTGGTCATCAATACGCGGGCGCTGATTCCGGGCTGCGTCATCAACGTGCGCCCGGTTGGTGTGTTGATCATGGAAGACAATGCCGGCCAGGACGAGAAGGTCATCGCGGTACCGTCACACGCGTTAACCAAACGCTACGACAACGTGAACGACTTCCAGGACCTGCCCGAGATCACGCTGGAACAGATCGAGCACTTCTTCGAGCACTACAAGGATCTGGAGCCAGGCAAATGGGTCAAGATCGGCGATTGGCACGGCGCTGAAACGGCGCGCAAACTGATCGTTGAAGCGATCGAGCGCGCCGCCGGATAGCCAGCGGCTGCGTGGTCGCTGCTACAAACTGTCGAAGAACGCTTCCTGGCGCTGCCGAAGCTCTGCATCCGGAAGGCGTCCGCGCGCGGCCATCATGTTGTCCTCAACGTGACGCACTTTCGTCATCCCCGGGATCGCCGCGGTCGCCGCGGGATGCGAGATCGCGTACTTCAACAGGAATTGTGCCCAGCTTGCGCAATCGAATTCGGCAGCCCATTCCGGTAATGGCTGATCGCCGACGGCGTCGAAGATCCTGCCGCCGCCAAAGCCCCTGTTGATGATGACCGCGACGCCGTTATCCGCGGCCAGTGGCAGAATGCGTTCCGCGGCCGTGCGCTGCTCCAGCGAATAATTTATCTGGATGAAATCCAGCGGCTCTTGCCGCATGACCATCTCGAAGTCCTTGTATTCGGACTCGCGCGAGGTTGTGATGCCGATGTATCGAATCCGGCCTTCCTCCTTCCAGGCGCGCATCGCGGCCAGCGCCTCTTGCCAGCCGCGCAGGTTGTGCACCTGCATCAGATCGAAACTATCACTGCGAAGTTTCTTGGCTGAAGACTCCATCTGCCGCACGGTCGCCTCACCACCCGGCTGCTCGTCAGCCTTGGTGGCGATAAACAGCTTGTCGCGGATGCCGAGATCGCTGATCAGGTCTCCGAGCACTGTCTCGGAGCTTCGATACATCGGTGCGGTGTCAATCAGTGTGCCGCCGAGCTCCTGGAAGCGTTGCAGTGCTGCACGCAACGGCGCACGCGCAGCCTCGTCGTTACCGACGCCGTAGCGATTGGTGCCCAGGCCGATGACGGGAATCTGCTCGCCCGAGGCTGGAATCTTGCGGTAGATGATGTCGTCCGCAGCGGCCGACGCTCTGCCACCGAGTGCCAGCAGCGTTGCGGCGGCGACGCCCTGTTGCATGAATTCTCGTCTGCTCTGTGTCATGTTCGTTGCCCTCAGGAATTGTTGCTATCAGCGGTCTATACTATCGATCCGTCGAGGTGACCGGAAGTTCCGGGAGAAGGAGTGAAGCAGCGTGTCAGGCCTATATTTCGAAGAATTCACTGTCGGGCAGCAGTTTGATCACCCGATTCGTCGTACGGTTACCGAAACGGACAATGTGCTGATCACGACAATGACCCACAACCCGGCATCTCTGCACCTGGATGCGGAGTATATGAAGGGCACAGAGTTCGGCCAGGTGCTGGTGAACAGCTGCCTGACACTCGGATTGATGGTGGGCATTTCAGTCAATGACACAACCCACGGCACAACAGTCGCGAACCTGGGTTGGGACGAGGTGCGCTTTCCGAAGCCCGTCTTCATCGGCGACACACTCAGGATCCAGAGTGAAGTGCTTGAATTGCGTGACAGCAGGTCGCGGCCAGATAACGGCATCGTCATTTTCGAACATCGGGCGTTCAATCAGCGCGATGAACTCGTTGGCGTGTGCAAGCGTTCTGCGTTGATGCTGAGGAAACCCAGGTGACGCGCAGTTTTCTGTTCGTACCGGGCGACAGCGAGCGCAAGCTGGACAAAGCACAGGGCGTTGGCGCCGACGCATTAATTGTCGATCTGGAAGATTCGGTGGCAGCCGCAGCGCGGCCGGCCGCGCGCCAGATGACCGCCGAGTTCCTGGCCGGCAAGGACAATGTCTGGGTGCGGATCAACCCGCTGGACAGCGCTGACGCAATTGCGGACCTCGAGGCGGTATTGGCCGCGGCGCCGGCGGGCATTGTGCTGCCCAAAGCGCGCAATGGCGACGACATCGTCAATCTGTCGGAGACGATCGATGCCGCCGAAAGGGAGTTTGGGCTGGCGCGCGATGCCATCAAGATCATGCCGCTGGTCACCGAACGCCCGGAGTCGATGTTTGCGCTTGGCAGTTATGCCGGCAGATCGACACGAATGACCGCGATGTCGTGGGGAGCGGAGGATCTGAGTGCGGCAGTAGGTGCCAGCCGTAACCGCGACGACGACGGCAACTGGCTGCCGACTTATGAGATGGCGCGCTCACTGTGTCTGCTGGCAGCGGCCGCTGCGGAAGTTGCAGCGCTGGATACGGTCTATACCGATTTTCGCAACACTGAGGGTCTGGCACGATACGCGGCAAATGCACGTCGTGACGGTTTCTCGGGCATGCTCGCGATCCACCCGGCACAGGTCGAGGTCATCAATGATGCGTTTCGACCGTCGCCGCAGGAGATCCGGCAGGCCGAGCGCATCGTCGAGCTGTTTGACGCCAATCCGGGTGCCGGCGCAGTCGGTCTGGACGGCAAGATGATAGATCGACCGCACCACCTGCAGGCTTTGAGAATTCTGCAATTGGCAAAAAGACAATAGGACAAGGGGACATCTGATGGTATCGAAAGTTTATCCAGTCAGCGCTGCAACAAAAGCGCGGGCACTCATTGACGAGGCCGGCTACAAGGAAATGTATCGACGCTCTGTGGAGGACAACGAGTCTTTCTGGGCAGAGCAGGCGCAACGCCTCGACTGGATCAAGCCGTTCACCAAGGTCAAGGACGTCTCTTTCGCCAAGGAGGACGTGCACATTCGCTGGTTCGAGGATGGCACGCTCAACGTCTGTTACAACTGCGTCGACCGGCACCTCGAAAAGAAGGGCGATGACACGGCAATTATCTGGGAAGGCGACGATCCGAAAGACGACCTGACGCTGAGCTATCGACAACTGCACGAGCGGGTGTGCAAATTCGCCAACGCACTGAAGGCGATTGGTGCGAAGAAGGGTGACCGGATCACCATCTACATGCCGATGATTCCGGAAGCAGCGATCTCCATGCTGGCCTGTGCACGCATCGGTGCGGTGCATTCGGTCGTGTTCGGTGGCTTTTCACCGGATGCACTGGCAGGACGCATCCGCGACTGCGAATCCAACATCGTTATCACCGCTGACGAGGGCTTGCGTGGCGGCAGAAAAGTGCCATTGAAAGCCAATGTCGATGCGGCTGCGGCGAAAGCGGACGTGACGACGCTCGACAAGGTGCTGGTTGTGCGCCACACCGGCAATGACATCAACTGGGTCGACGGCCGTGACATCTGGTTGCACGACGCTGAGGCAGGGGTCGATGCCGAGTGTCCTTGCGAAGAGATGGGTGCCGAGGATCCGCTGTTTATTCTCTACACGTCCGGCTCAACCGGCCAGCCCAAAGGTGTATTGCACACGACCGGTGGCTACCTGCTGTATGCCGCGGTTACTCACGAGTACGTGTTTGATTACCATCCTGGTGACGTTTACTGGTGCACGGCAGACGTTGGTTGGGTAACGGGCCATAGCTATATCGTCTACGGGCCGCTCGCCAACGGTGCGATCACGATGATGTTTGAAGGCGTGCCCAACTACCCGACGGCGTCGCGCTTCTGGGAAGTTTGCGACAAGCACAACGTCAATATCTGCTACACGGCACCGACCGCGATTCGCGCATTGATGCGCGAAGGCGACGAGCCTGTCAAGAAGACCTCGCGTGCGAGCCTCAGGCTGCTGGGGTCCGTCGGCGAGCCCATCAATCCGGAGGCCTGGGAGTGGTACTACGAGGTCATCGGTGGCGGTCGTTGTCCAATCGTGGACACCTGGTGGCAGACAGAAACCGGCGGCATCCTGATTACACCGCTGCCGGGTGCCACGGACCTCAAGCCGGGCTCTGCAACGCATCCGTTCTTCGGTATTCAGCCGGCGTTGCTGGATGCCGATGGCAAAACGCTTGAAGGAGCCGTTTCCGGAAACCTGGTCATCACCGACAGCTGGCCTGGCCAGATGCGTACGGTGTACGGCGATCACAAGCGCTTTGTGGAAACCTACTTCTCAACCTATGAAAATTGCTACACCACCGGTGATGGCGCCCGGCGTGACGAGGATGGCTATTACTGGATTACGGGCCGAACCGATGATGTATTGAATGTCTCGGGGCACCGAATGGGTACGGCAGAAGTCGAAAGCGCTCTTGTGGCACATAAAGACGTCGCTGAAGCTGCTGTGGTTGGCTATCCGCACGACATCAAGGGGCAGGGCATCTACGCCTACGTAACCCTGATGGACGGTGTGCAGCCAACCGATGAACTCAAAGCCGAATTGCAGCAGTGGGTTCGCAAGGAAATAGGGCCGATTGCCAAGCCGGATCTGTTGCAGTGGGCGCCAGGATTGCCGAAGACACGTTCTGGCAAGATCATGCGGCGCATCTTAAGAAAAGTCGCGGCGGATGATTACGGCAGCCTGGGTGATACATCGACGCTGGCTGATCCCAGCGTGGTTGAGGATCTTATCGAGAATCGACAGTTCCGCAAGTAGCGCTCAGCCGGTCTCGCGCTCGCCGCGTTGCGGCGAATTGTCGTCAAGCGGGTCATCGTCAAGCGGGTCGTCATTTTCCGCGTCGTCGAGCATCTCAATGTCATCGGCATACCTGGCTGCTTCGGCCTGCGGGTCGAAGCGGCGTGTGTCGCCCAGCGATTGCAGTTCTGGCCGGGTCTCTGCGGTCAGGTTGTTGACGATGGTCTCGCCGTCGTCCATGCGCTCGATACGCTGGAACTCGGCAATCTGCCGTTCGTAGGCATTGACGAACTCCTCGCCGAACATCTGCGGGAAGCGACCGCTGCCTTTCTCGGTCAGGATCGGGTAGACATCGCCGTACATGTCCCAGTAGCTCGACTTCTTGAACAGCCTGGCCTTCAGGCCGCTGGCCGGCGTTTCTTCAAAACCCTGCGCCAGCTCGTCCGGGTCGAAGCGATCCGCGAACTCGATGAACGCACTGTTCATTGCGTCGAGAAAAGCGTTCTGGTGGAACAACAGGTCGCGACAGACTTCGCGCACGGCATCCCTTGCACCCAGGTATTCGCCTTCCTTGCCGACGAGCAGCTGTTTGATCAGCTCGTTGGTGTTCCCGGAGAGCTTCATCGGGTTGTTGTGACGCGGCAAGACCATTGTCTGGTCCAGGCTGAAGGTATTCTTGAGGTTTGCACGGCTGGCGAGCAAATTGGTTGTGCCGGCGACAAACTCGCGCATAACCCGGCCGGCGTTCTGCATAATCTCGGCCTGATCGGCATCCGGGCGCAGTTCTGCGCGGCTGATACCGAGGCCATCCAGGAAAGCGTCGAACATGTCGACATCTGTCAGCGCGGCATCCGCCGGCCCTTCGGCGAGGCGCTCGAGGCGCACTGCAGCCTCATTAAGCGATTTCTCGATATCAAGGTCGGTGGCAATGTGCGAGTCGTCAATTGACTGTGCGTCGTCTGAATCGCTGTCTGCGTCCTGGTAACCGAACAGCGCTGACTGAAAGGCGTCATCGCCGGTGATTTCTTCTTCCTCGATCAGTTTCACGCCGGTTCGCAGCGATACCTCATCGACAAGTTGTTCGATATTGTCAGGTACCACAGTGGATTCCGGCTCGAGTGGCATGACGAGACTCTCACCCGAATCCAGCGCAACCTTCATTTCGAAGTCGCCCATCCGGACGATGTCGCCGTTGAACAGGCGGCGCGGGTTGCCCTTGCCAATCGGCTCATGCTCGTCGTTGATGTAAACGCCGTTGGTACTGGTATCGAGCAGGTAGTAAATACCACCCTTGTGATCTATGGTGGCGTGTCGACCGGAAATGTAACGATCCGGGTCTGGCAGTATCCAGTCATTCTCCAGTGAGCGACCGATCGTGCCGCCATCATCACGAAACTCACGCACAGCATCATCGCCCACGATATCGCGGTGTTCACTGATTATTTCGAGTTGCAACGGCATAGTATTCCTCACAGTAGAGCCGCTATTCTCTATCGAAAGTGGTTTTGAGGCTGATACCCAGTTCACATAATGAGGAGGACGTGACGCAGCACTTTTGGGTAAACTGCGCGCCTGATATGAGCAAAAAACAGCTATACAAGGTCGTTTTCATGAGCCAGGGGCAGATCTACGAGATCTATGCGCGTAGTGTCGGCCAGGGCGATCTGTTCGGTTTTATTGCCGTTGAGGAGCTCGTATTCGGCGAGCGGACGACGGTTGTGGTCGATCCCTCGGAGGAAAAGATCAAGGCCGAGTTTGAAAACGTTCGTCGCACCTACCTGCCGATGCATTCGATCCTGCGCATCGATGAGGTCGACAAGCAGGGCTCCAGCAAGATCTCCAAGCTTGAAGGCGGCAACGTCGCGCAGTTTCCGATGCCTATCTACACTCCCTCCGGAGACAAATCCTGACCGCGATGCCGGTGACCGCAAACGGGATGTGATGCGTCGCCGATCTTATGTATCATCGCGACTCCCCATATTTCCCGCCAACAGAACCCCGTAGACATGCTGGAACTTCCTGGTCAGCCTGCACTATCAGACTTTCGCCTCACCAAACTGCTGCAGCAATTGCAGGCAGCGGATCCGCGTGTCAAAACCGTGCAGGCACGCTTTTGCTATTTCGTTGACGTTTCGGGTGCGCTGTCAAAGCAGCATCGGGCGCAGCTCGATGCGCTGCTGTTGCACGGCGACAAGCCCGGCAAGCTGGACAAGAGCACGCAGAGACTCTACGCCGTGCCGCGACCCGGCACGATTTCACCGTGGTCCAGCAAGGCCACCGACATTGCGATTGCCTGTGACCTCGACGAGGTCCGGCGTATCGAACGTGGCATCTGCTACGGACTGAAATTCTCGAAGAAAGTCAGTGAAGACGAGCTGCTGTCGCTGGCGCCATTGCTGCACGATCGAATGACGGACGTGGTCTTGCGCGATGGTGCCGAGGCGCAGGCACTGTTCGAAACGCACGCACCGGCACCTGTCGGCATCGTTGGCCTCAAGGCCAGCGGCAAAAAAGCGCTGGTCGCCGCCAATACCGAGCTGGGCCTGGCGCTGTCGGACGATGAGATCGACTACCTGGTCAAATGCTATGGCGATCTGGACCGTGATCCGACCGATGCCGAGTTGATGATGTTCGCGCAGGCAAACTCCGAGCACTGTCGCCACAAAATTTTCAATGCGGAGTGGGTCATTGACGGGCAGAAGAAGGACGAACGCCTGTTCAGCATGATCAAGTCGACCACCGAAAAGACGCCGGCCGGCGTTATCTCGGCCTATTCAGACAATGCGGCGGTGATCGAGGGATGTCGCGGCAAGCGCCTGATGCCGTCGGTGGCAGACCGCGAGTACCAGTATTTTGACGAACCGATCCACATTCTCATGAAGGTGGAAACGCACAATCACCCGACCGCCATTTCGCCGTTTCCCGGCGCGGCGACGGGTTCTGGTGGTGAGATTCGTGACGAGGGAGCGACGGGTCTCGGCGCCAGGCCGAAAGCCGGGCTGACCGGGTTTACGGTATCGCACCTGCGCATTCCGGGCTTCGAGCAGCCGTGGGAGTCGGATTTTCCGCACCCGGATCGAATGGCGACGCCGCTGGAGATCATGATCGACGGCCCATTGGGAGGCGCGGCGTTCAACAACGAGTTTGGACGGCCGAACCTGCTGGGTTACTTCCGCACCTACGAGTCGCAGGTTCCGGGTCTGCCCGACACCGAGATCCGCGGCTATCACAAGCCCATCATGATCGCGGGCGGTGTCGGCAACGTACGCGAACAACATGCCTGCAAGATCGATGTGCCGGTTGGCGCCAATGTCGTCATTCTCGGCGGTCCGGCAATGCTGATTGGCCTCGGCGGCGGCGCGGCCTCCAGCCTTGCCAGTGGCACGTCGAGTGAAGATCTCGATTTTGCCTCGGTGCAGCGTGGCAATCCGGAGATGGAGCGCCGCGCACAGGAGGTCATTGATCGCTGTTGGGAAATGGGCGACGACAATCCGATCCTCCTGATCCACGACGTCGGTGCCGGCGGCTTGTCCAACGCTGTGCCTGAAGCGGTCGACCACAGCAAACATGGCGCACAAATCGAACTGCGTGAAGTCGACAACGCCGAGCCCGGAATGTCGCCGATGGGCATCTGGTGCAACGAAGCACAGGAACGCTATGTGCTGCTGATCAATGATGAGCGCATAGACGAGTTTCGTGCACTTTGCGAAAGAGAGCGCTGCCCGGTCTCGGTCATTGGCAAGCTGACCGATGATGGCGATCTTGTTGTTAACGATCGCGAGTTCGACAACCGGATTGTGGATATGCCGATGCAGATGTTGCTTGGCAATCCACCGAAGATGACGCGCGACGTCGAGCATACGCCTGTGCCGCAGCACGATCTGGAGCTTGGCGATATTCGACTCGAAGACGCGGTTTTTCGTGTGCTGCGCTTTCCGGCAGTCGCGGACAAGTCGTTCCTGATTCATATCGGTGACAGGACGGTCGGCGGACTGAGCGCCCGGGACCAGCTCATCGGTCCGTGGCAGGTGCCTGTCAGTGACGTTGCGATTACGTCGGCCGATTTCGCCGGCGTTGCCGGTGAGGCGATGTCGATGGGCGAGCGAACGCCACTGGCTGCCCTAAACGCTCCGGCGTCCGGGCGCATGGCCGTGGCCGAGTCGATAACCAATATCGCGGCTGCGCCGATCGAGTCCATCAGCAACATCCGCCTGTCCGCAAACTGGATGGCTGCGGCGGGCCACCCGGGTGAAGATGCCAACCTGTTTGACACGGTCAAGGCGGTCGGTGATGAACTGTGCCGCGAACTCGGCGTTGCGATTCCGGTTGGCAAGGACTCCTTGTCGATGCGTACGCGCTGGCAACAGGATGACAAGGAATACCAGGTCGTAGCGCCGGTGTCGCTTGTCGTTACGGCGTTTGCACCGGTCGTGGACGTCACTCACCACCTGACGCCAGAACTGCAGCGCATAGAAGAGCCCAGCTACCTGCTGTTGTTCGATCTGGGTAACGGCGCAAATCGCCTTGGCGGCTCGTGCCTGGCGCAGGCGTTCAATCGCCTTGGCGGCGAGACACCCGATATCGACGAGCCGCAGCAACTGCGAGGTTTCTTTGCTGCGATTCAGGAAATGAACTCGAGGGGCATGCTGCTGGCCTATCACGATCGCAGTGACGGTGGCTTGCTGGCGAGCGTTGCGGAGATGATGTTCGCAAGCCGCCTCGGCGTCACGCTGACCCTGAGCGGGTCGGAAGAGTCCCTGCTTGGCCAGCTGTTCAGTGAAGAGGCCGGCGCGATTGTCCAGGTTGCGAAGAGCAAGCTGACACAGGTGCAGATGGTACTTGATCGACACGAGGTGTCGGTGAATGCGATCGGTCGCGTCAGTGACCACAAGCAGCTGATTGTGAATTGCGACGACAAGCCGGTGCTGCAATTGCGGCGCAAGGACATGCAGCGGGCCTGGTCAGAAGTCAGCTATCGCATCCAGTCGCTACGCGACAATCCGGCCACGGCCAAAGAGGAATTCGATCGTATCCTGGACGAGAAGGACCCCGGGCTAAACGTCGCGCTGTCCTTTGATCCGGGCGACGATGTGTCGCGCAACTACCGCGGCGCGGGTAAGCCGAAAGTTGCGATTTTGCGCGAGCAGGGCGTGAACAGCCAGAACGAGATGGCGGCTGCATTTCTGCGCGCAGGCTTCTCGGCCGTCGATGTGCATATGAGCGATCTCCTCGATGGACGCGACGATCTCGCGAGTTACCAGGGCATTGTTGCCTGTGGCGGCTTCTCCTTTGGTGATGTTCTTGGTGCAGGCGGCGGCTGGGCGAAGTCAATCCTGTACCATTCCCGCACGCGCGATCAGTTTCAGGCGTTCTTCGAACGCAGTGACAGTTTCGCGCTCGGCGTGTGCAATGGTTGCCAGATGCTGTCGCATCTGAAAGAGCTCATTCCTGGCGCCGAAAACTGGCCGAGATTCCTGCGCAATTCGTCCGAGCAGTTTGAAGCACGTCTGAGCCTGGTTGAAATCATCGAGAGTCCGTCTCTGTTTCTTGCCGGCATGGCTGGTTCGCGACTGCCGATCGCAACGTCGCACGGCGAAGGTCGCGCCGTGTTCGACAACGACGAAGCCCGCTTTATTGCCTCGCACACCATCGCCTTGAGATACGTCGATAACTACGGCCAGGTTGCGGACACCTATCCAGCCAACCCGAATGGTTCGGTTGACGGCATCTGCGGCCTGAGCAATGACGACGGCAGGGTCACCATCATGATGCCGCACCCGGAACGCGTTGCGTCGAGCAAACAGAATTCCTGGCACCCACGGGACTGGGGTGACGATGGGCCATGGATGCGTATGTTCAGAAATGCCCGGGTCGCTATCGGCTAGCAAGCCGTCTCGGGCGCAATGTAGTGAGGACCTGATAATGAAAACACTGCTTGCCGGTTTATTGCTGGCCGTCTCGATCGCCGCACACGCCGAGTATTCTGCGACGGACTTCAACGCGGCCTGGAGCGACTACAACGAGTCACTGGATGCGGGCGATGCAGCAACCGTCGTTACGACATCCCGAACAGTGCTGGAGATTGCCCGGGAACTGTTGCCTGACTCTGATGAGCGTATTCCGATATTGATGCTGAATCACGCGACTGCGCTGGACCGCGCGGATGAAGTGAGCGAGGCGCGCAGGTTTTTTGACGAAGCAACGAGCCTTGCCAAAAGAATTCACGGCGCTGACAGTATCGCGTACGCCGATTTCGCGTTCGAGACGGGTGCCAGCCTGGTCGATGTTCGTAGTACCGGGATGGGCAGAAAGTATTTGCAGGAAGCTGAAGCCATCTATCGCGGCGCAGGTGCAGAGCAACGTCTACGCCTCGGTCTCGCCGCAATGTATCTTGGCCAGGCCGACATGACGAGTGGCAAGTTCGATGCTGCGGAGCAGCACTTGCTGGAAGCCGCACAGTACCTGCCGCTTGCGGATGAAGAGACACTTGCGGATGGCATCCGGGTGCGTGCATTGCTGGTGCAAAACTACGAACTTAACGACAAGTCCGAGCTGGCCACGCCGCATTGCCTTGCTATTGGCGCCGCAAACGCACTGCAGCAGGGCCCTGACTACCTGCCACTGTTTCGCATGGCACCGCATTACCCATCCGTCATGTTGAATTCAGGGCAGGAGGGTTACGTCATTTTCTCCTTCACCGTCGATGAGGAAGGCTACGTGCGTGACCCGGAGGTCATCGAAGAAAGCGATTTCCGTTACATGAGCGGAAGGCAAACCGGCAGCTCCATGTCGGTGCCGGCGCGCGAACGCTCGTTTCGTATTGCAGCCGAGGAAGCAGTTGAGGGGTTTCGCTACGCGCCGCGCTTTGAAAACGGCAAGCCAGTGGCTACCGAAGGCGTCAAGACGAGGATTACGTTCGAGCTTGAAGACTAGGCGGTGGACTGCAGATTTGTCTGGCTTTCGTCGACAAAGAAACGCCGCACTTTGAGCGCACGAGTGAGTTTGCCGCGGCGCACGAAGCACTGGTAGAAAATATCCTTCAGGACCTCAAGCAGGATACCCGCCTGCGCACGGTTCAATAGCGGCAGGTCTTCTTCTTCACCGCGCTCGAACAGAATTTCCTTGATCGGCGCAAACGTGTGCTCGTCAATGCCGGCGATGTCCTGCGCGACAACAGCTTCTTCAAACGCCCGCAACTTGCCGCCTTCGCCGAGTGCCTCGAATGCACTTATCGCGGCGCGCCGGCACATCGACGCAAATGCATTGAAGTTGTTGCCGGAGTAGCAGGACAGCGCTTCACGAAACAGCACTTCGGTGTGCTTCGGCAGATAGGAAAAAGCGAAACGTTCCTTGGGGCGCTCCAGCTCAACGAAATTGCGATACAGCTCGACTCGGCTGTCGCCGTATTCCTTGACCGCAAAGCGCAAGAACACCGGTGCATCGCAGGCATCGCACTGGTACACCAGGCCAACATGCTTCGGTTTGTCGCGCAGCAGCGCGGCGGGGCTTGGGACGGACTGCGGGTTCATATGTGCATACACACCGCAATACGGACACTCGAGACCAATTCGCTCGCCGAGTTGTTTATCGAATCCCTGTTCTTTATCGAGGATCATCGCCCTGACTTCATTATTGTTGTTTTGACCGAGTATGCCTTAACAAAATACGCTCACTGAGCTGCTTCGACATAATGTAGCAATCACTGTTGCGGTTGTCGCCATTCACCGACAGATTGTCGCGCTATATCGTTGATTGGTCTAGCAATTATTGCATCGCGACTGATGGAAATTTCATATCTGGCGCCGTCTGCCATGGGCAAATAGGTGGCGGTCCCATAGTAGGCGTCCACGCCCGGCATCAGCACCGGGAATTGCCGCGCAACGGTCCACAGGTCGAAGACGCGCTCCTCGAACAGGGCATGCACGGTGCGCGGTTCGCTGCGCTCCCTGTGAATATCGGAATAGCGACCGCTCAGGCGTTCCAGCTGGTAGATCGGTTCGAGTCCGAGAATTGTCGCCGGCGGCTTCCAGCTGACCAGGCGCGCGTCGAGCTGCCATTCGTCACCGCTGAGATCGTAGAACTGGTCGATCTCGCCGTCGAGCATCAGGCGCGCGCTGTATTCACTCTGCTGCAACGCGGTGAATTCGATCAGGCCGATTCTCTGTTCTGCCGTCAGCTGTCCGTAACCGAAATAACTGATTGCGAGCATGGCGGACGCGCCGCCGAGCGACGCCGAGGTAACGCCACCTGCAAAGGAACCGCTGGCGCGCATCATGCGACCGCGTTTCAAGTGGCGCAACATGGAGTACAACAGGAGCAGCGCTATAGCGATGAAGGCGATGCCGGCAGCGATCAGGATGTTCACACGCGCTCCTTGTTCAGTGTCCTAGGACTCCAGTCGCTTGTACTTGATGCGGTGCGGGTTGCTCGCCTCGCTGCCAAGCCTGCGTTTGCGATCTTCTTCGTAGTCTGCGTAGTTGCCTGCAAACCATACCACTTCTGAATTGCCTTCGAATGCCAGGATATGTGTGGCGATGCGATCAAGGAACCAGCGGTCATGCGAAATGACGATGGCGGAGCCGGGGAACTCGAGCAGTGCTTCCTCCAGTGCGCGCAAGGTCTCGACGTCGAGGTCGTTGGTCGGCTCGTCGAGCAACAACAGGTTGCTGCCGGATTTCAGCATCTTGGCAAGGTGCACACGATTGCGCTCACCGCCGGACAGCAAGCCGATTTTCTTCTGCTGGTCCTGGCCACGGAAATTGAAGCGGCCGACATAGGCGCGCGATGAGGTTTCGTAGTTGCCGACCTTGATCAGATCGAGACCATCGGAAATTTCCTCCCACACGGTCTTGCTGTCGTCGAGACTGTCACGTGACTGGTCAACAGCAGCGATCTGCACGGTGTCACCCAGCCTCAGGGTGCCGGAGTCCGGTTTTTCCTGCCCGGTGATCATACGGAACATGGTCGTCTTGCCGGCGCCGTTCGGGCCGATCACACCAACAATGCCTCCGGGCGGCAGCTGCAGGCTGAGGCCATCGATCAGCAGCTTGTCACCGAAGCCTTTCTTCAGATCCTCGATCTCAAGCACCACGTCGCCAAGCCGCGGGCCCGGCGGAATGTAGATTTCGTTGGTCTCGTTGCGCTGCTGGTAGCTTTGCGAGGAGATCTCGTCGAACTGTCGCAGGCGCGCTTTGGACTTCGCCTGCCTTCCTTTTGGATTGCTGCGGACCCATTCCAGCTCCGCTGTCATGGCTTTGCGGCGCGCCTTCTCGGTAGCGTCCTCGGTTTTCAGGCGAGCCTCTTTCTGCTCCAGCCATGATGAGTAGTTGCCTTCCCATGGAATGCCGTGGCCGCGGTCGAGCTCGAGAATCCAGCCGGCGACATTGTCGAGGAAGTAGCGATCATGCGTGACGGCGATGACCGTGCTCGGATACTCATCGAGAAAGCGCTCCAGCCAGGCAACGGATTCGGCGTCGAGATGGTTGGTCGGTTCGTCGAGCAACAGCATGTCCGGTTGTGACAGCAGCAGTCGGCATAGAGCCACGCGGCGACGCTCACCGCCGGAGAGTTTGCTGACGTCTGCGTCCCATGGCGGCAGGCGCAGGGCATCGGCGGCGACTTCCAGTTTGCGATCAACTTCCCAGCCGCCGGCAGCGTCGATGGCGTCCTGCAGTTTGCCCTGTTCTTCCAGCAAGGCGTTCATTTCGTCATCGGACATGGGCTCGGCGAACTTCATGCTGATGTCATTGAAGCGATTCAACAGCTCGATGGTTTCGCCGAGGCCTTCCTCGACGTTGCCGCGCACATCCTTGTCTGCATCAAGCTCGGGTTCCTGCGGCAGGTAACCAATCTTGATGCCGGGCTGCGGGCGCGCCTCGCCGTCGATCTCCGTATCGAGGCCAGCCATGATGCGCATCAGGGTTGATTTGCCGGATCCGTTCAGGCCCAGGACGCCGATCTTGGCACCCGGGTAGAAAGACAGCGAGATGTCGCGAATCAGGTAGCGCTTCGGGGGCACGACCTTCGCGACGCGGTTCATTGTGTAGATGTATTGCGCCATGATTGCTTTGTCTTGTTACGGAGCGCGCATTATCCGGTATGCTGCGGCGATAGCAAATACGCAGACCCAACCGCAGATGAGCGAAAAGGTACTGGTTTACAAGGGCGAATCCATCGCCGCGTACGGCTTCGGCGACCCGCATCCTTTCGGTCCCGACCGTCACGATGTGTTTCACACCGAGCTCGCCGCAGCCGGTCTGGATGAGTCACTGGCGTTCGGTCATCCACGACCCGCACTGGTTGACGAACTCGCGCTATTTCACACCGCCGACTACATCGACAAGGTGTCGCGCATGTCCAGCGAGGGCAAGGGCTGGCTCGATGGCGGTGATACGCCAGCGGTAGCCGGTATCTATGACGCGGCATCCGCGGTCGTTGGCGCTGTGCTGTGCGCGGTGGATGAGCTCATGCACAACAACCACAGGCGTGCCTTTGTGCCGATCGCCGGGTTGCATCACGCAGCGCGCGACAGCGCTGCTGGTTTTTGCGTTTTTAACGATTGCGGCATTGCGGTCGAGTACCTGCGCAAAAGCTACGGCGTGCAGCGCATCGCCTACGTGGATATCGATGCCCATCACGGCGACGGTGTGTTCTATGCCTTCGAAGACGACCCGGACCTGATTTTTGCGGATATCCACGAGGATGGTCGTCATCTGTACCCGGGTACGGGTGCGGAGACTGAAACCGGCAAGGGCAGGGCCCGTGGCAGCAAGCTCAATATCGCATTGCCGCCGGGCGCCGGCGACGCTGAGTTCAGCGCCGCCTGGCAGCGCGTTGAGGCCTATCTTGACGACGCCAGGCCCGAATTCATCATCATGCAATGCGGCGCCGACAGCCTCGCCGGCGATCCGATTACACATCTTAATTTCACCGAGCAGGCGCATGCCGATGCGGCGGCATCCTTGTGTCGTCTCGCAGACAAGCACAGCAGCGGCCGAATCATTGGCACGGGCGGTGGCGGCTACAATCGACGCAACCTCGCGCGCGCCTGGACCCGGGTTGTGCAGTCCTTCGTCGAATCGCTCTAGCCGCAGCAGTTGCGCGTGGTTTGCCGCGCCGCAAACCTGTAATATGCGCCTCTTTCGCAGCCCCGCCCACGGAGAATCCCCGCATGTTTGACATGTCGAAGACGATCGAGTCTGTCGATCCTGAAGTTGCCAAAGCGATCGCACTTGAGGACCAGCGCCAGGAACAACACATCGAGCTGATCGCCTCGGAAAACTATGCCAGCCCGCAGGTCATGGCCGCGCAGGGCAGCAAGTTGACCAACAAGTACGCGGAAGGCTACCCGGGCAAACGCTATTACGGTGGTTGCGAGTTCGTCGATGACGTCGAGACCCTTGCGATCGAGCGGGCCAAACAGCTGTTCGGTGCCGACTATGCCAACGTGCAGCCGCACTCCGGCTCGCAGGCCAATGCGGCTGTCTACCACGCGCTGGTCGAGCCTGGCGACACGATCCTCGGCATGAGCCTCAACGAGGGTGGTCACCTGACGCACGGCTCGCCGGTGAACTTCTCCGGCAAGCTGTTCAACGTCATCCCCTACGGACTGGTCCCCGAGACCGGCCTGATCGACTATGACCAGGTGCAGGCGCTCGCGTCCGAGCACCAGCCGAAAATGATTGTCGCGGGTTTTTCCGCCTATTCACAGATTGCCGACTGGGCACGTTTTCGCCAGATCGCCGATAGCGTCGGTGCCTACCTGTTCGTCGATATGGCGCACGTCGCAGGCCTGGTCGCCGCAGGCGTATATCCGAGCCCGATTGAACATGCGGACGTATGCACGACAACGACGCACAAGACACTCCGCGGTCCGCGCGGCGGACTGATCCTGGCGCGCAAGAACGACGCGCTGACGAAACGCTTCAATTCGCTGGTTTTTCCGGGCATACAGGGTGGTCCGCTGATGCACGTCATTGCGGCCAAGGCGATCGCGCTGAAGGAGGCACTGGAGCCGGGCTTCAGGGACTACCAGAAGAAAGTGGTTGAGAACGCCAAGACCATGGCCGCGGTACTCAACGAGCGTGGCTACCCGATCGTTTCTGGTGGCACGGAAAATCACCTGATGCTGGTCAGCCTGATCGAAAAGGGGCTGACGGGCAAGGCAGCCGACGCTGCCCTCGGACGCGCCTTCATTACGGTTAACAAGAACTCGGTGCCCAACGACCCGCAGTCGCCTTTCGTGACCAGCGGGCTGCGCCTCGGCACGCCGGCAATCACGACGCGCGGCTTCGGCGTCACAGAGACGCGGCAGCTCACGGGCTGGATTGCAGATATACTCGACGACATCGATAACGAGGAGACGATCGAGCGTGTCAGAAACCAGGTTCTCGAGCTGTGTGGCAGATTCCCGGTTTACGCCTGACGTCTGAGCTTCTGTGCATTGCCCATTCTGTAATCACGAAGAAACCAAGGTAATCGACTCGCGCCTTGCGGGCGAGGGTCGGCAAATCCGCAGGCGCCGCCAGTGCAGCGACTGCAATGAACGCTTCACGACGTTCGAGTCTGCAGAGCTGGTCATGCCGCGGTTGGTCAAGAGCGACAACAGCCGGCAACCGTTTGATGAGAACAAACTGCGCAACTCCATGGTGCGCGCGCTGGAGAAGCGACCGGTGCCCAGCGACGAGCTCGAGCAGGCCATCGGCAGACTGATTCATAATTTGCGCACGATGGGCGAGCGCGAAGTTCCGTCGCGCCTGGTGGGGGACCTGGTCATGGAGGAGTTACAGAAGCTCGACGAAGTTGCCTACGTGCGCTTCGCCTCCGTCTACCGGCGTTTTCAGGACGTCACCGAATTCGAGGATGAGATCAAGCGGCTGCAACGAATTTCAGAGGCGGCCGCAAGTCGCGAGCAGATGTCCTTGCTGCCCGAGTTGCTCGGCAAGAAAGACCGCGACGACTGATCATGAGCGACTTCACCGCCAACGAATACGCGCACATGGCGCGTGCGCTGCAACTCGCCGAGCGAGGATGCTACGGCGCACACCCGAATCCAAAAGTTGGCTGTGTGCTGGTCAGGGACGAAACGGTCGTTGCCGAAGGCTGGCATGAACGTGCCGGTGCCGCAGCATGCCGAGGTCAATGCGCTGCGGCAGGCCGGTAACAAGGCAGCCGGTGCCACTGCTTTCGTAACCCTGGAGCCCTGTGCACACGAAGGCAAGACACCGCCCTGCAGTGCTGCACTGATCGAGGCTGGTGTCTCTGCTGTCATCGTTGCGATGCGGGATCCGTACCCGGCAGTTGCTGGCAAAGGTCTTGAGGCATTGCGCGACGCCGGCGTCGCGGTCCGTGAAGGCCTGCTGCAGGCACAGGCAGAAACCCTCAATCGCGGTTACCTCAAGCGCATCCGTGACGGACGTCCGTTGGTGCGCCTGAAAGTCGCCACCAGTCTCGACGGCTGTGTCGCCATGAAGAACGGCGAAAGCCAGTGGATTACCGGCCCGGCTGCGCGCAACGACGTGCAGCGATTGCGGGCGCGCTCCGGTGCGATCCTGTCCGGCATCGGCACGGTGCTCGCAGATGACCCTGCCTTTACGGTGCGCAATGCAGACCTGCTGGAGCATGGCAGGCAGCCGTTGCGTGTCGTGGTCGACAGCGCGCTGCGCATGCCGTTGTCGGCGAGCATGCTGGATATGCCGGGATCGACCCTGGTGGCCTGCGCGAACGATGCCGGGCGGGCCAGGTTTGAGGCGGCCGGTGTCGAGGTCTTTCACGCCGCGGACAGCAGCGCGCACGTGCACCTCACGAAGCTGCTGCATGAGCTGGCGCGGCGCGGTATCAACGACGTCCTGGTCGAAGCCGGGCCGGTGCTGGCCGGCAGCCTGGCGCAACAGGGCCTGATCGATGAGCTTGTGATTTACCAGGCACCCCATATCATGGGCAGCGAAACGACAACCATGCTGAACACGCCCTCGTGGCAAACGCTCCTCGATCGCAAGGATCTTGATATCAGGGATCGTCGCCAGGTTGGCCACGACCTCAGAATCACGGCGGTATTTGCATCCTGATGTTTACCGGAATTATCAAGGGCAAGGGAAAGATCAGCGCCATGCGGCAGCAGGGCGGTGACGTGCGCATGAGTATTCGCTCGGCCGAGCTGCCGTGGCATGACTACGAGGTCGGCGACAGCATCTCGGTCAACGGTGTCTGCCTGACAGCGGTCGCCTTGCACGATGATGGCTTTGACGCCGACGTCTCGAACGAGACGCTGCAAGTGACGGCGCTGGCGCAGATCGGCGCAGGCTCGACGGTTAACCTCGAGCCGGCAATGGCGGTGAGTGACAGGCTGGGTGGTCACATCGTCAGCGGCCATGTCGATTGCACCGGGACGATTGTTGCGATGCACGAGGACGCGCGTTCGACACGCATCGTCATCGAGATTCCCGCCGAATATGCGCGTTATGTTGCGCGGAAAGGTTCGGTCTGCGTTGATGGTGTCAGCCTTACCATCAATGCAGTATCGGGAAACAGTTTCGACTTGAATATCATCCCACACACTGCCGAAGTCACCCTGTTCGGCGAATACAAGACAGGCACGGTCGTCAATATTGAAGTTGACCTGCTGGCTCGCTACCTCGAACGTCTCTTGCAAAAGAGCGACGACGGGATCTCGATGGACTTCCTGAAGGCACATGGTTATGCCGAATAACACTACCCCACATCCAAGCTCGGTCGACGTTGCGTTCAGCGACATCGAAGACATCATCGCAGACATTGCTGCGGGCAAGATGGTCATCATGGTCGATGACGAGAATCGCGAGAATGAGGGCGACCTGCTCATGGCAGCGTCCAAAGTGCGGCCTGAAGACATCAACTATATGGCGACGCATGGCCGTGGCCTGATCTGTCTGACCCTGTCGCGGGAGCGCTGCGCACAGTTGCGACTGCCATTGATGGTGACCGAGACCGATCAGCACCATGCCACCAATTTCACGCTGTCGATCGAGGCAGCCGAGGGCATCACGACCGGTATCTCGGCACACGATCGCGCACGCACAGTGCAGGCTGCGGTGGCAGCCGATGCGAAACCTGAAGACCTCAGCCAGCCGGGACACATCTTCCCGGTGATGGCACAGCCCGGTGGCGTGCTGACACGTGCCGGCCACACGGAAGCCGGCTGCGATCTTGCCAGGATCGCCGGTTTCGAATCGGCGGCCGTAATCGTCGAGATTCTCAATGAGGACGGCAGCATGGCGCGGCGCCCGGACCTGGAGCGTTTTGCGCGCTCACATGGCATCCGCATTGGCACCATCGCCGACCTGATTCGCTACCGGCTCGAGAAAGAACGCAACATCGAACGCATCGCGGAGCGCACGGTGCAGACGGCTCACGGTGAATTCACCATGTATTGCTACGACGACCTGGTGAATCGCTCGGTGCATGTGGCACTGGTGAAGGGCAATCCGGCGAAGGTGGAGACGCCGCTCGTACGTGTACACCTGCAGGACACGCTCGGTGATGTCATTGGCGTGCAAAGTCGCTCGCTGGGCTGGCCGCTGGAAAGCGCGATCGAGCGCATCAGCAAGGAAGATGACGGCGTCATCGTGCTGTTACGCGAACAGGAGAATTCGCGCAGCTTCGTCGAAGCGGTCGAGTCTCTCGGCTCGCAGCCTGACGAATTGCGCGAGCGGCAGTCGGGCGATGCCGTGCTGCGCACCTACGGTGTCGGCGCCCAGATACTGCGCGATCTCGGCCTGCGCCGAATCCGTGTATTATCGGCGCCTAAGCACATGTACGCGATCTCCGGTTTCGACATCGAAATCGTCGAATACGTTTCCAGGTAACTGACGAGCAATGGACAAAATAAAAACAACGGCGGGCGACCTGGTGATTCGCGATGGGCGCATCGCTATCGTTGCTGCCCGTTTCAACGACTTCATCGTGGAGTCGCTGCTCAAGGGTGCTCTGCACTGCCTGCGGCAGCACGGTGCGGCCGATGCTGACATCGAAATCATCCGTACGCCGGGCGCATTCGAGATGCCTGTGGTCGTACAGAAGGTGGCGGCAACACGGCGCTTCGACGGCATCATTGCGCTCGGCGCAGTCATTCGCGGCGGCACGCCGCACTTCGACTATGTTGCCGGTGAGTGCGTGCGCGGCATCGCTGCAGCAGCACGCGAGCATGGCATTCCGGTCGGCTTCGGCATCCTGACCGTAGACAGCATTGAACAGGCGATTGAGCGGGCTGGCACCAAGGCCGGCAACAAGGGCTACGAAGCTGCACTCGCCGTCATCGAGACGATCGACGTTCTGCGTCGCATCGACTGACCATGAGCAATAAAAAGTCTTCGGCTGGCGCGCGCACGCGTGCCCGGGAACTGATGGTGCAGGCGCTGTACCAGAAGCAGATCGCAGGCCATGAGTGCAGCGAATTGCTGGCGCAGTTTCACGAAGACAAGGCCTATGAGCGTATTGACCAGGCACTGTTCGACGACGTCTTCCCGGTCATCTGCAAGTCGCAGGGGGAGCTGGAGTCCACTATCACCGACCTCATCGATCGCCCCCTCGAACAACTCGATCCGGTGGAACTCGCGATTCTCCTTATCGGCGTTTACGAGCTCCAGGCTCGTATCGATATTCCCTATCGCGTCGTTATCAACGAAGGCGTGAATCTCGCCAAGCGCTTCGGTTCCACCGACAGCCACAAGTACATCAATGCGTGCCTCGACAAGGCGGCGGCCAACCTGCGCGAGGTCGAGGTAAGCGCCAAACGCAGTGGATGAGTTCGCTGTCATCCGGCGCTACTTTGATCGCGCTGAACTGGGCGACGGGACCATCGTCGGCATTGGCGACGACGGCGCCGTGCTGCAACCGGCGGCGAACATGCAGCAGGTCTGCGTCATCGACACCCTGGTGGAAGGCGTGCACTTCCCGGAGCACTTCAATCCTGCAGATCTGGGCTACCGCGTCGTCGCGGTAAACCTCTCCGACATTGCTGCCATGGGCGCAACGCCGCGCTGGATGACGCTGGCATTGTCGCTGCCGGAAGTGGACGAGGACTGGCTGCAGGCGTTTTCCGAGGGGCTGCTGGCGGCTGCAGCTGAATACAATCTCGCGCTGGTCGGCGGCGATACAACGGCCGCGCCGCAAGTCGTGGCGACCGTGCAGATCAGCGGAGAGATAGCCACCGGTCGTGCTTTGCTGCGCAGCGGCGCCCAGGTCGGCGACACCATCTATGTGACCGGAACGGTTGGCGATGCAGCTGCAGGCTTGCAGGGCTTGCTGGCCGGTGCACCGGTGCAGAAACTCGTTGACCGTTTCGCCCGACCATCACCGCGAGTCCGCTACGGGCAGGCGCTGGCAGGTGTTGCGAATGCCGCCATCGACCTGTCCGACGGTCTCTACGGGGACTTGCAGAAACTGCTGCGCGCGAGCGGCGTCGGCGCTGAGATTGATCTCGGCAAACTGCCGTTGTCCGAGGCGTTGCAGGAGACTTTTGACGCCGAGCAGCAGCGGCACTTTGCCCTGACTGGCGGCGACGACTACGAACTCTGCTTCACGGCTGCAGGCGATGTTCCGGATCCCGGCGTCATGCCGCTCACGGCCATCGGCGTGGTTACTGCCAGTACGGATCTCATCTGTCGACTCGACGGCCGAGTTGTGCCCGTCGAGGACAGCGGGTACCGTCACTTCGCATGAGCACGACACCTGACAATCTCGCCCGCAAGGTATTGACCGACCCGGTCAACTTCCTGGCCTTTGGCTTTGGTAGCGGTCTTGCGCCGTTCGCGCCCGGCACCTTTGGTTCATTGCCCGGCGTACTACTCGCCTGGTTGACCCTGCAGCAGCCATTGCCGGTGCAGATCGGCATTGCGATCGCCATATCGCTGGCAGGCATCTGGATCTGTGGCGAGAGCGCGCGTCGCATCGGGGTTCACGATCATGGCGGCATCGTCTGGGATGAAATTTGTGGGATGTACATCACGCTTTTGCTGGCGCCCGCGACAGTCGTGGGCTGGGTGCTGGCGTTCGTGCTTTTTCGGGTGATGGATATTGTCAAACCCTGGCCGATTCGGGACCTGGATCACAGACTCGGCGGAGGGCTGGGAATTATGCTGGATGACCTTCTAGCCGCCCTGTATGCCGCAGTATTGCTGCTTTTGTACGGGTGGCTCATGACCTGAACTAGTTGAGACAAAATGGCGAGCCCAGTAAGCGAAATCAAACGCCCGAACGATGTGCCATCGAAGATCGGCAAATACGTCATCATTAACAAGATCGGTAAGGGCAGCACCGGCACCGTCTATTTGTCTCACGACCCGTATTACCGCCGCGACGTAGCGATCAAGGTCTACAACATCGAGGAAGACCATGACGCCGAGCGCGCCAAGGTGTCTCGCAAGATGTTCTTCAACGAGGCGCACATGGTGGGGATGCTGCAGCATCCGAACATCATGCCGATCTACGACGCCGGTGAGGAAGATGGTTCCTACTACGTCGTCACCGAACACATCCAGGGAGCGCGCACGTTAGCCGCCTATTGCCGCCCTGACAATCTACTGCGCGTCGACGATGTCGTTGAAATAATCTACAAGTGTGCCAAGGCACTGCACTATGCACACGGTCGCGGCGTCATTCACCGCGATATCAAGCCTTCGAACGTCATGCTGACGATCGACAACGATGTGCGCATCATCGATTTCGGCATCGCCATCGTTTCTGATTCGGAAGTATCTCGAATTGAGGGCATTGCCGGCAGTCCCAGCTACATGTCACCGGAGCAGGTGCAGTCAGAAGAGCTGACGCCGCGCTCGGATCTGTATTCACTTGGCGCGGTCATGTACGAGTTGCTCACCGGGTTCCGTCCGTTCCGCGCTGACAATCTCTCCAAGTTGTTGCACCAGATCGTCTATGCAACACCGCCGCCGATTCACACCTACCGCGAAGACCTGCCGGAAGAACTCGAGCATGTCGTCATGACGACGATGCAAAAGGATCCGGACAAACGACTGGTAACCGGCAACGCGATGGCCGCCGAGCTGACGCGCGTCTACAAGGACCTGCGGCAGAAATACGACAGCCTCGACAACCAGGAGCACTTCGATGTGCTGCGCACGCTGACCTTTTTCCACGAGTTTTCGCATGCGGAAATCTGGGAGGTGCTGCGCGCCTCGGACTGGCACGAATACAAGGATGGTGAGGACATCGTGCGCGAGGGCGAGATCGATGACCGCTTCTACATCATCGTTACCGGCAGGGTCACAGTACAGGCCAACGGCAACAATATCGGCGGCCTGGCACATGGCGACTGTTTCGGTGAAACCAGCTATGTACGTGGCGCCAAACGACAGGCATCCATCCGCGCGGACGGTGAAGTGACCATCCTGCGTGTCAGCTCTACGCTGATGGAGCAGGTGTCCTCGGCATGCCAGCTGCGCTTCAACAAAGTCTTCCTGAGAGCGCTGATCACTCGCCTGCAGGGCACGACCTGACACCGCGGCAGCCGTCCGCGGTTGCCATACTATTCGCGCGCGTGCTGTAGGATATAGCTCCACATCTTTAGTTGGGGCTGCCATGAAAATTCGCTTGTTGCTGTTAATGGCGCTGTGCCTTTCTGGCGGGCTTTTGCACGCCGATTCCTTGCCCGACGCGGTCAAGACTGACTACGACGCCTACCTGGCGGATCTCTGGGACCACCTGCATCGCAACCCCGAACTGTCGCTTGCGGAGACCGAGACGGCGGCGAGAATGGCGCAGGAGCTCAGGCAGCTCGGCTTTGAAGTGCATGAGCGCGTGGGCGGCACAGGTGTCGTTGCGTTGCTCAAGAATGGTGACGGGCCGCTGGTGATGATGCGCGCGGACATGGACGGCCTGCCTATCGAAGAGGCATCGGGTCTGCCGAACGCCTCTGTGCGGCAGCAACAGGATCCGGTGAGCGGCACCGTGTCGCACACCATGCATGCCTGCGGCCATGACGTACACATGACCGCGCTCATCGGCACGGCGCGGCAGATGATGCGCAGGAAAGACGACTGGCAGGGCACCCTCATGCTGCTGTTGCAGCCTGCCGAGGAGCGCGGCATGGGTGCCCGAATGATGCGTGAGGACCAGGTCTGGGAGCGCTTCGGCACACCGGATTATGCGCTCGCGTTCCACGTCAAAACCGGCTATCTCGCCGGTACCGTCAACCTGGTTCCGGCCCCCTGGGCGGGCGTGGACTCCGTTGACCTGATTGTGCACGGTGTTGGCGGCCACGGAGCCTATCCGCATCAGAGCAAGGACCCAGTGGTGATCGGCAGTCAGATCGTGCTGGCGCTGCAAACGCTGGTGTCACGGGAAATCGCGCCGACCGAAGCCGCCGTTGTCACGGTCGGGTCTTTCCAGGCTGGCGTCAAACACAACATCATTCCGGACCGGGCAACACTGTTGCTGACCGTGCGCAACAAGAACCTCGAGGTTCGTGAGCAGTTGCTCGCCGGGATCGAGCGTATTGCCGTGCAGACAGCGCGCGCTGCCGGTGTGCCCGAGGATCGCCTGCCGGAAATGATCGTGCGTGATGAGCGCGTGCCACCGACAATCAATGACCCCGCGCTGATGGCGCGAGTGCAGAGCGCCTGGAGTGCTGCATTCGCTGCCGAGCGACTGACAGCGATCGAAGAATCCGGCATGGGCGGGGAGGACTTTCCGTACTTCAGCAATGACCCGGCAATTCCGAGTGTCTACTGGATTGTTGGCGGCACGACGTCAGCGGAGTTGCAGGCGCAGGCAAACGGTGGCCCACCGGTGCCGCCGCACCACTCGCCGACGTTCAAAATCGATCCTGAAGCGTCTGTGCGCGCCGGCGTCGAGTCCACCGTGGTCGCGTTGCTGGATCTGCTCTAGTGGTCGGTCATGGTCTACTCGATCTCTTAGTCGTCGAAAGTCTCGAGCGTTTCGCCCGCGGCGCCCTGCAGCAGGATTTCGACTTTTTGCTGCGCGTCCTGGAGCGCCGACTGGCAACCGCGCGTGAGTTTTATGCCTTCCTCGAACTTCTTCATGGCCTTTTCCAGCGGCAATTCGCCGGATTCCAGCTCCTCGACGATCTGTTCGAGAGCTGCCAGAGATTTTTCGAGATTGATCTTCTTTTCAGACATGTGAAGTCCCTTTGCCGTGTGCGCGCTAACGCTACAGAGCAACGCGCTGACGGTCAACGACCCGGCATTGACAGGCTTGTCTCCCGAGGCGTAGATTATCGACGCAAGTTAGACACAGTCTAATTAAGAATAGATCTCATTTGAGAGGAGCCAAAATGTCACTGAAAGGCAGCAAGACAGAAGACAACCTGAAAGAAGCGTTCGCAGGCGAATCGCAGGCCAACCGACGTTATCTTTACTTCGCGGCAAAAGCCGACGTCGAAGGTTACAACGACGTTGCAACGGTGTTCCGTTCAACGGCAGAAGGCGAGACCGGCCATGCACACGGCCATCTTGAGTACCTCGAAGAGTCAGGTGATCCGGCGACCGGTCTGCCGATTGGTCCGACGGCACAAAACCTGGCAGCCGCTATCGCGGGTGAGACACACGAGTACACCGATATGTACCCCGGCATGGCCAAGACGGCGCGTGACGAGGACTTCGATGAAATCGCTGACTGGTTCGAGACCCTGGCGAAGGCAGAGCGTTCACACGCGAACCGTTTCCAGAAGGCACTCGACACGCTAGACGACTAGCATGAGTCAGCGCGAGGGCAGCCTCGAGGCGCCAACCCGGCATCCGCTGGACTGGCGCTCCGACGATTTTTACGATGACAAGTCGCTGTTCGATGAACTCGAACGCGTGTTTGATATTTGTCATGGCTGCCGTCGTTGTTTCAACCTGTGCAACTCGTTTCCCACATTGTTTGATGCGATAGACGAATCGGACACGATGGAAGTAGACGGCGTCCCGAAAAAAGTCTACTGGGAAGTCGTCGACCATTGTTACCTGTGCGACATGTGCTACATGAGCAAGTGTCCGTATGTGCCGCCGCATGAGTGGAACGTCGATTTTCCACACCTCATGCTGCGCGCCAAGGCGGCGCGCTTTAAGAAAGAGGGCGCATCCTTCCGCGACAAGGTGCTCAGCTCGACCGACAGGGTTGGCAGCCTGGCGGGCATCCCGGTGGTCTCCGGCGTGGTTAACGCTGTCAACCGCAGCAACAGCGGCCGCAAGTTGCTGCAGAGCGTTCTCGGCGTGCATCACGAAGCGCCGGTGCCTGACTATCATGCGAAGTCCGCACGCAAGCGCCTGAAGCACCTGCGACACGCCAGCGGCGAGGGCGCCGAGCCGAGCGGCGGCACAACCGGCAAGGTCGTGCTGTACACAACCTGTTACGGCAATCGCAATCACCCGGCGATCGACGAAGACCTGGTAGCTGTTTTCGAACACAACGGCATCCGCATGGCGCTGGCCGAGAAAGAGGCCTGCTGCGGCATGCCGAAGCTCGAACTTGGTGACCTGGAAGCCGTTGCCAAAGCCAAAGAGAAGAACATCCCGGTGCTGGCGGCGATGGTGGATGCCGGTTGGGACATCGTTACGCCGATTCCTTCCTGCACGCTCATGTTCAAGCAGGAATTGCCGTTGATGTTTCCCGATGACGCAGACGTCATCAAAGTCCGTGACGCGATGTTCGATCCGTTTGAGTACCTGATGGCGCGCCACAAGGACGGCAAGCTGAAGACCGAGTTCAAAACGTCGCTGGGCAAGGTGTCCTACCAGGTGCCGTGTCATCTTCGTGTGCAGAACATCGGCCTGAAGACGCGCGACGTGCTGCAGCTGGTGCCGGACACCGAGGTTGAGGCTATCGAGCGCTGCTCCGGGCACGACGGTACCTATGCCGTAAAGGAAGAATTCCACGAGGTCTCGAAGAAAATCGCCCGGCCGGTCATCGGCAAGGTGAAGAAAGCCGCGGCCGATCATTTCATCAGCGATTGTCCGATGGCCGCGGAACAGATCGCCCAGGGACTCGACTCGCAAGACGCGGAGCACCCGATGGGGCTGCTGCGCAAAGCCTACGGAATCTGAATCATGAACAAGTTAAGTCGCGACGACCTCTACAGTCTTGAGCAATACTCGGAGCAGCGCGCCGATTTCCGGCAAAAGGTGCTGCACCACAAGCAGAATCGCCGCCTGGCGCTGGGGACGAATGCCGCGCTGTATTTTGAGGATCGCCTGACCATGCAGTACCAGGTGCAGGAGATGCTGCGCATCGAGAAGATCTTCGAGGCCGCTGGCATCAACGAAGAGCTCGAGGCCTACAATCCGCTGATTCCGGATGGCAGCAACTGGAAGGCGACCTTCATGATCGAGTTCGCCGAAGTCGATGAACGTCAGCAGATGTTGCAGCAGCTCGTCGGCATCGAGAATCGCGTTTACGTCCAGGTTGTCGATTTCGATCGTGTCTATGCGTTTGCAGACGAAGACCTTGAGCGCAGCGATGCTGACAAGACCTCGGCGGTTCATTTCATGCGTTTCGAGCTGCCGCCGGAGCAGGTTGCCGCACTCAAGAAAGGCGCTGCGCTGATTGCCGGGATCGATCATGACAACTACCTGGTTGAAGTCAGTCCGGTCGCTGACAACATTCGTGCCTCTTTGATCGAAGATCTGGATTAGCAGCGCACACCTATTCAGGCTAGAATCCTGCCCTGCTGACTTCCGGCTTGGGCAAAAAAACTAGTGAGCGATGAGTAAACGATACGACGCTGCGGACATCGAGGTCCTTAGCGGGCTGGAGCCTGTGCGGCGCCGGCCGGGCATGTACACCGATACCTCGCGGCCAAATCACCTGGCGCATGAGGTGGTCGATAACAGCGTCGATGAGGCGCTGGCTGGCCACTGCAAGAAAATCGAGGTCACAATCTACAAGGACGGCTCGCTGGAGGTCGTCGATGACGGTCGCGGCATGCCGGTCGACAAACACCCGAAGGAAAAGATTCCCGGTGTCGAGCTGATCCTGACGCGGCTGCATGCCGGCGGCAAATTCTCCAACAAGAACTACCAGTATTCAGGCGGCCTGCACGGCGTCGGTGTGTCCGTCGTGAACGCCCTGTCAAAGAATCTCGAGGTCTGGATTCGTCGCGACGCCAAGGAATACAACATGAGCTTCGCCGGCGGCGACAAGCGCGGCAAGCTCGAGGTGGTTGGCAAAGTCGGCAAGGCGAATACCGGCACGACCATTCGTTTCTGGCCGGATGAGCAATATTTCGACTCGGCGAATTTTTCGGTGCCGAAACTGAAACATGCCTTGCGCGCGAAAGCGGTGCTGTGTCCCGGCATTACCGTGCGCCTGAAGATCGAGAAGAGCAAAGAGAAGTTCGAGTGGTGCTATTCCGGCGGCCTCGAGGAATACCTGCTGGAAGAAATGGGTGGCGGTGAGATCCTGCCAGCTGAACCGTTCTCAGGGAGCATGGCTGGCAACAATGAAGCGGTCGACTGGGCGCTGGCGTGGCATGTTGATGGCGGGCAGCCGGTTACGGAAAGCTACGTTAACCTGATTCCGACGCCGCAGGGCGGTACCCACGTCAATGGACTGCGCACCGGCCTGACCAACGCGTTGCGCGAGTTCTGCGATTTCCGCAACCTGTTGCCGCGCGGCGTGTCACTCGCGCCCGAGGATGTCTGGGACGGGCTGAGTTTCGTGCTCAGTACCAAGCTGGAGGATCCGCAGTTCTCGGGACAGACCAAAGAGCGCCTGTCGTCGCGTGAGTCTGCGGCATTTGTTGCCGGTCTCATCAAGGACGATTTCGCGATCTGGCTGAATCAGCACCCCGAGACAGGTGATGCGATTGCGCAGCTGGCGATCAGCAAGGCGCAGCGACGCCTGAAGGCCGCGAAGAAAGTCGTCCGCAAGAAGATCGTC
The DNA here is from genome assembly GCA_963698425.1 of uncultured Gammaproteobacteria bacterium. Classification (GTDB taxonomy): domain Bacteria; phylum Pseudomonadota; class Gammaproteobacteria; order Steroidobacterales; family Woeseiaceae; genus UBA1847. Next base: position 94,579 of record CAVOQR010000010.1, on the reverse strand, counting down.
TCGGGCCCCGCCTTGCCGGGCAAGCTTGCCGACTGCACGTCGCAGGAGCCTGAGCTGTGCGAGTTGTTCCTGGTGGAGGGAGACTCGGCAGGCGGCTCGGCAAAGCAGGCGCGCGATCGCAACACGCAGGCGATCATGCCGCTGCGGGGCAAGATCCTGAATACCTGGGAAGTCGACTCGGCGGAGATTCTGGCCTCGCAGGAGGTGCACGATATCAGCGTCGCGCTCGGCGTTGATCCCGGCTCGCCGGACATTGGCAGTCTGCGTTATCACAAGATCTGCATACTCGCCGACGCCGACTCCGACGGCCTGCACATTGCAACACTGCTTTGTGCCTTGTTCCTGCGACATTTTCGCGAGCTCGTGCTGGCAGGGCATGTGTACGTTGCGATGCCACCGCTGTATCGGGTTGACGTTGGCAAGGAGGTTTTCTACGCGCTCGACGAGAGTGAACGCAAGGGCATCCTGGACCGCATCGAGGCCGAGAAGAAACGCGGCAAGGTCAGCGTCACGCGTTTCAAGGGTCTCGGTGAGATGAACCCTGGGCAACTGCGCGAGACGACGATGAATCGCGATACGCGCCGGCTGGTGCAGTTGACCGTCAGCTCGAAAGACAAAACCGATCAGTTGATGGACATGTTGCTCGCGAAGAAGCGCGCGAAAGATCGCCGCAAATGGCTCGAAAGCAAAGGCAATCTCGCCGAGGTATAGAGGGCAGACCCGAGCATGCAAAATAGTCTGAATCTGGAGGGCGTCGAACAACAGGCGCTCAAGGAATACACAGAGAAAGCGTATCTCGACTACTCGATGTACGTCATTCTCGACCGTGCGCTGCCGCAAATCGGTGATGGCCTGAAGCCCGTGCAGCGGCGCATTGTCTATGCGATGAGCGAACTCGGCTTGTCTGCCGGCTCCAAGCCGAAGAAATCGGCGCGTACCGTCGGCGATGTCATCGGCAAGTTTCATCCGCACGGCGACTCGGCCTGCTACGAAGCAATGGTGCTCATGGCGCAGGACTTCTCGTATCGCTATCCGATTGTAGACGGGCAGGGCAACTGGGGTTCGACTGACGACCCCAAGTCTTTCGCCGCCATGCGCTATACCGAATCGCGTCTGGCGCCGTACGCGAAGAGCATGTTGCAGGAGCTTGCCCACGGCACGGTCGACTGGTCGCCCAATTTCGACGGCACCATGAACGAGCCCGATCTGCTGCCCGCGCGTCTGCCGAACCTGCTGCTGAACGGTACGACGGGCATTGCCGTGGGCATGTCGACGGACGTGCCGCCGCATAATCTGCGTGAAGTGTCGAAAGCGCTGGTGCAACTGCTGGATTCGCCAAAGTCGACTGTCGCGGACCTGATGCAGCACATCAACGGGCCCGACTATCCGACCGGCGGCGAGCTGGTATCGTCGGTCGACGAGATTCGCGATATCTACGAGACGGGTGGTGGCACGCTGCGGCTTCGCGCGTCCTACAAGGTCGAGAAGAGCGACATCATTATCACGTCACTCCCGCACCAGATTTCCGGCAGCAAGGTCCTGGAGCAGATTGCGGCGCAGATGCGCAACAAGAAACTGCCGCAGGTCGATGACCTGCGGGACGAGTCAGACCATGAAGAGCGTACGCGCCTCGTCATCAGCAAGAAACGCGGTGTCGATGTCGAACAACTGATGTCACACCTGTTTTCGACCACGTCACTCGAACGCACAGTACGCGTGAACATGAATGTCATCGGCCTGGACGGCCGGCCGCGCATGTTCAACCTGCTGGAATTGCTCAAGGAATGGCTGAAGTTTCGCAAGGAAACGGTTACGCGGCGATTACAGCATCGCTTGCAGATCGTTAGCGATCGCCTGCACATTCTCGATGGTCTTCTGATCGCCTATCTGAACATCGATGAGGTTATCGCGATTATTCGCAGCGAGGATAAGCCAAAGCCGGTTTTGATGAAGCGCTTTTCGCTGTCCGACATCCAGGCTGAAGCGATCCTCAACCTGCGTCTGCGCAACCTGGCCAAGCTCGAGGAAATGAAAATTCGTGGTGAGCAGGATGAGCTCAACGAGGAACGCGATGCGCTGGAGAAAACGCTGGGTAGCGCCGCGCGCCTGAAAACGCTGATGAAGAAGGAAATCCTCGAAGATACCGAGGCCTACGGTGACGAGCGTCGCACCGAGATTGTTCAGCGTGAGGCGGCGCAGGCGCTCGACGAGACGCAACTGGTCAGCAGCGAACCGGTTACCGTGGTGTTGTCGCAGCGCGGCTATGCGCGCGCGGCGAAGGGCCACGAGATCGATCCAACATCATTGAGTTACAAGTCCGGCGATGCCTATCTTGCAGCGGCACAGGGTCGCAGCAACCAGCTCGCCATGTTTGTCGACAGCACCGGCCGTGTCTACAGCGTCATGGCGCACACGCTGCCATCGGCACGCGGCCAGGGCGAGCCGCTGTCGAGCCGCTTCAAGCAACCCGACGGTGCGCGGTTTTGCGGCACCATGATCGGCGATCCCAGGGACCGCTACCTGCTTGCCAGTGATGCCGGTTACGGCTTTATCGCAACGCTCGAGGATCTCGTGTCGCGCAACAAGGCGGGCAAGTCGATACTGCGGGTACCTGCCGGCGGTCGTGCCGTGGTGCCATCTGCCGTGCCTGAAGGTAAGGAGTGTCTGATTGCGGCAGTCAGCTCGATCGGCAGGTTGTTGCTGTTCGAAATGGATGAACTACCCGCGCTCGCCAAGGGCAAGGGACTGAAGCTGATGAACATTCCGGCAAAGAAATACAAGGAAGGCGCAGAGCATATGGTGGCTGCGGCCGTCGTCCCCGAAGATGGCTCGCTGCAGGTGCAGACCGAGACACGGACAATGACGATCAAGTGGAACGACGTGGACGATTACTACGGTGACCGCGCGCTTCGCGGCAGCCTGCTGCCGCAAGGCTGGCGCAAAGTGATTCGTCTCACAGGGGTTGCTTAACCGGCCTTGGTGTCGACCTTGCCGGATTCGATTTCCATGGTGTCGTCATCGTCGTTGCGCGCGGCGTCCATTTCTACCGTGCTGTCATCGACTTCCATGTTAATCGTAGCTGCGCTGTCGTCGTTTTGCGCGGGCAACTGAGCGGTGATATCGAGCTCGGTGACCGATGCCATGGGCAGTGCTGACGTTGCATCGCTCTCATCAATCCTGTCCATGCGCTCCGCCAGTTCTGCGGCAGCTTTGGTGATCTCGGCGTTCAGCGCCTGGGTTGCGGTCATTTCTTCTTCGTAATCCTGCTCGAGGATGTCGAAGTCAACTTCCTGACTAACAGTGTAGCTGTCGGCGATAAGAGTTTCGTCTTCGTCGTCGACAACGACCGCGCGCAGATCGCGCTCTGTGACTTCGTCAGGATGCGGCATCTTGGTCGCATCGACGATCACGGACATGTCGTAGTCGTCTTCGGCGGGAAGCACTTCGCTTTCGAGAATTGATTCAGCCTCGGCCGCAATGTGCAACGGCGGGATAATGTCAGTTTCTGGTCTGTCGTCGACCGCCTCCGACTCGTCCGGCAGCTCCAGGTCGAGTACCGACGTCGTGGCAAACGCAAAGTCTTCGTTCACTTCGACATCAGTTCCTGCGGAAAGACCGGTGCCGATAACGAGGTCAGCATCCAGTGCCAGGTTTTCGTGAGTCGGTGAATCATCTTCAATGCTGTGTTCGGTAACTTCGATATTTTGCGTGGTGTCGTCAGTTGCACGACGCTGCGGCGTCACAGCAGGGCCGATCGGGGTTGAGCGGAATTCGTCTCGGCCGCGGCGTCCGAACATCAGGAGGCCGATGATCAACGCCAGTCCGGCGCCTCCCAGCCACAATAGCCATGACCATGACGATCTCTCGCTGGCAGCAACAGGCGGCGCTACAGTCGGCTGAACAGCTGCCGTTGCGACATTCGGCGACGTTGATGTCGTAACCGGCGCATCAAGCGGCGTGTCGATAATGACCGTGTTCTCCGCGGGCGCGTCTGCCGCGAGATCGGGCGTTGCGCTTATCGGGGTGCTGTCTGCAAGCGGCGCTATGCTCTCTGCAACGCTTGTCGTTTCTGTTGCGGCATCCGTGACGGTGTCTGTAACCGTGGCGGCAACGGTATCGGTACTGCTAACCGTCTGCTCCACACCACTGCCGAAGTCCGGAATAAGCAGCCAGCTGCCGGCCTTCAGCCGATTCAGGTCGCCGTTAATGAAGGCGTCAGGATTGGCCGTGAAGATGGTATTGACCGCATCCCAGAGTCCAATCGGGCGATTCTCGATGCGCTGTGCAATAGCGGACAGCGTGTCGCCGGGCTGCACACGGTAGCGTGTTGCATTTTCAACAGGTTCGCGGACCGTTGCAGGGCGGCGTGCCGTCGGCTGCTGGCGAATTGTGATTGGCGCGACGGCTGCAGCGGCGGGCAGCGGCGCTGTGGCTGCCGTTACCGCCGGCGCTGCTGTGCCGGCCGGGTCTACAAACAGTGTGTATTCGCGGCTGATGTGTGCGGTGTAGGGGCAATCGATGATGACGCGCGCCGTGATCAGCGGCTCCTTTATCGGCGTTTTGCCGGTCAGCGAGATGACGCCGTCGGCAACGCTGATGGACGCAGTGCGTATGGCCGGTATACCGGCATCAGAGAGTCCCTGGCTCAGGGATACGCAGAAATCGAAGAGTTGCTCGTTTGGCGCGAGGGCGTAGGCAATACTTGCGCGCAACGGCTGTCCGAGGTTGGATTGCACCGTCATGTCACCCAGCTCTATAGCCGCTGCGGGCATTGCCGCGAGACTTCCGCCGATTGCGGCGATGGCTGGTAACAAGTTCTTGCTTTGCTTCGATTTCATGGTCAAATCCGCACCCTGCTTGATCATCAGCCTAGTCTACTGGCAAGCACGTGTCATTCGGAAGCGGGTGCGTCCCCATTGAAAGTGTGACGCTCGTCACACTCTAGGCGCTGTTGGCAGCGGAGAGCTTCTCAAGTGTGGTGGCGACGACATCGTCGTCGGTATTCTGCAGCACGACCTCGGGTTCGTGCACATAGTGTCCCTGCATGTAGTCGAGGCCGAGCTGGAACAATACAGCCATGGCGTTGGCGTTCTCGACACGTTCCGCGATGGTTTTGATGTCGCGTTTCGCAGCGGCCTGGACAATCTTCTCGACAGCACTTTGCATCTCTTTGTCGGTCATCAGCGAGTGCATAAGTTCGCCATCGATCTTGATGAAGTCGGGCTTCAGCAGGTCGAGTATCTGGAAGCGTTGCTGGTCGACGCCGTAATGCTCGAGTGCGAAACCGACACCCAGTTTGCGTGCCTTGCTGACAACGTCGCGCGTTTGCTTGATGTGCTTCGCCGCATCGTGCTCGGGTACCTGGATAACCAGGCGTGAGGTTTCGAATCCGCAGCTCCTGAATTCCTGTTCCATCCACGGAATCGTCGTTGCATCGCAAATCGACTGTTTCGACAGCCTGACAAAGACGCGGTCCGCAGAGTTACTTTCGCAAAAATCAATCGCGGCCTTAAACATCCAGCGATCAATGTGCTTCATCATCTTGTTGCGCTCTGCGGCAGGCAGGAACTCCGATGGCAATACCGAGTTGCCTTGTTCGTCGATCATGCGTACCAGCAGGTCAAACATCTCGACCGAGTCGCTGCGCAGGCCGGCAATCGGCAACTGTGCGAGACGGAAGCGGTTGTCCATGAGTGCCGATTTCAGGTGCTTGACCCAAATGGCATCAAACTCGCGTTGCTTGGTGTCTTCGTCAGCACTGTCATTCAGCATCGAGGTATTGCCGCCGGCTTCTTTCGCCAGCTTGTAAGCGTCGCAGGTTGCTGCGACGAAATCCTCCAGGCTTGCAAACACATCGCTCATGCCACACGCGCCCACAGAGCAAGTGAGGTGAGTCGAGTGGTCGTCGACCTCGAATTCGATCCTGGATATATGCTCGCAAAGCTTCTGGCCCCAGACCTGCGCGTCGCGCGCACTGCCGCGCTCAAGCAACACCATCAGAGAGGTGCCCTCAAAGCGTCCGGCAACGTCACGTGGCTGCATGCGCTTGCGAACTTCCTCGGCGAACTGCGCAAGAATTTCCTCGGAGTTGATGATCCCGACCTTCCCGGCCAGGGCCGCGAACTTGTCAGGACGGATATATACCAGCGCGTGTGTGCCGGAAGACGGCTTCTTGCGCAGGCGCTTGTTAATGCGTTGCAGGAACTGGGCACGATGAAAGAACAGCGTGGTTGGGTCGCGCTTCAGCGCATCGTGCACCAGCTTGGTCGGTTCCTCGGCCACCTTGAGCTGCGGTGCAATGCGCACCTGCACGGCGGGTCCGTCTTCCACATCAATGCGCCCGAACTCAAGGTGCAGTTCGTCTTGTTCACCTTCCGCAGACGATTTCGCGACCAGCTTCTCGCCGCGTTTCCATTTTCCGGCCACGGTCGCGATCAGCGCGCCCTTGAGAGCGGCATGGCAGGATTGTTCGAAACAGTCCATCAGAGGCATGCCGATCAGATCATCTTTGCCCTGCAGCTTGAATTGCTGCAACCAGGCCTCGTTTACGTCCGTAACGATGCCTTCCTGCGCAAGTGCGATCGGGCTCGTTGAGGCCGCCATGTGATCCTTCAGCTGGCGCTTGTATTCGGTCGCGGACTGGATGGTCGAGTACAGCGCACGTTCCACGCGCAGCGCGCGCAATTCGCGTGACACTACCGCCAGCAGGCGTGACTTGAGACTGATCGAGACCAGGTCGCAAGCACCATCCTGCATCGCCTGTTCGATGCTGCTTTCGTCGGCATCCTGTTGCATGGCGATGACCGGGATTTCCGGATTAAAGCGGTCTTTTTGCTTGATGACCGCCGGAATCGTGTCGGGGTAGTGATCGCAATTCAGGATCACCAGTTCGACGTATTCCTTCGCCAGTACGTCGTCCAGGTTGTGCGGGTGTGAGATCCAGTGGCAATGGGCAGCATGGCCGGCATCGCGCAGCGTGCTGTTGAGCAGCGATACGTCGTCTTCGTTTTCGGTTAAAACGGCTATAGAGATGCTTTGGCGCCCGTTCAATTCACAATCCTTCGCTAGGCCCCGACGCGGCGGGGAAATATCCGTATTCTGTTAAATAGGCCTTTTTCAAGCCGATGCCACAGCCTATTCCTCGCGGTATGTTAAATCCGTGACGGGTATCTAGTTTCGGCGTATTATTGCGGCCCCCCAACTAAAGCGACGCGGCGAATATGGCCAGTTACAGCACGAGTGAGTTCCGATCCGGCCTGAGGATCATCATCGATTCCCATCCCTGCATCATTGTGGAGAACGAATTCGTCAAGCCAGGCAAGGGCCAGGCCTTCAATCGCGTGCGTATTCGCAACCTCAAAACCGGCAAGACCGTCGACAAGACCTTCAAATCGGGCGAAAACGTCGAGGCTGCAGATGTCATGGATACTGACATGCAGTATTTGTACGGCGACGGTGAATTCTGGCATTTCATGGTGCCGGACAACTTCGAGCAGTACGCAGCGGACGAAGCCGCGGTCGGCGACGCAAAAGACTGGCTTAGCGACGGCGATATCTGTCTTGTCACCCTCTGGAACAACACGCCGATCGTCGTGCAGGCACCGAATTTCGTTGAGCTGGAAATCACGGAAACCGATCCTGGCGTTAAAGGCGACACGGCGAGCGGCGGCGTGAAACCGGCGACACTGTCAACGGGCGCCGTCGTGCGCGTCCCGCTGTTTGTCGATCAGGGTGAAATCATCCGCGTGGATACGCGCTCGCGCGAATACGTCTCCCGCGTCAAATAAACGCCTTGCCGGCATGCAGCTCGGTGTATGTCGCACACAGCTGCTCGACCATGAGCTGGTCCGACTCCGTAAATCGAGACAGTGACGGGCTGTCGATGTCCAGTACACCGACCAGTTTGCCGTCGATGAGCAGCGGCACGACCAGCTCCGATCGCGACACGGGGTCGCAGGCGATGTGCCCGGGGAAGTCATGGACGTCGGCAATGCGCTGCGTCGTCGCGGTACTTGCGGCCGTGCCGCAGACGCCGCTGCCCAACGGGATGCGCACGCACGCCGGCAGGCCCTGAAACGGTCCCAATACCAGCTCGTCACCGCGCAACACGTAGATTCCCAGCCAGTTGATGTCGTCCATCGCATGGTGCAGGAGCGCCACGAAGTTGGCTGCATTTGCCAGCGCATCATCCTCACCATTGAGGAGTGCCTTAAGCTGTGAACCCAACAATTTGCAGTCTGCTTCAGTCATTTTCCTGGCCAAATACGAACGTGACGACGTCGCCGATATTATCAGTGTTGTCGTGCAGCATCTGCAGGCGTTCGAGTCCGACCGCGACACCTGCGCATTCGGGCAGGCCCTCACGCAGCGCTGCAAGAAAGGCATTGTCGACGCTATTTGCGCGTTTGCCGGCCTTGGCGCGTTTCTGCAGCTCATCGTCTATGCGTCTCGCTTGCTCGGCGGCATCCGTGAGTTCGACATAGCCGTTGGCCAGCTCGACTTCGCCCATGAATACCTCGAAGCGATCGGCGACGCGCTCATTTGCCGGGCATCGTCGTGCCAGCGCCGCCTGGCTCGCAGGATAATGGCGAACAACCGTTAAGCGGTCAGTCGCGAACTGCGCTGCAACGACGGTGGCAAGCAACAGGTCGAGCCAGGCGTCACGATCGCCGCCAAGCGCCTGCCGCAGGTCGGTATCGGCAGCTGCTCGAGTCGCCAGCTCGTCAATAGACGCGTGCTCCGGGTCCAGGTCTGCGTATTGTCTGAAGGCCTGTGCATACTCAAGTTGATCGGCCGGCGGGCTGCCTTCAGGTTGCTGCAATGCGGCGGCCAGCAGCGCCAGCGTGTCAGCAATGATCGCCTGCAGGCCGAAGCCGCGTCGGTACCACTCGATCATCGTAAATTCGGGCTGGTGTCTGTGGCCGGCTTCGCCATCGCGAAACACACGACAAATTGAGTAGATATCCGGGTAACCATCGGCGAGCAGCCGTTTCATGCAGAACTCGGGCGAGGTGTGCAGGAACAGGCGACGGTTTGGGCTGAGCTCTGCTCGAACAACGAGGCTCTCGATGTTCGGATCGCTGCCGGCGGCGGCGCTCAGGGCCGGCGTGTCAACTTCCAGCACGCCCTCTGCGGCAAAGTAGTCGCGCGCGCGTTGCTGCAGCGCGGCGCGGCTTATCGCTGCGCTGACCGGGGAGCTTGCGCGCCAGCGACTCACTGGCCGTTGTTGAGTACGGCGATCGAGGTTCCCATGCGCAGCGTCTCGCCGGGACGCATGTGGCTGTGCCATTCGCAGGTGTTCGCCGGCAGCAGCAGGATCACCGTGGATCCCATATTGAACCACCCCAGCAGGTCGCCGCGTTTGAGCTCGGTGTTGTGTGTGCCCAGATCCAGCACGTCGACCACTCCGTTTGCCCGAGGTCGGATTTCTCCGCTCCATGGCGTGCTGATGCTGCCGACATTAAGTGCACCGACAAAGACAAGCACGGCCGGGCCGAACGCGGTTTCGAAATGCATCACCAGCCGCTCATTGCGGCGGAACAGGCCAGGTACGCGCTGCACGGTCGCGGCGTTGACGCTGAACAGGTCGCCGGGCACGTATCTTGCCGCGACCAGCTTGCCAGCGAACGGCGCATGTACGCGATGGTAGTTGTAAGGCGCCAGGTAAATCGTTGCAAACGAGCCGTCGGTGTATGCCCTCGCGGCATCGAGGTCTGTCGCCAGCAAATCATCGATCGTGTAGTCGATGCCCTTTGCCTGCAGCAGCGAATCGCTGGCGATCGTGCCGGCAACGCTGACGGTGCCGTCAACAGGAGAGACCAGCCGCTCCGGTCGGCTGTCGACAGGTCTCGCATCGTGGCGCAGTTCGCGAGTGAAGAAGTCATTAAAGGTCGCGAAATCTTCAGGTACCTTGCCAGCGACCTCTTCGATATCGACGTCGAAAGCGTGCACAAATCGTTCGATCAGGAAATCCTTCACGGCCGCTGAACGCAGCTTCGCGATGCGATAGATAAGGCCTGTCAGCAAGTGTTTGGGCAGCAGGTATTGCAGTATTACAAAGAGACGATCCATGATTGTGAGCCTACCTGTCAGCGATGCGCGTGGTTACAGAGAGCAGCAGGGCGTCGTCAGACCAGACATTCAGCGTCACCGCATTGCTGCCGTCTGCCTGCTGCATAAGCATGAGGTGTTTGCCGCCGCGTTGCAGCGATGCGCTGCCGTTGGCCGGCACGACAATCGCATCGATCGGGCGCATCTTTGCGACGTCGTTGTCGATCACGGTTTCATGCAGTTCGACGGACGCGAACTGCGGACTGCTGATCTTGTTGATGCGGATATCGCTGTCGCTGTTATTTGTGAATGTCATGTAGCCGGCGCTCATGCTCATGCCGGGCATGCTGCCGGTCACCGTGACGTCGCTGACCACAAGCGGTGCGCGGCTGGGTGACGCCGTCGCTTCGGACATGATCAGTGGCAGGTCGTTGACGAAATTCTCTGCCGTGTGCGGTGCGCTGAACAGCGCACGCAGTCGACCCGCAGGATTCATCAGCAGCACCACGGCCGAATGGTCAACGCCATAGTTGCCGGACTCATCGGCCATCTGCTTGTCAAAGAAGATGCCCAGCGCGCCGGTGAGAATGCGGATCTGCGCAAGATCGCCGGTAACACCCAGGGTGTCGTCGCCGAAGTGGCTGATGTAGCTCGCGAGGCTCTCCGGCGTATCGCGCTCGGGGTCCACACTGACCAGCACGATACGCGGCAGGTCCTCGATGCCAGCCTCACGCATTTGCCGCCTGGCGTCTGCCAGCACCTGCAGCGTCAGCGGGCAGATATCCGGGCAATGCGTAAAACCGAAGAACACCAGGTCCCAGCGTCCTTCGAACACATCCGCACCGAGCGCATTGCCGTGCTGGTCCAGCAGCGACACGTCGGGCAGTGCGTCGGATGCGGGCAACAGGGTTGCGGTCGTTGGCTGCGGGGGCGGGGCGTCCATGCGCAAAGCGACGTAGACGCCAGCGCCGAGTGCCAGCAACAGGAGGAGCACCATCAGGGGTCGTAGTAAGGCCATGGGGCAAACTTCAGTCAATGCGGGAGGCGGCAATTCTACAAGCTTTGCAACAGGATTGGCTGCCGGGATCGTGCTAGATTCGCGCAAATGCCTGACGCAACCCAAAAAAATGTCGAACAACTGATTCGCGAGCTCGCGAGTCGCTTCGCAGATGCGCAGCTCGACTACGGCCATGGTACGGACAATCCGCTCGATGAAGCCGCCTGGCTGGTGTTTTCCACCTTGCAGCTGGCACACGCGGACGCCCCCCTGGTTTACACGCGGCCGGTGAGTGAGGCCGAGGAGCAGGCCGTCGCTGTGCTTGCAACGCGACGCATTGAAGAGCGCGTGCCGCTGGCGTATCTATTGAACGAGGCCTGGTTCGCCGGGCGCCGGTTTTTCGTTGATGAACGCGTGCTGGTGCCGCGTTCGCCCATTGCCGAGCTCATTGACGCGCGTTTTGCGCCATGGCTTGCCGCCAGCGAAGTGCAGCGCATCGTCGATCTTGGTACCGGCAGTGGCTGCATCGCGATCGCGCTCGCACACGCTTTTCCGGAAGCGATCGTGGATGCCGTCGATATCTCGCAGGATGCGCTCGATGTCGCTGCCATCAACGTACGGGCACATGAACTGGAGGATCGCGTCAGACTGCTGCAGTCGGATTTCTTCAGCAACCTCAAGGACGTGACCTATGACCTCATCGTCAGCAACCCGCCGTACGTCGACAAGCAAGATATGGACGCGCGCCCGGCGGAGTTCCTGCATGAGCCGGTGCTTGGCCTTGCGGCGGGCGCCGATGGTCTGGATTCGGTCAAGCTGATACTGCATCATGCGCCTGAATTCCTGAGCGAACGCGGCATACTTGTCTGCGAGGTCGGCAACAGCCAGGACGCGCTCGAAAAACACTACCCACAGCTTGCGTTTGTGTGGCTGGAGTTTGAGCATGGCGGCAGTGGCGTGTTTTTGCTGACACGGGAACAGTTGGAGGGTTTGTAGCGGTGTCTGGAAACAGTTTTGGGCGATCATTTGTAGTGACGACGTTTGGCGAAAGCCACGGTCGGGCGCTCGGTTGCATTGTTGACGGCTGTCCGCCTGGCATGGAGCTCAGCGAAGCCGATATTCAGGGCGATCTTGACAGGCGCCGACCCGGTCGCTCAAAACATACGACGCAGCGCAACGAGCCTGACCAGGTACAGATTCTTTCCGGCGTGTTCGAGGGCGTGACGACCGGTACGCCGATTGGCCTGCTGATCGAAAATACGGACCAGCGATCCAGGGATTACGGCGATATCAAGGACAAATTTCGTCCTGGCCACGCCGACTACACCTATCAGCAGAAGTACGGTATTCGTGACTATCGCGGCGGTGGTCGTTCATCGGCGCGCGAGACGGCGATGCGCGTCGCAGCCGGTGCCATCGCACGCAAATACCTGAAACAACGTCTTGGTGTTGAAATACGTGGCTACCTGTCGCAACTGGGTCCGCTCAAACTGGCCGCGCCGGATCTCGATTTTGTGCGCGACAATGACTTTTTCTGTGCTGACCGTTCGCGCATCGACGAACTCGACAAGTTCATGACCGAGCTGCGTGAACAGGGCGACTCCATCGGTGCGAAGATCAGCGTACTGGCGAGTAACCTGCCGCCAGGCCTCGGCGAGCCGGTGTTCGACAAGCTGGATGCTGCGCTGGCGTATGGGCTCATGGGTATCAACGCGGTGAAGGGCGTGGAAATTGGCGCGGGCTTCGATGCCATCAGTCAGCGGGGCAGCGAGCATCGGGACGAGATTTCAAGCAGTGGCTTCACCAAGAACGATGCTGGCGGCACGCTCGGCGGCATTTCGTCAGGGCAGGACATCCTTGCCAGCATCGCGCTAAAGCCGACATCAAGCGTCTCCGTGCCTGGCAAGACGGTCGACAAGGCAGGCGCGGATACCAACATAGTCACCAAGGGGCGCCACGATCCCTGCGTCGGGCTGCGCGCGACGCCGATCGCGGAAGCCATGGTGGCGCTGGTGCTGCTGGACCATTACTTGCGCAACCGCGCGCAGAACGCCGACGTAGACTCCAAAACCCCTGTCCTGTAATTGTCCGCTGCGGCGGGCAAACGACACACCGGAAGTAAATCCCATGTCCAAGAAATACGATATTGCAGTCGTTGGCGCCACCGGCGCCGTCGGCGAAGTCATGCTGCAGATACTTGCCGAGCGCAAATTTCCGACAGGAAAAATCTATGCGCTTGCCAGCTCCCGATCAGTTGGCAACAGCGTTGAATTTGGCAATCGACAACTGCCGGTTGACGATCTCGCAGAGTTCGATTTCTCGACCGTGCAGATTGCGCTGTTTTCTGCCGGTGGTGCCGTTTCTGCGGAATTCGCACCGAAGGCAGCAGCGGCCGGTTGCGTGGTCATCGATAACACCTCGCATTTTCGCCGCGACGAGGATATTCCCCTGATCGTGCCGGAGGTGAATCCCGAAGCCATTGCCAACTACACCGCGCGCGGCATCATCGCCAATCCCAATTGTTCAACGATACAGATGTTGGTGGCACTGAAGCCGATCTACGATGCGGTGGGCATTGAACGCATCAACGTTGCGACGTATCAGGCGGTCTCGGGTGCCGGTCGCAGCGCGATTGAAGAACTGGTCAGGCAGACGGCCACGCTCTTGAACGGTCGACCGCTCGAACTCGAAGGCGATGCAAAGCAAATCGCATTCAATGCGGTGCCGCACATCGATACCTTCGAGGACAACCGCTACACCCGCGAAGAAATGAAGATGGTCTGGGAAACGCGCAAAATTCTCGGCGACGACGATATTCGCGTCAATCCAACCGCTGTGCGAATTCCGGTGTTTTACGGACATTCGGAAGCGGTGCATATTGAAACGCGTGACAAGATAAGCGCCGCTGCGGTGTGCGAGCTGATGCGCGCCGCACCCGGCGTGGAACTCGTTGATGGCACAAATACGGGTGAATACCCGACCGCGGTGACGGAAAGCTCGGGGCACGACCCCGTGTTTGTCGGCAGAGTGCGCGAAGATATATCCCACCCGCGAGGAATCAACCTCTGGGTGGTTTCCGATAACATACGTAAGGGCGCGGCGCTAAATAGCGTCCAAATTGCTGAAATATTGGCAAAAAACTATCTTTAAGCTATAGTTCGCAAAGCTGCGCGGAGGCCTTGAGCCTCTGTATTTTTGCCTCGATCTCGCGTCAAAGTCGGGGTGCTTGGGGAGTTGGAGAGAAAGTTATGTCGCGACGTCTTATTCGTATTTCGCTTACGATCGTCCTGCTGTTGTCCAGCAAGGCCTGGGCGATCGGGCTTGGCGAAATTCGGCTGCAGTCCGCTCTCAACGAACCGTTGCGTGCGGAAATTGTCCTGCTTTCCGCAACGCCCGAAGAGATTGCCAACCTTAAAATCACTCTGGCCACACCCGAGACCTTTGAGCGCTATGGCATAGACCGACCCTTTTTCCTGCAGGGTATCCAGTTCAATATTGTCGATCGCGGCGCCAATGACAGCATTGTGCAAGTGCGCTCTGCAGCGCCCATTACTGAGCCGTTCCTGACGTTCCTGGTAGAGGCAACCTGGTCTCGAGGCCGACTGCTGCGCGAATACACGGTATTGCTGGATCCGCCGACGTTCGCACCGCCAGCGGCACAACAGGCACCGGTTGTGCAGGCGCCAAGCCGCTCCGCACCGTCCGACAGTGCGCGCATCGAGCGCCAGCCAGCACCTGCGCCAGCAGCACCTGCCGACAGCTGCGCCGAGAGCCGCAGCGCCACCGCGTCAGTCTGACAGCAAGCCGCTGCCAGCGGCCGTTGATACGCCTTACGACACGTCGGATGGCGGCCAGCACAACGTGCAGCGTGGTGAAACGCTGTGGGGCCTGGCAACGCGCATGCGTCCTGACAGCCGACTGACCATCAACCAGACGATGATGGCCATTTTCGAAGCGAATCCAGAGGCGTTCAACGGCAATATCAATCGCCTCAAGGCCGGCGCGACCATTCGGGTTCCGAGTGCAGATGCCGTGTTCCAGATCAGCCGTGGCGAAGCGTTCAGCGCTGTGCAGCAGCAGAACGCCTCCTGGGGCGGTTCTGTGCCGGTCGCAGCTCCATCGCCACAGCCAGCGCCCGCCGAGCCGGAACCCAGCCTGGTGCTGGTACCCCCCGATGATGAAGATCTCGGCATCGGCTATGACGATGACGTAGCGGAGCAAGCCGATACGGACGTCGTGCCGACAACGCGTGAAGAGGACATCGAAGCGCGCATCGCGGAGCTGGAAGCGGCCGATGTACCTGTACAGCAGTCCCTGATCGAAATCAGGGACAACCAGCTTGCGAAACTGCGCCAGGAACTGGCGGAAATTCGCGGCGAAACGTACGAGCCGCCGGTTGACGATCTCGCCGACGAGCCATTTGTTGATGAGCAGGGCGTCGAGGCAGAAACGAGCGACGAGATTCTCGCCGACGAGGGCACGGACGAAGAGCCGCTGGCAGAAGAACCGGTCATGGACGAGCAGCCCGCGGTGACGCCGGTAGCGCGCCGCGAGGAACAGGGCATCGTCGCGAAGATTCTCGACTTCATTCTTGGTACGTGGGGCATCATCATCGGTGCTGTCGTGCTGGTTGCCGGAGTGCTGTTCTGGTTCATGCGTCGCGGTAGCGATGAAGACGACGACTCCGGACCGTGGGAACAGCTGGACGAAGGCGATCTTCCGACCGGCGCCATGACGGCAACCGAGACCATGCGTGCGCCGACAAACGATGACGAGTCCATCGTCGTCGTCGAGCAGGACTCGGGCATCCGCGCAATGGATGACGACACGATCGAAGCAGCCGCTGTCGAAATGCAGAGCAGGACCGGCACGACCGGCGAATTCGGCTCGCTCGAAGATACGTTCAGCAGTGAGACGGCGGTCAATCTTGACCAGCAGGATCCGCTTGCGGAGGCCGACTTCCACATGGCCTACGGTCTTTACGATCAGGCCGCAGACCTCATCAATGGTGCGCTCGAAGTTGAGCCGCAGCGCCAGGAGCTGCTCGCGAAGCTCGGCGAGATCTACTTCGTCTGGGGCAACCGTGACGCTTTCGTCGATGCGGCAAAACGCCTGCAGGCGGTGGTCAGCGATGATGATCCCGACTGGAACAAGACCGTCATCATGGGTCAGCAGATAGCCGGTGATGATGCCTTGTTCGCTGGTGCAAGTGCCGGCGCAACGAAAGCTGTCGACCTGTCGTTTGACGACGGCTCTGACCAGACCGGCGCGCTGGACATGGATTTCGGCGGCGTTGACGAAGCGGGCGACGCAGACGAAGAAGTCGACTTCATGTTCGGCGACGATGACGTCGATGCCGGGGATGATGCGAGCGCGATTGACTTTGACCTGGAGAACACCGCCGAAACGCCGACGCTGGAATCACCGTTTGAAGAGTACGATCCGGACAGTACTGTCGAAACGCCGACCATTGAGCAGCAGTTTGAAGGCATCGAGGGAACCTCCGAATTGCCGTCGCTGGACGAAGATACGCTGGGCCAGGCGATTGCGGAGAGCGGTCAAAGCAGTGATGCGACGGCTGAAATCAACCTCGACGAGCTTGATCTCGGCATCGATTCACTGGCTGAAACAGAGCTTGCCAACCTGGATGATCTGGACGACCTGGATGCGACTGGCGCCAACCCTGAAGTTGACCCGAGCGCCACCGGCGTGCAGCCGATTGCAGACAGCGACGAAACCGGCACCGTCGAGGCACTGGACATCGACGAAGCGCTTGCCGCAAGCCTCGAATCAACCAACGAAATGCGCCTTGCACCGGATGAGACCGGCGCGAGCCCCATGCTGGATATTGAAGACGCAACGGATATTGGCCTGGATTTGGACTTGCTCGATGCGACCGGACATACACAGGTACTGAGCGAAGATTTTGCCGTCGATACCGGTATCAACAAGGCACTCACGGACGCGGATGCGACCATGCTGGCTCCCGGCTTCGACGACGACGACACGGTCCTGTCCGGCGATGAAGACGCCACGATGCTGGCTCCGGGCCTGTCCGGCGATGACGATTTTGATTTTGCCAAGACAGAGGCGCTGCCGGCGGACGTGTTTACCGGCAACGAGAACCTTGATGAGACGGCCGAGGTGCCGGCGGTTTCCGGAACGGATGTGGACCTCGATCTCGACGACCTGACCGCCGCACTGAAGATCAGCCAGGCTGGCGACACCGTCGACATGCCACGCGACGACGCTACGGTCGAGCAACCGCGACCGAGAATACCGGCCGACGGCGAGACCGTGGAGATGGCGCCTGACGACCTGAGCGACGACCTCAATGAAGCTCGTACCATGACGGAAGTTGGCACCAAGCTCGACCTGGCTCGCGCCTATGTCGATATGGGTGACCCTGCCGGCGCTCGCAGCATTCTCGAGGAAGTTCTGGATGAAGGCGACGAGTCGCAGCGCCAACAGGCGCAGCAGCTGCTGGATTCGCTGCCGTCCTGATTGCGCATAGCACTGGGCATTGAGTACGACGGTACCGGTTTCAATGGCTGGCAGCGCCAGCGCACCGGTATCGGCGTGCAGCAGCGCGTCGAAGACGCGATCGCCAGGGTAGCCAACCACGAGGTTGAGATTACCTGCGCAGGCCGAACCGACAGCGGTGTGCATGCAACCGCACAGGTCGTGCACTTTGATACCGATGCCGAGCGCAGCAGTCGCGGCTGGATCCTCGGCATCAACAGCAATCTGCCCGATGATGTCAGCATTTGCTGGGCGCAGCAGGTCACGGACGACTTTCACGCGCGCTTCTCCGCAGTATCACGAAGTTACCGCTACCAGATCCTCAATCGCCTGATTCGCCCCGCGCTGCAGCGTCACCGCGTGTGGTGGATCTATGAGCAGCTGGATGCCAGCCGCATGCACGCAGCCGCGGAAAGACTGCTTGGCGAACACGATTTTTCGGCGTTTCGCGCAGCCGGGTGCCAGGCCTCGAGGCCGGTGCGCGAGATCCGCTCCATTGCCGTGCGGCGCGACGGCGACAACATTACGCTGCAGGTCACTGCGAACGCGTTTCTGCAGCACATGGTGCGCAATATCACCGGCACGCTGGTCGCGATCGGTACAGGTGAGGAGTCGGTGGAGTGGATTGACGACGTGCTCGCCAGCCGCGACCGCAAACAAGGCGGCATAGCTGCACCACCGCACGGCCTGACCTTTGTCGGCGTCGAGTATCCTGCAAAATTCAATATTCCCCCCGCCACGCCTGCGGTCGCACGCGAATCGTAGTAATTCAACAGGATGACGATTAACATAGCGTTATGAGCTGGTTAGAGAAACTGATCCCGTCCCGCATCAACACCGAGGAGCGCAAGCGCTCGGTACCCGAGGGCGTCTGGATCAAGTGTCAGAAATGCGATGCGCAACTGTACCGACAGGAACTGGAGCGCAATCTGCAGGTGTGTCCGAAGTGCGGCTATCACATGCGCATCGGCGCTCGCCGGCGGCTCGCTGTGTTTCTCGACAAGGACAGCATCCAGGAGCTGAACGCAGGCCTGGAGCCAGAGGATCCGCTGAAGTTTCGCGACAGCAAGCGTTATCGTGAGCGCATCCTGGCGGCGCAAAAGAAGACCGGCGAAAAGGACGCCCTGGTATCCGTGACCGGAACCTTGCTCGGGCGCCCCGTCGTTGTCTGCGCATTCGAATTCGGCTTCATGGGTGGTTCCATGGGCTCTGTCGTCGGCGAGCGGTTTTCGCGCGCCGCGAAGCATGCTGCCGAACACAAGATGCCGTTGATTTCATTCTCCGCAAGTGGCGGGGCGCGCATGCAGGAGGCACTGTTCTCACTGTTGCAGATGGCGAAGACGTCTGCCGCGCTGGCGAAACTCGGCAAGCAGGGTTCACCCTACGTTTCGGTGCTGACCGACCCGACGACGGGCGGCGTTTCTGCCAGTCTCGCAATGCTCGGCGACATCAATATTGGTGAGCCGGGTGCCCTGATCGGCTTCGCGGGTCCGCGAGTGATAGAACAAACCGTGCGGCAAACGTTGCCGGAAGGTTTCCAGCGCTCCGAGTTTCTGCTTGATCATGGCGCCATCGACATGATTGTCGATCGCCGCGAGATGCGCGACGAGGTAGCGAGCCTGCTGGCCAAGTTCGAACACCGTCCAGCACCGATTTCCTGCAAGTAAGTCGCAGCCTGTGAGCCGTCCGGGTTCGTCGCTAGCCGAGTGGTTGTCAAAACTCGAGACGTATTCACCGCATGAGATAAAGCTCGGCCTGGAGCGCGTCAGCAGCGTATTGCAAACGCTGCAGTTGCCGCGACCAGCGCGTGTGTTCACCGTGGGCGGCACCAATGGCAAGGGTTCCAGCGTCGCCATGCTGGAAGCGATTCTGTTGCAGTCCGGCGCTTCGGTCGGGTCTTACACCTCGCCGCATATCGTGGCGTTTAACGAACGCATTTGCAGCGGCGGCGCAGCGGCGAGCGACGCGGACATCATTGCCGCTTTCGAGCGCGTAGACGCTGCCCGCGGCGACACCGAGCTGACCTACTTTGAGTTTGGCACGCTGGCGGCGCTGGTCGTGTTTGCCGAGCGGCAGATTGACAATGTCATTCTCGAAGTCGGACTGGGCGGTCGACTGGATGCCGTCAACGCGGTCGATCCCGACGTCGCATTGATCACCAATGTGTCACTGGATCATTGTGACTGGCTTGGGATCGATGTCGAATCTATCGCCTTCGAGAAGGCCGGTATCATGCGCCACGGCAAGCCAGCTATTTTCGCGGCGGACCCGGTGCCGCAAACACTGTCCGACCATGCCGCGAAGATCGGCGCCGACCTGTGGCGGGCAGGGCAGGATTTTAGCTATACGGTGCACCCAGACGGCCGCTTTGACTGGCGCGGTCGCGACTGTGCGTTGCAGGGTCTTGCCAGACCTGCGCTGCAGGGCGACATCCAGTACGCCAACGCGGCGGCCGTGCTGTCCATGCTCGAGGCGGCCGGTCTGCAGACGCTGCTCGACGCCGATGTCGTGAGTGCCGCGTTGTCCCGGTTGCGCCTGGCCGGGCGAATGCAGGTCATAAAAACGGATCGCCACTGGATCCTCGATGTCGCGCACAACCCGGCGGCAGCCAATGTGCTGGCTGAAACACTGGCTGCCAGCGATGTGGACGGAGAGACTATTGCAATCATCGCGATGCTCGACGACAAGGATGTCGAGTCGGTCGTGGCGTTGCTGGACTCGGTGGTCGATCGCTGGATCGCGGTCAGCGCAGCAAGCCCGCGAGCGATTGACGCCCTCGAGCTGGCGCGCCTCATTGCAAACAGCAGCAACAAGGGCTGCATGGTCGCGATGTCGCTGGCGGAGGCGATGCAGTTTGCACGCACCAACAGTACTCCGCAGGACCGGATAATTGTGACCGGTTCTTTTTACGTGGTGGGTCCGGCAATGCAGTTGCTGACGTAGGAGCCACTGCGCGAGCGCGCTATACTCGGCGCTGCCCGGACTTTCCCGTCAACAAATCGCTATGGAACGAGAATTGAAAGAACGCATTATTGGTGCTGTTGTGCTTGTGCTGGTCGTTGTGCTCGTCGTCCCGATCTTCCTGGACGGCCGCACAGATAACGATGAGACGATAACCGAGACCGTGATCCTGCCGGGACAGTCTGAGCAGAAGATGCAGACGCAGGTGCTGGATCGCAATCGATCCACGCCGGTTCCGGCAAGCAACAGTAGTGACGATGCGCCGCCGCAAGCGGAAAAGCCGCAGCCGCAACCGGTTCCTGAGACACAGCGCGAGGAGGCCAGTGCAGCGCCGGTGACAAAACCTGCGACCCAGCCAGAGACGAAGCCTGCGACTCAGCCAGAGACGAAGCCGGCGACTGAGGCCGTCGTCAGGGAGCCCGCCGCGGAGTCGACTACCGGCATGTTTGCGGTGCAGCTTGGCAGCTTTGGCAGCGAGGAGAATGCCACAAAGCTGGCAGCGGACTTGCGCAAGCAGGGCTTCGCGGCGTTTCTCAGCAAGCTTGCGGCCAACGGCAAGGAACTGCACCGGGTGCGGGTCGGGCCGCAGGCCAACCGCGCAGCGGCTGAAGCAGTCGCCGCGAAACTCGCGCAGGCCGGTCACAAGGGGCAGGTGGTCCCACACCCGTGATGCGGGCTGCCCGATAGTTGTCGAAGGATGCGCGCTATTGTCCCGGGTTCTGCTAGAATCTTGCGCTCCCAGGCACGCTCAACAGATCCGACCCAATAAAAAATGGCCGTTATTGACCTGATCATTCTCGTCGCGATCCTGATATCTGTGATCATCGGGTTCTTACGCGGCTTCGTGAAAGAGGCGATTTCGATCGCGGCGCTGCTGGTCGCGATCTGGGCGGCACTGTACTTCGGCCCGGCGGCGGGCGATATCTCGGACAGCTGGCTGCGATCGGAAGAGTTGCAGATGTGGTTTGGCCGCGTATTGGTATTCGGCGTCATACTCTCAATCGGAGCCTTGCTGGGCTGGGGCGTGTCAAAGGTCGTGAAGATGTCGGCATTGAGCGGCTTTGACCGCCTCATGGGAACGTTTTTCGGTGCAGCGCGCGGTATCTTGCTGGTAGCGCTTGCCATAATCGGCGGCCAGTTTGCCGGTTTCGACAACGATGACTGGTGGCTGCAGTCACGCCTGATCCCGCAACTCGAACAGGTTGCTGACTGGATCAAGGTAATGACGCCAAAGGGCTTCGAGTTGTTGACGCCCGATGTACAAATGGATGGACAGCCAGGCGGTGTCCCGATCGAGTTGCTGGTCCCTGAGCGGACCTGAGATCAACGGAGAAAATCATGTGTGGCGTCGTCGGAATCGTTAGTAGCAGCCCAGTGGGCCAATCGCTCTATGACGCGTTGACCGTGTTGCAACACCGCGGCCAGGATGCTGCCGGTATTGTGACCTGGGGTGACAATGGCCTGTGTCAGCGCAAGAGCAACGGCCTCGTTCGCGACGTTTTCCGGCAACGCCATATGGTCAGGCTCACCGGCAACGTCGGCATCGGCCATGTGCGCTATCCCACGGCAGGTGGTGCGCGATCATCGGAAGCGCAGCCATTCTATGTGAACTCGCCGTACGGCATTTGCCTCGCGCACAACGGCAACCTGACCAACTACGACGGGCTTGCCCAGATGCTGATCCGCGAAGACCGGCGCCACCTGAGCACCAACTCCGACTCCGAGGTGCTGCTGAACGTGTTCGCACACGAACTGCATGTGCGGGCAGACGGGCACCCGACGCCTGAGCAGGTATTCGACGCCGTGCAGGCAGTGCACGACCGTTGCACCGGTGGCTACGCCATCGTCGCGATGATCATCGGTTTCGGCATCGTCGCTTTCCGCGACCCGCATGGCATACGCCCGCTGGTGCTCGGCGGCCGCGAGACCAGCGAGGGCACTGACTACATGGTGGCCTCAGAGAGCGTCGCGCTCGATATCCTGCAGTTCAAGCGGCTGCGCGACGTTGCGCCGGGTGAAGCTGTGGTCATTGAGAACAATGGCGATCTGCACAGTCGCGCTTACAGCGGCGATGCTACGCACACGCCGTGCATATTCGAGTACGTCTACTTTGCGCGTCCTGACTCAATCCTGGACGGCATCTCCGTTTACAAAGCGCGGCTGCGCATGGGTGAAGAGCTGGCTGGCAAGATCGTGCGGGAGTTTCCGGATCATGACATTGATGTTGTCATTCCGATTCCTGACACCAGTCGCACGTCGGCGTTGCAGGTTGCATACCACCTCGGCGTGAAATACCGGGAAGGGTTCATCAAGAATCGTTACATCGGTCGCACGTTTATCATGCCGGGGCAGGCTGAACGCGTTAAATCGGTGCGCCGCAAGCTCAACGCCATCGGTCTCGAGTTTCGCGGCAAGAACGTGCTATTGGTCGATGACTCCATTGTCCGAGGCACCACTTCGAAGCAGATCATCAAGCTGGCGCGTGAAGCCGGCGCCGCAAAAGTCTATTTTGCCTCGGCCGCACCGCCGGTGCGCTGCCCCAATGTCTACGGCATCGACATGCCGGCCGCATCGGAACTGGTGGCCAACAATCGCACCATTGACGAAATCGAGACCCTTATTGGTGCGGACAAGTTGATTTACCAGGATCTGCACGGGCTGATCCGCTCCGTGCGTCATGACAAGACGCCGATCAAGGAGTTTGATACCTCGTGTTTCTCCGGTGAGTACGTCACGGGTGACGTAACGGATGCTTACCTGAATGAGCTGGAGCAGCGCCGCAGCGACCTCGCCAAGCAATCTCGCAAAGCCAAGCGCAAGTCTGTCAAGACAGCCGTTGGTATGTAGCGGCGGGCGTCAGCCCGCAAAGATCCAGCATGAGCATTAAAGTGATGATCATCGATGGCCAGGCTGAGTTTCGCAGCTTGCTGATGCATCACCTGACCACACACTGGCCCGATGCCATTATTTCCGCTTATGACCCGATCGCGGCCGGCCACCTGCCGGATGAGTTCTCTGGTGCCGGTAACGACATTGTTTTGCTCGGCAACGAGCTTGGCGAGCGCGACGGTCTCGACGTTCTAAAAAAGTTTGTCAATCGCACCGGTTTCCCGCCAGTCGCGTATTTCGCGCAGCCAAAGGAACATGCCAGGGCCAGGGAAGTTGGCGCCCAGTGCTTCTTTCCGCGGGACGACATCAACCACGGCGCGTTGATTGTGAGAATTGGCGAAGTCCTTGCGGACAGGCGTCGCGTGGCATCCACGGACTCCTTGTTCGTCGGTGACGAGACCATTGGTTTGCACCCGCTGATACGCGGCTATCGCATGATTCGGAAGCTCGGCAGCTCACGGCACTCGGCTGTGTACCTTGCAGAGAAGTCATCGGCTGACCTCAAGGTCGTGCTCAAGGTGCTGCAGCAGGTGCCGGACGTAACAGACAGCATCGGCGCGTTTGATCGATTTCTGCAGGAATACGAAATGATCGCCGAAATCGTGCACCCCAATATCGTGCGTATCTACGACCTCGGAGTTGGCGACAATCATGCGCACATCGCCATGGAGTACCTCGCCGGAGGCGATCTCAAACAAAAAATATCTGGCGGTATCCTGGAAAAAGACGCCGTAAGTTATTTGCGGCAAATTGCCGGCGCGCTGGCGAAGGTTCACGAGGTCGGCATTCTGCATCGTGACCTGAAGCCCGGCAATGTCATGCTGCGCAGCGACGGCACGCTGGCCCTGATTGACTTCGGGCTGGCCAAACGCATGCGTTTGAAAATGGAACTGACCGACAGCGGCGAAATTTTCGGCACGCCGTATTACATGAGCCCGGAGCAGGGCCACGCCAACAACGTGGATTCGCGCAGCGACATCTACAGCCTTGGCGTAATCTTCTACGAAATGCTGACCGGCAAGAAGCCGTATGCCGCAGACACCGCGATGGGGATCATCATTCGCCACGCGCAGGCACCAATTCCATTGCTGCCGGTACGGTTCTCGAAGTACCAGGCGTTGCTCAACATGATGCTCGCCAAAGAGCCGGAAAATCGTCTGCAAACTGCTGCGGAGATTCCGGAATGGCTGTAGCTACGCAAGTACCCCCGGCGATAGCGGAATTTCTGCCAACCGCAACGCCACAAGAGTGGCTCGATGTCGCCTGTGAGCGCCTGCCGGAGATGCTGCTTGATCATGCGAATTGCGAACTCAAGGCGGCGTCAACGGCACTGGGCTTTCTGTACCGCTATCCGGATCGTGCGGCGCTGGCGCAGCGCATGTCGCGACTGGCACGGGAAGAGCTGCGCCATTTCGAACAGGTACGCTCGATCATGGACGACATGTCGATACCGTTTGAGCGATTGTCAGCGTCGCGTTACGCCGGCGGCCTGCGCGACGCGGTGCGTGACGATGAGCCCAGCAAGCTGCTCGATTTGCTGTTGATTGGTGCCATCATCGAGGCGCGTTCCTGCGAACGCTTTGCGCAGGTAGCGCCGCGACTGCCGCAGCGGCTCGGGCGCTTTTACAGTGGCCTGCTGGCGTCAGAAGCGAGGCACTTTGAACACTACATCGCGTTTGCAAGATCCGAATGCGGTGTTGCGGACGAACAAATTGATGCCCGGCTTGTCGAGCTCAAGGCTGTGGAAGCCGCGCTGATCACAACGCCGGACCCTGAGTTTCGCTTCCACTCCGGGATGCCTGTCTAAAGCCCGCGCCGTGCTGTCGGGCTAGCGCGGCAGGACTTCCAGACTGGGTCCGTTCTCGTCCCAGCGCAAGACGCTACCCTGCTCATACCAGTCACCGAGCACGATGCGCTGCGCGTCCCGGTCGCCGAGATCGATGTGATGCACATCGGGACGATGCGTGTGTCCATGCAGCAGTATTTGGGCACCGCTTTCCTGCAGCAATTCCAGAACGGCGTCTTCATTGACGTCCATGATGCTCATGTCTGCGTCTTCGCCATGGGCCATGCTTTGTTCGCGAGCCTGGCGCGCGAACGCAATGCGTTCCTTGAGCGGTTTGGCAAGCATGACCGACTGCCACTCCGGCGCTCGCGTCATGCGTCTGACCTGCTGGTATTCGACATCATCCGTGCACAACGCGTCGCCATGACTGAGCAATACATAGGTGCCGTACATTTCGAGCATGGTTGGGTCTTCGAGAATGGTCACACCGGTTTCCTCGGCAAACATGTCGCCGACCATGAAGTCGCGGTTGCCGTGCATGAAGTAGACGGGCGTGCCGTAATTGACCAGTTCGCGCAGCGCGACCTTGCAGTCGGCATAGTGCGGATTCGGGTCGTCATCGCCAACCCATGTTTCAAACAGATCACCGAGGATGTACAGCGCTTCCGCATCGCGTGCCTCGCTGTCGATGAACTCAAGGAACTGGGCGCCGATGTCCGGGCGTGACTCTTCGAGATGCAGGTCAGATATGAACAGTGTTGTCATTGGCTAGTAGCTTATCCGTGACATTTTCTTGATAACGATGGGCACCACGGGCGCCGGCGCGCCTCCAGGACCGTTCGGCGCTGTCTGTGCGTTGACGATCTTGTCGACCACATCCATGCCTTCGAATACGAGGCCGAAAACAGTATAGCCCCAGCTGGCCCTGACCAGGTCCTTGTTCGGGTCGAGTCGTGAGTTGTCGGCAACGTTAATGAAGAACTGCGTATTGGCGGAATGCGGATCCTCTGTGCGCGCCATGGCGATCGTGCCGCGTGTATTGCTGAGGCCGTTGCCGGATTCATTCGGGATCGAGCGGTCGTCTTCCTTGAGCTTCATATCTGGCGTGTAGCCGCCGCCCTGCGCCATGAATTCCGGAATCAGGCGATGGAATATGGTGCCGTCGTAGAAGCCCGAGTCGACCAGGTGTACGAAATGCGCCACGGTCAGCGGTGCCTGGCGGGTATCCAGCTCCAGTTTGAAGTTGCCTTCCGTGGTCTCGACCAGGATATGTGGATGGGCCGGGACCTTGTCAGCTGCCAATGCCAGCGTGCAGGCCATGCCCAGCAGCATCGCGATGAGCAGTTTTCTCATGTTTGGGTGCCTCCGTGAGGGTCGCATAGCCCGGACCATAGCAAACAATTCGGTCATTGACTGCCTCTGGCGCCGCCCGTATCATTCGACCCCCGCTGAATCAGGCTCGCCTGATCCTGCGGGACAGGATATCTGGCATCGGGGCATGGCGCAGTCTGGTAGCGCATCTGCTTTGGGAGCAGAGGGTCGGGAGTTCGAATCTCTCTGCCCCGACCAGGATTCTGGACAATTTGGAAAGTAAGCGCCCGTAGCTCAACCGGATAGAGCATCGGCCTTTGAGTGAGGAGCCTGCGCCGGGAAACACAACCGGTTCAGTGGACCGCACCGTAACGGGGAAACCTAAACAGGTAGTGCTGTTGGCAATCCCGTGGAAACCTGTGGACATCCGACGATGTCGGTGTACGTGGACGATGGCGTCAGACAGGTGACCTGGGCGTCATGAAGGCTCAGTTAGACCTGTTCGAACAGGGTTTAGTGTTTTACTGAGGGTAGAGGCACCCAAGAATAATCAGCTAAAGAACGTACGATTCGCGGCTGATTATCGCGGGGTTCCGTAGAGACTATACGTGCGGCGCCTGAGATGGCGAAGAGATAGTCCAGACCACAAACCCGCTATGGCGGGGCCGCGAAAGCGGTAGTTGGTAAGCTAAGCCGAGGGTTGCAGGTTCGAGTCCTGCCGGGCGCGCCAGGTTTTCTCACGGTGAAATTCGTGGGAAACTTAAGGCTGTAGAAAATTATGGTGGGCGTAGCTCAGTTGGTAGAGCCCCGGGTTGTGATCCCGGTCGTCGTGGGTTCGAGTCCCATCGTCCACCCCATTTTTTTGCCGTTCACTTTAGCTGCCTTCGGTGGCGTGCAGTCACCTGCAATGTCGCGCAACCTGTCCCAGTCATGAACCTCGATCTTGCCGCGCGGCGCGTAGATGACGCCGTTGCGTTTCAGTTCTGCCATTTGCCGGCAAACTGTCTCTTCACTGAGTCCCAGCAGGTTCGCCATTTCGGCGCGCGAGAACGGCAGCGTCATGCGTTTCCTGTTGCGCGCCGACTGCGGCATCACCAAAAGGATGAACGACGCGATCTTTGCACCGGCGCATTTTTGCCCGATGACGAGCATCAGTTCACGACTGTAAGCGAGCTGTGCGTTAATCGCTGCGATCACACTTAGCGCCACGTCACCACGTGTCTTCGCCGCCAGCATCAGGCTGCGCTGACGCACCTTGCAGGCGACGCCGTCTGTCGCCGCTAACGCAGAATATTCATACCGTTCGCTGTTCAGCGACTGCAGACCTACCACCAGATTGCCAGGTGCGCTGAGGCCAACAATCTGCTCCCGGCCATCGCGTGTGTGGCTGGTGATCTTCACGAGGCCCGTTTCGATGGCATACAGTGATGAACTCGGCTCACCCTGGGCGAACAGCAACTCGCCCTTGCTGAAACGTACCTGCTTGACCTCGTTTGTAATCGAACAGCACAGGTCGAGCCCGTCGGCGAGGTTCGGCTCCTGGCTGTCACCAGGGCGATGGAAAGAACAGGCGGTGTTTTGGCAATTCACTAATCAGGACTCCGTTTTATTGTATTGAATGAGAACAAAAATAGTCCTTCGACACGATTGTGGATTGTCCACTCGTGCGACGGTTTTTACGTACTCGAAATTGATATATGTCAGTTTTGTGTCTCGACACCACCAACGATCTTGATTAGAATCCGCGACCCAGGTGGGGCCTTTAGCTCAGTTGGTAGAGCAGGAGACTCTTAATCTCTTGGTCCGGGGTTCGAGCCCCCGAGGGCCCACCATTTTTTCCGTCTGCCGCATACCATCATTATCGTGACGACGGATCTGGCTTCGCGCAGCTCGTTTGCCTATGCTGTGCTCCTTCAGTCGGCCGGTAGACCCCACGCATGTTCAATGTCAAAAAGCCCGCACGCCGCAATGCGGCCCGGGAAGCAAGCTAAGTGCGGCCCGCGCTGTCGACCAGTGGGCCGCTGCGTGCCACGTTGCTTTGCCTGCTGTATTTCTGCCAGGGTTTCCCTTGGGGATTCGCGACCATTGCGTTGCTTGCCACTCTCAGCGCTGCCGGGTTCCCGAAAGCGGAAACCGCAACGGTCACGGCGCTGGCGATATTGCCGTGGACGTTCAAGTTCTTCTGGGCGCCTGTTATCGATTCAATCCGCTTCCCGTCACTGGGTCTGCGCCGCCCATGGTTGATTTTCGCGCAGTTTGGTATGGCGCTGACGCTGCTATTGCCAGTATCAATGGGCGCGATCGACAGCAGCTCCGCGATCATCTTTCTCGCCTGGGTGTTCTTTGCGCACAATTGTTTTGCGTCGCTTCAGGATGTTGCTGCGGATGCGCTGGCAGTCGATCTCCTGACACCAATGGAGCGCGGTCGCGTCATCAGCTTCATGTGGGCATCCAAGGTTGTGGGCGTCGCCGTAGGCGGCGCAGGGATGGCGCTTATTATCGCCAAGTCCGGCATGGCAGCGGCGATGC
Source organism: uncultured Gammaproteobacteria bacterium (assembly GCA_963698425.1). Classification (GTDB taxonomy): domain Bacteria; phylum Pseudomonadota; class Gammaproteobacteria; order Steroidobacterales; family Woeseiaceae; genus UBA1847. Next base: position 65,534 of record CAVOQR010000010.1, on the reverse strand, counting down.
TCACGCAGGCGGCAATGGTGACGATCGTCATGTTGCTCGTAGTGATCCTGCGCGAGCGTCCTACAGATCGCCTGTTTCCCTGGGTTGAGCATCACCTGGAGAAACTCGAGGTCACGCGACCGTTTGGTATCGTTGTCACGTTCAAGGAGCTGTTTCGCGCCCTGTCCAATCGCACCACGCTGACGCTGGTCTTCGTTGCCGCGACCTACACAATGTGTGAAGGACTGTATGATCCACTGGTCACCGAGTTCTTCATCCAGGGTCTGGGCTGGTCGTCGACCAAGTTTGCGTCCGTGCAGGGCACCTTTGGCGTCACCGGTGAACTGTGCGGCGCGCTGCTTGGCGGTTATATGGCGGACAAGTTCGGCAATCGCCGCATGGCGTTTACAGGGTTGTTCACGCTGATGAGCATCATGGTCGGATTCGCGATGACGTCGTCATACTGGGATTCGCCATCGTATCCGTTTGCAGCCTTGCTGCCTGCCGCCAAGGGCATGATCGCTTTCTCCACCGTTGCGCTATTCAGTCTGTTCGTGAAGGTGTCGTGGACCACCGCTGCGGCCACGCAGTACACGCTGTATATGGCGATCAGCAATGTCGGTTACGCGTTAGGCGCCAAGAGCAATAAATGGCTGGGGCAGTTTGGTTACGAGCCGAGCATCGAGCATTTCTTCATTTTCGCCGGCGTTGTCCTGGTGCTGCCGATGCTGCTGTTGTTCGGGCTGGATCCGAACGCGGTCGCCGCCAAGCGCCGTGCGGAAGACGCGGCTGAACTGGCGGCGTTGCGGGCAGAATCCTAAGGCTGCAGGCGCTCGATCGACCAGGCCTCGCCGTCGCGAGTGTATTGAAAACGATCGTGCAGGCGCTGCGATTTGCCTTGCCAGAATTCGAACTCCTCTGGCACGACACGATAGCCACCCCAGAATGACGGCAGTGGCACTTCCTTGTTCTTGAACTTTACCTTGATCTCTTCGAACTTGGCTTCCAGCAGTGATCGCGAGCTGATGACACTCGACTGCTGCGACACCCACGCACCCAGTTGGCTACCGCGCGGCCGGGTGGCGAAATACTTCAAGGATTCAGCTGCGCTCACCTTGTGCGCGCTACCACGGATGATCACCTGGCGCCCGAGCTCGCGCCAGAAGAACAGCAGCGCGACGTGCGCGTTGGCGTCGATCTGGCGAGCTTTCTTGCTGGAGTAGTTGGTGTAGAAGACGAAGCCCTCATCGTCGAAGAGCTTCAGCAATACCGTACGATTGAACACCCGGCCCTCTGCATCGACTGTGGCCAGGGCCATGGCATTCGGATCAAGGTCGGGCGAGTCGCAGGCATCACGAAACCACTGTTCGAACTGGCCGTAGGGGCTGGCGTCGAGGTCCTTGCGATGCAGGAGTTCGCCGACTTGCGAGCGGCGCAGGTCGGAGACATCCATTGTGTGTTTTTCTGTCATGCCGCAATTGCATACCGCTTTGCGGCAATTATCAATGCCTGATTTCAGGCATCGGCCGCCAGTACGTCGGCGAGGCCAAGCTCCTGGCCGATCAGACGGATAGCGGCATCGGCTTCGTTGGCGCCCTTGAAACCCTCTCCCAGCACGATCTTGTTGTCCTGACGGTCGACGGCGTAGACGCTGTAATAGACCGTGTGCTTGCCGCCTGACTGGCTTTGCATCGAGCTCTTCTTGTGCAGTTTCACAAAGCTGTCACGGCGCATTTCACGACGCTTGACTGCGACACCGAGGATGCGGCGTACGGTGCGGATCGACATCGAGTCGTGACTGACGTGCAGGGAATTGAACATCGAGTACAAGCCGAACAGGCCGATCAGGCCACCCACCAGCGCGAACACACCACCAAAGACTCGTGCACCCTCATGGACAATCAGGAACCAGCCGGCGCCGCCGAAGACTGCGCCAAACAAAACGCCAGCGAGCGCGGCACCGAGCATGCGGCCCATCGGAAAGAACAGCTCCTTGCCGTACAGACCATTCTGGATATCGACGACCTTGCGTATCGCCTGCTGGTCCATGCGACGTTGCTCCGCACGCCCCTTGTCCACAGAATGCGCTGACAGGTGGCGCGACATTTGCGCCGTCGCGTACACCGGGATTTCGTAGTCGCGATCGATGTCGACGCCGTCGAGTTCGGCATGCACATTCAGTCGCCATAAGTGGAACGTGTCGCTTGCTCGCTGGGCATCGGATTCGCGCAGGTTGTCGGGCACGTCAAAGCGAAACACGAGGCGGGTTCCGCTTGCACCGGGTTCCGCGTTGGCGACCATCTTGTCCTGCCAGTCGGCGGATTCGCGGCGGCTGCGATCCTTGCCGCTGCCGGATATGTAGCTCTTGATGCTGCTCAACGTGACCTGGAAGCGGGCTGCCTGGCTAAAGGGCATATTGAGATCGATCGTGCCGCCAACATGGCCGCCGATGGCGCCGGGAAACGGATCCAGCGTCACCGGGGCCGGGCCGAAACGGCGCCACTCCATGGTGCGCCTGAATGCCCAGACGAGCAGGCCGATACCGACAAGCGGAAACAGCAGACCGATCGAAGCAACGTAGTTTTGTTTCTCGGTGATCTCTTCGTACAACACGAATGGCAGCGGTGCGGAGATGAGGTTCCAGAATGCCGCGAAACCCAGGGCTACCCACATGGCACTCTTTGAGTTCGAGCGGATCGTCGCTGTTTGCCAGGCGTCATTGGCCAGCCATGGTGCGTCCTGGTGCTCAGGCAGCAGCGCATCCTCAGCCTTGGCCTTCATGAAAAACGTTGCGAACAGCAGGCCGAAGCCAACACCGCCAAATATCAGGACGAATATCGACTTGAATGCCAGCATGCCCCAGCGTATGTGCGGGTCGATGAGCGAGGAATCCGGCTGCTCGGGATCCACGTAGACTGTAATCGGGTTGCCGGCCTGCATTTCGCGACGCAGCCAGTTGCCGGTGTCGGTCTGGTAGTCGCCAATATTATCGGCGCCGGCACTGATCGAAACGCGGTTGCCGCTGTACGACTGGCCGTTGAAATAGTACGAGTAGGTCGCATAGGCCTCGTAAGTATCGGAATCGTCGCCACTGTTGCTGCGGTAGCCAGCGTCGCTGAGCGTCGCCTCGACCGGAATCCAGCTGCTGGCCTGCCAGCCGGTGCAGGCTTCGCTGACGACCAGCCACAGCATCCAGGCGCCGAATGCGGCGAATGGAATCGCGAACAGACCTGTGACGAGCTTGCCTTTCATGGCCACGATTTTAGCAATGCGTGATGCCGTGGCGCTGTGAGCAGCGTCGCACCCGGCCAGGTGTCTATCAGATGGTGCAATAGCCGCACAATCACGCGTATAATGCCCGGCTGCCATGACGCAGGTGGAATGGCGAGAGTGGCGGAATTGGTAGACGCGCTGGATTTAGGTTCCAGTGGGGCAACCCGTGGGAGTTCGAGTCTCCCCTTTCGCACCAACCCCTGTCGTCTGTAAAATCAAACACTTACCGGGATTAGAATAATGCAGGTCACTGTCGAGTCGACGGGAAAGCTGGAGCGCAAGTTGCGCGTCGAGCTGCCGTCCGAACGCATCGAACAAGAAGTCGCGACACGGCTGAAGTCCGTGGGACGCACCGCCAAGATCAAGGGCTTTCGCCCCGGCAAGGTGCCGGCCAAAGTCGTCAAGCAGCGCTACGGCAAGCAGGTCCGTGAAGAAGTGCTGTCGGAAATGATGCAGAAGAGCTACACCGACGCGGTCATGCAGGAGAATCTGAATCCTGCCGGATCGCCGAAAATCGAAGCCGATGGCGGCGAGGGCGACAAGAATTTCGTCTATACCGCGACGCTCGAGATCATGCCCGAGGTCAGCCTGAAGGATCTTGAGAAGATCAAGGTGGAGCGCGTTGACGTGCAAATCGGCGACGACGATATCGCTGAGATGATCCTCAAATTGCGCAAGCAGAAAGCGGACTGGAGCGAGGTCGAGCGCAAGAGCGCCGACGGCGATCGCGTGGTCTGTGATTTTGTTGGCACGAAGAAGGGTGAGGCTTTCGAAGGCGGTACCGGCAAGGATGTGCCGGTGGTGCTGGGCGAGGGGCAGATGTTGCCGGATTTCGAGAAGGGCCTGAAAGGCGTCAAAGCCGGCGATGAGAAGACCATCAAGGTCAAGTTCCCGAAGGAATACCACGCCGAGGATCTCGCTGGCGAGAAGGTCGAATTCGCTCTGACGGTGCACCGGGTCGAAGAACAGGTGCTGCCGCCCGAAGACGACGCGCTGGCCGAGATGTTCAATGTCACCGACGGCGGCATGGAGAAATTTCGCCAGGACGTGACGGACAACATGCGCCGCGAAGCGCAGCAGAAAGTTCGCAGCGAATTGCGTGAGCAGGTTATGGAGGGTCTACTCGAGCTGAACCCGCTCGACATACCGCAGACCCTGAAACACCAGGAAATGCACTCCATGCAGCATGACGCCATGCGGCGCCTCGGTATTGAAGACCATGACCAGGCACCACCCATGGAGAATTTCGCCGCAGCCGCCGAGAAGCGAGTGCGGCTTGGGCTGCTGATGCGCCAGCTGATTACGGATAAAGACCTGAAGGTCAGCGAGGAGCAGCTGCGTGCGCACGTTGAGGAAATGTGTGCAAGCTACGAGAATTCGAACGACATGGTTAATATGTACCTGTCGAACCCGCAGGTCATGCAACAGATAGAGCCCATGGTTCTTGAGCAGATCGCGGTCGACTGGCTGATAGATAATGGCAAGGCGAAGAAGAAAGCCGTGTCATTCACGGATTACATGAATTCCTGATTAAGGGTCCTGACACTATGACTGCAACTTCATTGAACCTCGTCCCCATGGTCGTTGAACAGACGGCGCGCGGCGAACGGGCGTATGACATCTACTCCCGTCTGCTGAAGGAACGCCTGATATTCATTGTGGGTCCTGTTGAGGACCACATGGCGAACCTGGTGGTCGCACAGCTGCTGTATCTCGAATCCGAGAACGCAGACAAGGACATCCACCTCTACATCAATTCACCGGGCGGCGTCGTCACCGCAGGGCTGTCGATCTACGACACCATGCAGTTCGTCAATTGCGACGTGTCGACGATTTGTATTGGCCAGGCGGCCAGCATGGGTGCCCTGTTGATGGCCGGTGGCGCTGCCGGCAAGCGCTTTGCGCTGCCGCACTCGCGTTTCATGGTGCACCAGCCGTCCGCTGGCTACCAGGGACAGGCCACGGACATCAGCATCCACGCGGAAGAGGTGCTGGAGCTGAAACGCCGGCTCAACAAGATCATGGCCAAGCACACCGGGCAGACGCTGGAGAAAATCGAGCGGGACCTCGAGCGCGATAACTTCATGAGCGCCAAGTTGGCTCTTGAATACGGCCTGATTGACACGGTGCTTGAGTCACGCAACGAGATCATCGCCAGCGATTCCGACTGATCCTATAAATATCAATAAGTTATATCGCCAATTCTCCCTTTTGCGGAGATGTCGCTTTGCACCCCTGTGGGGGGCATGTTATATAGGCACACAGTCGTAACAGACTGATTTTTTTAACACAGAGGCACGGTCTAGATGAGTGATGATTCCCGCGGTAAGAGCGAGGACGGCAAACTCCTTTATTGTTCTTTTTGCGGCAAGAGCCAGCACGAAGTTCGCAAGCTGATCGCGGGACCGTCGGTCTTTATCTGTGATGAATGCGTCGAGCTCTGTAATGACATTATTCGCGAGGAGCTCGAGGATAGTGGCGACACCGGCCACGAGAAGCTGCCGAAGCCGCAGGAGATCAACGCGGTTCTGGACGAGTACGTCATCGGCCAGAGTCGTGCCAAGAAAGTCCTGTCGGTCGCTGTCTACAATCACTACAAGCGTCTCAACGATCGCCTTGACGATCGCAACAAGGACGACATCGAACTCGCGAAGTCCAACATCCTGCTGATTGGCCCGACCGGCTGCGGCAAGACGCTGCTGGCTGAGACGCTGGCGCGTATGCTCAATGTGCCGTTCACGATTGCCGATGCGACGACCCTCACCGAAGCGGGCTATGTGGGTGAAGATGTCGAGAACATCATCCAGAAGCTGCTGCAGAAGTGCGACTACGACGTCGACAAGGCGCAGACCGGCATTGTCTACATTGACGAAATCGACAAGATTTCCCGCAAGTCAGACAATCCCTCCATTACGCGTGACGTGTCGGGCGAGGGCGTGCAGCAGGCTTTGCTGAAGCTCATCGAAGGCACCATTGCCTCCGTACCGCCGCAGGGCGGGCGCAAGCATCCGCAACAGGAATTCCTGCAGGTCGACACCGGCAACATTCTGTTTATCTGCGGTGGCGCATTCGCTGGCCTCGAGAAGATCATCCTCAATCGCTCTTCCAAGAGTGGCATCGGCTTCGTGGCCGAGGTCAAATCGCAGGAAGACGAGCCCAATATCGGCGAGGTACTGCACGACGTTGAGCCGGAAGACCTCATTCGCTTTGGCCTGATTCCGGAATTCGTCGGTCGTCTGCCGGTTGTGGCGACGCTCGAGGAGCTCGATGAAGACGCCCTGATACAAATTCTGCTCGAGCCGAAGAACGCGCTCACCAAGCAATACCGCAAGCTGTTCGACATGGAGGGCGTGGAGCTCGAGTTCCGTGACGACGCGCTGCGCGCGGTTGCGAAGAAAGCGATGGAACGCAAGACCGGAGCACGCGGGCTGCGCACCATTCTCGAAAACGTACTCCTGGACACCATGTACGATCTGCCGTCCTCGACGACCGCTCGCAAGGTGGTTGTTGACGAAGCGGTTGTCACCGGTGAAACGCAGCCCTACGTTATCTACGAGTCGGAGGAGTCTCCGACCGTGAATATAGAGCAGCAGCAACAGCCCAGGCCGACTGGTTCCGACTAGGCCTGAACCAGTTCAAACACCTGGCCTTGAAATGTGTCGAAACGGGCACATCTCAGCATGAGCATTTACTGAACAGGTTACCTACGTGTCTGAACAAGATCTGATTCCCACTGCAGCCGATACGGACGAGACGTCCGGACTGCCGGTTTTGCCATTGCGCGACGTTGTCGTTTATCCGCACATGGTGATCCCGCTGTTTGTCGGCCGTGAAAAATCCATTGTTGCGCTCGACAAGGCGATGGCGTCCGGCAAACGCATTTTGCTGGTGGCGCAGAAGAAAGCCGATCTCGACGATCCGCAGCCGGCCGACCTGTACGAGGTCGGAACGCTGGCGACGATTCTGCAACTGCTGAAACTGCCGGACGGCACAGTAAAAGTGCTGGTGGAGGGCGGCGAGCGCGCACTGGTCGATCACATCGACGTTAGTGATCACTTCGTTGCCGCAATCACGCTGCTCACTGAAGACGATCGCCACGACGAACGCGAGATCGACGTGCTGGTGCGGTCCATCGTCACGCAGTTCGAGCAGTACGTAAAACTGAACAAGAAAGTCCCACCCGAAATCCTGACATCGTTAAGCGGCATCGACGAGCCCGGGCGGCTGGCCGATACGGTCGCTGCTCACATGGCGCTCAAGCTCAGCGAAAAACAACGCATTCTCGAAATCCAGGACGTCAAGGTACGCCTTGAACAGATTCTCGGCATCATCGAGGGCGAGATCGATGTACTGCAGATCGAGAAACGCATCCGCGGCCGCGTCAAGCAGCAGATGGAGAAGAGTCAGCGCGAGTACTACCTGAATGAGCAGATGAAGGCCATTCAGAAAGAACTCGGCGAAATGGAAGACGCGCCAAACGAAATTGCGGATCTCGAAGAGAAGATCGAGAAAGCCGGCATGCACAAGGAAGCCAAGGACAAGGCTGTCGCCGAGCTCAACAAGCTTAAACTGATGTCACCGATGTCGGCGGAAGCCACCGTGGTGCGCAACTACATCGACTGGCTTGTGAAAGCGCCGTGGAAAAAACGCTCCAAGGTTTTCAAGGATCTGAAGAAAGCCGAGGAAGTGCTTGAGGCAGATCACTACGGGCTGGAGAAAGTCAAAGAACGCATCCTCGAGTACCTCGCCGTGCAGCAGCGCGTGAAGCGACTCAAGGGCCCAATCCTGTGTCTCGTCGGACCACCAGGTGTCGGCAAGACCTCGCTCGGGCAGTCGATTGCGCGGGCAACCAATCGCAAGTTCGTCCGTATGTCACTGGGTGGCGTGCGCGATGAAGCAGAAATACGCGGCCACCGCCGTACCTACATTGGCTCCATGCCGGGCAAGATCGTACAGAATCTTGCCAAGACCGGCGTGCGCAACCCGCTGTTCCTGCTCGACGAAGTCGACAAGATGGCGATGGATTTTCGTGGCGACCCGTCTTCGGCGTTGCTCGAGGTTCTCGATCCGGAACAGAACTCGACCTTTGCCGATCATTACCTCGAAGTCGACTTCGACCTGTCCGATGTCATGTTCGTCTGCACGGCCAACAGCCTCAACATTCCGGCGCCGTTGCTTGATCGTATGGAAGTCATTCGTATCCCGGGCTACACCGAGGACGAGAAACTTAACATCGCGATGCGCTACCTGATTCCGAAACAGTTGAAGGAAAACGGGCTCAAGCAAAAAGAGCTGCGCATAACCGAGCCTGCCGTGCGCGACATCATCCAGCATTACACCCGCGAGTCGGGCGTACGTAATCTTGAGCGCGAGATCTCCAAGATCTGCCGCAAGGTGGTGAAGTCGCTGCTGCTGAAACCGCGCGACACGCGTGTCACAGTGACACCGAGAAGCATGGAGAAATTCCTTGGCGTACGTCGCTTCCGTTACGGCATCGCTGAAGAAAATGACCAGGTCGGCCAGGTAACCGGCCTTGCATGGACCGAGGTGGGCGGCGAACTGCTCACCATCGAAGCTGCAACCGTACCCGGCAAGGGCAAGTTGACGCACACGGGGCAATTGGGCGAGGTCATGACCGAGTCCATCCAGGCTGCTATGACGGTTGTCCGCAGTCGCGCCGGCGTGCTTGGCATCGACGAAGAATTCCACCAGAAGGTCGACGTACATATCCACGTGCCCGAAGGTGCTACGCCGAAAGACGGCCCAAGTGCCGGCGTTGGCATGTGCACCGCGCTGGTATCGGCACTGACGGATATTCCGGTCAGGGCGGATGTTGCGATGACCGGTGAAATCACCCTGCGTGGCGAAGTGCTGCCAATCGGCGGGCTGAAAGAGAAGCTGCTGGCCGCGCACCGTGGCGGAATTACCAAGGTGCTGATTCCTTCAGAGAACGAGAAAGATCTCGCGGACATCCCCAAGAACATCAAGGGACAACTTGAGATTGTTCCGGTGAGGTGGATCGACCAGGTGCTGGAGCACGCGCTGACGAGTGTGCCGATGCCTGACTCCAAGGCGAAAGACGCGGAGTCGAAGGCAGCTGCCGACAAGAAGAAGTCGCGGGCCGCCGCCCGGCCACACTAGGTTACTGCAGGCTCCAGCAACTCCAGGGAGCCTGCGTCGGCGTCGAGCCGTGCGTTGATACCCATCGGCACCGTGGTCTTGTCGCTGATGTGACCGATCATCAGGCCACTGACGACCGGAATGCCCAACGCCGCACAGCGCTGCTGCAAAACCTCTTCGATGCTGAAGGTGTTGCTGTCGTAGTCCGTTTTCGTAAACTTGCCGAACGCGATGCCCGCTGCATGTTGCAGTTTTCCGGCCAGCCACAGTTGCGTCAGCATTCGGTCGATCCGGTACGGCGCCTCATTCACGTCTTCAAGGAACACGATGCGACCGCGAAAGTCGGGCTCATAGGGTGTGCCAAGCAAGGTTGAGACGAGCGACAGGTTGCCGCCGATGAGGCGGCCTTCTGCAGCGCCACCCGAGTAACGAACGATGCGATTCGCTTTTTCAATGCGCCCCGGGCCTTCTTCGAACGGTGGCGCCTGGCCGATGCGCGTCCGCCTGGACGGATTCATCATCACTTTCTGAAACTCTGCCAGCGCATAGTCGGAATAGTTGCCGCCACCAGCCGGCCCGTGAAAGCCAATGAGGCCCGACTTTTCGTACATGGCGATCAGGATGCCGGTGATGTCGCTGCTGCCTGCAAACACTTTCGGCTTGCTGGCAATCAGGTCGTAATCCAGAAACGGCAGGATGCGCTGCGTGCCGTAGCCGCCGCGCAGGGTAAATATCGCATCGACGTCATCGTCGGCAAACATCGCATTGACGTCGGCAGCTCTGTCTTCGTCCTTGCCTGCAAGGTACTGGTCGCGGTCGTAGACGTGTTTGCCTTCCTTGACCTTGAAGCCCAGCGAACGCAGCAGGTCGCCCGAGTAACGCACCGAGTCGTCGTCACTTGACGGCCCGGCCGGCGCTATGAGGCCAACGGTGTCGCCGGCCGCGAGGCGTCGCGGTTTGCGTACCGTGGGAGCAGCATTTGCCGCCTGTGATGCCAGGCCACTGCTGGCTGCGACTGCAGCTGCAGCGCCCGAAATCAGTAAGTCTCGTCGATTCATCGTGTGCTCATCCGTTGTCATCCTGCGCTCTTTGGCATTACATCAGAGATCAATTGAATTATCATGCTGTACATGTCCTGCCTCGCAATCATACGGTCTGCTCGCGACAAGATGTCGGCGAACGAGAAAAAACTCGCCGACTTCATCCTGCAGAATTCGTCGTTGATTCGAGACTATTCGTCACAGCAAATTGCAGCCGCGGTCGGCGTCAGCCAGTCGAGTGTTGTCAAGTTCAGCCAGAAGATCGGCTACAAGGGCTTCACGGATCTCAAGCTGGCGATTCACGAAAGTGTCGTGAAGCATGAATCAAATGTTGCGGTCCTCGCGGGCAAGCGTGCCACGGCAGGCGCCGAGGTGTCCCTCAAGGAGCGACTGTTCCAGGCGAAAAGCGAGGCCATCGCAGCAGCATCCGAGCTCAACGATGACCGCAAGCTGCGTGCCGCAGCCGCAGCGTTTCGTGCGGCAGGGCGACTGCAGTTCGTCGGCAGCGGCAACGCTTTCACGGTGGCGCGTGACGCGGCCCTGCGCATGATGAGTCTCGGCAAGACCGTGATAGCGGAAGGTGATGTTGACGTGCAGCTGGCGGCCATCGCAACGCTTGGCAAAGGCGATTGCCTGTTCATCATTTCCACCATGGGGCAGGCGCCGCATCTTGTGCAGCTGGCACAGATTGCGAGCAAGGCTGGCGTGACGCTGGTGTCGCTCAGCAACCAGGCTGCAAACCCGGTCGCCACGCTGGCCGATATCAGGCTGTTCTCATTGTCGCGCGGCGGCGATGCCGACATTCCCGATGTCATCGCCACGACTTCACAGCAGCATGTGCTCGACCTGGTGTTCTACACCATGGCACAGGGCGAGGGCATCGGTCTGTTGCTGCAGGACGTTTCCTCCAAGGCATCAAAAGCGCGCTAGCGCTGCGCAGGTGCCGCATCCCAGGGCACGTCGAGCGCAATCATGCTGTCGTAGTCGGGCCGTTCACGAATCACCCGGAACTCGTCGCCGCTGACCAGGATCTCCGGTATCAGTGGGCGCGTGTTGTAACTGGATGCCATGACGCTGCCGTAAGCCCCCGAACCCTCGATGACCACAAGATTGCCTGGTTCCGGAAGCCGTAACTTCCTGCGCCGCGCAAAGGTATCGCCCGTTTCACAAACCGGGCCGACGATGTCGCAGACTTCTTCGGGCGAGTCAGTTTGCGCCCCAAGGACAATGTTGTGGTAGGCGTCATAGATGCTTGGCCGCATGAAGTCGTTCATGGCGGCGTCGATAATCACAAACTTCGATGCGCCGTTGGTCTTGGTGTAGATCACGCTGCTGACCAGCACGCCTGCATTGCCGACCAGCGAGCGTCCCGGTTCGAGGATCAGTCGGCAGCCAAGATGACCGACCGTGTCGCGCACGATCTGTGCGTAATCGCTGGCACTCGGCGCGTTGTCATCGTCGTTGTTGTAGTTGACGCCCAGGCCACCGCCGAGATCGATCGTCGATATCGTGTGTCCGTCGTCGCGCAGCTGTTCGGTCAGCACGGCAATGCGTGTGAACGCGTCGCGGAACGGTTCGAGGTTCATGATCTGCGAGCCGATGTGCAGGTCGACACCGCAGACCTCGATGCCGGGGAGCTTGCCTGCCTGGGCATAGGCCATCCGCGCGATATCGAGGCCGATGCCGAACTTGTTTTCCGATTTGCCCGTGGAGATCTTTTCGTGCGTTCCGGCATCGACGTCCGGGTTGATACGAAACGCGACCCGCGCGACCCGCCCCAGGCGCACCGCCGCTGCGCTGATCGCGTGCAGTTCCTGTTCTGACTCGACATTGAACTGGCGGATATCCTGCTGCAGTGCAAACTCGATTTCCCGCACCGTCTTTGCCACGCCCGAGTAGACAATCTTCTCGGCCGCTACACCGGCTGCAAGCGCACGCCGCATTTCACCTTCGGAGACGACGTCAGCGCCAGCCCCGAGTTCGGCCAGGATGCCAATGATGGCCTGGTTGGAGTTCGCCTTGACCGCATAGCAGACCAGGGCGTCAAACTCGCTCAATGCCGCCTCGTAGGCCCGGTAGCTTTCTTCGATGGCAGCGCGCGAATAGCAATAGAACGGCGTGCTGCACGCCGCGGCGATCTGCTGCACAGGTACATCTTCGGCGTGATAGTGCCCATCACGGTAGGCGAACATTGTCATCTGCGGGTTCCAGGGTTGGCAGGAATAAAATATTGTATTGGTTGACTGATCAGGAATAAATGATTAGCTTGAAATTACCTTGACGAACCTGAAGTGATGGCCGCCTATGGACTGGCTTTCGATAATTCCTCCCATTGTCGCCATCGTTGTCGTCCTGTGGCGCAAAGAGGTTATCGTTGCGCTGCTGCTGGCCATTTTCGCGGCTGAGCTGCTGCAGATGGGATTTGCCTGGCATACCCCGGGTGCTGCGACGATCAACACGATCGAACGTATCGTTGGCGTCTTCAACAGTCCTGACAACGCCCGGCTGCTGGTATTCAGCCTGATGATCGGCGCGCTGCTCGGCTACATTCGTGTCTCGGGTGGTGTGTCGGCGACGGTGGAGAGCCTGGTCGGAAAAGGCATCGCCAAGAACGACAAGCAGGCCGCGTTGCTGACCAGCGCCGTTGGTGGCGTGATCTTCGTCGAATCGAATCTCAGTGTGCTGACCGCCGGCATTCTGTCGCGCGGCCTGTTCGACAAATACGGCATGAGCCGCGCCAAGCTCGCCTACATCATCGACAGCACCTCCGCACCGGTTTGTATCCTGATCCTGCTCAATGGCTGGGGCGCGTTTATCCTCGTGTTGCTGGGGCAATACGACCTGGGCATGTCGTCGGCGCAGGTGCTGTGGGGCACCGTATGGCTGAATTTCTACGCCATCATCACGCTCGCCATCGTCTTCTGGACATCACTGACCATGCGCTGGTTCGGGCCGCTGGCGCGCAGCGAGGCGGGCGTCGGCATAGACGTGCATCTCGAAGAAAACATCGAGCCGTCAAAACCGCGCTTCATGGTGCTTCCGCTGGCCGTGATGATCGTTGGCATGATCGGCTTCATGCTGTGGACCGGCGGTGGCGACCTGGCGGCGGGCAGTGGCTCGAAGTCGGTTCTGTACGCAACCACACTGGCGACGCTGGTCGCGTACTTCCTCATGCTGGGCAGCGGCCGCTTCGATCACTTCCGTCTCGTCAAGATCGCGATGCAGGGCATGGGCGACCTGCTGCCACTGGTTGCCATCGTATTGCTGGCGCTGGCGCTCGGGCAAAGTCTCGGTGACCTCGGTACCGGCGCGTTTATCTCGAAACTGGTCGGCGGCAACCTGCCCAATTTCCTCATCCCTGCGATGTTGTTCCTGGCGGGCGCACTGATTTCGTTCTCGACGGGAACATCATGGGGCACCTTCGCCATTCTCATCCCGCTGGGCATGCCACTGGCCGTGTCGCTGGACCTGTCGCCATCGCTGCTGCTGGCGGCCATCCTTGGCGGCGGCGTGTTCGGCGATCACTGCTCGCCAATCTCCGATACGACCGCGGTGTCGGCGATTGCCTCGGGATGCGACCTGCTGGAGCATGTGCGAACGCAGTTGCCTTATGCGCTGTTCAGTGGTGCCATCGCATTCGTGATGTACCTGCTCGCCGGCCTGTTCCTGCTCTGAGTTTGTCTATGAAATTTTATTGCCAACGCGTCGCGTTCTTGTTGCTGCCGTTCCTGTTCGTCGCTTGCGCCACGCAACCCGAACTGTCATCGCGAGAGATTGATGGCGTCGTGCAGCGCGCAATGGCTGAGTTTTCGGTGCCCGGCGTTGCTGTCGGTGTGGTGAAGGACGGCCTCGTTGTGCATGCAAAAGGCTACGGCGTGCTGGAGATCGGGCAGGACGCGCCGGTTGATCTGGAAACCCTGTTTCGCATCGCATCCACCAGCAAGGCATTTACGGCGGCATCGCTGGCCATCCTGGTCGACGAAGGCAAGCTCAGCTGGGATGACAAGGTCGTCGATTATATCCCGGGCTTTGCGCTGCACGACCCGTGGATCAGCAACGAATTCACGGTGGCGGATCTGTTGACGCACCGCAGCGGCCTCGAGCCGTATGCCGGCGACCTGATGCTGTGGCCGAAGCCGAACGACTTTACGCGCAGCGACATAATTGCCGGGCTGCGCTACTTCAAGGGCGAGACCGGCTTTCGCACCGAGTACGCCTACGACAACCTGCTCTACATCGTCGCGGGCGAACTGGTGCCAGCAGTAACCGGCATGGAGTGGCAGGACTTTGTCGATCAGCGCATCCTCGGCCCGCTCAACAGCAGGCGCTGTTTCGCCGGTGCCATTCCGGCAGCTGAAATGCGCAACATCGCGGCGCCACACCTGCTGGTCGATGGCGAGCTGCAGGTTGTTGATCGTAACCGCGCCAGTGCTGAGGTCGACGTGGCGGCGGCGGCTGGTGGCTTGCGCTGCAGTCTGCGCGACATGCTGAACTGGACACGCCTGCAACTGGGACGCGGTGCGTTGCCCGACGGCACGCGCGTCTTCAGTGAGGAGCAGAGCAGTACCATGTGGCAGGCGCACACCATCCTGCACCCGAGCGCGTCCCAGTACGAACGCGACCGGACGCATTTTCGCGCCTATGGACTCGGCTGGCGCCTCGCCGACGTGCACGGCTACAAGTCGGTCGCACACACGGGCAGCTACACGGGATTCAGGGCAATGGTGTCACTGGTTCCCGAGCTCGACCTCGGTGTCGTGGTGCTGCTCAACGCGTCCGCGGGCGACGCGCGCAGTGCGATTGTCGAAAGTATTATCAAGCCGTACCTGGGCGTTACCGATGTCGACTGGGTGGAGTACTTCAAACCCGCGGTAGCCGAAGTCACAGAGATGCAGGAGCCGCTGCCGGCGATCGACTTCAGGAATGGTGCCGTGCTGCAGTCGCTGGACAGCTATGCCGGCAACTATCGTGATCCCTGGTTCGGGGATATCGCAATCGAAGTCCGCGACGATGAGTTGTGGTTCGTTTCCAAAAAGTCGCCGCGCATGTTGGGCAGATTGTGGCCCTTTGAAGATCACACGTTCTACGCCTACTGGTCCGATCGCACGCTGGAGGCGGATGTCTGGGTGCGCTTCGTCGTCGACGAGAACGGCGACAGCACGCATATCGAAATGGAGCAGGTATCGGAAGAGTCCGATTGGGACTTCACCGATCTCGTCATCACCCGGGTGCAGGAAGAGTAGCCATGCATCGCCGCACTATGGCGCAAATCGATCTTGCCGCGATTCGCGACAACTATGCGCTTGCGGCGGCCCTGGCGCCCGCTGCCGCGAATATCGCGGTCATCAAGGCGGATGCCTACGGGCATGGCATGTTGCCCGTTGCGGAGGCCCTGCAAGGCATTGCTGAGGCCTTCGCCGTGGCGACGGTGGACGAGGCGCTGCAGCTCCGGGATGCCGGGATTGACGCATCGTTGCTGGTGCTGGAGGGAGCGATGTCGGTCGAATCCTGCCGGCTGGCGAAGGCGGCCAATCTGACCCTGATGCTGCACTCACGGGAGCAACTGTCGGCCGTGGTGGAAAGCCAGGTTGCCGCGTGGGTAAAAGTTGATACCGGCATGCATCGCCTGGGATTGCCGCCCGAGGATCTTGGCGGCGTGCTGGATACCCTGCGCAACGCTGGCGTGGAGGTGCAGGCGGTCTGCACCCACCTGGCCTGTGCCGACGAGCCGGGCAACGCCATGACTGAGCGACAGCTGCAAGAATTTGCGGCCTGCACGCGGGAGGTTGAGCTGCCGAAGAGCATAGCCAACTCGGCCGGCATTCTCGCCTGGCCGCAGAGCCATGCGGACTGGAACCGGCCCGGATTCATGCTTTACGGCGTGTCGCCATTCGCGACTGACGTAGAGGCAGCGCGTGCGCTGCGGCCCGCCATGAGTCTGTTTGCCGAGATCATCGCCGTGCGCGACATCGGGGCAGGGGAGTCGGTCGGCTACGGTGCTCGCTGGACCGCGGCACAGGCAGCGAAGATTGCCACGGTCGCGGTCGGCTACGCGGACGGTTATCCGCGCCATGCCGTGAATGGCACGCCGGTCTACCTGCACGGCACGACCGCGCCGCTGGTTGGCACCGTGTCGATGGACATGATTACGATCGATGTGAGCCACATCGAGTCAGCTGCCGTCGGCGACAGGGTCGAGCTGTGGGGCAGCAATCTGCCGATCAACGTGGTCGCGCAAAGCGCTGGCACGATCGGCTATGAGCTGATGACCGGGGTTACGCGTCGCGTACCGCGGGTCTACAACTGATTGCCAGCGTTCTAGCCGATAAGCAGCTTGCAGAAGAACACGGCGGCGATCGCGCCGACAGCGTCTGCAAACAGGCCCGCCGGAATGGCGTGGCGACTGCGCACGACGCCCACAGAACCAAAGTACACCGCGAGCACGTAAAACGTCGTCTCGGACGAGCCGTACATCGTCGCGCCGATCTTGGTGATGAGCGAGTCCGTACCGTGCTCATTGACGAGATCCGTTAGCAGTCCGAGCGAGCCGCTGCCGGATAGCGGGCGCATCAGGGCGAGCGGCAGGTTCTCCGGCGGAAAGCCGACGAAATTAAGTGCCGGTGACAGCGCCTGCAGCAGCAGGTCCAGCGCGCCCGACGCCCGGAACATGCCCACCGCTACAAGAATCGCGACCAGGTAGGGGATGATACGCACGGCAACGTCAAAGCCATCTTTGGCGCCGACAACGAAGACTTCATAAACCTTGATCTTCTTGACCACCAGCGCGTACATCGGGATGCCCACCAGCAACAGCGGGATGATGTAGCTGGCAAAACCACTGAGACCCTCGACGAAGACATCAACCATTGTCGTTCTCCTCCGCGTCTACGGAGAAGCGCTTCATGCGCTCCAGCAGTTTCACCGCGGCAATCGCCGCGATGGTGGAACACAGCGTCGCCAGTATGGTGGTCAGGAAAATGTCGCTGGCGGCGGCACCCATGAGGGCGACCACGGTCGCGGGCAGGATCAGCTGCACGCTCGAGGTGTTGATCGCGAGAAACATGACCATCGCATTCGAGGCTGTTTCCTTGTGTTCGTTGAGCTCCTGCAACTCCTCCATCGCTTTCAGTCCGAGCGGAGTGGCGGCGTTGCCAAGCCCGAGTATGTTGGCGGACATATTGAGTACGATCGAGCCGATCGCCGGGTGGTCGGGCGGCACATCGGGAAACAGCTTCAACGTAATGGGTCGCAACAGCCGCGCAATGATGCGTATCAGGCCGGACTTCTCTGCGATCTTCATGATGCCGAGCCAAAGCGCCATGATGCCGATCAGGCCGATGGCGATTTCGACCGACACCTTCGCCATATCAATCGCAGCGTCGGTAACCGCATCAATCTTGCCGTTGTAGATGCCGGCGGCGACAGCGATCGCCATCATTCCGAACCAGATGTAGTTGAGCATGGGGCTTCTCCGTCAGGCGACCGTCAGGTCACCGGGGGTTCCGGGATAGTGATGCAGGGGTCGTCGCCGGAGGCATCGAGTACGACCTCGTGCGATATCGGCAGGGTTGCCTGGTAGTCACCGTGGCCGCACGGGAAGTTCGTGACAATGGGAATGTCGAGGCCGGCGCAGACGTCGAGCACAATGTCGTCGACGTTCTTGCCGAACGGCACCTTGGTGTCGCCCATTTCCAGCATCTCGCCGATGATCAGGCCGTGGATATCATCGAGACTGCCGCTCTCGCGAAGATGCAGCATTTCCCGGTCGAAGGCATACAGCATTTCGTCAATGTCCTCGATGAACAGGATGGCGCCGCGCGTGTCGATCTGTCCGGGAGTACCGAGTCGCACGTTAAGCAGCGTCAGGTTGCCGCCCCACAGGGGACCGCGTGCGACGCCATTGCGCAGTACGCGCGCCTTGCATGCCGGCGTCGAGTGCAGCTCGATATTGGCAGCGCCCGACAACACGCGCTCGAAGGTGTCGAGGTTGTAGTCGATCGTCTCTGTGCCGTAGGTGGTCAGCATCGGGCCATGGAATGTCACCAGTCCCGAACGTTGCGCCATGGTTGTCAGTGCACCCGTGACGTCGCTGTAGCCGCAGAAGATTTTCGGATTGGCGCGAATGACTTCATAGTCGAGCAGCGGTAACACCCGATTGCCGCCGTAGCCGCCGCGGGCGCAGACGATGGCATCAATCGATGCATCTTCGAACATCGACATGATGTCCGCGGCGCGCGCTTCGGGTGAGCCAGCGTAGATGTCCTGCCGCAGTTGCGTCGACTTACCGTGCAGCAGCGTGTAGCCGCGCTCCTCGAAAACCCTGCTGGCACGCTGCAGTCGCTCATCCTCGAGCCAGTAGGCGGGGTTGACGATGCCCAGCGTTGCGCCTGGCTTCAGGCGCGCCGGCCGGATCTGGCTAGCGGAGTCTCTTGATGGCATACAGCTGCTCGAAATACGTCTGCTCCGGTGTGGTGTGTACGTGTCGCAACGACGTGACGGATACACCGTTCAGGGTGCCATGCCGGAACACGCCGTTTTCATCCGTCCAGCCGGAGCCCGACAGGTCGTGGATGACAAACGGCTCGCCGTCGACCATGCCAAGGTACAGCATGACGTGGCCCGGTGAATACAACAGGTCGCCGACTTCGGCGCGCGCCAGCGTTGCCAGCTTGTCCTCATCAGGGAGGTCCGCCGCGAATTGCAGGTTCTCTCCGACCTCGCTCTGTGCCTGCTGCTTCGAATTGCGTGGCAGCAGGAAGCCGAAGGTCTTGAAGACTTCCAGCACCAGCCCGGTACAGTCGCGGGCATTGTAGGAATGCCCCCAGCCATAACGTTCGCCGAGGAACTTGAACGCCTGGTGCAACACGTTACGGCGCGTGTACGGCATGTATCCGATGTGCACATCCTGGCTGCGCGCGATCAGTACATTGCGAAAGTCCAGCTTGCCCTCGTCATTGCGCACCGGCAGCGAGACGACGTAGCTTGCCTGCGTGTTCTGTCCGTCGATACTCAGCTCGGCGGCATCGGCCGACACCAGCGGCAGGCGCACGCCCATGTCGAGCTGCAGCTCCGAGATCTCGGGCGTGTGCGGGTTGAAATTTGTGCTGGCGCGGTTGCCGGCGATGACGAGAAACGGTTCGGCCGATGCATAGTCCAGAATTGTGTCGCGATCGCCAATGACAACGGACTGTTGTCGCACCCACGCGGCGTAGTTGTAAGACTGCACGAAGTACCATTCGCCATCGAGGCTCTCGTGCAACACGGCGACGACATCGGCGGGGAACAGGCCGTTTTCCTGGAACCGATCGAGGTCGATCGTTGCGGTTGATTTGAACACGGCGTCGACGGTCGGCCAGGCGCGCATGTTGGCTCGCTTCAGTACCATGCCGAAACGCACGTCAACCTCGTCAGGAATACTCTCGAGCGCCAGCCTGCGGGTATAACGATCGTAATCAGACTGCTCGACTTTACCGCCCTCGCGGTAATAGAGCGGCGTCGGATAGGGCTTGCTGATCGCCTGTATCCTGTCGCGGAGTTCGCTGCCTGTGAGCGTCGCGGGATAGTCTCTGAGATCGACCATGTGCGGGTCGACGGCATACGCGTTGTTGACGAAGGCCGCGATGCGGGCGCGGTCAGCCAGCAGCTCGTCGGGATCGCCCGACCGCTCTATCCAGTAATTGACCGACAGTTGCATCGGCTCAACCCTGACCTCCTGCTGCCTTGCCAAAGTCGAGCATCGACAGTCCGCTGATACTCTGGATGCCGAGGCCTGGCGCATCCGAAATCGATATTTCAGCGCCGTCGAATGTGACGCCGCCAATGACGGGATTGATCGTCGCCAGCGACGGCGCATCCAGATCGACGAACGTAATGATGCTGGATTTCGCAACCGCCACATGTGCAGCGGCAGAGACGCCGATACTGGTTTCGAGCATGCAGCCCATCATGCACTCGACATCGTAGATCGCCGCAATGTCTGCAATCTTTATCGCGTTGGAGATGCCGCCGGTCTTCATCAGCTTGATGTTGATAATGTCAGCGCCGCGCATCTGGATCAGTTCAATGACCTCCTGCGGGCCGAAGGTGCTCTCGTCGGCCATAACCGGTGTTGAGACGCGCTCGGTCACGTATTTCATGCCTTCGACGTCGTCGCCACGCACCGGTTGTTCGACGAACTCGAGGTCGATACCCGCGCTTTCGAGTTCGCGCAAGGCACTCACGGTCTGCTTCGGTGTCCAGCCCTGGTTGGCATCGAGCCGTAACAGGGCCTTGTCGCTGACCGCCGCGTAGATCGCCTTGACCCGCTCGATGTCGACGCGCAGGTCCTTGCCGACCTTGATCTTCAGCGCCTCGAAGCCATTCTCGACGGCATCCTTGGCGTCCTGCACCATCTTGTCGATGTAATCGACACTGATCGTGATGTCGGTCGACAGCAGCGGCTCGCCGCCACCGAGAATCTGGTACAGCGGCGCATTAAAGGTCTGCGCAAACAGGTCGTAGACCGCCACTTCGACGGCAGCCTTGGCACTGAAATTCTTGTACATCGAGCCTTGAATCAGATCCACAACGTGGTTCAGGTTGCGAATGTCTTCGCCCTTGATCGCCGGCATGATGACCGTACGAATAGCCTCGATGATCGAGCCGTGCGTCTCGCCCGTGATAACCGCAGTTGCCGGGGCGCTGCCGTAGCCGAGGTTGCCGCTGTCGGTCTCCAGCACAATCACAACGTCTTCCATATGGTCCACGGTTCTGAGCGCGGTCTTGAACGGCGTCTTGAGGGGTACCTTAAGCTTGCCCAGCTGGAATCCGGTTATCTTCATGTCATATTCCCCAGGTCGAGCATGTCAGGCGATTCCACGTCATCGGTCGGTTCCTCGTCGTCGCCTGAGTCCTCGACATCGGGCAGTTCCCTGACCGTCAGCAGTTCCTGTAATTGTTCGGGATAGTACTTTTCGATCAGTGCGTACAGAATCGCAGCCGTCTCGACATCGAGCTCCTGGCTGACCAGCCAGGGGCGGAAGTGCAGCTGGAAGGCGCGCAGTACGTCGCGCGTTTGCTCGTCATCTGCGCCGCTCGTTTCGATGTTGTAACCGTAGGCGGCCAGCGCTTGCTGGATATTGATGAGCGGCAGCGGTGTAACGAGGAACTGCTCCCAGTAGCGAATGATGGTTTCGTCGTCGGGCCAGGCGCCGTAGCCCATGCGTGCAAGGCGCTGCCACGGGAAGCGCGGACCGGGATCGATCTTGCGATCCGGCGCGATGTCCGAGTGCCCGATGATATGCGTTGGCTTGACGTCCGGATGCCGTTCCAGGATGCCGTCAAGCAATTCGACCAGCAGGTCGATCTGCTTCTCCGCGAAGTCGGGGTAGAAACAAATGCGCTCCGGTCCGCCTGAATACGGATTGACGCTGGCATCGCTGGCGTGGCACCAGGTCTGGTTGACGATCTCGATGCCGATTGACTGGTCGTTGAGACCGCTCTTGCCGCCCCAGTAACTGACGCCCGCATGCCAGGCGCGGCGATTTTCGTCGACCAGCTGATAAACCTCGATGTCAGATTTTTCGTAGGTGTCGTCGCCGGGCTCCGGAATCAGGTAGTGGGAGCTGACCGGTCGCGATGTCGGTTTCGTCAGCACCAGCAGGGAATCCGCAAAATTCGAGGTCGTATGATGGATTACGACGATGCTGACGCGACTATTCTGGTTGGCAGACTCTGTAACGCGCATGCTGCTGCACGCAGTGATGCCAAACAGAAGAAATACTGCAATAATAAGCGTGCTTGTACGGCGAGGCATTTGGCGTAAATTCAGTCGGTGAGGGAAAGTCGCGAGGAATAAATAATTCTTTACTTTTCCACGCTCGGTGATATTTTATGCCGTACAAGACTGCCATAGTCAAGAAATCCATTTAAGCCAGGGGGAATACAAAATGACCTTTAAGTCAATCCTCAGTAAGTTTGCGCTGGGCTCCGTGCTCGCGTTCCTTGCTGTTTCGGCCCACGCACAGCAGTCCGGCGAAATTGTCGGCCAGGTGACTGATGCTACCGGTAACCCGGTTGCCGGCGTCGTCATCGAAGCCAGCAGTAACATTCTGCCGCAGGGTCGCACCGCGACGTCTGCCGACAACGGCCGCTATCGTTTCCGGTTATTGCCACCGGGAGAATACGAACTCAAATTCAACATGCCTGACGGCAGCACACAGCGCCGCGAAGTCATGGTCCTGCTGCAGCAGACGTCGGAAGTCTTCGTTGTCTCCGGCGAGGCGATGGAAGAAATCGTCGTCATGGGTGAGCAGATGCTCGCCGATACCGGTCAGGGCTCTCTGAAGAACGCGATCAGCGCCGACACGATCGACGCTGTGCCCGTCGGCCAGGAATACCGCGACCTCATGAAGCTGATTCCGGGCGTGCAGTATTCGGAACTCGACGTTCGCGGCCCGAGTGCCGGTGGTTCAGGACAGGACAACACCTACCAGTTTGACGGCGTGGACGTGTCTCTGCCGCTGTTCGGCGTACTCGCGAGTGAGCCTTCGTCGCATGACATCGCGCAGGTTTCTGTCGTTCGCGGTGGCGCCAAAGCGGTTGGCTTCAACCGTTCCGGTGGCTTCCTCATGAACACCGTTTCCAAGCGTGGTACGGACGAGTTCAAGGCAGAGGTTTCCTACCAGCTGCAGAGCGCCAGCATGACAGGCGATCTCGATACCGGCAGCTCGCTCGAATTTGACGAAGACCGCAGCTGGTCAGTGCTGAGCCTTGGTGGCCCGATTGTTCGTGATCACCTGTACTTCTACACCTCGTACTACCGTCCGGAGCGCACGCGCAGCAATACGTCGAACGCATATGGCTCCGTGGGCGACTACGACAATATCCGTGACGAGTACTTCCTGAAGATGACGTTTGCGCCAACAGAGAATCTGCTGTTTGACGCGAGCTACCGTTCTTCGGATCGTGAAGAGAACAACGCCAGCATCGGCCAGTTCGAGGCACCGACGGTTTCCGTCGGCTCGGAAGCGACACAGGATATTCTCATCCTCGAAGGCTCCTGGCTCATCGGTCAGGACAGCTCACTGAGCTTCAAGTACACGGACTTCGAAAACCTTAACTCTTCGCGGCCGGATAACCAGTTCGACTTCATCCCGCAGCAGGGAGATCCGCTGAACATCGCAGCTCTCGATACGCAGGGTTACGTCAATCTGCCGCTTTACCGCGACCCGGTAACGCCTGAAGACATCGCTTTCAATGCGTTCCTGCAGCCGTACATCAACGCCTACAGCTATGACACGGTGAATGGCGGTGGTGCCGTCGGTGGATTCTCGCAGATTGATGATCAGGACTTCTTCCGCGAGAGCTGGGAAATTGCCTTTGATCACACCTTGTACGTCGGCAACACGACGCACGATCTGCATGTTGGCTACCAGTTCATGGACGTTGCCGAGGACCTCGCGCGCCGCTCCAACGGCTGGGGCTTTATCGACATCCCGGGTGGCACCGTCTCGGTTGATCCGGGTGACGGTTCGTCAGTCGACGCGTACTTCGTCGCACGAGTGCAACAGCAGTCGCTGTTGAGCCCGGGTGGTGGTGAGCTGATTCCGTCGATCTACTCAAGCTCGGAAATGCAGAGCTTCGAGATCAACGACACGATCTCGGCCGGTGACTGGACCTACAACATTGGTGTGCTGTTCAGCAACGATACGCTGTACGGTCAGGGCCTCGCGCCGGATACCACCGGTATGAATACGCTCACAGGGCTGATGCAGTCGCCAGGTACCAAGTACGAGATGTACGAAGTCGACTGGAAAGACATGATCCAGCCGCGACTCGGCGTGACCTGGGATTACAACGATACCTCGTCGGTCTACTTCAACTACGCGCGTTACAACCCGTCGGCTTCATCGCTGGCGCGTGCCGCGTCCTGGGATCGCAACCTGCGTAGCCGCATCGACGTCTATTTCGACGAGGACGGCAACTACATCGTTGGAGACACGGTTGATTCGTCATCCGGTAAGTGGTTCCAGGATGGCCTGAAGCCGCGTTTCACCAATGAGTACCTGCTTGGATTCACCAAGGAGTACTCGGACGAGTTGTCACTGCGTGCTCACGTGCGTAATCGCGAGTCCAGGCGCTTCTGGGAAGATACCGGCAATGCTGACCGCATCAATTACCCGCACCCGGGTCTGCCGTTGCCTGATGGCATTCCGGCGGAACTGTATGTGCCCAACCTCGACGACATCCGCGCCGAGATCGGCGGTTCTTCCTTTGTCATCGCGCAGCTCGATACCGGACAGACCAGTTTCTGGGAAGCCAGTTTCGAAGCCGACTGGAACAAGGACAACCTGTTCCTGCGCGGTTCCTACACCTGGAGCCATTACTACGGCAACTTCGATCAGGACGTCACGACGACCGACAATGACCAGGCGATCTTCATCGGTTCATCGAACCTCGCTGATGGCCCCGGTCGCCAGCTCTGGAACTTCAAGGGCGGCAACCTCGGTGGCGATCGTCGCCACCTGTTCAAGGTTTACGGTGCGTATGACTTCACCTGGAACGGTCGTGCCGGTGCTTACCTTGTGTACCAGTCAGGCGAGCCCTGGGAGGCGTGGGATCGCTTCGTTTACGCCAGCCAGACCGGCAGCTCAAGCGATACGATCAAGTACGCGGAGCCTGCAGGTTCACGGACGACATCGTCACACTGGCAGCTGGATTTGAACTACACGCACAACTTCATGTTTGCGGGTAACCACAACATCCAGTTGCGCGCAGACGTATTCAACGTGTTCGACAACCAGACCGGCTACGCGATCGATCGCGATGCGAACAACGCCGGATTTGGTGATCCGACCAGGTTCTATCGTCCACGTCGTATCCAGTTGGCGGTTAAATACCAGTTCAACTAAGCACTGACAATCAGTGCTGTAAGGACTGAACTTGCGTCATGCACCTGCCTGAACCCGTCCCCCGGGGAAGGCAGGAGCATGGCGCATTTTTATTGGCAGCAAACGTCTCGGGGAGTCACAGGCTGATGCGCAGGTTGATTGTGGCGCTGTTGTTGTTACCCCTGGTGTCGCTGGCGGCACCGGACGGCACTGTGGCTGCCAGGCAGCAGTCGCAGGCGCTGATTCAGCAGGCCTATGTCGAGTATCCCGAGATACCGGCTGGCTATCTTGAGGCGCAGGCATGGGCCGCGACCCGCTGGCAACACCGCATCCCTGAAACGACCCCGACGCACCACGACATGCCGCCCGTCTACGGTCTGTTCGGTCTGTACGGCACGGATCAATACGGCTTCGTTGACCTGCTTGGCCGGGTTGCCGAAGCGGCTGCTATCCCGCGTGAGCAGCTGCTGGCAAGTGAGGCCGTCTACGTCGACGCGGTCGCAGCCTTCGTTGCGGCAAGAATTACGGAGTATGGCCTCGAAGGGCGGCCGTTCGAAGAACTGCGCCCAATCGTCGAACTGCTGTCCGGCATCGAGGTGACGTCAGACGCCACCCGCTATGCCGTCACCAGTCATGCCTACGAGGTCTATCGAACCGCCGGAAGCGGCATTGACCTCGGTACTGTCCAGGTAGCGCCGCGCGCCGTTGACCTGCGCCAGGTGTTCACCGCAAATGAGCTGCAGCAGTTGCAGGCGCAGACACTGGTGTTCGACGCTGACGGTGCGGCCGTTGGCGACACTGACAACGGCAAAAAAAAAACTGCATCCTTTTCCGCTGGCTCGGCTGGGGCGACTGAGCAGATAGACGTGGATTACCCGGGCGCGACCTGGGAAGAAGCCTACTCGTACAGTTCGCGCGGCAGCTCTGCAATTACCCATGTGGTCGTGCACACGATGCAGGGTTCCTACGCGGGCAGCATCGCCTGGTTCCTCAATCCAACCTCGCAAGTATCCGCGCACTACCTGATGCGCTCCTCCGACGGACAGCTCACGCAGATGGTGCGCAACGCCGACAAGGCGTGGCATGCGCGCAACTCCAACCCATACACCATCGGCATCGAGCACGAAGGCTTCGTGGACAACGCGGACTGGTACACGGACACCATGTACGAGGAGTCGGCGAAGCTGGTTGCCTACACCTGCAACATGTACCTGATCGATTGCGCGATGACCTACGACGGCCCCTCGCACAGCACGGTGGTAACGCTGAGTGAAACCTTCACGGTGATGGGCCATCAGCACTATCCGGACCAGACGCACACGGACCCCGGCATCAACTGGGACTGGCCGCGCTATCACGCTTTGATCAATGGCGGTGTGACGCCTCCCGAGGTCAATCGATTGCCGCAAGCGAGCTTCACGTGGAACTGCAACCAGACCACTTGCCAGTTCGATGCGGCCGCGAGCACGGATGCGGACGGCGCTGTAGTCGGTTTCGCCTGGGACTTTGGCGGTGGCCAGGTCGGCAGTGGCGTTGTGTCGTCGAATACGTTCCCGGTCGGCGGCGACTACATTGTTGAGCTGGCGGTTACCGACGACAAAGGCGCCGTGCACACAACGCGGCGCAGCGTGCGCGCCGTCAGTCCGCCATCACCAGCAGCGGCAGGCGGCGGCGGAGGCGGCGGCGCGGTCGGGCCCTGGTTGCTGTTGATCTTCGTGCTGCTGGCCGGCTGCGCGCGCAGCGACAATACGCGTCTGCAAATGCCGCAGCTGATGGACGCGGACTACTACTGGATCGCGTCGCGCATCTTTCAAAACGAAACCAACGGCAAGATGGAATATCTCGCTCACTGGAATGCGGGCGAGGATTTCCCGTCCATGGGCATCGGTCATTTCATCTGGTTCCCGGAGGGCGTCGATGCGCCGTTCGATGAATCGTTTCCGCTGATGCTCGAGTACCAGAAGGCCAACGTCGACGAGTGCCATTCGATACCGGAGTGGCTCGCGGGCGACGTGGTTCCCGATGCACCCTGGGCAAGCAAGCAGGACTTCGATGCGATGCTGGACAGTGAGCGCACGGCATCCCTGCGTGAGTGGCTTGCGAACAGTGCGCCGCTGCAGGCGCAGTACATCGTGTCGAGCTTCAATGCGCGCTGGAACGCGCTGCAGCTGGAAGGTCAGGACAAGGCCGCACTGACCGCCTTGTTGCAACGTCTGCTGGCGGACTCGCAGGGTCTGTTCGCCGTTATTGACTACTTCAATTTCAAGGGTCTCGGCAGCAATCCCCGGGAACGCTACGCGGGTGAAGGCTGGGGCCTGGTGCAGGTGCTGGGCGACATCGTCGACGATGCAGCCGCAGACGCGCCGGGACTCGTTGCACAGTTCAGCAGGGCCGCGGAGAACCGGCTGCAGTTGCGCGTCAGCAACTCGCCACCCGAACGCAATGAGGCGCGCTGGATGCCGGGTTGGGCGAAGCGCGTTGCCGAGTATCAGAGCGAAGCACCGCCACTGGCATCCGGCAATGAGTCTGCGTTTCGCGTGACGCCGTACGTGCAATCGCAAAACGAAGAGAGCACGACAATTACCTGGTTTTCGGCGTCGGCTGCTGCGGGCGCGGTCAGTGTCGGCGGCGCCGATGCTGACTACGGCGATCTGACGAGCACGTCGCGACGTGCCTGTGAGCTTGCCTACAGTCTCGCAGAGTACCCTCACCTCGAGCATGCGCAGTCGCTCCCCTGGCAGCACACGGTGACGCTGAGCGGCCTCGTTCCGTCGCAAACTCTCGAGGTGACGATTACGCAGGACGGTCAGCAGGCGTCGCTGCAGATTCGCACACCGACGCCTGACCGTGCGCATCTCATCGTCTACGGCGATAGCGAGACGGAGCCTGAGTCCCGCGGCGCGCACGCGCGCTGGACACCAGCGGGTGATGCATCGAGTGAGCGTCGCTATTTTATCGATCAGGACGAGGGCTACCGGCAGAACCTGGCGGTCATCGCGAGTAAGTCACCGGACGTTGTTGCCATCGCAGGTGACCTTGTAGAGTCCGGCGGAGAGCAGCGTGACTGGGACGAGTTCTGGCGCCACAACGCAACCCTCGCGGCAACCACGCGACTGCTGCCGGCGCCAGGCAATCACGAGTACTTCGGCGGTCCCCGCGATCTTGGCAGCTACGGGGCTGCGCGGCGTGCCATCGACAAGTACCAGGCGTACTTCGGCCAGCCTTCTTTCTACCTGCACGAGCAGGGCCCTGTTGCACTGCTGGTGCTCGACATCAACAACGGCCTCCCCGAGCGTTCGTCGATGGATACCAACTGGTATCTCGACGGCACCGCGCCGCGCTGGCAGGCGGATTCTGCACAGCACGCCTGGCTTGAAACGCAACTCGCCGCGGCGCAGGCGAACAAGGCGTTTACCTTCGTGATGTTCCATCACGCACCGTACAGTTCCGGTATCCACGGGCGACCACCCGGCGTTGACGATGAGCAGAATTTTTCATCCGGTCTGCCGCTGCGCGAGCTGACGCCATTGTTGATGCGCTACGGCGTTGATGCGGTCTTCAATGGCCACGACGAACTCTACGAGCATTCGGCGATGACGCGGCAACGAGGTCCTGCCGAACGGCACGGAAGCGCCACACACGCTGCACTATTTCACCGTCGGCATCGGCGGCGACGGTCTGCGCGGTGCGGATCCCCTGGCTGAGAATCCGTACCGCGTGTTCCTCGCGGATACCGATGCGCCCGAGGTATGGAGTGACGCTGGCGTGCTGCAAAGCGGCGGCAAGCACTACGGCCACCTGGACGTGCGCGTGGAGCGCGGTGACAACGGCAACTGGCAGGCACGCTTTGACCCCGTCTATGTATTTCCGCTGCTGAACGCGGCAGGCGCAGCAATCTCGTTCGAGGCACGCAGCTACGATGATGCGCTGCTGCTGGAGCGACCGTATGTCGATTAACATTGGCGCGCTCGATGCGGCTATCGTCATCGCCTACATGCTCGCGGTGCTGGCGTTCGGCGTCTGGATCGGGCGCGGCAAACAATCCGCCAGCCGCTATTTCCTCGGTGATCGTTCGCTGCCGTGGGGCGCATTGCTGTTGTCCATCGTTGCGACCGAGACCAGCACCGTCACGTTTCTGAGCATTCCGGGTCTGGCAGCGGCTGCCAACGGCAATCTCACGTTTCTGCAAATCACCATTGGTTACATTGTCGGCCGATTGGGCGTCATCTTTGTCCTGTTGCCGCTGTACTTTCGCGGCAAGCCGTTTACTGCCTACGAAGTTCTTGAAACCCGTTTCGGCACCACCAGCAGGCGGCTCGTCTCTTCGTTGTTCCTGCTGACACGCAATGCAAGCGACGCGTTGCGCCTGTTCCTCACCGCGCTCGTGTTACAGATTGTGCTCGGTCTGGACCTGAACCTGAGCGTGATCTTCATCGGCGTCGTTACGATTCTGTACACGTTTATCGGTGGCGCACGTTCCGTGATCTGGAACGACTGCATCCAGTTCATCATTTACATGCTGGGCGCGCTGGTAGCGGCCAAGATCATCGTGTCGTCAACGCCGGGCGGTCTTGAGCAGATCGTCGCGTTCGCAAACGCCGATAACAAATTGCAGGTGTTCGATTTCGACTTCGATCTGTTCAAACCGGGCATGACCTTCTGGGCCGGTCTCGCGGGCGGTGCATTCCTGACAGCCGCGACCCACGGCACCGACCAGATGATGGTGCAGCGTTACCTGTCAGCGAAGAAACAATCGGATGCGGCCCTCGCGCTCGGTCTCAGCGGCTTCATCGTGATGCTGCAGTTTGCCGTGTTCCTGCTGATCGGTGTGGGTCTCGCGAGCCTGTTCGAGATCACGGCCGCTGGTTCTGCGGTCAGCGTGAAGAACGACCAGTTGCTGGCGCACTTCATCGTCAACTACATGCCGGCCGGACTGCTTGGCCTGACACTGGCCGCCGTGTTTGCCGCGGCGATGTCGACGCTGTCCAGCTCGCTGAACTCGTCTTCCGCCGCATTGATCAACGACCTGTACCTGCCGATGAAGAAGGTGCCGCCCGACGACGGCGCCACGTTACGCGCGGGTCGCATTGCAACCATTGCGTTCGGCATCGTGCAGACCGGCATCGCGCTGTTCTTCGGCATGCTGGCATCGAATGAGAGCATTGTTGCGAACGTGTTGAAGATCAGCGGCTTCGCGGCGGGCCCGGTTCTCGGATTGTATTTCCTCGGCGTATTCGTGCCACGGGTGCGGCAGCGTGCAGCACTTGCCGGCTTTGTCGTGGGCGTAGTGGTATTGTCGTGCATCGCCTACCTGACGCCACTGCACTGGGCGTGGTATGCGCTTACGGGCTCGCTGGTAACGTTGCTGGCGGGCAGCCTGGCCGGCCAGGTTATGGGGAGAGACAATGCCTGAGATGTTGCTCAGCAATTGCCGCCTGTTCGATGGCAGGCAACTGCATGATGACCTCGACGTGGTCATTGAGGCAGGAAGGATCCGCGAGATCCTGGCGCGAGGCGCACCGCGCAAGAGCAGTGGCAAGGTTGTCGATCTCGGCGGCGAGCTGCTGGCCCCCGGGTTCATCGACCTGCAGGTGAACGGTGGCGGCGGTGCTTTGTTTAACGCGGCGCCGACTATCGAAACCCTGCGCACAATCACCACAGCTCATCGCGCGTTTGGCACCACGGCCTGTCTGCCCACGTTGATCAGTGATGATCCCGAGGTCATGCGCCAGGCTATCGACGCTGTGTCGACCGCAATGCAAGACAACATGCCGGGTGTCCTCGGCATTCACCTGGAAGGCCCGCACCTTAACGCTGAGTTTCGTGGCGTGCATGACGCTGCCTTCATGCGACCGCTCGACGACGATGCACTGCAACTGCTCACGTCGCTGGCCGCGGGTCGCACGCTGCTGACGATCGCGCCGGAGACCGTCCCTGCAGAAACGATAGCCGCACTGTGCGCTGCAGGCGTGACCGTTTTCGGCGGCCACAGCGCGGCGACCTTTGCACAAGCAAGGGTCGCACTGGACGCCGGTATGTCGGGGTTCACGCACCTGTTCAATGCCATGACGCCGCTTAAGAGTCGCGAGCCCGGCATGGTTGGCGCCGCACTCGACGACGCCGAGAGCTATGTCGGGATCATTGCGGATGGTTACCACGTTCACCCGGCCACGCTGCGCGTTGCCATTCGCGCCAAGACGCGCGGCAAGGTATGCCTGGTCACCGATGCGATGCCGGTGGTCGGCGCAACAGCGACGAGTTTCGAGCTCTACGGTCAGACCATTACGGCAAGCGACGGCCGCTGCGTGACGGCAGCAGGCGTACTGGCGGGAAGTGCGATTGGTATGTGCGATGCGGTACGCAACACCGTGCGTTTCGGTGGCGTTGAGCTGGGTGAGGCGCTGCGCATGGCGTCGGCGTACCCGGCCACAGCGATTGGTGTCGACGATGACATGGGTTTCGTGGGCCCCGGCTATCGCGCCAACCTGGTGACACTCGACGCTGACCTGAACGTCACCCGCAGCTGGATCGACGGCGACATGCAGATACACAGCTGACATGGACGTCATTATTCTCAAAGACAGCGCCGAGGTAGCCGAAGCGGCCGCCCGCATCGTGCGGCAGTTGTTGCAGGACAAACCGAATGCGGTGCTCGGTCTGGCGTCCGGTAATTCGCCGCTGGCAACCTATCGGCACCTGATTGAGGACTGCAAACAAGGGCTGATTTCGTTCCGCGATGTCACCACCTTCAACCTCGATGAGTACATCGGGCTCAGTGCCGGCGACCCGCAGAGCTACCGTCACTTCATGCAGCGTGAATTGTTTGACCACATCGATATCGACCCGGGCAGCACGTTCTTGCCGGAGTGTGGGCCGGGCGAAGACCCGCTCGCCATCGGTCCGGCGTACGAGGCGCTGCTGCGATCACGCGGCGGCATCGATCTGCAGATCCTCGGCATTGGTCAGAACGGTCACATTGGCTTCAACGAACCTGCATCGAGCTTGCGATCGCGCACGCGCGTGAAAACCCTGACGCGGAACACGGTTGCGGCAAACAGTGGTTACTTCGACAACGCTGAGCAGCAGCCGCGCACGGCGATAACGATGGGCATAGGAACCATCATGGATGCGAGGCATGTGTTACTGCTCGCAACCGGGGCGTCGAAAGCCGAGGCCGTGCGTCAGGCCATTGAGGGTCCGGTTGCCGCGATGTGCCCGGCATCGATGTTGCAGATGCACCAGGCGGCGACGGTACTGCTCGACAGCGATGCTGCAGCGAAACTTGAGCTACGCGATTACTTTAAATGGGTCGCAGAGCAGAAGTCGCTATTGCTTGGCTCGCGGGCGGGCTCTTAAGTGACGTCAGTCATACAGCAGGTATTCGCTGCGACGCTCAAGGAAGGACGCGAGTCCGTCACGATAGACCGCCTCGACAGCAGCAACGTCGGCGCCCGCAAGCAGCGCATCAAGGACGGCCGTATTGCCGAGCAGCCGAATGTAACGATCGGTTTGCCAGTCGTCGCGGTAGTCCAGCAGCAGCTGCCGCGCAATGCTGAAACCGACCGTAAGCGGTTCGATACGGTCGCGATTGGTGATCGTGATGCGCACACCGCCGCAGGCTTCGTTTGCAAACGTGCTGGCATCGGGAGTAAACGCTTCTGCGGCGAACTCGACACCCGGCAGGTCGAGCGCATTGAGCTTGCTGGCAAAATCGGCACCGTCGAGCCACGGTGCGCCGAAGATTTCAAAGGGCGTGTCCGTGCCGCGACCAACCGATACGTTGGTGGTTTCGAGCAGGCCGATGCCCGGATACAGGATGGCGGCTCGCAGGCTGCGCATGTTCGGCGACGGGTTGACCCAGGTCAGCCCGGTTTCGTCGAAGTACTCGCCGCGTCGCCAACCGCTAACCGTCACAACGTCGAGATCGAGGTCCAGTTGCAGCTCGTCGCGAAACATCAGTGCGAGTTCGCCGGCCGTCATGCCGTGGCGCACGGGAATAGTGTGATAGCCAACGAACGACTGCAGGCCGTCCTCGAGCACGGGACCTGCCACATCGCGCCCGTTGACGGGATTCGGTCGATCGAGGACGACGAAGCGCACCCCATGTTGCGCTGCCGCTTCCATGGCCTTACCCATGGTAGAGATATAGGTGTAGAAGCGCGTGCCGATGTCCTGGATATCGAAGACGACGACATCAATGCCTTCGAGCATCTCGGCCGTCGGACCACGAACCTCACCGTACAGACTGAAAACCGGGATGCCGGTACCCGACTCGGTGCCATCAGCAATTTTCGGGATGTCGAGTTTGCCCTCGATGCCGTGCTCGGGGCTGAAGATGCGCAGCAGCTCCACATCGGCGGCGTCATGCAACATTCGAATCGTGCTGCGGCCGTCACGGGAGAGGCCAGTGTGGTTGGTGATCAACGCAACACGCTGGCCCTGCAGCGTGGCAAAGCCGTCACGCTCGAGGATATCGACGCCCGCGAGCGTGTCAGTGGCGCACGCCATTGGCATGCTGGCGAGCAGCAGGAATACAGACAACAGGCGTCGCAGGATCATTGCGGCATACAATAGAGCAATGCACGATAACTTAACAACAGAAACGCCCAATCCCGCCTCGGCTGATCTTGATCAATTGAGCACGGCTGAACTCGTGCGACTGATCAATGACGAAGACGCCAAAATAGCGGCCGCGGTCGCTGCGGCAGCAACTGACATCGCAGCCGCGATCGACGTTATTTCGGCACGACTCGCTGACGGTGGCCGACTGATTTACATGGGCGCCGGCACGTCCGGCAGGCTCGGCGTACTGGACGCCTCGGAGTGTCCACCGACATTCAACGCAGATCCACAGCAGGTGATTGGCCTGATTGCCGGCGGCGATGGTGCGTTACGACGCGCAGTCGAGGGCGCCGAGGATTCTGCCGAGCTTGGCGCTGATGATTTGCGCTCGCTGCAAATCAGCGCGAAAGATGCGGTGGTGGGCATCGCGGCAAGCGGCACGACGCCGTACGTCCTGGGCGCGCTCGATGCGGCACGCGCGGTTGGCGCCGCAACCATCGCGCTAACCTGCAACAGGGACGCGCCTATCGAGGCGCATGCGGACATCACGATCGCCGTCGTTGCCGGCCCGGAAGTGCTGGCCGGTTCCACGCGCATGAAAGCGGGCACGGCAACCAAACTGGTGCTCAACATGCTGACCACCGCCAGCATGGTCAAGCTTGGCAAGACCTACGGCAACCTCATGGTGGACCTGCAGGCAAGCAACGAGAAACTCGTCGGCCGCTCGCTACGTATTCTGCGACAGCTGACCGATATCGGCGACGCAGAGTCAAAAGCATTGCTTGCGGCCTGTGACGGAGAATTGAAAACCGCCATCGTCTGCCAACGCCTCAAGGTGGATACGACGACTGCGAGGCGACGCCTGCAGGATGCCGGAGGGCGCCTGCGAATCGCGCTCGACGAGCAGTGAGCGCGCGGCGACTCATCCTCGGCGTGGATGGCGGCGGTTCGAAAACCGCGGCCTGCATTGCCGAGGTCGATGCGGATGGCGAGATCATCGAACTGGGCAAAGGGTTTGGCGGCCCGTCCAATGTTCGCGCCATCGGCCCGGCACACGCCGAGATCAATCTTGAAGTTGCTGTTGATGAAGCCAGGAGAAGTTCGGGCACCGAGGGCGAGACGCTGGACTACGCGGTACTCGCGCTGGCCGGCAGCGCGCTGCCGGATGTGCAGGCCGTCATCAGCAGTTGGGCCGCGCGCTGCCAGCTCGCCACGGACGTCGATGTGGTGTCGGACGCAGAGCCAGTACTTGCCGCGGGTGCGCGCGACGGCAAGGGGATCGCACTCATCGTCGGCACAGGCTCGGTCGCGGTCGGCAAAGATGCCGGCGGGCAGCGCACCATGACCGGTGGCTGGGGTCACTGGTTCGGTGACACCGGCAGTGGCTATGACCTCGGCAGACGTGCGTTAAGCGCCGTTGCCGATGCGGTTGACGGCATCGGACCATCGACCATACTCGTAGAGCGCGTACTGGAGAGACTGCTGACCGACAATCCGCGAGAAATCCTGCAGCGGCTGGGGCAGCATCAGGACATTCGTCGCGAGATCGCGGCGCTGGCGCCGGTGCTGTTGCACGCTGCCGAGGCTGGTGATGATGTTGCTATAGAGATCGTCGCCGAGGCCGCCGGCTCGACCGCAAAGCTGGTCATGGCGACAGCCAACAAGCTTGGCTTCGGCGCCGACGTACCACTCGCAATCGCCGGCGGAATTATTTGCTCGAATACGATGTACCGCGAGTTGCTGCTTCTGAAGCTGCAGCAGCTGGGTAGCGAGCCAACATCAGTCTCGGTGATACGTGAACCAGTCACCGGCAGCCTGATGATGGCGCGTGATCGCCTGTTGGCAAAGGCCGCCGTGTGAGCGTGACAGCAGAGAAGGGCAGTCGCTGGCGCTGGATCCCGAGTCTGTATTTCGCCGAAGGGTTGCCGTTCGTTGCAGTGATGACCGTGTCGGTCATCATGTACAAGAAGCTCGAACTCAGCAACAGCGAGATTGCGTTCTACACCAGCTGGTTGTATCTGCCGTGGATCATCAAGCCGCTGTGGAGTCCGCTGGTCGACATCTTAAGGACGCGGCGCTACTGGATCGTGGCGATGCAGCTGCTGATCGGCGCAGCGTTCGCAGCGATCGCGTTCACGATCCCCGGCGACAATTTCCTGCGCTATACGCTGGCCGCGTTCTGGCTGGTGGCATTCAGTTCTGCAACGCACGATATCGCCGCGGACGGATTCTATATCCTGTCGTTGACGGATCACGAGCAGGCCTGGTTCGTCGGCATCAGGAATACCTTCTATCGCCTCGCCATGATCACCGGGCAGGGCCTGCTGGTGAT
This sequence comes from uncultured Gammaproteobacteria bacterium, assembly GCA_963698425.1. Lineage (GTDB taxonomy): Bacteria > Pseudomonadota > Gammaproteobacteria > Steroidobacterales > Woeseiaceae > UBA1847. The sequence goes on along the minus strand of CAVOQR010000010.1, from coordinate 29,358 downwards.
GGTTGCGGGATACCTGGAAGGCCGGGTTGAGAACATTCCGCTCGCCTGGAGCATCACCTTCTATCTGTTGGCGGCACTGTACCTGTTGCTGTTTGCCTGGCATCGCCGCAGCCTGCCACGGCCGGATACGGACATCGACGGGCGGGTCGAGTCGCTGCAGGGACTGGTCAACAAGTTCGTCGAGACCTTCATCGCGTTCTTCAAAAAGGCGCACGTTGGCAAGTTGCTCGCCTTCCTGCTGCTGTATCGCATCGCCGAGGCGCAGCTGGTAAAGCTCGCGGCACCGTTCCTGCTCGACGACCGTGCGGTCGGCGGGCTGGCGCTCGGCACGGCGGAAGTCGGCTTCGTCTACGGCACAGTGGGCGCGCTGATGCTGACCATTGGCGGTATCGCCGGCGGCCTGCTGGCGGCAAGGCAGGGCCTCAAGTACTGGTTGTGGTGGATGGTCGTTGCGATCAACCTGCCGAACGCGGTCTATATCTTCCTGGCATGGATGCAGCCCGAGAGTTTCCTGCTGGTCAATATCGCGGTTGGCGTCGAGCAGTTCGGCTACGGCTTCGGCTTCACCGCATACACGCTGTACATGATCTACATTTCGCGCGGTGAGCACAGCACGGCACATTTCGCGATTTGCACCGGCTTCATGGCACTTGGCATGATGCTGCCCGGGCTCTTCAGCGGCGCATTGCAGGAATGGCTCGGCTACCCGAAATTCTTCAGCTGGGTCATGATTGCGACGATTCCATCCTTCCTGGTCGTTGCCATGATTCCGCTGGATGCCAGCTTCGGTCGCAAGGACGACACCAGTTAGACACAATTACTTGCGATGCTCGCGTAACATACTCGCCGCTCGCAAAGGAGATCGACATTGGATTCAATTTTAGTCAAAGGTGGCCCGACGCTTAAGGGAAGGGTTTCCACCAGCGGTGCCAAGAATGCGGCGCTGCCAGTACTGTTCTCGGCGCTGCTCGCGGATGGCACACACACCTTCGAACGCGTGCCGCTGCTGCGCGATATCGATTCGACGCATCAATTGCTGCAAGCGCTGGGTTGCGAATTTGTGCGCGATGGCTCGAAGGTCACCATCACGACCGCGCCGCCAGCTGAAAAGCTCGCCCCTTACGACCTGGTGCGCAAAATGCGCGCGAGCATCCTGTGCCTGGGACCGCTGCTGGCTCGCTATGGCGAAGCCAAGGTCAGCCTGCCCGGTGGTTGCGCCATCGGATCCCGGCCAATCGACCTGCACGTGGAAACCATGCAGAAACTGGGTGCCAGCATAGAAATCGACGGCGGCTACGTGATCGCCAAGGCGAAGCGCCTCGTCGGCGAACGCATCCTGTTCGAGAAACTCACTGTCGGCGGCACCGAAAACGCGCTGATGGCGGCGGTGCTGGCGAAGGGTACGACGGTCATCGAAAACGCGGCCAAGGAACCCGAGGTGGTCGATCTTGCGCACTACCTGCAGTCGATGGGCGCCAAAATTGAAGGCGAGGGCACCAGCGTCATTACTATCGAGGGTGTCGACGAGTTGCAGCCGGCATCGCACACGATTGTCGCAGACCGCATCGAGGCCGGCACGCTGTTGCTGGCAGGTGCTATCACCGGCGGCGAAGTGACGGTCGACGATTGCGTTCCTGAGCACCTGGAAGCACTGATATTCAAGCTGCGGGAATGTGGTTTCGAGATCAGCACGGGTGAGTCGGAAATTACGGTCGGCGCCTGCAGCGGGTGGCGCGCCGCAGACATGTCCACGTCACCGCATCCGGGCTTTCCGACCGACCTGCAGGCGCAGTTCATGGCACTAATGACGCAGGCGAACGGTACCTCCGTCATTACCGAAGGCATTTTCGAGAATCGCTTCATGCACGTGCAGGAGCTGGTGCGCCTGGGCGCCGACATCACGCCGATGTCGCAGGTCGCCGTCGTGCGTGGCACACCGGGCGGCCTGAGTGCAGCGCCGGTCATGGCCACCGACCTGCGCGCCAGTGCCAGCCTGGTGCTGGCGGGACTGGTCGCCAAAGGCGAGACGCGGGTTAACCGTATCTATCACCTGGATCGCGGCTATGAGCAACTGGAAAAGAAACTGGCGTCGCTGGGTGCCGATATTCAACGGGTGGCGTGACTTGCGCCTGCTGCTGCTGGGAGTTGTGCTGATGGGGGTGACGGCTTGCGACGAGGATGATGCGTGGAGCGGGTCGCTCGAGGAGTTAATGCGCGCGAAGCCCGCGCAGTTTGCGACGGTCCTCGATGACCCCGAAAAACACCGCGTGCAGATTCTGTATACGCAGATCGACCGAGATGCAGACAACAGGCCGTCGTTTCGATCGTTTAGCTATCGGCTAAATGCTGACGAGTACTTCTACCCGGCGAGCACGGTCAAGTTGCCCACCGCGGCCCTGGCACTTGAGAAGCTCAATCGTCTCGAGATTGCCGGACTGGATCGCGATACTGAAATGCGCGTTGCCGGTGCGGCGGAGGGCAAGTCCATAGGTCGCTATGTGCGTGAGGTCCTGCTGGTCAGTGACAACGACGCCTTCAACCGTCTCTACGAGTTCATGACGCAGCAGGGACTGAATGAACGCCTGCAGCAACTGGGGTTTGCCGATACCCGCATCATGCATCGACTGGAGATCGCGCTCGACGTCGAGGCGAACCGCAACACACCGGCACTCGTGTTCATGAAGGGCGACGATGTGGTGTACCAGCAGGCTGCGGCCTACAGTGAAATCGACTACACGGCTGCGGACCCCATCCTGCTGGGCAGGGCCGAAATGGTGGGCGGCGAACGCCTCGAGCGGCCCAAGGATTTTGCCACCAAGAACGCGTACCCGATCCAGGCACAGCACGATGTCATCAAGGCGCTGCTGTTCCCGGACGCTGTTGATAGCGGCGCGCGCTTTGACCTCGGTGATGACGACTACGCGTTCCTGTATCGCAACATGTCCGGCTATCCTGCCGACAGCGGTATCGCAGAGTACGCGGACACGGAACGGTATCCCGAAGGCTACGTGAAGTTCTTCATGTACGGCGGCAAGGCGCAGGACGTGCCTGACAACATTCGTATCTTCAACAAGGTTGGCGATGCCTACGGTTTTCTCACGGACGCGGCCTACATCGTGGATATCGACAACGGCGTCGAGTTCCTGCTGGCGGCGACGATCTACACCAACGCCAACCAGACTTTCAACGATAACGATTACGAATACGACGAGATCGCATTGCCGTTCCTCAAGGACCTCGGTAACGCGATTTACGAGATCGAGTTGCAGCGCGAGCGCGCGCACAGACCCGATTTCTCCCGAGTGCTGCGCTGATACCGGCACCGGCGTGACGATCCGCCCGCTGCAAGAGCATGAGCTACCAGCCGTACTGCGTCTGTGGAATGACGCCGCGGCGCATGATGTCCTCACGCTCGAGCTGCTGGCCGAGAAGGTCCGGCAAGACCCGGATGAGGGCGCGACCTGCCTGCTTGCCTGCGATGGCGACAGCGACAGGCTGCTCGGTTTCGGCATGGGCGTCGTACGCGTTGTCGACGGCGTCAGTCGCGGCATCGTCAAACTGCTCGCGGTCGAACCAGCGGCGCGCCGCCAGGGCACCGGTGCCGCATTGTTGCGGCGCCTTGAAGCGGCACTGACCCACCGCGGCGCGAGCGTCTTGCGGGTCGCCGAGTCGGCGCCCAACTACCTGGTGCCCGGCGTCGATGCCCGCTACGAAAGACGGTCTCGCGTTCTTCGCGGCACAGGGATATACGAAGACCGGCGAGGCATACAACCTGCTGGCAGACCTGCAGGCCGGCGCTATATCAACGCTGCAGGCGCTCGGTGACACGATAGAGCTGCGTCGCGCCGGCCCTGACGATCTTGCACCGCTGGCGGCATTCCTTGCACAGCGCTGGCCCACATGGCATGCCGAGGTGATGTCTGCTGCGGGCAACGAGCCGGCGTCGCTGCACATTGCGGTTCAGGGTGATGCGGTCATCGGTTTCGCGGCGCACGATGCCAACAATCGCGGCACAGCGTGGTTCGGTCCGATGGGCGTTTCTGCCGACGCGCGCCGCTCGGGCGTCGGTTGCGCCTTGTTGCGAAGATGTCTTGCAGACATGCAAAGACAAGGGCATCTTCACGCAATCATACCGTGGGTCGACGCCGTGCCATTTTATGAGAAGTGCGCCGGGGCGACCTTGTTCAGGACTTTTGTTCGATTCGAGAAGGTTGTACCTGCATGAATATCCAGACGCCCTATTTGCTTTTTCTTGGCAATGCGACAGATCTGCTCTCCGTCAAGATCGCGAACAGTATCGTCGACTGGCGCCCCGAGCTGTGCGTCGGTGAAATCGGTCTGCCGGACTGCACCATCAGCAAAGACCTGCCGGCGTTGTCAGTCGCCGAGGCCTACGACAAGGGTGCGCGCACGCTGCTGCTGACGGTTAACAACAGCGGCGGCTATATCGAGCCCGACTGGATTCCCACCATCCTCGAGGCACTTGACGCAGGGCTCGACGTTGCCAGCGGCATGCACGATCGCCTCGTCGACATCACGGAGGTTGCCGAGCGCGCGACGTTGCGCGGCCGGCAGCTGCTCGATGTCCGGCACAGCGGGCTGAAGCTGCGCACGGGCAACGGCAAGAAGCGCAGCGGCAAGCGCCTGCTGACGGTCGGCACCGATTGTTCCGGCGGCAAGATGTACACGGCGCTGGCGCTGGAGAAGGAAATGCAGGCGCGCGGCATGGACGCCGACTTCGTGGCCACCGGGCAGTGCGGTATTTTCGTCTGCGGCAGCGGCATCGCCATCGATTGCGTGATCGCCGACTTTATTTCCGGTGCCGCGGAGGCATTGTCACCGGATAACGATCCGCAGCACTGGGACCTCGTCGAGGGCCAGGGTTCGCTGTCGCACGCGTCGTTTGCGGGCGTGAGCTTAGGGCTTTTGCACGGCACGCAGCCGGATGCCCTGGTGGTCTGTCACTCCGAAGGACGCACGCACATGCGCGGCCTGCCGGATTACCCGCTGCCGGGGCTCGAGGAGACGATCGAAATGAACGTGTCTGCCGCCCGACTGACCAACCCGTTAGCGCAATGTGTTGGCATTTCGGTCAATACGTCGATGCTCTCGGAAGACGACAGCCACGCGGTTTTGCGCCGTTATAGCGAGCGCACCGGTTTGCCATGCGTCGATCCGCTCAGAACCGGCGTGAAAGCCATAGTTGACGGGCTTTCCACGGTCTGAGCCCTGGCGGGCAAGGATTGCCGCGCCGTAATCTTCAATAACATCAATGCATAAGTGACGTTTGTTAACTTTGAATAGACCTTGCCGGCGGATGTGCGGGGATCACCTCAAAAAAATCCTGAAACCCGCATGGTTGTGCGGAATTTGACGGTGTTTGGGTCAGTTGGTATAAGCATCGCAGCCGCGGGTGAGTGCACGGAGACGCAAGCGGCAATTCAACTCCTAATCAAACTGTAAAGGTGAGTATATGAACAAGGGTGAATTGATCGACGCAGTTGCCAGCTCGGCTGGCCTGTCACGAGCGGATGCAACCAAGGCAGTTGATGGCGTACTTGATGCCGTCACCAGCACGCTTTCAAACGGCGGTTCAGTATCGCTGGTTGGCTTCGGAACCTTCTCGGTAAAAGCACGCGCAGCACGCGCTGGCCGCAACCCGAGAACCGGCGAAACCATCCAGATTCCAGCCAGCAATGTTCCTGGATTTAAGGCTGGCAAAGCCCTGAAGGATGCCGTAAACTAGCGCGCCCCGCGAGGGGTGAGGCACGGAAGAAGCCCGTTTCGGCGGGCTTTTTCGGTATCGAAAAAGAGTAACGATTCGGGTGCTTAGCTCAGCTGGTAGAGCATCGCCCTTACAAGGCGAGGGTCGGCGGTTCGATCCCGTCAGCACCCACCAGATTCGGAGCGGTAGTTCAGTTGGTTAGAATACCGGCCTGTCACGCCGGGGGTCGCGGGTTCGAGTCCCGTCCGCTCCGCCACTGATGAAAAGGCCCTGTGTCCAGACGGACACGGGGCTTTTTTTTAGATAGAATCCACGGCCTTGCCGGACAGCGCGCTGTTGTGCGTCCTTAATTGATTGAAGACTGAATAAACCATGCTGCAGACATTTCGTGAAAAATTCACCGGCTGGGTCGCCATCGCGATCCTTGGCCTGATTGGCGTCACCTTCGTTTTTGTCGGTGGGGCGAACTTTGCCTTTGTGGGCAATAACTACGCCGCCAAGGTTGACGGTGTGGAGATTGGCGCCGGTTCGTTCGAGAACGCCTACCGCCGCCAGCTTGAACAGAATCCACAGCTCGCACAATTGCCGGCCGAGTTTCGGCAGCAGCTGCGCGAGAACGTCCTCGAGGGCCTCGTGCAGCAACAGTTGATTGACAACTACCTGGAGGATGCGGGCTTTCGCATCTCTGACCAGACCATAACGGACATGATCCAGATGCAGCCGGAATTCCAGGTCGGCGGCAAGTTCGATCGGGAAACCTACAGGACATTGCTGTTTCAAAACGGCCTGGAGCCGAAGCAGTTTGAGGAACAGCAGCGCAGGTCGCTGCGCCGCAGCCAGCTGCAACGCGCCATTGGCGCGACGGCGATCGTGACGCCTGCCGAATATCGTCGCTACCTGAACCTTGCCGCCGAGCAGCGCGTGGTGCGCCTGGCGACGTTCAACGCCGATGAGATCGCGGATTCCATCGAGGTGAGCGAGCAGCAGGTTACAGATTTCTACGACAACAACGCCACGCTGTACCAGTTGCCCGAGACGGCCGATATCGAGTACATCGAGATCCGTCGCGACGACGTTGCCGAGGGCATCGAGATTTCAGAGGCTGCGCTGGCGGAGTACTACGAGTTTGAAAAAGACCGTTACCTGCAGGACGAACAGCGTCGTGCGCGGCACATTCTGATCCAGTTCGGTGACGACGAAGCCGCCGCCGAGGCGCTTGCTCGCGAGCTGCTGGCGCGGGTGCAGGGCGGTGAGTCGTTCGCAGACGTGGCGGCGGAAGCCTCCATGGACGGCGGTACGGCGGCAAACGGCGGCGACCTCGGTATTCGTACCAAGACGCAGCTGCCGGACGTGCTGGGCGATGCCATCTTTGCCATGACGTCAGGTGAAATCGATGGTCCGGTTAAGTCCGACTTCGGCTTTCACGTCGTGCAGCTGGACGAGATCCTCGCGCAGGGCCCGCGCCCGCTTGATGAGGTTCGTGGTGAGTTGCTGGCGGAAATGCGCGCCAACGAAGCCGAAGGTCTGTTCCTGGAGGTCGAGCGCAAAGTGTCGGACGCACTGTTTGACGCGAAGAGCATGCAGGAAATCGCCGCGGCCGCGGGCCTGAGCGTGCAGTCGGCAAGTGGTTTTTCACGTTTCGGTGGCGAGCCGTTTGGCGGCAACCAGGTAGCCATCGACACGGTGTTCGAGGACAGCGTTCTCACCGGCGGTCGCATATCTGACATCGTCGAACTCGATGCCAATCGTTCGGCCGTATTCCGCGTTGTGAATTACCAGCAGGCAATGCGCCAACCGCTCGAAGATGTGCGCGAGCAGGTCGTTGAGGCAGTCAAGGCCGATGCGGCGAATCGCATCATGATCGACAAGGCGGAGCAGATGCTGCAGGGCGTTGCTGAAGGCACTGAATTCGCCGCAGCCGCCGAGGCGGCAGGTGCCGTTGCAAGTGAGGCACAACTGATCGCGCGCAACGCACAGAATGTTGACCAGTCAGTAGCGTTTGCCGTGTTCACAGCGGGCAAGCCGGAACAGGGCAAGCCGCTGGTTGGCCGCACTCAGAATACCGCGGGCGGACATACGGTATATAGTATTGAAGCTGTACTTGCAGGCCGCCCGGAGTCGATTCCGGTAGCGGATCGCGACGCTGGTAAAGCGCAGCTGGCACAGGAGTCGGGCATGGCGGACTACATCGCGTTCGTGACCAGCCTGCGTGAGTCGGCTGAAGTCATCGTCAACGAGGATATCGTGGCCGCGCAAGACCTGCTCTAAAAAACAAAAACAATCCGGGGGTTCACCATGCGCAAACTTGCGCTGCACTGGCAGATATTAATCGCGATAGGTCTGGCCGTTATTGTCGGCTACCTGGTAAACCTCAACACCACAGATGACTTCGTGCCGAACATTTTCGGCGTCGACGTTATTGCGATCCTCAGCTACATCGGCAAGCTGTTTCTTAACGCGCTGAAGATGATCATTGTGCCCCTGGTGACTTCTTCGATCATCGTCGGCGTTGCCGGCATCGGCTCCGGCGGCAAGATCGGCGCACTCGGTGGCAAGACGCTGCTGTTCTATGTCTCAACCACGTTGGCGGCTATTTTGGTCGGGTTGCTGGTGATCAACGTGGTCAATCCCGGCATCGCGGACGGCAAGCCCGCTGGCGAACTGCTGGCGCTTGAGGCGCCGCCTGCAGATCTGATGGAGACGATTTCCGACAAGGATGCCAGCGATGTGGCGGAAGTATTCCTGCGCATGGTGCCGGAGAATATTTTCAAAGCGGCGGCCGACGGTCAGATGCTGGGACTGATCTTCTTTGCCATTCTGTTCGGCTTTTTCATGTCGCACTTGTCGCATCAGTTTGCCGAACCGCTGTTCAATTTCTGGAACGGCGTGTTCCACGTCATGATGAGCATGACCGAGTGGATCATGAAGTTCGCTCCGATCGGTGTTTTTGGACTGGTGGCCAAGGTTGTCGCCGAAACCGGTTTCGATGCCGGCAAGCCGCTGTTGTATTTCGCCTTGTCGGTACTCGCAGCATTGGCGATACACGCGCTGATAACCCTGCCGCTGTTGCTGCGCTATGTCGGCAAGGTGCGCCCGTATCTCACGCTGAACAAGATGTCTCCTGCACTCCTGACGGCATTCTCGACGGCGTCGTCGTCGGCGACCTTGCCGGTCACGATGGACAAGATCGAGGACGAGGTTGGTGTCTCGAACGAAGTGTCGAGTTTCGTGTTGCCGCTGGGCGCAACCGTCAATATGAATGGCACCGCATTGTATGAATGCGCGGCGGCCATGTTTATTGCGCAGGCCTACGGTATGGACCTTACGTTCGGTACCCAGTTTACGATTGTGGCGATCGCGTTGTTGACGTCGATAGGCGTTGCCGGTGTGCCGTCTGCATCACTGGTCGCGATCGCCATCATCCTCGCAGCGATCGGGCTGCCGGTAGAAGCTATTGGCGTACTGCTGGTGTTTGATCGCATCCTCGACATGGCACGCACCAGCGTCAATATCTGGGGTGATGCGAGTTGCGCGACGATTGTCGCGCGCCTGCAGGGCGAGAAGACGAATGTGGGCATATAGGTTTGGGTGGTTTGCTGCCCGCGGCCGGGGTATTCCTCATCGGAATGGCTCGCTGTGCTGCGCTTTATTTCCGCTGACGAACACCCCACCCGCGGCCAGCTTTTGGGAATGGTTAGTCGTCGTCGAGTGACATTGCCATGATGTTGGCGCCGGCGTCGACGAAGGTGATCTCGCCCGTAATGCCGCTGGCAAGATCGGAGCACAGGAATGCCGCGGTATTGCCGACTTCCTCGATCGTCACCGTGCGTCGCAGCGGCGACGTTTTTTCTGCGTAGCTGAGCATCTTGCGGAAACCGCCGATGCCGGCTGCCGCCAGCGTCTTGATGGCACCTGCCGAGATCGCGTTGACGCGAATGCCCTTGGCACCCACATCCGCCGCCAGGAAGCGCACACAGGCCTCCAGGCTGGCTTTTGCCAGTCCCATGACGTTGTAGCTGGGTACGGCCTTCTCGGCCGCGTAGTAGGTCATAGCGAGCACTGCGGCGTTCCTCCCTTCCATCATCGGCAGGCCGGCTTTCACCAGCGCCGCCAGGCTGTAGGCAGAGATGTCGTGCGAAATGGCATAACCCTCGCGCGTAATCGACTCCACGAAGCCACCCGCGAGTTGTTCACGCGGCGCGAAGCCGACCGAGTGAATGATGATGTCCAGTCCGTCCCAGTGCTTGCCCAGTTCGGCGAACACGGCCTCGATCTCGGCATCACTGCTGACATCGCAGGGGAACAGCAGGTCGGTGTTCTGCCCAAGCCGCTCTGACAGCTTCTCGACGCGGCTTTTGAGCTTGTCGTTCTGGTAGGTGAATGCAATTTCGGCGCCTTCGCGGGCGAAGGCCTCTGCGATACCCGTGGCAATTGATCGATCACTTGCGACGCCGACGATGAGCGCCTTCTTTCCGGCCATAAAGCCCATAGTGTTTCCCCGATATCTAAATTATGACGACTGGCTGGTCACATCCACATACATGGTGATGCGTTGTCCCGGTCGCAGGATCTTGTTCTTGTCGATGCTGTTCCATTGCGCGATCTTGTCGATGCTGACCCTAAAGCGCTTCGCGATCAGGTACAGCGAATCACCGTTCCTTACCGTGTAGCGCACCTTGCGCGTCGTGTTGCCGAGTGCGGCCGTTGGCGAAGTGCGCGGTGCGACCTCGGCATTGGTCCAGACAACGAGCTTCTTGCCAACCGACAGCGTGTCGCCAGGCGCCATGCCATTCCAGCTGGCCAGCTGTCGATGCGTGACCTTGTATTTCTGCGAGATAGTCCAGAAGCTCTCGCCTGACGCGACGATGTGCTCGACCTTGTTGCCGTCGCGCTGCCGATTCTGCTTCTTCTCGAGGCGCGCATCGGCGCTCTGGCTGTAGGCCGACAGTGGCTTGCTGGCCATCGGGATCATCAGGTAGCTGCCTGCACGAATGGTGTTGCCGCGCAGGTTGTTGGCGGAACGCACGGCGGCGATCGTGGTGCTGTAGTTCTCGGCAATTTCTGAAATCGTCTCGCCATTGCCGACCTTGTGGCGCTGCCAGCGCACACGCTCACGAACCGGAACGTCGGCGAGGGCAGTCTGGAACTGCTCGGCAATCTCCACGGGCAGCACCAGCCGGTGCGGGCCTTTCGGGTCCGTCGACCAGCGGTTGTAGCCGGGGTTGTATGCATAGATCGTGTCGACCTCGACACCCGCAAGTTCCGCCGCCAGAGACAGGTCCAGCTGGCTGTCGATATCGGCAACGACAAACTGCTCATCGTTGACGACCCTTGGCAGGGTGACGCCATATTTCTCGGGCGTGCGCACAATCTCAACCAGCGCCAGCAGTCGCGGCACGTACGCTTCGGTTTCCTTCGGCAGTTTCAGATACCAGAAGTCGGTAGCCTTGCCCTTGCTCGTATTGTTGCGCACGGAGCGGCGCACATTGCCTTCGCCGGAGTTGTAGGAGGCGATGGCATTCAGCCAGTTGCCGTTGTTGAACTTGTGCAGGTACTCGAGATAGTCGAGCGCACCGCGGGTCGAATCGAGAATGTCGCGACGGCCGTCGTACCACCAGTTCTGTTTGATCTTGAAGCGGCTGGCCGTACCCGGAATCATCTGCCAGAGTCCGGCCGCACGTCCGTGCGAATAGGCAAACGGGTCGTAGGCCGATTCAACAATCGGCAGCAGCGCCAGTTCCAGCGGCAGGTCGCGTCGTTGCAGCTCGTCGGTGATGTAGGGCAGGTAGCGTTGTGCTCTCGTAAAAACGCGGTCGAGGTAGTCGGGGTGTTTGAGGAACCAGTTGAGCTCCGACTGCACGCGATTGTTGATGACCGGCTCGAGTGAGAATCCGTCGCGGAGACGCGCCAGCAGGTCGTCAGGGTCGATCCCGGGCGCCGACGGCGGCAAAACGAGGTCGTCCAGCGGCGAGCCTAAGCTCAAAGTGGTGCCCGAATTCGCGATCGACGACGGAACTCCGTCGATAAGTGATTGATTTGCCGAAGCAATTTGCGTCACAAGCAGTAAAAGGGTGACACTGGCGGCTGTAGGGATTACGTTAAGCATCGAGCTATCGTACTTAGGCGGGAAGACAGTGCAAGTAGAAAGTTCACATTACCCGGAGTCTGTGCAGGCGTGGCTCAAAACGCCGCTAGGCGAGGCGCTGCTGCGACAGGAAGCAAGGGTCGTGGAAGAAGCGCTCGACGGCATGTTTGGCGAGCAATGCCTGCAGCTCGGCATGTGGGGCGACGAGCGCACGTTTACGCGCTTCACGCGCACGCAGCGCTGTGCAGTCATCGCCGAGTCCAACGGCAACAAGCGACCGTCGGTCATCGGCCAGCTGCATCGTCTGCCGGTAGCGTCTGACTCCGTCGATGTCGTGCTGCTGCCGCACACACTCGATTACAGTGACCGGCCGCAGGCCATTTTGCGCGAAGCGGATCGGGTACTGACGGATCATGGCCACATCGTGATGCTGGGATTCAAGACCGGCGGCCTGTGGGGCGTGCGGCGACTGGTGCCGGGGGCGGGCCTGCCGCCCGACACCGTCAACCTGATCGCCGAACGGCGACTGCGTGACTGGCTGCAATTGCTCGATTTTCGTGTCCATGGCCTGACGCGCTACTTCTTCCGCTGGCCGCTGCCGGGCCTGAAGAACAACCCGTCACCGCACTGGGAGCAGCGCGGTCAGCCGCTGGTGGCCCGAACTGGCGGCATGCTATATGCTCACCGCCCAGAAACGTGTCAGCACCCTGACGCCAATACGGCCGGTCTGGAGCGCCAAACCAAAGGTCGTCGCAGGGCTGGTCAAACCCACAAACCGAGTGTCGCGAATCCGTTTTGAGCAAGACGATTGAGATCTATACCGACGGGGCCTGCAGGGGGAATCCCGGTCCTGGCGGTTGGGGTGCCCTGCTTATCGCAGGCAAACATGAAAAGCGCCTGCACGGTGGTGAGGACGATACGACCAACAACCGTATGGAACTGACGGCCGTCATCGAGGCACTGAATGCGCTGAAGGGCGGTCGCAGCGTTATCGTGCATACCGATTCCAAGTACGTCATGGACGGCATCACCAAGTGGATGGCCAACTGGATCAAGCGCGACTGGAAAACCGCCAACAGGAAACCGGTGAAGAACAAGGACCTGTGGATGGCGCTGGACACCGCGGTTGCGCGACACGACGTAGAGTGGCGCTGGGTGAAGGGGCACGACGGCAACCCCGGCAATGAAGCCGCGGATGAGCTGGCAAACCTTGGCATAGACAGCAGACACTAGATGCGACAGATCATTCTTGATACCGAAACCACGGGCCTCTCTGCAGAGCAGGGCCACCGTATTATCGAGATAGGTTGTCTCGAGATGGTCAACCGGCGCCTGACGGGCCGCGATTACCATCGCTTCCTGAATCCTGATCGCGATATCGATGAGGGTGCGGAGCGTGTACACGGCATCAGTCGCGCCGACCTCGAGACCGAGCCGCGCTTTCATGAAATCGCCGAGGAGTTTCTCGAGTTCATCCAGGGCGCGGAACTGATCATCCACAACGCGACCTTTGACGTTGGCTTCATCGAGCACGAATTGAAGCGCATGCAGCACGAGCGGCCGAAGATCAGCGAGCACTGCACGGTGCTGGATACGCTCATGCTGGCGCGCAAACTGCATCCGGGCCAGCGCAACAGCCTGGACGCCCTGTGCAAGCGTTACGAAGTCGACGCATCGCGTCGTGACGTGCACGGCGCCCTGATCGACTCCGAGTTGCTTGCCGGTGTCTACCTGGCAATGACCGGCGGCCAGACCGCACTGCTGCTGGATGATGAATCCGGCGACAACCGAAGCGGGCGCAAGAACAATGGCGGCGCCGACAGCCAGCAGCTTGCACGTGCTGCGTCCGCCGCGACGGCGGACCTGCTGGTCATCAAGGCGACGCCGGAAGAGGCCGCAGCGCACGATGCGCTGCTGGAAAAGATTCGCAAGTCCGGCGCTTGCGTCTGGGATGACGTTGTTTAGAATCGTTCGACTACAAGAATAAAGGACCCAACATGGCCCATACGATGGCGGAAGCCCTTCGCGCTAACTTTCTCGGTAACTCGCCGACCTGGTACAAGCTGACGATTATCGGCTTCCTCCTGCTGAACCCGATCCTGATTCAGATTGATCCATTCCTGGCCGGCTGGGTGGTGGTAGGAGAGTTCATCTTTACGCTCGCCATGGCGCTGAAGTGCTACCCGCTGCAACCGGGCGGTCTTATCGCGATACAGGCCGTACTGCTGGGCCTGACCTCAGCCGAGCACGTGTTCCATGAAGCCGAGGTCAACTTCCCGGTCATCATGCTGCTGATGTTCATGGTGGCGGGCATCTACTTCCTGCGCGAGATGTTGTTGTTCACGTTCACCAAGATCCTGCTCGGCGTGCGCTCCAAGATCCTGCTGTCGTTCATGTTCTCGCTTACGGCGGCGTTCCTGTCGGCGTTTCTCGATGCACTGACAGTGACGGCCGTGATCATCACGGTAGCGGTAGGCTTCTACGGCGTTTATCACAAGGTGGCATCCGGCAAGGGTTTCGGGCACGACCACGATCACTCGTCGGACCATGACGTCATTGAGCTGCATCGCGACGACCTGGCGCAGTTCCGGCGCTTCCTGCGCAGCCTGATGATGCACGGCGCGGTGGGCACGGCGCTGGGCGGCGTTACGACGCTGGTTGGCGAACCACAGAACCTGCTGATCGCGGAGATCATGGACTGGGAGTTCCTCGAGTTCTTCATGCAGATGGCACATATTTCGATGCCGGTGCTGGTGGCGGGCCTGCTTACCTGTATCGCGCTGGAGTACTTCAAGCTGTTCGGCTATGGCGAAGAGTTGTCACCGAAGGTCCGCGAAGTGCTCGAGTCTTACGACAATGAGATGGCAGCGAAGCGCAGCAAGCAGGAGAAGGTCACCATCATCGTGCAGGCAGTTGTGGCGGTTGTGCTGATCATCGCGCTCGGCTTTCATCTTGCCGAGCCCGGCATCGTCGGTCTGCTCGTGATCGTGCTGGCGACAGCGCTGAACGGCGTCACCGAGGAACACCGCATTGGTCACGCGTTCGAAGAAGCACTGCCGTTTACGGCGCTGCTGGTCGTGTTTTTTGCGATCGTTGCCGTCATCGGCGACCAGGGATTGTTTACGCCAGTCATTGACTGGGTGATGAGCTACGACGGCAAAGTCCAGCAGGCACTGTTCTATGTCGCCAATGGCGTGCTGTCGATGATCAGTGACAACGTCTTTGTGGCCACGGTCTATATCGGTGAAGTCGAAGAGATGTTCCTGGCGGGGCAGCTGACGCGCGAGCAGTTTGATGGGCTGGCGGTCGCGATCAACACCGGTACCAACATCCCGTCGGTGGCGACACCAAACGGCCAGGCGGCGTTCCTGTTCCTGCTGACCTCGGCGCTGGCACCGCTGATTCGCTTGTCGTATGGCCGCATGGTGATCATGGCCTTGCCGTACACCATCGTCATGAGCATCACCGGTTTGGCAGCACTCTGGTACCTCGGCTGAATACGGCACGCCTTGCACACATCAATCTCGCCTCCGAATATCGAGGGGGCGAACGGCAGACAGAGCTGCTGATTCGTGAACTTGCCGGCCGCGGCTGGCAGCAACGACTGCTGGCGTGCGAACCCGGCGAGCTGTTGTCGCGCTGCGCGGATATCGAGAATCTCGAATGTGTTGAGGTCGCGCGCAACCCGCTGGCGGCCGGCTGGGCATTGCGCGGCAGCACAATCGCACATTCGCACGAGGCGAGAAGCGCCTACAGCGGCCTGCTGGGCAGATCGCTGTTCGGCATTCCCTACCTGCTGACGCGCCGCGTTGTGGTACCGAAGAAGCCCGCTTTCTTGCGCGATCTGGCGTATCGACGCGCAACGTCGGTTGTTGGCGTATCGAGCGCCGTCGCGGAGAATCTGCAGGCGCGCTACCCGGACCTTGAGGTCAAAGTCATCGCGGATGCCCATGCGGGTTTCGAGAGTGATGACAAGGTCGTTGAGGAGATTCGTAGTCGCTATCCGGGCAAAACGCTGATTGGACACATGGGCGCACTGGACGACGCGGTGAAAGGGCAGTCGACAATCATTGCAGCCGCGCGGCTGGCGGCCGAGCAGCATCCGGACTGGCATTTCCTGCTGTGTGGTTCCGGCCGGGACGAGCAGCGCTTTCGCGATGAGATCGGCTCGCTGCAGAACATCGAACTGGTGGGCTGGGTGGACAACGTTGGTGACTACCTGGCGAGCTTCGATCTGTTCGTTTTTCCATCCATCAGCGAGGCGCTGGGCTCGGCGATACTCGACGCCATGCAGTTTGGACTGCCGGTCGTGGCAACGAACGCCGGCGGCATCCCGGATATCGTCAAAGACGGCGAAAACGGGCGCCTCATTGAGCCGCGGGATGCGGGTCAATTGCAGAATGCCATCGAGTCGATTTTGCTCACGCCAGGAGAAATCGAACGCATTCGGCAGGCCAATCGTAGACGCGCATCACAGTTCAGCGCGGCCGCGATGGCCGATGGCTATGAGCGCCTGTACCGCAACGCCTAATCGTGTTATTTAGGGCGGATGTCCTTTGATATCAATAAAATCCGAATCGGCATCGTCGGTCTCGGTTACGTTGGCCTGCCGCTCGCGGTGGAATTTGGCAAGAAATACCCGACCGTTGGATTCGACATCCACGAGGGTCGCATCGCGGAGCTTGCCTCCGGTGCTGATTCGACACTGGAGTGCTCCAGCGAAGAGCTCGCAGAAGCGACGCATCTTGAGTACACGTCGAATGTCGACGATATTGCCGAGTGCAATTTCTACATTGTGACCGTGCCGACGCCGATCGGCGACGGCAACCGGCCATTACTAACACCGTTGCGACTCGCCAGCATTACGCTGGGCGGCGTCCTGAAGAAAGGCGATGTCGTGGTGTATGAGTCCACGGTGTACCCCGGCGCGACCGAAGAGTTCTGCGTGCCGATCCTGGAGTCCGAATCCGGTCTGAAGATGAACCAGGACTTTTTCGTCGGTTACAGCCCGGAACGCATCAACCCGGGTGACAAGGAACACCGGCTGCCGTCCATCCTGAAAGTGACGTCCGGATCCACGCCTGAAGCCGCCGAGTACGTCGACAGCGTATACCGCTCAATCATTACCGCTGGCACGCACAAGGCATCCAGTATCAAGGTCGCCGAAGCCGCCAAAGTAATCGAGAATACGCAGCGGGATGTCAACATCGCACTCATCAACGAACTCGCGATGATTTTCGAACGCGTTGGCATCGATACGGAAGAAGTGCTCGAGGCGGCGGGTACCAAGTGGAATTTTCTGCCCTTCAGGCCAGGCCTTGTCGGCGGTCATTGTATCGGTGTTGATCCCTACTACCTGACCTACAAAGCGCAGCAGCTTGGCTATCACCCGCAGATTATCCTTGCGGGTCGGCGCATCAACGACAACATGTCGCTGTACATCGTTTCGCGCATCGTCAAGAAGATGTTGTCCAAGGGTATCCAGCCGCTCGGTTCAAAAATTCTTGTGCTGGGACTGACGTTCAAAGAAAACTGCCCGGATCTTCGCAATACCAAGGTCATCGACATCGTCAAGGAACTGAACTCATACGGTGCCAACGTTGACGTCTGCGACCCTTGGGTCGATGCAGCGGAGGCTCGAGACGAGTATGGCCTGGAGCTGGTGGCGGACCCGGAGAAGGGCGGCTACGACGCTGTCATTGTCGCCGTTGCACACGATCAGTTCAGGAAGCTCGGTACGTCGGGGATAAAGGCATTCTGCAAACAGGAATCCGTACTTTACGACATCAAGTACGTCTTGCCGGCTGCAGACGTGGATGAGCGCTTATGAAAATTCTGGTTACAGGTGCGGCTGGCTTCATCGGCTTTCACACAGC
Organism: uncultured Gammaproteobacteria bacterium; assembly: GCA_963698425.1. Lineage (GTDB taxonomy): Bacteria > Pseudomonadota > Gammaproteobacteria > Steroidobacterales > Woeseiaceae > UBA1847. The sequence continues at coordinate 11,672 of CAVOQR010000010.1, read as the reverse complement.
AAGACAGTTGCTGGATCGCGGCGAGACCGTCATTGGTCTGGACAACTTCAACGACTACTACGATGTGTCGCTGAAGGAAGGTCGGGCGGCGATACTCGCGGACTACGATAGGTTTGAGATGAAGCGCATGGAGCTGGCCGATCGCGAGGCGATGGACGCTCTGTTTGCGAAGGAAAAATTCGACAAGGTCGTGCATCTCGCGGCGCAGGCGGGTGTTCGCTATTCGATAGAGAATCCGCATTCCTATATCGAGAGCAATATTGTCGGCACCCTGCATGTCCTGGAAGGGTGCCGCCACAACAAGGTCGAGCACCTCGTGTACGCGTCTTCCAGTTCAGTGTATGGCGCGAACACGACCATGCCGTTCTCGATCCATCAGAACGTTGATCACCCGTTGGCGCTATACGGCGCCACCAAGAAAGCCAATGAGCTGATGGCGCACACCTACTCGAATCTGTACCAGTTGCCGACCACCGGATTGCGCTTCTTTACGGTCTACGGGCCTTATGGCCGGCCGGATATGGCGCTGTTCATGTTCACGAAGAACATCATCGAGGGCAAGCCGATCGACGTGTTCAACTATCGGTAAGCACAAGCGTGACTTCACCTACATCGACGACATCGTCGAAGGCGTGATCCGGACCATGGACAACACGGCGACAGCCAACGACAACTGGGACCCTGCAACGCCCGGATCCCGGTACCAGCATGGCGCCGTACCGCATTTACAATATCGGCAACCAGCAGCCGGTAGAACTCATGGACTACATCGGCGCGATCGAAGACTGCCTCGGCAAGAAAGCCGAAAAGAACCTGCTGCCGCTGCAGCCCGGCGACGTGCCCGATACCTGGGCTGATACCACCGACCTCGCTGATGACGTAGGATATCAGCCGAGCACGCCCATCGAGGTTGGCGTGAAGAACTTTGTCGAGTGGTATCTTGAGTTTTACAAATAGAAAACTGTCAGCACGCTATCCAACCGATCTAACCGCCTGGAAGGGCCTCAACAGCCACTACCGCGAGGTCATGCGTGACAAGACCCTGCGCGAGCTGTTTGCGCGGGACAAGAAACGCGCCGAGCGCTTTTCGCTGGGCGCCAACGACCTGACCCTCGATTTCTCGAAAACCCACGTCAACGCGAAGACGCACAAGCTGCTTGCACAGCTTGCGCGACAGTCCGGGGTGCCGGCCGCGATCGACGCGATGTTTGCGGGCGAGAAGATCAATACCACCGAAGATCGCGCGGTGCTGCACGTGGCCCTGCGCTCGAAGATCTCTGACATGGTGGCGCTCGACACGCCCGGCGTTAAGGACATCTGGGACGTCCTGACGAAAATGGAATCGTTCGTCGACGACGTGCACAGCGGCAAGCTGCGCGGCAGCACGCGCAAAAAGATCACCGACATCGTCAATATCGGCATAGGCGGCTCCGACCTCGGGCCCGTCATGGCGAGCAGAGCGCTGCGGCCTTACTGGAAGAAGGGTTTTCGCTTTCACAGCGTGTCGAACGTTGACGGCTCGCAGTTCGAGGATCTGAAAGACGATCTGGACCCGGAGCGCACCCTGTTCGTGGTCTGCTCCAAGACGTTCACGACCCAAGAGACGATGTTCAATGCGCAGCAGGCAAGGCAGTGGCTGATCGACAAGCTCGATGCTGTCGCTGTGCAGTACCATTTCGTAGCAGCCTCAACCAATCACGAAGCACTGGATGACTTCGGCATTCGCAGCGACTATCGCTTCGGCTTCTGGGACTGGGTGGGCGGACGCTACTCCCTGTGGTCAGCCGTGGGCCTTTCCCTCGCACTGATTGTCGGCATGGACGTGTTCAAGCAAATGCTTGCCGGTGGCAGGCGCATGGATCTGCATTTTCGCCAGGCGCCGCTGGATGAGAACATGCCGGTGATGCTGGCCATGCTCGCGATCTGGTACAACAATTTCTTCGGCGCGCAGTCTCAGGCCATCCTGCCTTACGACAATCGGCTCGATCGCTTCCCGGCATACCTGCAGCAGCTGCAGATGGAGTCCAACGGCAAATCGGTGCGGATCGACGGCAAGCCCGTCAAATGCGACACCGGCATGGTCATCTGGGGCGAGGCGGGCAACAACGCGCAGCACTCTTTCATGCAGTTGCTGCACCAGGGAACCCGCTTCGTACCGGTGGATTTCATTCTGCCGGCAACGTCGAAACTCGCCACCGCCAATTGCAGGGCGCAGGCGCAGGCACTGATGGAAGGCACGACGGATCCGGATCTTGAGCCGTACCGGGTGCATGTGGGCAACCGCCCAAGCAACACGATTCACTTCAAGCAACTGACGCCGGAGGTACTCGGCCAGCTGATCGCGCTCTATGAGCACAAGGTGTTTGTCGAGGGCGTGGTCTGGGGCATCAACTCGTTTGATCAGTGGGGCGTCGAGCTCGGCAAGAAGCTGGCCAAGCAAGGTGTCTGACCGCGAAAGCGAATTGGGCCGCCCATCCGTGCCTGCTGCGCGGGCGACAATGCGCAGGTCGTGCTGAATAATCTGCTGAAAAAGGTTGCGGATCTCGTTAACGCCGACGAGAGTCTCGCGGAGACCATTTCGGGCTCGTTTTGGGCGTTCGCGGGTTTGATCATTGCGACTGGCCTGGGTCTGGTATCCACGATCGTCATCGCGCGTTTTTTTGGCGCCCACATGCTGGGCGTGATTGCGATCATGCAGGCGATATCGTTCCTTGCGGTGACGCTTGCAGCCGCTGGGAGCAATACGACCATCGTGCGATTGATACCGGAGCACGTCGTCAGGCACTCTCCGACCTCGGCTTTTCTTGTCTACCGAAGTATCACCTTGTTTTCGGTGGGTATGGCCGTCGTGATTGGCGTTGTGCTCTATTTTGCCTCCGGATTTCTCGCCGATGAGGTGTTTAACAAGCCCCGTTTTGGCTACTACATCGCTTTGCTGTCCGGATTCGTGGTTTTCGTTGTTGTCGCCGAAATCAATATCCAGGCGATCAGGGGGCTGCGGCTCATCAGGGTATATGCGCTTCTACAGGTGTTGCCGTTCGCTTTGATGGTTGTTGCGTTGTTCGCATTTGTCTACTGGCACGGCGCAGAGGATAGCCCCGTGTTCGCGCAGCTGATTGCATGGAGCGGTAGCGCCGTCATCGGCGCCGCGATTGCTGTTCGAGCTTTCAAGACAAGCATGAGCGCAGGCGACGACATTCTGCCGGTGCGAATTGTCGAGATTCTCGAGATATCGCTGCCGATACTCGTAACAACGCTACTGACCTGGCTGATGGGTCAGGTGGGCATCATTCTGCTCGGCATTTACAACAGCGAAGCGGACGTCGGCTACTATTCAATAGCCGTGAAGTTAGCCACGATCGCGTCGGCGCTGCTAGGCGCCGTCAATGTCATTCTCGCACCGAAAATCTCGCAGCTTTTTCATGACGGCAAAATGCCGGAAGCGTTGGAGCTGGCGCAAAAGTCGGCGGCACTGGTGTTTTGGGCAAGCGCGCCGATTCTTGTCATTTTACTGGGCTTTGGAAAGCCAATATTGAGCATGCTTTATGGAACAGAGTTTTTGGTAGCGTTCCCGGCAATGGCATTACTCGTCGTAGGGCAATTTGCAAATACCATGTCCGGGTCCACGGCGTTTTTCATGAACATGACGGGCAACCAGGCGGTGCTCAGGAATATCGTTGCTGGGGCTGCGGTCGCCAACGTTGCCCTTGGCATATACCTGGTGCCGCGGTTTGGCCTGCAAGGCGCTGCGATTGCAGCCACTGCCGGTGTCATTATTTGGAATTTTGTGACGCTGGTGTACATCTGGAGGCGTTATCGACGCTATATTGGCTACATACCGTTCATCAGTCGTGTGCGACGTTGAATCCCTGGAATGAACTGAGAATATGAAATGAGCAGTAGCATGGCGTCGCGAATTCACAGGCGCATGGAGTTACGACGCAGTCGCCGCTATGTGCCGCGGCAGCAGTTTTCCAACGATTTCTATTTGGTGGAATTTCCAAAGTCGGGTGTCACCTGGCTAAGCGTGATATTCGCCAACCTGTTGTTGATCAACAACCGCGATGCCAACAGGGCGACATTCTCATCGGTGCGTTCTTACATTCCCGACATCCACGTCTGCCGCGAAGCGCTCGCGAGCGAGTTTTCGTCGCCTCGCGTCAGGGTCTACAAAAGCCATGCTGCGTTCAATGCGCACTATGTCAATGTGATCTATCTCGTGCGCCATCCGGCCGCTGTATTGTGGAGTCATTACCGCTATAGCACCGCACATAGTCAATATGACGGAACCTATTCCGATTTCTGCTTCAAAAGCGAGAGTTTCGGCGTAGAGGCCTGGAAGCGTCATATCAGCTTATGGTGTAACGGCGTCCATGATTCCGATCGACATTTCATGCACCTGCTCAAATACGAGGACCTGTTGCAGGACCCTTGCGCCGAGGTCGCGAATATTGCAAACAACTTCGGTTGGAGTTTCGAGGATTCCGTCATCCAGGAGGCCATCGATTATTCATCGCGAGAGTCCATGCGGGCGCAGGAAGCCCTGTACCGGGCGAATAATCCGATGCACAAAATACAATTCGTGTCGGCAGGTGAGAACGAGCAGCAGGACGAAACGATCAAGCGCGAAATTGCCAGGCGTTGTGAGTCTGAGCTGCAACTGCTTGGTTACACCGATCAGGACTAGTACCGACCAGCAAATGCCGCATGCCATACGCGCCGAGTTTGGTTATCATGCCGCACATATCTGGCCAGTACGGCCGCCTGCCAACCTTCGGAGAATGCAACGCGTATGCCTAAAGCACTGATCACCGGCATTACAGGGCAGGATGGCTCCTACCTGACCGAGTTTCTCCTCAAGAAGGGCTATGAGGTTCACGGCATCAAGCGCCGCGCATCGTCGTTCAATACCGACCGCATCGACCACCTCTACCAGGATCCGCATGAGCCGGACGTCAAGCTGAAGCTGCACTATGGCGACATGACCGACGCCACCAACCTGATCCAGATCATCCAAAAGGTGCAGCCGGACGAAATATACAACCTGGCGGCGCAGAGCCACGTGCAGGTGTCTTTCGAGACGCCGGAGTACACCGCCAACTCAGACGCGCTGGGCACCCTGCGCATTCTCGAGGCAGTGAAAATTCTCGGTCTCGAGAAAAAGACCCGCATCTACCAGGCATCGACCTCGGAGATGTTCGGCCAGGTGCAGGAAGTGCCGCAGAAGGAGACCACGCCTTTCTATCCGCGCTCTCCCTATGGCGCCGCGAAGGTGTACGCCTACTGGATTATCGTGAACTACCGCGAAGCCTATGGCATGCACGCCTCGAACGGCATCCTGTTCAACCACGAGTCTCCGGTTCGCGGCGAGACGTTTGTGACGCGCAAGATTACGCGTGCACTCGCGCGCATCAAGCTAGGGCTGCAGGATGCACTGTATATCGGCAACATGGAGTCGCTGCGTGACTGGGGTCATGCCAAGGACTTTGTCGAGGCCATGTGGCTGATGCTGCAGCAGGACACGGCTGATGATTACGTGATTGCGACCGGCAAGCAGTACTCGGTGCGACAGTTCATCGAGGCGGCCGCAGCTGAGCTCGAGTTCGATATCGAGTGGCAAGGCAAGGGCGCTGATGAGGTTGGCATCGACCGCAATTCCGGCAAACAGATTATTGCCGTTGATCCGCGCTATTTCCGGCCGACGGAAGTCGAGACTCTGCTCGGCGATCCATCGAAGGCAAAACGGGTGCTGGGCTGGGAGGCGTCGACGAGCTTCGAGCAACTGGTGAAGGAAATGGTCGCGGCTGATCACGAGCACGCGAAACGCGATGCAATGATCCGGAAGGCCGGCTACAAGGTTCATGACTATCACGAATAAGGTCTTCGTTGCCGGGCACAACGGGCTGGTCGGTTCTGCAATTTGTCGCAGGCTCAGCCGCGATGGAGTTAAGGCGACGACTGTCGATCGCTCTGAGCTTGATTTGATGGATCAGCGCCTTGTAGAGAGTTGGTTCAAGGCAGAGAAACCGGACCAGGTGTACCTGGCCGCCGCGAAAGTCGGTGGCATCAAGGCGAACAACGACTACCCGGCCGAATTCCTGCGCGACAACCTGGTGATGCAGACCAACGTCATCCACGCGGCGTACAAGTCTGGCGTGAAGAAGCTGCTGTTCCTGGGCTCGTCCTGCATTTACCCGAAACATGCGCCGCAGCCCATGCCCGAATCCAGCCTGCTCACGGGCGAGCTGGAACCGACCAACGAGTGGTACGCGATCGCCAAGATTGCCGGTATCAAGATGTGCCAGGCGTATCGCCAGCAGTATGGCTTCGATGCGATCTCGGTCATGCCGACGAACCTGTACGGCCCGGGCGACAATTTTGATCTTGAGACCTCGCACGTGTTGCCGGCAATGATTCGCCGGTTTCACGAAGCCAAAGAGAGCGGCGCTGACTCAGTGACAATCTGGGGCAGCGGTACGCCTCGACGTGAGTTCCTGCACGTGGACGACCTGGCGGATGCCTGCGTATTCCTGATGGAGACATACTCCAGCGCCGACATCATCAACGTCGGCTGGGGCGAAGACCTGAGCATCATGGAGCTGGCCGAGCTCATCAGGGATGTCGTCGGCTTCGACGGCAGCATCAAGCTGGACAGCAGCATGCCGGACGGCACGCCCAGAAAGCTGCTGGACACGCTTCGACTCACCGGCCTTGGCTGGCAGCCGTCGATTCGGCTGAAGCCGGGCATTGAGAGCACCTACCGGTGGTACCAGGAGCAACTCGCGTGAGAGTCGATATGCACAAAGCAATCAAGATCTTGGCGGTGCTGGCCTGCAACGCGCTGGTCGCGGTATCCGCCATAGCAGGCCCGGTCGCCCAGCCCGGCGATGTCGCGCTGCGTCACGATATCCAGGTGCTGGCGGACTATGGTGCCATCAAAGGCCCGGTCACGACCTGGCCGATCTCGTGGGATTCGCTGCGCGCGGACCTCGAAGCCATCAAGGCAGACGACGTTGTGCTGCCGAATGCTGTCATTCCGACGTTCGAGCGCATCCTGGCACGCGCCCAGAGAGAGACGGCGCGCGGTGAGCACGCGTTTCGTGCATCTGCTGCTGTCGCAGAAGAGCCGGTCAACATCCGCTCGTTCTCGAATACGCCGCGAGAAGACGCCGAGATTGCGGGCGGCTACTCGTGGGCGAGCGAGCGCTTCAGTGTTGACCTGAATGTTGCGGGCGTCGACGACCCGGCGGATGGCGACGATATTCGCGCTGATGGCAGCCAGGTCGCCGTGAAACTGGGTAACTGGTCCGCCGCCGCGAGCACGATGGATCGCTGGTGGGGCCCGGGATGGGACGGCAGCCTGATCCTGTCGAATAATGCGCGGCCGATTCCGTCGATCACGTTTGGCCGGACGCATACGCGCGCGTTTGAGTCGAAGTGGCTTCGTTGGATTGGACCGTGGGATCTCGATGTTATCTGGGGTCAGCTCGAAGAAGACCGGGCGGTTCCGAACGCACGCCTGTTCGGAATGCGCATGAATTTCCGGCCGCTGCGAGGCCTTGAGATTGGCCTGTCACGAACGGCGCAGTGGTGCGGCGAAGGTAGGCCGTGTGGCTTTGATACGTTCATCGACATGCTCTTTGGCAGGGACAACGTGGGCGACGACGGCATCACTCCTGAAACAGAGCCTGGCAACCAGCTCGCCGGCTTCGACGCTCGCTGGACCAATATGTGGTTTGGTTCGCCGGTGTCGGTCTACGGACAGATGATCGGCGAAGACGAGGCGGGTGGCTTTCCGAGCCGCTATCTGGTCGCAGTTCGGTATTGAAGGCAGCGGCATCACGCGCGGCCAGAACTCCTATCGCTGGTTTGCGGAAGTTCGCGGGCACGAGTTGCGATGTCGTGAAGAGCCAGGTGCGTTACAACTGTGCGTATCGCAATCGACTATCTACCCATCAGGTTACACCTACAATCAAGCGCATCATCGGCCACAGTCTCGACAATGACGCACGCGTCGTCAGCGCCGGCCTGATTCTCGTCAGCCGCGATGGCAACCTCTGGCAGGCCATTGGCCGGGCAGGCGATTTGAATCGAGTGGGCGCGGATCCGAATCATAGCGTTGCAGTCGTGCCGCAGGACCTGCTCAGCCTGGACCTGCAGCATTCACGCGACACGAGCATCGGGCGCTTTGATATCGGCATAGGCTATGAGCAGCGGGAAATAGTTGCGACCGGGGACAGCAGCAGCGACGTGCGTGGCTTCGTGCGCTGGACAAGCCGCTGACACGGTTCAGATAGACAAAAATCAATAGCTTAGGCATTATTATGCCGAATCCACATTAATGATAAAAAACATTCTTGTAGTCTGCGTTGGCAACATCTGTCGCAGCCCAATGGCTGAGGCATTGTTGCGACATGCGTTGAGACGAGAAGACGGAGTAACAGTTGAGTCGGCTGGGCTCGGGAGCCCTGGTTGGGCATCCCGCATCGGAACACTCGGCAGAGCTCATGGCAGAGATAGGCGAGGACATCAGCGGTCATCGTGCACGGCAAATTCATCCGGACATGGTGAAAGACTGCTGACCTGGTGCTGGTGATGGAGGCGGGTCACAAACGCGTCATTGACGACGCGGACCCGACGGCACGCGGCAAGGTGCATCGGCTCGGCGAGTGGCAGGACAAAGACATAGCGGATCCTTACAGGAAACCGAAACAGGCGTATATTGACGCGCTGCACGACATCCGCCTGGGTGTCGACAGTTGGGCAGAGAAGATCAGGGCGTGAAAGTCACCTACAAATTAATCAAAGCGTCCGCGATTGTGGCCGCCATTGCAGCGACGACAGCGCTAAGCGGCTGTGCAATTGCGCCCGGCATGACGATGACGGAGCCGGCCGAGGTGCCGGAGGGCGAGGTCGTGCGCGTCACGCCCATAACGCTGGATCTGCTAAATCAGCTGGAAGAGCGGCAGGAGTTGGCTGTGCGCAAGGTCGTCGAGGAGTTTGTCGACACCTGCAATATGGCTACGTCATCGGCAATGGCGATGTATTGCAGATCATCGTCTGGGATCACCCCGAGCTGACTATTCCGGCTGGCCAATTTCGCGACGCAGAGACCTCGGGCCAGCAGGTTGGTGAGGATGGCTACATCTACTATCCGTACATTGGCATGGTCAAAGCGGCAGGCATGAACGTTGCCGCGCTGCGCGATATATTGACTGAGAAACTCAGCACTTACATTCAGGATCCACAGCTCGACGTCCGTGTCGTCGGCTTTCGTAGCAAGCGTGTGTACATCGTCGGCGAAGTGAATACGCCGGGCGTCTTGCCGCTAAATGACTTGCCGCTGACGATCGCGGATGCGATCAGTCTGTCGGGCGGGCTGACTGAGGAAGCGTACAAGAGCGGCGTCAACATTTCGCGCGACGGCGAAGATCCACGAGATCGACCTGAAGGCACTATACGATTACGCAGACTCGAGCCAGAACCTGACGCTAAAGCACGGCGACATCGTGAACGTACTGGATCGCAGTCAGCAAAAAGTCTTTGTCATGGGCGAAGTCAAGAATCCGAGGTCGGTTGAGATCATCAACGGTACACCTGACGCTTGCGGCCGCCATCGGCGAGGTTGGCGGTGTCAATCAGAACTCGGCTGACTCGGGTGGCATCTACGTTGTCCGCGGCACTGACACAGACAAGCCTGAAATATTCCAGCTGGACGCCCGCTACGCCACGGGCATGTTGCTGGCCGAGCGTTTCGACCTGCAGGCGCAGGATGTCGTTTTCGTGGACACTGCAGGTATCTCGCAGTGGAATCGCGTGATCAGTCAGCTGCTGCCGTCGATTTCTGTTATTGGCATAGCTGACAATCTGGCGGGCAACTGATGAACGATACACGCAGCTATCAGCCGCCACCGGATATGGATGACGACGAAATTGATCTAGGCGACCTGCTTGGCGTACTCGTCGAGAATCGCTGGCTCATTCTTGCCGTAACGGCGTTTTCCCTGGTCATTGGCGGCTACAAAGCGTTCACAGCAGTGCCGATCTACAGAGCCGACGGTTTGTTGCAGGTCGAGGAAAAATCCGGCGGGCTTGTCGAACCTGGATGTGACTTCGATGCTTGACGACTACACGCCTGTCAACGCTGAGATGGAGATACTGCGTTCGCGCTCCGTGCTTGGTGACGTCGTCGATAACCTGCAAGCTCGACATCAGCGCCTATCCGGAGCAATCGGTTCTGGGCGCTGCGTTATCGCGTCGCGGCCCGGCTCAGGAGCGGCCGACAATCAAAGTCGACTCGCTGGAGTTACCCGATTCTATGCGTGGCAGCTGGTTGAAGCTGTTGCCGACGGGCACTAACGGATTTGCAGTCTATGACGAGGCTGACGAGTTGCTCCTCGAGGGGACCGTAGGGGAGACGGCGAGCACTAGAAGTTGGCAGTGGTGAAACACTGAAGTTGTTCGTGTCGGCGTTGCAAGGTGATGATGACCAGGTCTTCTGGGTCGCGCGACGACCACGAATTAGTGCGGTCAAGTCGTTGCAGGGCAGCCTCAGTGTGGAGGAACGCGGCGACTGGTCCGGGATACTGTCGATTACGGTGACGGGCACAAATCCGGAGCGTGTCTACGAACAAGTCAACGAGATCGCCAACGTCTACGTGCGGCAGAACGTAGAGCGGAAGTCGGAAGAGGCGCAGAAGACGCTGGAATTCCTGGACGAGCAACTGCCGATTGTTCGACAGAATATGGAGGCGGCCGAGCTGGCGCTGAATTCCTACAGGCTTGAAAAAGGTTCGATCGATCTGCCGCTGGAAACACAAACTGTGCTGCAGACGATTGTCTCAATTGAGGCGACAGATCAATCAGTTGCGGCAGGAGCGCGAGAAAATTCGGCAGGCGTTTACCGAGGTGCATCCGACTGTAGTCGCACTCGATCGACAAATCGAAGGACTCAACGCGCAGCTGGACGACCTCAACAGCCAAGTGCGTGACTTGCCGAACAACGCAGCAGGAAGTTCTGCGGTTGCTGCGAGATGTGGAAGTAACCACGGCGCTGTACCGCTCGCTGCTCGATACCGCGCAAGAGCTGCGTGTTGTAAAGGCAGGCACGATCGGTAATGTACGGGTCATTGACTACGCGGTGAAGCCAACATCTCCGATTGGTCCCAGTGGCTCGAGGACACTGATGCTTGCGTTATTGCTCGGTGGTTTCGTCGGCGTCGCCCTGGCGTTCGCGAGAAAGGCACTGAAGTCGGGCGTAGACGATCCTGATCTGATTGAAAAGCATGTCGGCATTCCGGTCTATGCGACGATCGCACACAGCAATCGTCAGGACCGGCTCTTCAAAGACATGAAATCGAAGAAGGCGAAGCGGGCAATCCTGGCTGTCGACTCGCCCGATGATTCCGCTATTGAGAGCCTGAGGAACCTCCGGACCGCGCTGCATTTCGGCATGATGGACGTCAAGAACAACTGCGTCATGATTGCGGGGCCAAGCCCGACCGTGGGCAAGTCCTTCCTCAGTGTCAACCTGGCGGCGGTACTGACCAGCAACGGCAAGAAGGTATTGCTGATTGACGGCGATATGCGCCGCGGCCACCTGCACGAGTACCTTGGCATCGAACGAGAAAATGGCCTGTCTGAATTTATTAGCGGCGACATAGAGATTGGCG
>CAVOQR010000009.1:0-92838 GCA_963698425.1 uncultured Gammaproteobacteria bacterium | reverse complement strand
GCCGAGGCTGTGTGAAAACTCTGCAGCGATTATAATCATGCTTTCCGGTACGAGTATGCACGATGAGCGGTTTTATCGAAGGCGAAGACCGAACCCAGGCGACCTTATTCCCCGAACGCATTGACGATTACGTTGCTGAAGACAGCCCGGTGCGGGTGGTTGATGTGTTTATCGATGACCTGGATATCTCGGGGCTTGGCTTCAGGACCGAGCCTAACGCCACCGGACGGCCCAGCTACCACCCGAAAATGATGCTGAAGCTGTACGTGTACGGTTATCTGAACCGTGTGCAGTCGAGCCGACGTCTTGAACGCGAAGCGCAGCGCAACGTTGAGCTGATGTGGCTGACCGGCCGCCTGGCACCCGACTTCAAGACCATTGCCGACTTCCGGAAAGACAACGGTGAGGCGATCCGCCTGGTGTGCCGCGAGTTCGTGATGCTGTGCAGGAAGCTCGGACTGTTGAACAATACGCTGGTCGCGATCGATGGCAGCAAGTTCAAGGCTGTGAACAACCGCGACAAGAACTTCACGCGCGCGAAGATGAAGCGTCGGCTGGCGGAAGTCGAGGCAAGCGTTGATCGCTACCTCACGCAACTGACCGAGGTCGATGCAACGGAGACCGACGACGATAAAGGTGCGGTGCTAGAGAAGAAGATCGCGCAGTTGAGAGAGGAGATGGCGCGGCTAAAAAAGCACGAAGTCCGGATGCTTGAGGCACCGGACAAACAACTCTCACTGACCGACCCGGATGCCCGCTCGATGAACAGCCGCGGCACCGGCATGGTGGGCTACAACGTGCAGAGCGCAGTGGATAGCAAACACCACCTGATCATCGCACACGAAGTGACCAACGTTGGCAGCGACCGCAGCCAGCTCGCCAATGTCGCACAACAGGCCAAAGAAACACTGCAAGCAGAGACACTGGACGTCGTTGCTGATCGGGGCTACTACAACGGCGATGAGATCCGGGCCTGTGAGCAGGCCGGTATCGATACCTACTTGCCCAAGCCAAAGACCTCGGCGCAACAAGGCCAAGGGCTTGTTCGATCGATCCGCGTTCACGTACGTGGATAAAGATGACGAGTACGAGTGCCCGGCCGGGGAGCGCCTCATCTATCGGTTCACGCGAACTGAGAAGGGCAAAGAGATCCGCCGTTACTGGAGCTCCGCCTGTCCTCGGTGCCCGATCAAAGCGCAATGCACGACGGGCGACAATCGTCGTGTCAGTCGCTGGATACATGCGGACGTGTTGGATCGTGCCCAGGCGCGCCTCGATAAACAACCGGACAGCATGCGCGTGAGACGTGCGACGGTGGAACATCCGTTCGGCACCATCAAGTCCTGGATGGGTGCCACGCACTTCCAGATGAAGACCTTACCGAGGGTGAGTACCGAGATGAGCCTGCATGTTCTGAGTTACAACATGAAACGAGCCATCAACCTGCTGGGAACCGAGAAAATCATTGCGACGATCCGAGCCTAAGCTCGTTCGCCTCGAAGAAATCACGGCGACAAAGATGACCGCTGGAAACAAATCGGTCGCAAACTGAAATGATGAGGCCGAACCGACAAATCATGATGAGTTATCACACAGCCTCGGCCATAAACGGAAAGTATATCGCGAACCCGGCGACTGGCTCAGTACGGCCACAACCAGCCATTCATTTCTCTGTTGTTACAGCGGAAATCGCTTGCTCAAACGCCCATCCCGACCGTGCCTTCAGCAAAGCATTATCGTGACCAAGCACTAGCTCGATTACCCAGTCTCGTGTTTCGTCTGTCGGTGATTTGGCGCGAAGGTCCATGATCGCGCCCATAATCCTATGTTGAATTTCGTTTATCGTCCGCAGGGATGTTGATTTGCACCGAAATTTGAGCCAAAAATGGCTATTTCTTGCATCGAAAACTGACCCGTCTGCTGTTTCCTAGATCTTTGAAATGGCTGCTATCCGCTTTGATTGATGCGGGTCATTTCCAGATTACAAAAACCGGGTCAATCCATCGTGCAAATCAACGCGTGAAGGCTTTCGTGCAACCAAAGTTCTTTTTTTCCGAATTTCGGCTTATTGGTGTCCATAAGAGCTGCCGGGTTAAGCAAACGAGCAAATCTCATGTTCTAAGAATGTCAATCGTCCCTGACATCACAAAAAAACCTATCGAAAACCAATTGGTGCGCTTTGCCAGTCTGGAAGTGATTTTGCCGTCTACCTGAATCTGAGTAACCAGTTCAATGAACCTATTCGCGGCAACGTATCTGAACCACCAGAACCCCGCAATTAGAACAACAACACCAAAGTGGATTGGCGCGTTTCCCAAAATGTCTCCTGCCCCGACAAGGATCAAAACCGACATGTATAGGAGCACGGAAATTGTAGCGGTCGCGAGCATTGCAGAAATTGCAATGTCTCGACTAAACCCCGACGTATCGGAGCCATACTGCTCCTGTCGCAAAAAGTATGAACTCACAAAGTAGTTGTCCAAAATTCCCATTCATCACCTACAAGATGCGTCTTACGACTATATTCTAGGCCCGAACTCGCACAGTTTAGAGAAAACTATTCAATATAAAGAGTCCTCAACATAAAGCGGCCAGAATATGACGTGGCTCAAACCGTAGCCCGCAACAACGGCCCATCCAGGCGGACCGCCAACAACACCAAAAGTCAATACAGCCGCATCGGCTACCGCTTTTGTTTTGCCATCTTTATCGTCATAAAGCGATGCTTGCCCATAACTGTAGCCGATTGATGCTACGTTAATATATAGAAAGACATTGCCAGCATTCCGGATTACTGAAGTTCTGACGAGAGTTGGCGTTCTAGGCCCCGTTACTCCATTGGGTTGAAGAGCAACGCTGTACCAATGTCCGGTATGGGTCACGAGCCGTCATCTTACCGTAGATATTGCGGGCGGCTGCTAAGCGAAGTAGAGCAGCCCCTCAGTTCGTTTCCTAGCGACAGTCTCAGAACGGCCAACAGCGGCCGTTGGTGAATCAAGAGCATGACCGAACCACATGACTAATTCGATCAACGTAGATTACCTCGTACACTGTGCAGCCGGGATCGACGGCCCGCGAATCGCTTACCACGCGCACCAACAATTGCGCGATCAACTAGCTGCTGAGCCGCCGCAGTCGTTGCTCTGACTCCGCCGCCACTTGACGCAGTTACGGCCATAATGTCATATCGCGTGCAGGCCACATGGTCGAAACAAGCGGAAAATTACAGGATTTCAATGGTCCCAGCTAAATATTTGCTAAATAAAAGGAGAGGGCAAATCATCAGAAGCGGGAGTCTACGCTGGTGCAACGACGCAAAATCTACAATTCAGAACTCCGTTCTTTAGTCTCGCATCGTCAGAAGGCGGCCAGAGCGAGTTAAGACTGAGAAGATCATCTGGTTAGCAACCTCTTCTTAATGAAGCAGTGTTCTAACTCACTACACAATGTCCTTAATTCAATTTCTCGATAATAAGCATACGTATGATCGCAACAATTGCCAGGGCTACGCCGAAAATCAGTGGATCTGAGATGAATTTCTTCCAGTGCTCGAAAAATCCCTGGATACTCATAGAAGCAATATCGAAGTCCGTCAACACCACATAAGAGATCGCAATGGCCAATGTACCACCCAAAACGCCAGCCAATACGATAGCTTGGAACGCCACTATTAGATATCTCATTTCAATCACCCATTCCACTTTTCCATGAGCATTCCGCGATCAACGAATGTAGGTGCTCTATTCAATATCGCGAATGTCGCCTTTTGGGTCAGTGGCGGAAATCATACCTCGAATCACTCGACCGGCAGCTTCTGCACGCATACCGGCCCCTCGGTGCTTGTCCTCGCTAACTTCGGCAGTCGGCCAGGAGGAGCCGGTCGCCGCGGGCTTTAACCGGTTTGTTTTCGACAATAAAGAGCGTAGTAGATGTAGGGGCCAACGAACCAGAAAAGCAAAACAAAGAGCGTCCACATGATGCGTGGTGCACTGCCAATCGTATCCTTGGATTTACTCAGGTTGGCGAGGCTGGGAACGACAAGTGCTAAACCGACAACAAGATAGACACCAAATCCCGCTACTCTCGCTACCTTAGAGAACGCGCCACCTTCAGATACTGGAGTGTCCGTCACTCCCGCGGCAAATGTTCCGATCGCTAGCAAGCTAAATAGAAAAACAGCAAGCATTCCCATTAATCCGAGCCGGAATACGTTATTCCACGAAATCATTGAGAGTCCGTTTCGGGTCAGTGGCGGAAATTATAACTCGAATCACTCGACCGGCAGCTTCTGCACGCATACCGGCCCCTCGAAATCCTATTTGGTCACCAACAAATCTGAATACTTATCTACGACTCCGGGACCAGCCCAAAGGGTTAGGGTCTCGTCCATTTTCCGGAACGCCTCCGGCAATACGGGCCTCTTGTGCACACTGGCCACGGCGAGACGATTCTTGATGTGCCTGTTTATCTGACCTGACAACTTCCGCAATGCCGTCCAATCTACCGCGTTAAGAACGTCGCTCGAAAAACCGGACCGTTGCTTTGCACCCGCCTCGTTCCAATGAGAGAAGGTTGACCAATTAAGGGCGTCGTCTCTGAATTTAATTCGGTGTCCTTCAATGATCTGAAACATAGCCGGTGCATTCACTTCGCGGCGATTCTGCCCGGTTTCCTCTAACGTGAACTCCCTGAATATGGGATCGCAGTTGACGCTTCGCGACAGGATGCGGAGAAAGAAACGTCCGTGATTGACCTCAAGGCAGTCCGATTCGAGTAGAGATTCAAGGCTGGAGAACTCGCGTAGCTCATGACCCGGTCGGGAATAGGCTTCGAAGACCCGGCAGTCTGTCTCGTCAAAGATGAAGTTGACGACTGAGACCAGATCGCTTTGCAGGGCATAGAAATCGAGTTGCGCCAACCTTTGTTCCTGTTTCCGTGAGCGACCGCTACGTATATGGACTCCTCCAGTCTAGCAAACAGATTTCGTAAACAGAATTCAGACGCGTTTGTATATTCGGCCTTTTGTTGGAGACGCTATCTCCTGGCCCGCTATGTATTCGCTCTCCGGTTCCTCTAAGGGTCAGTGGGCTCTAGGGCCTCAAAGCGGTGCAGGTTTGACCGGAGCAGATATCTTTATCTGTTACGTGGTTTCTGTAGGCAGGACTTTCTAAGCAGCCATCTCCTGTTGCTCTCGACGTTGATACTCAGTGCCCTGGGTGACAAGCGCCCAGGCTGTTCGTACATTCTTGTTGGCGAGTGCCACGGCAGCACGCCGCGGCCCCGCTCGCTCAATGAGGTCCAGAAGCCAGCGATCCTTGCTCGTTCGCGGCTCCTTCATGCGGTAAACGTAGGCCAGCGCACCCTGGATCAGGATCGATCGCAACCTACGGTTGCCGATCTTCTTGCTCAAGCCCACGATGTTGGTCTTGCCGCCGCTGCTGTGCTGCCGCGGTGTCAGGCCGAGGTAGGCTGCGAACTCGCGGCCCTTGGTAAAGGCCGTCCCCGAGCCGAGCGCTGCATACAACGACAGCGCGCCGATCGGGCCGACGCCTTCCAGCGCTGTCAGCTTGCTGCACACCGGGTGCTGCTTCACCAGGTTGTCGATCTCTTTGGTCATGGCTTCAATATCGCTGCGCAGCTCGAGCATGCGGCCGTAAAGTCGATGCAATGTCGGCCGGTACAAGTCGGGCAGATCGTTGTCACCGTCTTCCAGCACCTCCGGAAGTGTGCGTAACAACGAGGCAAAGCCTTGCGGGATCGTCACACCGAACTCAAGCAGTATGCCGCGCATGTGGTTCGACAGGGCAATGCATTCCTGGATCAGCAGATACCGCGACCGCTGGATCGACTGCAGACCTTGCTGCTCAACGGTCTTCATCGGTGCGTCCTTAATGTTCGGTCGCCGAGCCGCTTCTGCAACCGCTAACGCGTCATTGCTGTCGGTCTTCTGACCTTGGCGAAACGGGGCAACGGCCTTGGCCGGAATAATCCGAGCTGCATGCCCATGCCGCTTTGCGGCGCGCGCCCAGTAATGCGCGCTCGCGCAGGCTTCGAACGCAATGAGCGACGGGCTTTGCGTACCAAGAAACTCAGCAAACTTCTTGCGGGTGAGAGATCGGTTGCAAAGCTCTTTGCCTCGGTCGGATACGACCGAAATCTGAATAACATTTTTTGCCAAGTCGACCCCGACTGTTGTTGAATAGCTCATGTATGGACTCCCTTTGGGTTTTGGTCGACTTCCAACCTAAGAAATTAGGTTGGAGGAGTCCATACATAGGGTCAGTGGCGGAAATTATACCTCGAATCACTCGACCGGCAGCTTCTGCACGCATACCGGACCCTCGGTATTCATCCTGGCGAACTTCGGCAGTCGGCCAGGAGCAGTCGGTCGGCAAACACCGAGCGACGTTGTAAGGCGACGCTATGGTGTTGAAAACTCATTGGCAATAAATACCCAAGTAATCTCGGCACCAGCATAGTGTGCTCCCACCCAAACGACGAATAACTCTACTGGCTGACCTACTGTCAATTCGTCGTCGAAATACGCGGCGACCTTTGCTTGGACTGGAATCCAGTGATCAATACCATCCTCACGAAAAAGATACTCCCGTTCGAATAGCTCTACGGTCGATTTATCTTTGCCTAACGTTTTCAGCCATTTCCGAATAAGTTCTTGACGAATCTCGCCAATCGGCTGGCTTTGTCCCGTGTATTCGACCATCGTGCGCCTCGGAAAGCTTTTCGCAGATAAAGTCCAATGCTCCGTAGCATCCTCGACTTGAACCGCCGTCGCCGTATGCTCCTCGATTACTTCGCTAATACGACCAGATTCGTATCCATCCCAACCCTGCGCCATCGCTATGGGCGCGGTTGCCAATAGTGCGATTACATATACTAGGATTCGCATACGTTGTCGTGCCACCTACTTTAGTAATTTTGCAAGATTGGTGAATGATTTCTTGATTCGTGTGTCATATCGCGACCGGCTGCATCACGCCCTGAGTCATTCAGTCAAGCAGCTTCTGCTGTTTTGAGCAGGGGCGATCCGCGTTCCTGTAAGGCTCTAAGATACCGGGATTCGTCGTACGGTGTTCGAGTTTTCCAGCATCGATAGAGGATGCGTATCCACTTGAACGCCAGTGCTCTGACAGCCGCTTGGTGCGAGCAACCTTTTGCTCGTTGCTGATGATAATACAAGCCAGCCCAGTATGACTTGTTGATGGTCTGAGCGGACCATTCAACGAAGGTCTGTCGCAAGAACGTCGGACATTGCCAGCGCCAGTGGATCCAGGTTGATTGGCCACTGCGCTTCGTGACCGGCGCAAGGCCACCGTACTTTTGGACCTCAGCGGCGTTGTTGAAGCGCTCACGCTGCTCGCCGAAGGCGACCATGAGGCGTGGCGTATGCACCGCCCCGGCACCCGGCAGTGGATCGAACAGCTCGTAGTCAGGATGCTGAGGTGCCAGTGATGCGATCTCGGCGTCGTACTGCTTGATGCACTCCAGCGTCACCTCGAGCTGTGCTACCAGGGCCAGTGCGCGTAACCGGTGCGGCACGATCACCGCATCATCCATGGTGAGTGGCATGGCCGACTTGATCGCCTTGATGCGCCGTTCCAGCAACGGCTTGCGGTTCATGTTGTGTTCGCGGAAGAACTTCTCGAGTGTTGCGCGGCGAGCTCGTCTGGCCTGGATAAGCGATGGCCAGCGCCGGATGAAGTCACAGAACAGGATCGTATCGATGTGGTCGAACCACTCAAGTGGCTGAGGATAGTACTGTTTTAGGGCATTCCTCAGCCGGTTCGTGATGCGCACCCGGTCGTTCATCAGTTGCCGTCGGTGCTCGACCAGCGACATCAGTGTGCGCATCTCGACACTCTGCGGATTTAGCGGCTTGAAGTGCTCGGTGTGCTTGGACAAAAGATCCAATGCGAACTCTGCGTCCGTTGGATCATCCTTGGCACCGCTGGTCGTGAACGTTTTGCGGTGGTTGGCCAGCTTCGATGGATCGATGGGATAAATCACAAAGAAGTCGTACTTCTGCAGCACACTGATGATCGGCCCCTTCGACAGTTCCACCGCGATTGCGATCGGACCACCAAAACGCCGATGTAATGAGCGGGCCCATTCATCGAGATCTTCTGCCCGGTGCCGAACCTGGCTGGCACGGCGTCTACCCGTGGCCATGTCCTGGACGCAAACATCGTGTTTCTTGTCGGCCCAGTCGATGCCAATGACTGCTGTAAATTGCGAGAGCTCGGTCTGCATAACTCGTCTCCAAAGTGGTAAGTTAGGCACTCGGGACATGCATGCATGAGCTCTGCGAAGGCAATATAGGTGAGCCGGTTACGCGGCGATCCCTGAGTATTCGTTGTCGAGCTCAAGCGCACCTGTAGGCTCGAAGCCAATGCGGTAAACATCGCGTGTTTGGGTCAGAATATTCGTAACCTGCAGGTGCATGTCCCCCTCACCGACAGATACCTGCCGGCTGTCTCTTAGTATCACTGAGGGAGAGACTGACTATCTATAATGGGTCATTAGCAGAACTCAATGATACCCCGAAACCGGCCGCTTGAGGCGGCTGCTATTGAGGGTATAGCAGACCTCGTCATTCGCTACTTGCAGGTCCTGGACGGATCAACGGGCGATGCGGCGGGCAGTGACGATTTCCACTACCTCGGTTAGCAACTGACCGCGCATGTACTCCGAATCCGTCGGCGCGTTGGCATCACGTTGATGGATGTCATGCACGACATCCATGCCTTTTACCACCTTGCCAAACGTCGCGAATCCCTGGCCGTCCGGGTTTCGCATGCCACCAAAATCCAGGGCTGGCTGGTCACCGATGCAAATGAAGAATGCCGCCCCGCTGCCCGTGCCCGGAGCGCCCCGCGCCAGTGATATGACACCGTCCTTGTGCAACAGGCCTGTGTCCTCGGTCGTCTCATGCGCCACAGACGGCAGCACCTCGTCCTCTGCCAATATGCCGCCCTGGATCACTGAAATTACGGGTGAGCCATTGTCATTCTGCGGTGACACCGTGCGGTAGAAGCCGGCACCGTCCAGGTGACCTCCGTCGACGAAGGCGAGAAAGCTGCCCGCAGACTGAGGTGCGCGCTCGCGGTAGACCTCAAGCTCGATAATACCTGCTGTCGTTTCGAGAACGACGCCGACACTATCGCCGGAGTTATCAGTATTCACTGCCGCTGTATCGCAGGCGGCCAGAAGAATGAGAGCGACAATTGTGACGGATGTCATAAACAGGCGCATGGCGGCCTCCGGTGACTTAAGTTAATTGGTACGATACGCGCTGCATCAGTGGCCTGCGAGCACACGCACAACGATGGATGATACCCGTACGCTTTTCAATCCCCGACAATGGTGGGTCCTCGCCGGCTGGGCGCTGCTATTCCTGCTTGTGCGGCGTTGCCTATTGGCCAGGCCTTGCCGGACCGTTTGTCTTCGATGATTTCGGCTCAATCGCTGACCTCGGTGATCTGGGCGGCGTAACGGACTGGAACACCTTCAAGGCCTTTGTATTTGGCGGGCACGCAGGCCCCACCGGCCGACCGCTGGCGTTGGCCTCGTTCCTGATCGATGCCAACAACTGGCCGACTGACCCGTGGCCCTTCAAGCGCACCAATCTCATCATTCACATGATCAATGGCGCTGTGCTCGGGTTGCTACTGGCAAAAATCCTCGAGGTGCTGGAAGTAGCGCCGCAGCGCCGTCCCTGGATCTGCCTGCTGGCGGTCGCCTGCTGGCTACTGCATCCGTTCCTCGTCTCGACGACCCTGTACGCGGTCCAGCGTATGGCGCAACTCTCGGCCCTGTTTATCTTCCTCGGCCTTCTCGGTTACCTGCATGGCCGCCTGTTGCTGGCGCAAAATGCGCTGCGCGGCTACCTGTTAATGTCGTTTTCGCTCGGCGCCGGGACGCTGCTGTCGATGATCTCGAAAGAGAACGGCATTCTGTTGCCTACGCTCGCGGCGGTGCTGGAGATCACGGTACTTGCAAGTCGCCGCCAGCAACTGGCGCCATTGAATCGCTACTGGGCATTCGTGTTTTTGCTCGCACCGACGCTGGTGATATTCGCCTACCTTGGCCGACAGTTCTTGCGTCCGGACTTTCTGAACATTACGTTCGGCAGAGACTTCTCGATATACGAGCGCCTCATTACGCAGGGTCGGATCCTCGTCGACTACCTGCACCACTGGTTTGTACCAGAGCTGTATACGACCGGCGTATTCCAGGACCACTTCGTGAAGTCGACCGGCATCCTGTCGCCGCTTACGACACTTCTCAGCGCTGTCTTTCATGTCGCGGTCATCACGTTCGCATTCGTGAAACGCAGGCAACTGCCCTTGCTTGCATTCGCCATCCTGTTTTTCTATGCCGCGCACCTTATCGAGTCGACCGTGATCAATCTCGAGCTGTACTTTGAGCACCGAAATTACGTCGCCGCTGCGTTTCTCTTCGTACCGCTGATTACACTGTTCAGTGAGAAAACGAATACTCGCGTATTTGCCGCAGTCGCCCTGCTGGCCGTTTGCGTTCTTGCGGGCTTCACCCGCTACACGTCCACAGTCTGGCAGGACTACCCGAGCATGGTCGCCGCATCCGCACAAAAAGCGCCAACCTCGGCTCGCGCACAGCAGCAATACGCGACCAATCTGTACAACGCGCAGGAATACAACGCCGCCTTGCAGGTGCTGGATCGTGCCATCGAGACGATCCCGGGCACGCTGCAGTTGCCGCTGACGCGCGCGACCATGTTGTGCCGTCTCAACTTGCTGCAAGACGACGAGTTTGCGCGCGTGTCGCAACAGCTTTCCATGCAGCCGTACGACGCTCGCCACTACGAGTCGTTTACAACCTTCAACATGGCCGTCGTTGCAGGCGATTGCCCGGACGTGACGCTGGATGCGTTGCGCAATATGTATGAGCAAATGCTGCAGCACCCAATCGCCGGCAAAGCAGGTACATCAAGCCATTCACAGCTGCGCTTCTTCGAAGGATTTGTTGATGTTCATCGCGGCGACCCCGAGCGAGCGGCTGTGGCGTTCAAAGACTCGCTGGCATCACGAGCCGGCCCAGGACACGCGATGTTCATGGCCGCGCTGTTCGCCTCGAACGAGTACTACGAGCACGCGCTACTGTTCTCCGAGCTGGCGCTGCAACAGCATGACAGCGGCGACAGCACTGCGCTGCGCGGCACGCGGGTCAGCAGAGAGGACATTCTCGATTTCCAACGCAAAGTTAACGAACATTTGTGAAATTAACAGTGTGAAATTCTTTTTGTGAAATTGCTCTCATTTCTCCCGTAGTATCGAAACTACCTAATAAGCGGAGAGTGAGATGGCCCAGCAGCACTATCAGACACGAGATAATCTGTTCGCCGGCGTGATTCGCGAAGCGGCGCTTGACGACCATACGATCAGGGTTCTCGACGACCTCGTACCCCTGAATGGTGCAAGCCACGCCGACGTTGTCGAATATCGCGTCGAGGTGCCAATGCGCTATGCCGAGTGCGTCGCGCTGCTAAAAGACGGCCGCAAGGTCGGCCTTATAGAGCCAAAGAGCTTCGTTGGCTGGTCCAGCAACAAGCCGCAGCGCTCCCTGCTGTTCAGCAACAACGGTTCGCACATCGAAATCGGCGTGACCGGCCCTGCCAGTGGCAGCATGCGCAGCTGCATCCGCAACATCATTCTCGAGGCCGCAAATGCCTGCAGCAGCGACACGCTGCGCCGCTTTATCGGGGTTGATGGCGGTCTGTTGTATCTGCCTGCCTGAAGGGTTGCTTCTTCCAGTAGGTGAGCGAGCGCCACAGCCACTCTACAGGTCCAAAGCGGTAGCGTTGCAGCCACCAGGTGCTGAACCAGAGCTGCAAACCGATCACGGCAATGACGAAGCCCATTTGCGCCATGCGCGGAACCGAGCCATACAGCCCGAGTCCGTAGCCGTAAAAGACCGTGGTCAGAATCAGAGAATGTGACAGGTAGTTCGTCAACGCCATGCGTCCGACGGCAGCGAAACGCGCCATCAGCTTCTGCAACGCGCCAGTCTTGATGATCAGCATGACCAGCCCGATATGCCCAAACGCGACCAGGATGCTGCCGAAGTAGTTTGCGACTCCGCCACGGCCAAGCGCGTACAGTGAGTTGAAATCGTGCGCATACAGGTCAAACGCACTGAATACCGTCAGCGGCAGACCTAGTAAATACCCAGTAAACATGAGCTTACGATAGAAACCTGAAGTTCGTTCTGCCGTAAAAATGCCGAGCTTCATCATGGCCATGCCGATCAGCATCAACCCACCCACTCGCCAGATGCCAAAAATCAATGGTATGAACAGCTGCATCGACAGCACCATTGGCGCGCGATGTTTAACGACCTCACCGTAGCCCCCAAGGTAGGCCTCGACATCTTTTTCCACATCCTCCTTTGTCGGTGCCATGAACACCCGCTGCGCTTCCCAGCCTGCAATCAGCTCTTTGGTCTCCTCGTCGAGCTCTTCACCAGCGGTCTGGCGCTCAGTCGCCTCGGCCGCCTGCACCTGGATTTTCGACGCATACTGGGCATTGCCAAAACTCATGAGCAATGCCACCGGCAGCAGCAGGCACGCAATGATGATCAGCGTGCGCGGCGTACGCTTGCGGAATACGTAGACGAACATGCCGATCAACGCATAGGTGAACAAGATGTCACCCATCCAGAGCAGATAGCCGTGCAGCGCACCGATGACGAGCAGCCAGAATTGCTTGCGCATGTACAAGCGCGCCGGCTTTGCACCGCGTTGCTCTGCCCTGTCCGTCATCAGGATCAGCCCCGCGCCGAACATCATCGCGAAGATGCTCATGAATTTCTGGTCAAACAGAATGTGCGTGAAGAACCAGGTACCGATGTTGTAGAGCTCGGTACCGCCCATCACGAGCGGGTTCTGGTAGGCCGCGAACGGCATCGCAAACGCGTAGATGTTCATCACCAGGATGCCGAGTATTGCCACGCCACGCAGCATGTCGAGGCTGACAATGCGCTCCTGCGCGGTTACCGGTGCGGCGACAGGAGTCTGTGGATCATCGTGCACGACTGCTGCTCCCGAACGTTACGGTCGTCTGGATGCGTTCATCGTTGCGCTCGACAGTAATGCTCGCCTCCTCGCCCGGTTTGGCTTCCTGCAGCACATACATCAGGTCGTAGATATCGCGTATCTCGCGCCCGGCCAGTTCCACGACGCGATCACCCTTCAGCAAGCCTGCCTCGGCGGCGGGTCCACCCGCACGCACGCCGGCAAGCAGCATGCCGGGCTTCTCGTCCGGTGCACCTGTGTAGTCAGGAATCGTGCCCAGCGACGCGCCATAGCCGCGGCTATCACCCTGCGGCGCAGGCGCCTCGGATTCCTTGTAGGTCAATCCTTCGACGGCTGTTAGCGCGTGTGCCGTATTCGCAACCAGCTCCGCGATCATCGCACCACCCCAGGCGTTGATGTACTCAACGTCGTCGGATGGACGATGGTACTGCTCGTGCGCGCCAGTGAAGAAATGCAGTACCGGTACGCCTGCCGCGTAAAACGGCGTCTGGTCCGACGGCCCGTAGCCGTCGCCGCCGAGTTCACACTGGATCTTCAGATCTGCACACAGCGGCTCGACGATCTCCGGCCATTCAGCTGCGGAATCACCACCCAGTATGGATACCCGGTTATTGCGCAGCCGACCCACCATGTCCATGTTCAACATGGCCACGATGCCTGCGGGCGCCAGCCCCGGTAACGGCTTGCGCGTGAGTTCGCTGGAGCCAAGCAGGCCAGACTCTTCGCCGGTGAACGCCGCAAATACGACATCACGCTGCAGATCGTTGCGACGAGCCGCAATCGAGCGTGCCGCCGCCAGCAATGCTGCGGTGCCCGACGCATTATCGTCGGCGCCGTTGTGCGGCTCATTGGATTCCGGGTCGAGCGAGCCTTCGCCGCCCATACCCAGGTGGTCGTAGTGAGCACCAATCAAAACCGAACCCGCAGTTCGCAGCTCCGGACTGATGCGACCAACGATGTTATCTGCCGGTCGTTTCTCTTCAATCAACTCAACGGTTAGCGTTATGTCACTGTCACCTGCAAGCACGCTTTGTGCTGCAGCGCGCGAAATGACGGCGACCGGCATGCCTGCATCGGCACCGGTGTTGACGCGCAGCTTTGGAAACTGCGCCTCATCAACCGTATCGTCCAGCGGCAGGTCTGCAACCAGCACACCGATCGCGCCGTGCTCACGCGCCTTGTAGGCTTTGAAGCGAATGTCGCCAAGCCGTCTTTGCAACTTCTCGTCTTCAAACACACCATCTTCAGGCGTAAAGCGTCGCAGCAGCACGATGCGGCCCTCAACATCGAGCCCCTCGTAGTCGTTGATGCCGTGCTCTTCCGAGTCTATACCCCAGCCGGCGAAGACAACCTTGCCCTCAACCGCGCCGTTGGCAGAGAAGCCAGGCACCATGAACGCGTCGTCGCCGAGCAGTTCGCCATCAACCAGCAATGCGGTTGCCGGGCTGCGCTCTACAGCGACAACGGCATCGAATCGTTGTCGGTAGGTACCATTTTCGCCGGCAGGCTCAAGCCCAATCTCAATGAACTGTTGTTCCAGCCAGTCGGCTGAAGCTGCCAGGCCCTCGGAACCGATACCGCGACCACCGCGTGCGTCGTCCGCAAGCCATGCAACGTCATCGCGATATCGATCCGCGACGCCTGCCCGGGCGTCGATGTCGCCAGCGACCCAATCGGCAACGAACACGTTGGTATCGCCCGGCGCTCCCTGGTTGCGATTTGAACCGAAGGCCAGCGACTTGCCATCGGGCGAGAACATCGGGAAGCCATCGAAGCCCTCGGAATAGGTAATCTGCTCAAGACCCGTGCCATCAATGTTGATCGCGAATATGTCGAACTCGCGACCGCGCGGATCGTGATGGCTGCTGGAGAAGATAATCCTGTTGCCATCGGGGAAGAAATACGGCGCGAAATTGGCGCCACCCAGGTACGTAACCTGGCGCTGCTCGCTGCCATCCGCGTTGGCAATGTACAACTCAAGCTCGCCCGGTCGAATCAGCCCTTCCTTTAGCAGCGCCTGGTAATTCGCGAGTTCCTGACCTGTCGGCCTTGAGGCGCGCCAGACAATCTTCGAACAGTCGGGGGAGAAGAACGCGCCGCCGTCATAGCCGGGCGTGCTCGTGAGGCGCTTGACGTTGCCGCCGTCATTATCCATTCGGTACAGCTCCAGGTCGCCATCCCGGGTCGATGTGAAGATGATCGAGCCGTCGACGGAACACACGGTCGCTTCCGCATCGTAGAACTCAGTGTCGGTCAACGCCTGCATATCAGAACCGTCAGGCTTGGCGCTATAAATCTGGTAACTGTTGTAGATCGGCCAGACATAGCCTTTCGAGTGATCCGGTGGTGCAGGACACGATTCGTTCGTCGCATGTGTTGACGAATACACGATGCGCTCGCCGTCCGATGTGTAATAGCCGCAGGTTGTCCGTCCTGTGCCGGTCGATACCAGCGACATGGCCGCCGGATCGCTGACCGGCAAGCTGAATATCTGGTCACACTTGTAGTCGCCGTGGGTCGACTGGAACACCAGCTCCTTGCCATCCGGCGACCAGTACGCCTCGGCATTTTCGCCGCCGAACGTCAGCTGCCGGATGTTCTTTAGATGCGCTTCCCTGGCGTCACGCAAGTCGTCGGAATACGTGGCACAGCCGCCGCTCATTGCCGCTACGACCAGTAACACTACCGTTGAAAAAATTCTGTTTATCATCATACGACCTCAAATAACCCGGCAGCGCCCATGCCGCCGCCAACACACATCGTGCATACAACGTACTTCGCACCGCGTCTCTTGCCCTCGAGCAGTGCGTGACCAACCATTCGCGCGCCCGACATCCCGTACGGGTGACCAATGGAGATTGCGCCGCCATTGACGTTCAGTAACTCGTTCGGGATGCCCAGCTTGTCGCGGCAGTACAGCACCTGCACCGCGAAAGCCTCGTTGAGCTCCCACAGGCCAATATCGTCCATCGTCAGGCCGTTGGCCTTGAGCAGCTTTGGAACCGCAAACACCGGCCCGATGCCCATCTCATCGGGATGTGTACCGGCAACCGCGATGCCGCGGTAAATACCCAGTGGCTCGAGTCCGCGTTTTTCGGCCTCACTGGCCTCCATCAGTACACTGGCCGACGCACCATCGGACAACTGCGAAGCATTGCCCGCCGTTATGTGCGCTCCCTCCGCCAGCCGCGCGCCGTCCTTGAAGACCGGGTTCAGACTCGACAATCCATCCAGAGTGGTACCGGGACGATTGCCCTCGTCTTTCTCCAGTGTCACCTCGACATCGGAGATATCGCCACTGTCTTTGTCCATCACCTTCATGACAGACGGCATTGCGACGATCTCGGCATCCAGTCTGCCGGCCTCCTGTGCGGCCGCTGTACGCTGCTGCGACTGCAGCGCGTATTCATCCTGGGCCTCCCTGCTGACGCCGTAGCGCTCCGCGACGATTTCTGCGGTCTCGATCATTGCGAGATAGATGTCAGGAAGGTGCTCGGCAAGCCACGGGTCCTTCTTCAGGAACATCTGCTTGGTCTGGTTCATCGAGATCGATTCAACCCCGCCACCGATCGCGACGGTCATGCCGTCTGCAACAATCTGCTTGGCAGCGATCGCAATCGCCATCATCCCGGAAGCGCATTGCCGATCGACGCTCATTGCCGCCACACTGTCAGGAAGTCCCGCGCGCAACATCGCCTGTCGGGCAACGTTCGTGGCAGCCGTGCCCATCTGGATGGCCGCACCGAGAATAACGTCATCGACCTCTGCGGCATCCACGCCGGAACGCGCCACCGCGTGCTCGATTGCGTGCGCAGCCAGCGCAGGACTGCCGGTATTGTTAAATGCACCACGGTACGCCTTACCGATCGGCGTTCTTGCTGTTGCTACGATGACCGCTTCACGCATGCAGTGTTCTCCGCTTTCCGGGCAAAATGGGCGCACATAGTCGCATTTCGCCAGCCAACAACCAAGTCAGGGGGATGGCATATTCGGCGCCAGAGGCGGAAAATACCCCCATGCAGCAACTCTCGCCCCAGGACGCCCAGTTTCTCTACTCAGAGACCCGGCGCAACCCCAGCATCGTAACGCTGATGTCAATTTTCGATCCGTCCACGGTGCCGGGTGGCAAGGTCGTGCGTTTCAAGGAAATCGTGCGCCACGTAGAAAGCCGTTTGCACGCGAATCCGTTCATGACGCAAAAGCTGCTGCGTGTTCCCATGGAAATGGATTACCCCTACTGGATCGACGACGAATTCTTCGATATCGAATTCCACATCCACCACAGTCGGCTTCCGGCACCGGGAGACTGGCGTCAGCTCTGCATTTACACGGCACGCTATCACTCTCGCCCCATGGACATGAGCCGACCGCCGTGGGAAATGAACGTCATCGAAGGGCTCGATCACATCGCGGGTTTGCCGAAAGGCTGCTACGGCGTTGCGACACGCATCCACCATTCGGCACTCGACGGCGCAGGCATGTCGCGCTTCATGTTGTGCATGATGGACAAGGATGCGAAGGGAACAGCGGCGATGCCGCTGGACGCCACGCCTGTCGCTCGCAATGCCCGACCGTCCGCCGCAGTCATGCTTGGCCGGGCGACGCTCAACAACCTGCGCGCACCGATCAATCTTATGAGCACAGCTGCGAAAGTGGCGCCTGCCGCTATTGAAACGGCGCGCGACAATCGCAGCAAACAGCAACGCGAAAAGAAAGTCGTACCAAAAACCCGGTTCGATGTTGAAGTGGCGGCGCACAAGGCGTTCGACGGCACTGAATTCAAGCTCGACGAACTCAAGGCTATTCGCAAGCTTGTCGACGGCGCCACCATCAACGATGTTGTGCTTGCCGTGTGCGGCAGCGCCCTGCGCCGCTACCTCGAAAAACACGATGAACTGCCGGACGAGTCGCTGATAGCCTGGGTGCCGATCAATGCCCGTCCCGGCGGTGCGCGGGACAATGACGCCGCCGGCAACAATATCGGAGCGATGACAGTACCCATATACACCAACATTGCGGACCCGCTGGTGCGCTTGCAGAGCATTCACGAGAAGACCCGGCAAAGAAAGCAATCTTCTTCCGGCGGCTCTGCAAAACTGATGACAGAACTCAGCAAGAATCTGCCGGCCGCATCGCAGTTTATTGTCGCAAAACTGGCCGTAAAGGCGGGCCTGATCGCCAGCGCATGTAACCTGTTCATATCGAATGTGGCCGGTTCACAGGAACCGCTGTACATGAATGGCTCGCGCCAGTTGACCGGATTCGGTATGGCGCCGCTGACTGATGGACTGGGGCTGTTCATCGCGGTGCCCAGTTATAATGGCAAGATTGGATTTCACGTCACATCGACGCGCGAAATCATGCCCGATATTCGCTTCTTCGTGGAATGCATTGAAGCGGGCGTAGCAGAACTCAAGGAAGCAACCGGCAAGACTTAAACTATGGAACTCAATCCCAAGCTGAAAAAACTGAGCAGAGCGATGCAGGCCGCCACAAGTTACGACGAGTGGCGCGAGGCAGCGCTGGCACACGACGCGGCATCCGGTGCGAATCGCTGGAAGGCCATGGATCAATCCAACAATTATGACTTCGTTTCCATACGCACGCGCCTCGACCATCTGCGCAAACTGCGTGCAAAAAAAGACGACCGCGGGCTGCTGTTTACGCTTAACGAAGGCATCCACGGCAACATGGGTGGCATGGGTCGGGTCACCATGTACGGCCATTCGAAGTTCGGCACCAAGCACCTGATCGTCGAGTACGTCGAAGAAGTTGCCAGGGCGCTTGAACATCTCGCCAGCCCTGAAATTGCGAACATCAGCTTTGACGAAAAGCTCGATTTCTTCCGTCGTGCGAGTCACTGTTTTGGCCGCTCCGCATTGATGATGAGCGGCTCCGGCACCCTGCTCTACTTCCACATCGGCATGGCACGGGCGCTTTGGCGTGAAGGTTTATTGCCGGACATCATCTCCGGCTCGAGCGGCGGAGCCATTGTCGGCAGCATCTTGTGCGCCAGCGACGACAAGCAACTCGATCGCGCGCTGGATCCCGAACACCTGGCTGGCATCGACGAACAGGAGGGCTGGTTCAGACGCATGCTCTCGCATGTGCGGCCCGAGCGCGTGACGGCTGCCGACGTCTGGCAGACGCTGGAAGAGAATCTGCCGGACTACACTTTCCAGGAAGCCTTTGAGCGCACGGGGCGTCACATGAACGTGTCAGTCGCACCAGTTGAAAGCCTGCAGAAATCGCGCCTGCTGAACGCGGACACATCGCCCAATGTGTTCATGCGGGAGGCCGTGCTCGCCTCAACGGCATTCCCGGGCTTCTTCCCCGCAGTCATACTCATGGCAAAGAACGACAAGGGCGAACGGCAGGCTTACAACGCCGCGCGCAAGTGGGTCGATGGCTCATTAAGCGAAGACCTGCCCGCCAAACGACTCGCACGCCTGTACGGTGTGAATCACTACATCGTCAGCCAGACCAACCCGTTTATTATCCCGTTCATTGGCGATCAGAAACGCAAGTCAGATGCATTGTCACAGCTGAAGTACGGCGTTATTGACAGCGCGAGGACCTGGATCAATACGGGTGCCGCGGTTATGGAGCGACCACTGTCGAAGGTTCCTGAAGTCAAGCGACTGAGTAACTCGGTGCTGTCGGTTATTAACCAGAGTTACGTCGGCGACATAAACATCCTGCCGCGCAGTAAATTGCACAATCCACTCAGGGCACTGGCCTGGCGTACCCATGAGGAAATTGCGGAGCTCGTTGAGGAAGGCGAGCGCTGCACCTGGCCGCACATTGAGCGAATCCGGATTCAGACGCGCATCAGTCGTACGCTCGACGCCATCCTCAACGACTACGAGGAACTGCACGTCAAGAAAATTCGTCGGCCCAGCAAGAAACGCAAAGTGCGATCCGCCCCCAGCAAGAGGAAAGCAAGTTGAAACACAACACCGGTCGACTGACCGATGCAGGCGACCTGTTCCAGCAGTCGTGGCTGCCTCAACAACCTGCAACTGCCGCACTGCTGCTGGTGCACGGCTTCGGCGAACACAGCGACCGCTACACACACGTCGCTAACTACTTCGTTGAGCACGGTTATGCTGTGTACGCAGTTGACCATGATGGACATGGAAAGTCGCCCGGCACACCTGGATTCGTTTCGCACTTCTCAAACTATACGGATGGCGTCATTGCACTGCTGCAACAGATCCGGGAAGAGCAACCGGGGATCCCCATATTCCTGATCGGTCACAGCATGGGTGGGCTCATCAGTGCGGCACTCCTGCTGCAACAGCAACAGGATTTCGCCGGCTGTGTGTTGTCCGGACCGGCACTCGAGAGTGATGCCGGCCCGCCCGCCTGGTTGCTGGCTATCAATCGCATACTCGCGACCATCACGCCGCGCCTGGGCATGCTGAAACTCGATGCCACCGGGGTCAGTCGCGACCCGGAGGTCGTCAAGAAATACCTTGCGGATCCGCTCGTCTACAAGGGCAAACTGACGTCGCGACTGATCAATGAGATGTTTAGAACCATGCGCGAGGTCAGTGCCGGCGCGCCCGAAGTGACCTTGCCTGTTCTCATCATGCACGGCGATGCAGATGCCATCGTGCCACCATCAGGCTCGCAACAGTTCTACGAGTTGCTGGGCTCAGTCGGACAAGACATTGAAGATGTACCCGGGCCTGTATCACGAAATTTTCAATGAGCCCGAGCAGCGTCAGGTACTTGATGACACGCTTGCATGGCTTGAAGCGCACCGCACATCGACGTCATGAGCAGCACCCTCTGGCTGCTGCTGATCGCGGCCATCGTGGCCTGGGCCATCGTTTACCTGCGCTATCCGGAAGCGCTGTTTCGCGGCTTCGTGGCAATTGCGCGACGAGGCAGCAGAGTCAGCGAAAAGTCCGTCAATGTGGACGGCATCGACTGGCCCTACCTCGAAGGCGGGGATGCCGGGCGCGACATACTGCTCTTCGTCCATGGCTACACCGGTGACAAGGACAACTGGACCTTGTACGCCAAGCGCTTCACTCGTAAGTACCGCGTGATCATCCCTGACCTGCCCGGCTTTGGTGACAACACTCTGGATCCGCAGCTCGACTACAGTATTGCTGCTCAGGCGGCGCGCCTGCTGCGGTTCATGGACGAACTGGGTATCGACTCCTGCCACATGGCTGGCAATTCGATGGGTGGCTATATCACGCTGCTGATCGCACTGGATCACCCACACCGCGTGAGTTCAATTGCACTGCTGGACAACGCGGGAGTCAAGAGTCCGGACAATAGCGCACTAGAGGAGCAACTGGACGAAGGCATCAATCCGTTCACTGTAGACTCGATGCGGGACATCGACCGGCTGATGGCAATGACATTTCACAAACCGATGTTCCTCCCCGGCGCGTTCAAGAAAGTCATCCTGAACGTGTCGCTGGACCGCAAGCAGCATCTTGATCGAGTGCTTGAGCAGATCATCGACGAGATCGAATCGAAGACGGTTAATGCGCGCTTGCCCGAAATCAGGGTCCCCACGCTGGTTATCTGGGGCCGGCACGACCAGATCATCGACGTCAGCTGCGTCGCGATACTCGATGCCGCGGTGCCGGATGTGCACAGTGTTATCCTCGAGCACGTCGGACACATACCGATGCTTGAAGATCCTGGCACCACTGCCCGGCATCATCTTGAATTTCTCGACGCGAAGGCATGAAACAATGGCGACCAAAGAACTATTCCGCGATGACTCTTACCTGCAGTCCTGCGAAGCGACAGTAACGCGAGTCGGGGAAGACTATTTCTGCACGGACCAGACCGTGTTTTACGCGCTCGGCGGCGGCCAGCCGGGAGACACCGGCAGCGTAACCTGCAATAACAATGAAACGACTATCGTCGACACGCGCTACGGAGATGACGGCGACATCTGTCATTTCGTCGCCACAGGCAGTGCAATACCGGAAGTCGATAGCCGTGTTGAGTTGCAACTCGACTGGCAGCGTCGCTACCTGCACATGCGCATGCATACGGCGATGCACCTGCTGGGATCCATTCTGAAGTACGACGTCACTGGCGGTAATATCAGCGCCACGAAGAGCCGCCTGGATTTCAACATGGAGGATAGCGTCGACAAGGAAGCTGTTGGCAACGCGCTCGCCGCGCTGGTAGACGCCAACCACCCGGTAAGTTGTCGCTGGATCAGCGAACAGGAACTCGACGCCAACCCTGGCCTGGTGCGCACCATGTCGGTCCAGCCACCGCGAGGAAAAGGCGCGATTCGACTACTGGAGATAGAGGACGTCGACCTGCAGCCTTGCGGCGGCACACACGTTCGTTCAACAGCCGAGGTTGGCGCTGTTCGCGTCGGCAAGGTTGAGAATAAGGGCCGCCAGAATCGGCGTGTCAACATTCATATCGACGATCCGCAGCAAGCGCAATCATGACGCCGCTACGCGCCATGGCGATCTCGCTGCTGCTCCTTGCCAGCAGCACTTGCGCCGTATCGCAGGATTCTGCGCCCGCGTCGCAGCCCGATGTTGTCAACAATGAGCAAGTACAGAATCGTGGCGCCAACAAGGACAATTGGTGGGATGCATTGCCGCGCCCGGAGTACGCGAGTTTCGAGAAGATCGAACAGGATCAGGACTGGTTCGAGGTGTACAAGGTCGCCAGCGGTGTGTTTGCGATATACGAGCCGGGGCAGTTTGAGGAAGTCATATCATTCCTGGTGCTCGGTGACGACAGAGCGCTGTTGTTTGACACCGGGCTCGGTATCGGCGACATGCGGCGCGTCGTGCAACAACTGACCGAGCTCGACATCATCGTGCTGAATTCGCACACGCACTATGATCATATTGGTGGCAACCACCAGTTCGAGACCATCTGGGCGCGAGATACGGCATTTACGCGCAGTCGTGCCGCTGGCGGTTCTGCCGATGCCGTAGCGGAATTCCTTACCGAGGGCTGGGTTTGGAAATCGCTACCGCCGGAATTCGATGCCAACGACTATCGCAGTCGGCCGTTCAAGATCAGCAAGTTCGTCGACGAGGGAGACATCGTCGATCTCGGCGGGCGGTCGCTCGAAATCATCGCCACACCGGGTCATGCGCCGGATGCCATCTGCCTGCTTGATCGAGAAAACCGTCTGCTGTTGACCGGTGACACTTTTTACCTCGCGACGTTGTATACGCATCTCGACGGTTCCGACTTCGACGCTTATGCACGCACAGCTCAACGTCTCGCCAGTCTTGCCGGCAGCATCGACTTCGCGCTCACATCACACAACGTCCCGGTAGTCGCGGCGAGCTACATGACAGCGCTAGGCGCGGCATTCGCCGCTATTCAGGCGGGCACCGCCGAGGATTACTCGATCAGCGACGGGTTCCACGAATACTTTTTTGACGGCTTCTCCATCATGACCCGCGACGCGGACCAGCCAGCCGGTCGCTAGCCGGCAAGAGACGAAGCGGCCGCGCGCGCCGTCAGGATACAACCGGACAGGAACGTGCCCTCGAGTGATCGCCGTCCGCTGGCTCCGCCGCCGCCGAAACCGGCGGCTTCACCGATGGCAAACAAACCGGGAACAGGCTCGCCAGACGGCGTCAACACCCTGCTCTGCAGGTCCGTCTGGATGCCACCCAGGCTTTTGCGCGTAATTAACCGCAGCTTGATAGCAATCAGCGGACCGCTGCCAGGATCCAGTATCGGCTTCGGCTTGCAGGTGCGAATCCGATCAGAACGCCAGGCACGTGCATGCTGGATGCGCCGTAGCTGATCGTCATTCCACTGCGACTCGCCTCGCGCCACGACCTGGTCAAAATTGCCGGCCGCCTCCTCAAGATTGGCCAGCTGCACGTCACTGTTGCCATCCAGCTCTTGCATCCGCGCAAGCAGTTCCGGCAGCGTTGCGGCAGCGACAAAGTGATCGCACTCATCCAGTAATTGATCAACCAGCCGGTCGTTGCCGAAAAGCGTTTCTTTCAGGAAGCGCAGGGTTCGATGATCGCGGATATGCGGATTGTGCTCGGCACCCGACACCGCCAGCTCCCTGCGTGCGATGCGTCGGTTCAGTAATTGCCAGGTATGAGGTTTCTCCAGTTCCGCCACGCGGCGGCACAGCTCATTGGTGTCAAAGCCCGTCACCAGCGGTTCCGGGCCGATGCGTTTGCCACGGTAATCGAGCCATAACGCCGACTTGCAGGGAATCAGGCTCAGGCCGTGGCCGTCGAACTCTGGCCTCGGGTGCGGGATGCCCGCCGCGTAATTCCACATCTTGTCGAGATGCGTCACGTTGCCGCCGATACCACCGACGACATCATGCAAATGGCCGTCGGCGAACGGGTGCGAGCCGTTCAGAATTTCGCTCGGCGGCTCACCCCATGGCGCGTACCAGTTATCCCTGACCTTCTGCAGATTGCCGTTGATACCGCCGGTCGCAACCATCACGTGAGCGCCATGAAACTCCTGCTGCTCGCTGCGGCAGCCGCTGACACGACCGTCACTGACGATCAGCTCTTCGACCTTGCAGTCATATAGCAAGCTGAGCTTGTCGGCGTGCGGATGTTGCTGCAGCAAGTCAAGAAAGCGTCGTACCAGCCCGTCGCCGGTGCCCCACGCAACATGGTAGCGCGGTACGCTGTTGCCGCGCACATACTGGCCGCGCTCCACCCAGTTGACCGCAGGCAGGAATCGGCAACCCAGGTCATGCAGCCAGTGATAGACACGTTCATTGCTGTCGTTTACATAGGCCTCTGCCCATTGCCGCGGCCAGTGGTCGTCCGCATCAAACTCTGCAAATGACAACCAGTCCTGCAGGGCGATCTCGGGCGTATCTTTGATACCCATGCGGCGCTGCAACGGCGTGCCGACCAGCGCCATGCCACCAAACGCCCATTTGGCCAGCCCGCCGGCATTCTCACGTGTGTCACGATCAAGCAACTGCACGCTCAGTCCAAGCTGCAGGCATTCGTAGGCTGCAACCAGGCCGGCGATACCGCCACCGATGATCAGTACGTCACTTTGCTGCGCTGACATTCACTACCCCTGCATTTCTTATTATTGTACATTTGTGCAATCCCCGTAGCAGCAGGACCCCAACAATGCATCGAAGCTGGCAAATACTATTGCCGCTTGTCCTGTGCTTTAGCGGCACAAGCCTCGCGACCGCCGGGGAGACATTGTACGCACCTTGCGTGGCATGCCATGGCGAAAACGGCGAAGGCAATACCGCACTGCACGCCCCTGCGCTCGCGGCACAGTCAGCCGCCTACATTTCCCGTCAGCTTCGCAATTTCAAGGACGGTACTCGCGGCGCCGCAGACGGCGACACTTTCGGCGTGCAGATGTTGCCATTCGCGGCGACCCTCAACGATGACAAGGACATTCAGGTCATCGCCGACTTCGTCGCCGCAATGCCAGCCGTATCGCCGCAACCCAGCGTTGATGGCAACGCGGCATCCGGCGAAAAACAATACCAGAGCAAGTGTGGCGCCTGCCATGGCAGTGGCGGCCAGGGTAATGACGCACTGAACTCGCCGCGCATTGTCGGCATTGGTGATGCTTACCTGGTTCGCCAGGTCAAAGCATTCCAGTCGGGGCTGCGAGGCGCTGCCGCCGGCGATACGTACGGCAGGCAGATGGCCATGATGGCGGCGCTGGTCAGCGACGCTGAACTTAACGACATTGCTGCGTACCTCAATGCGACAACGGACGAGGACTGACATTTTGCCCTGGCGCTGGCTGGCTGCAGCTACGCTTCCGGTTGTTGCCCTGACGACGCTGGCCGCGAACGAAACCTTCGTGCTCAGCAACTATTGCCCGCCAGGATTCGAACAGTACGCGGACAACAGCTGCCAGTTGCTTACCTTCTACGACGGCTACGACTCGGTTCACGGCGCCGGTGTCGGAGGACTGAAAGCAGCGCTGCCCGAGGCGCGCGATGGCTTTTCACCACAACAGATCGACCTTGGGCGTTACCTGTTTTTCGACCCGGTGCTCTCGGGTAACAACGACACCTCCTGCGCCAGCTGCCATCACCCGGATCTCGGATTCGCGGATGGTCGCCCGCGCAGCATTGGTACCCTCGGCACTGAAACGCATCGCGCTGCGCCCAGTTTGTGGAACGTCGCATTCCAGAAACGACTTTTCTGGGACGCCCGCGCCGGCTCTCTTGAAGAGCAGATGCTGGGGCCGCTGTATGCCGCGGACGAGATGGCGAGCAACCCGGCCAAGGTGCTGCAGGCCGTCAGCGACAATTCCGCCTACCGCGAACTGTTCGCCGCGGCATTCCCGCAGGGCGATGAACCGACACTCGAGCAGGTGTACACGGCGATAACCGCATTCCAGTCGTCGCTGATTTCATTGAACAGCCGCTACGACCAGTATGCGCACGGTTATCACGACGCCCTGACTGAACAGGAAAAGGAAGGCATGAACATCTTCCGTTCGTTCGTCGCGCGCTGTGCGGAATGCCACACACCACCGCTGTTCACAAACCAGCAGATTGCTGTTATCGGCGCACCGGAACCTGATGGACGGCCTTTCGATGCCGGTGCGGCAGAGGCGTCCGGAAATCCGGACTGGCGCGGCGGGTTCAAAGTGCCAAGCCTCAGAAACATCGCCAATACGGCGCCGTACATGCACTCGGGATCGTTCACAACGCTGCGCGACGCCGCGGAATTTTACACCCTGGGTCGCGGCCACGCGCTACCCGAGGAAGAAAAGCAGCGTACTATCGTGCACTGGCATATCTGGGAGCCCGATCTGGGGGACGAGGAACTTGATCGCCTGGTCGATTTTCTCGGCACGCTGACAGATGAGGCATTTAAGCCACGCGTGCCCGAACGGGTACCATCCGGGTTGCCACCAATAGGCATGCTGCCGCCCGCTTTGGGTGAGCAACACTAACAAGAGACACAGGAATCACCATGGCCAAGAAATTGCTACTACTCGTTGCCAGCATCGCATTGCTTGCGATCGGCGTGTTCATCGGTGCCAAGATCAGCGGCGACAATCGCGCCACTGTTGTTGGCGACGCTGATCGTTACAGCGCAGCTGCCAGCGCCGACACACTAACGGCGACTGTTGGCGCCTCTGGTACTGGCGACGTGCATGAAGTGCGGGATGGTGAATCCATCATGGCGGCCGTGGGCAAGGCGCAGCCAGGCGACATCGTCAAGGTGTTTCCGGGGACCTACAGTGAGTCGGTGTACATCGACAAGGACGATATTTTGCTCAGCGGTGTCATCGTCAACGGTGAGTGGCCGGTCATGGAAGGCGACAAGACGTTGAACGACGCTGTTCTTTATTCCGGCAATGACATTACCGTCGAGAACCTGCGTATTCAGCACTACAAGGGAAATGCGATCATGGGCCAGGCTGGTAACAACTTCCTGATTCGCAATAACCACGTCATCGACACCGGGGTATACGGTATCTTCCCGCAACTCGGCACCAATGGCGTCGTCGCAAACAACGTGCTCAGCGAAATTGAGGACGCCGCGATCTATATCGGCATGTCCGACAACATCCACGTGTCCAACAACGAAGTGTTCGACAGCGTTGCAGGCATCGAAATCGAGAACACCCGACATTCGATCGTCGAGAACAACTATGTGCATGACAACACCGGCGGAGTTCTTGTTTTCATCACACCGGGGCTGCCAATCAAGACGACCTACGACAACATCATTCGCAACAACTTTATCGTCAATAACAACACACCGAATTTCGGCGCACCGGGTTCTATCGTGGCGGGCGTACCTGCGGGCACCGGCATTCTCAACATGGCCGGCGACCAGACGACCATCGAAGGCAACATCATTAGCGGCAACAAGAACATCGGCATCCTGATCACCGACCACATGAATGCCCCAAGCCTGACGCTCGACCCGGAGTCAGAGCCAAACTCGGATGAAGTTTCAATCCTGTACAACATCATGTTCGACAACGGCTCCGACCCGATACCGGAAATCAAGGCGCTGAAACTCGCCACCCTCGTCAATGGCAATGTCGACATTCTCAACATTGGAACGAGCACGGGCAGCTGCATCCTCGACCACGACCAGTATCCGTCGGTCGGCCTTGGCGATTTCGGTACCTGCGGCTTCACGACGACGGCACAGGTGTCCAACTACTTGTTGCCCGAGCGCGCCGAGCGCCGCGAGATTGCGGCTGAAGATATGGGCAAGACGGCCTATCACGGCGTCTGTGCAGGATGCCACGCCTACAATGTTCGCATGATCGGTCCGCCGACGCAGATCATCCAGGCGCTCTACATGGACAATCCGCAGGGCATCGTCGACTACATCAGCAACCCGACCAAGAAGCGCGATGACTATCCCGAGATGCCGCCGCAGAAATATCTGTCCGAAGACGTGCGCCGCGCGGCCGCCGAGTACATGCTGCAAGTGAGCAGATAATCAGCAAGCGTCATGCAAACAGGCTCCGCAGCAAATGGCGGCGGCAACCTGTCAGGCTATCGGTGATTTAACAAAATAAACCAGTTATTTATTAATATGTTATGTAGGCCTTGATTTATTTTCTATAGGTCTATAGATTGCTCGCTCCACTGACGGAGCCACCCAGTGCCGAAGCTGAGCACCAGCAACTACGAACACAAGCACCTCGACGCTATACGCGCGGCCGCCGCTGTGTTTGCAGCCAAGGGTTATCACGGCTCCAGCACGCGCGACATCGCGGATCGACTGGGTATCAAGCAAGGCAGCCTCTACTACTATTTCAAGTCGAAGGAAGATGCCCTTGCCGAGGTATGCCTGTATGGCATGCACGACTACGTCGAGCGCATGAACAAGATTGCTGCGAGCGATCAGCCGTTCCCCGCCAAGCTCAATGCCACCATCACCTCGCACATCACCAAGTACCGCGAGAAGAACGAAGCACTGCACGTGTATCACGCGGAGCGCCTGTATCTGCCAAAAGCGAAACGACACAAGCTGTATGAGCTCGGCAGTGGTTATCGCAGGCAGCTCGAAGGCATCTTCGAAGACGCTGTCAAAAACGGCGAAATTAGCGGCGACACTGACTGCGGTTTCGCGGCGCATGCCGTGATCGGCATCTGTAACAGCTGGGGCGAGTTCATCGCTCGCAACCCGGAAACCGACCTCTCCGAAATTATCGAAAAATGCGTTGAACTCCTGCTCAACGGTTTTAGCAATAGCAACTATTCAAAAGAAGGGAATCAGGAAATTGGCCAAGCAAAAAGCAACTAACGTCACCTGGCAAGATGGTGAAGTCTCCCGGGAAGACCGGTTCAGCATACTGCGACAACGTGGCGCGACGATCTGGTTTACCGGACTGTCGGGCAGTGGCAAGAGCACCATCGCTGTCGCCCTGGAGCGAGCACTGTTCAATATCGGCAAGCTTTCCTATCGACTGGACGGCGATAACGTACGCCTTGGGATCAACAAGAATCTCGGCTTCTCCGAAGAGGATCGCAAAGAAAACATTCGCCGCATCGGTGAGGTCGCGAAACTGTTCGGTGACGCTGGTGTCATTTCCCTGTCGAGTTTCATCAGCCCCTACCAGGACGATCGCGACGAAGTCCGTGAGCTGCACAAGCAGGCTGGACTCGAGTTTATCGAGGTCTTCGTCGACTGCTCCCTGGCTGTAGCAGAGGATCGCGACCCCAAGGGCTTGTACAAGAAAGCGCGAGCCGGCGAGATCAAGAACTTCACTGGCATCGACGATCCGTATGAGGCACCGCCTGCCGCGGAGATTCACCTCAAGACAGACGAAATGAGCGTAGAAGAAGAAGTCGGTCTCATTTTGCAGCACCTCGAGGACAACGGGTTCATCATCAGCGACCAGCATGCGCGCGCCGACGATCTGCAGGGATCGAGGCAGCAACAGCAATGATTAATCCACATGGAACGGACACACTGACGCCTTTACTGGTTACCGAGACCGGGAAGCTGCAGGCATTACAGCAGGAAGCTGAAAGCCTGCCGTCACTCTTGCTGAGTTCCGCTGCCGCGGCCAATGCGGTCATGCTTGGCGGAGGCTACTTCACGCCGCTCCCGGGCTTCATGAACATCGCCGACGCGCTTAGTGTCGCCGAGAGCATGCACACCAAAGACGGGCTGTTTTGGCCCGTGCCGGTACTGAACCTCGCAACGGATATCAGCGACATTCAGGGCGCCGCGCGAATCGCGTTGCGCGACCCGAACGTCGACGGCCATCCGGTGCTGGCAATCATGGATGTCGCTGCGATCGAGGAACTGTCGGACGCGCAGAAAAAGACCATCACGGAACAGGTGTTCGGCACGCTGGACAGTCAACACCCGGGCGTAGCGGTATTCGAGGCGCAGGGTAACTATTGCATCTCAGGCAGCATTGAAGTGCTGAACCTGAGCTACTTCGAGACCGAGTTCGAGGGAACATTCCAGACAGCAGTGGAGATTCGCAAGGAGATTGCTGATCGTGGCTGGAACAAGGTCGTCGCCTTTCAGACTCGCAACCCGATGCACCTCGCGCATGAAGAATTATGCCGCATGGCGATGGAGCGCCTCGACGCTGACGGCATTGTGATTCACATGTTGCTCGGCAAGCTGAAGGAAGGCGATATTCCTGCTGACGTACGCGATGCCTGCATCCGCAAGATGGTCGATGTCTATTTCCCCAAGAACACCGTCATGGTGTCGGGCTACGGATTCGACATGCTGTATGCCGGGCCACGTGAAGCCGTGTTGCACGCCGTGTTCAGGCAAAACATGGGCGCTACCCATCTGATCGTCGGTCGTGATCACGCCGGTGTTGGCGATTACTACGGCCCGTTTGATGCGCAGGCGATTTTCGATGACATCCCCGAAGGCGCGCTCGATATCGAAATCTTCCGTGCGGACCACACGGCGTGGTCGAAGAAGCTCGACAAGGTGGTCATGATGAGCGAAGCGCCCGACCATAAGCCGGAAGACTACGTGTTCCTGTCGGGTACCAAGGTTCGGGACATGCTTAGCGAAGGCATTGCGCCGCCGCCGGAGTTCTCACGTCCGGAGGTTGCACAGATCCTGATGCAGCACTATCAGCGCACCAGCCGTCTGTAGAGAACCTGTACTATAATCGATGCAAAATAAACGC
Source organism: uncultured Gammaproteobacteria bacterium (assembly GCA_963698425.1). GTDB lineage: Bacteria > Pseudomonadota > Gammaproteobacteria > Steroidobacterales > Woeseiaceae > UBA1847. The sequence goes on along the minus strand of CAVOQR010000009.1, from coordinate 61,649 downwards.
CGGCAGATGCAGCCGGCACAAAAAGATTATCGGGAACCGACGAAATGAACATATTTGAGCGCTACCTGACCGTTTGGGTAGGCCTCTGCATCGTTGCAGGGATCGCACTGGGCAAGATTGCGCCATGGCTGGCGGTCGCACTGGACGGTATGGCTATTCACGTCAACGGCGCACCGGTCGTATCCATACCGATCGCCATGTGCCTGTTTCTCATGATGTACCCGATCATGGTGAAGATCGACTTCGCCGAGGTCGTGAAAGCGGGCAAGGCCGTGCGTCCTGTCGGATTGACGCTGTTCATCAACTGGTGCGTAAAGCCGTTCACAATGTACGCCATTGCGAGCTTCTTCCTCGGCAGCCTGTTCCTCGGCTTTATCGGGCCCGATGCCACCGACCTTGTGAAAATGCCGTTCGGTACGGATCTTGCCGTCGGCGACAGCTACGGCGCCGGCACCGTCGTCCTGGTGGACGGCGTCCGGATGCTCGAGGTCCCTCTCTGGCGCAGCTACCTGGCGGGCTGCATATTGCTCGGCATCGCTCCGTGCACGGCCATGGTGCTGGTGTGGGGCTACCTGTCAAAAGGCAATGACAGCCACACGCTGGTCATGGTCGCGATCAATTCATTGACGATGTTGTTTCTGTTCGGATTATTGGGCGGATTCCTGCTCGGTGTCGGCCGTCTGCCGGTGCCGTGGCAAGCCCTGCTGTTGTCGATCTCGATCTATGTCGCGCTGCCGCTCGTCGCCGGCTATTGGTCGCGCAAGTGGATCCTCGCCCACAAGGGCGAGCAGTGGTTCAAGGAGAAGTTCCTGCATGCGCTGACGCCCGTGACCATTGCGGCTCTGCTGCTGACGCTGGTCTTGCTGTTCTCGCTCAAGGGCGAGACGATCCTGCAGAATCCGCTGACCATCCTCTGGATCGCGATTCCGCTGTTCGTGCAGACCGTCGTTATTTTTGCGCTTGGCTATGCGCTCGCAAAACTGCTCGGGCTCAGCTATGAAAACGCCGCCCCGACCGCAATGATCGGGGCGTCGAATCACTTCGAGGTCGCAATTGCCACCTCCGCCATGCTGTACGGACTCTCGTCGGGCGCAGCACTCGCAACCGTCGTGGGCGTGCTGATCGAGGTACCGCTAATGTTGATGCTGGTCAGGTTCTGTCTGCGCACTCAAGGCTGGTTCGCTGCCGCCAAAGCCTGATCGATGTCCGCAAGGATATCGTCGATATGTTCGATACCAACACACAGGCGAATCATGTCCGGCGTCACGCCCGCACTCTTCAGCTCGTCTTCCGACAGCTGCCGATGCGTGGTCGACGCCGGATGTGCCGCCAGTGATTTGACGTCACCGATATTCACCAGCCGCAGGAACAACTGCAGCGCATCGTAGAATTTCACCCCGGCGTCGAAACCGCCCTTGATACCAAACGTTAGTAACGCTGACGGCTTGCCGTTAGTGTATTTTTGCGCCAGATCGAAATACGGCGAATCGGGAAGCCCGCCGTAGCTGACCCACTCAACCTGCTTGTGATCACTCAGGTGCTTCGCCACTGCCAGTGCGTTGTCGCAGTGCCGCTCCATGCGCAGCGGCAAGGTCGACAGACCCTGCAGGATCATGAAGGCGTTCATTGGGCTAAGGCATGAGCCGGTATTCCTGAGCGCCACTGTCCTTGCGCGACCAATATACGCAGCGGCACCCAGCGCTTCGGTGTACACAACACCGTGATACGAGGATTCCGGCTCTGTCAGCATGTGAAACTTCTTCGCGTGCTCGGCCCAGGGAAACTCTCCGCCATCGACAATGACGCCGCCGAGTGAATTGCCGTGCCCGCCCATGTACTTGGTCAGGGAATCGACAACAACGTCGGCACCCCATGCAATGGGCTTGATCAATGCAGGTGTTGCGACCGTGTTGTCGACGATGAGCGGCACGCCATGCGTGTGGGCCATCTTTGCGATTGCTTCGATATCTACAATGTTGCCGGCCGGGTTGCCGATGGACTCGCAGAACACGGCGGTCGTTTTGTCATCGATCAGTTTCTGCATCGCCTCTGCAGTGTCGTCTTCTGCGAAGCGCACCTCGATTCCGAGTTTCGGCAGCATGTGCTTGAATAAGGTATACGTGCCACCGTACAGCATCGGCACGGAAACGATGTTGTTGCCGGCCTCCGCAATATTGAGAATGGCGTAGTTGATCGCTGCGCTGCCGGCGCTGACACACAGCCCGGCAATACCCTGTTCCAGCTCTGCTGATCGTTGCTCGAGCACACCGACGGTCGGATTCATGATGCGTGAGTAAATATTGCCCTCAACCTCGAGGTTGAACAGGTCCGCCGCATGCTGCGCGTCGTCAAATTCGTAGGCGACTGTCTGGTAGATGGGAACCGCAACCGCTTTGGTGCTCGCATCAGATTTGAAGCCGGCGTGAATTGCCAGGGTTTCGTCTTTCATGGGTGTCCTCGGGTTTATTTTCGGCTGAGACCTGCTTTTAGCATCTTGCGACGCAGGAAAGCAATTTGCGTTTGCAGTGGCAGGTCTTTGGGGCAGAAGTCGTTGCACGCCAGCAACGACATGCAGCCGAAGACACCGTCGTCGGTGCCTATAAGTTCGTAGAATTCCTGGTCGCTGCGCCGATCCCGCGGATCCAGCCGAAATCGGGCCAGCTTGTTCAGCGCGACAGCACCGACAAAATCGTCACGCATTTGCGCAGTGCCGCACGCGGCCACGCAGCAGCCGCACTCTATGCAACGCTCGAGCTCGTAGATTTCCTCGGCTTCGTCGGGATCCATCGGCGCTTCCATCTGCCGGATGTCGCGCTCGGTCTCGTCGCCGTGTATCCACGCCTCCATGCGCTCGCTCATCGCGCGCATCCACTTGCCGGTGTTAACCGACAGGTCGGCGATCAGCTCGAAGGCCGGCAACGGCGCCAGCGTAATGTCGCTGCCGAGATCTTTGGTCAGCGTTCGACACGCAAGGCCCGGCCGACCATCAATCAGCATGGCGCAGCTGCCGCAGATGCCGGCGCGACACACGAAATCGAACTGCAGCGACGGATCCTGTTGTTCACGTATCAGGTTCAGGACCATGAACAGCGTCATGTTCTCGCTTTCCTCGACCTCGAACGTCTGCATGCGCGGCTTGTCGCCCTCCAACTGCGGGTTGAATCGCAAAACATTCAGGCTTAGTTTGCGCATCTCTGCCATTACTTGCTCTCCCCGAGCCGTTCGTTGCGACCGCGCAATTCGACCGGCAGCAACTCCTCGTACGGCATCAATGCGTCCTGCAGCGCGAAGCGATCGGCTGCAGAGGCTTTGAGCTTGATTGCGTCGACTTCCGCCTGCCGGCGAGCGGTATCCGGGTGGTCGATGTGATCGGCACCGCCATAGCCCCGGTCGCCCGGTGGCAATTCCATGCGCATGACGTCGAGTGCTTCATAGTTCAATGTTGGCAGCAAGGCGTTGTCATCCTCCCAGGTGGCGAGCGTGCGGTTTAACCACTCACGATCATTGCGCTGCGTATGGTCCTCGCGGAAATGCGCGCCACGGCTCTCGGTACGCTGCAGCGCGCCATACGCCGTACAGATTGCGAGTTTCAACATGCGCCTCACGCGGTAAGCCGCGACCAGCTCGGGATTCGCGCCGCGCGCCTTGGTCGCCACGCCGATGTTGCGGCTGCGCTGCAACAACGCCTGCAACTCATCGACGGCGAGCTGCAGCTTTTCGCCATTGCGAAAGATGCCGACCTTGTCCGTCATGATGTTCTGCATTTCCGCGAGAATGGCAACAGAACTTTCGTTGCCGGTGCCGTCCAGCAGCGCATCGATCTGCGCGCGCTCCCGCGCCCAGAATTCCTTTGCCTGCGCGGTCGACACACTGATTTCGCTGTCGTCGCTGTCACAGAAATCAGCCATGAATTCGCCAACGATCATCCCCGCGACAACAGTCTCCGCCACGGAATTGCCGCCAAGCCGGTTGAATCCATGCATGTCCCAGCAGGCTGCTTCGCCGCAGGAGAACAGCCCCTTGAGCGTCGGGCTTTCACCGCGATAGTCGGTGCGGACGCCGCCCATGGAATAGTGTTGTGCCGGTCGCACCGGAATCAGCTCTTCGGCCGGATCGACGCCGAGGAAGTAATGACAAATCTCGTTGACTTCACGGAGGTTCTTTTCGATATGAGCTCGGCCTAGCAGGCGAATATCCAGCCACAGGTGCCGGCCGAAGCGATTCGTCACAGCCTTGCCTTTGGCGATATGTTCTTCCATGCGCCGCGACACGACGTCGCGCGATGCGAGCTCCATCTTCTCGGGCTCGTAGTCGGGCATAAAACGGTGCAGGTCCGCATCAAGCAACAGGCCACCGTCGCCGCGGCAACCCTCGGTAACCAGGATGCCTGCCGGGAAGATTGCGGTCGGATGAAACTGGATCGCTTCCATGTTGCCCAGCGACGCGATACCGGTTTCAAGCGCAATTGCGGCACCGATACCTTCGTTAATCACTGCATTGGTCGTTGAGCGATAAATACGTCCGAAACCGCCGGTCGCTATGCAGGTTGCTTTCGCCAGGTAGGTGACGAGCTCGCCGGTGATGAGGTTGCGTGCCACCACGCCGCAGCAGCGTGAGCCGTCGTGGATGATGCGCATCGCTTCCATACGTTCATGCACGGGAATCTGCTGCGCGATGGCCTGGTCGCTGACGTTGTACAACATGGAGTGGCCGGTACCGTCGGACACATAGCAGGTACGCCATTTCTTGGTGCCGCCGAAGTCGCGTGCGGTAATGAGACCGTGCGCGTTGTCCTCTTCGGTTAACGTAACTTTTTTGCCGTTAATGATGACATCGTGGTCGCCGCGCCGAACACGGTTCCAGGGCACGCCCCAGTTCGCCAGTTCACGAATGGCTTTCGGCGCAGTATTGACGAACATGCGCACGACATCCTGGTCGGCACCCCAGTCGCTGCCGCGAACGGTGTCACCGAAGTGCACATCCTCGTTGTCGCCCTGTCCCTTGAAGCTATTGCCGAGACTGGCCTGCATGCCGCCCTGCGCGGCTGCCGAGTGCGACCGCTTCGGCGGTACGAGACTGAGAATCATGGTGTCATGGCCGCGTCGTTTAACGCCGATGGCAGCCCTTAGTCCAGCCAGGCCGCCGCCGATCACCAGCACGTCGGTGTAGATGATATTCACGGTGCTCGAACCTCACTGTGCACGCCATATCGCTCACCCACATTGTCGGCGTGCTCCATGCCGATCTTCATATAGGCGCCCAGCGTCAACAAACCGAGCGTGACCAGGAACACCGTGAGCGCCCACTTGAAGCGCTGCAGGCGCAGCCGACTACGTGCAGGGTCGCGGCCTTCGAACCAGCCCCACTTCACCGCCAGCCGGTACAGTCCGATGCCGCCGTGAAACTCCACAGCAAGTAACAGCAACAGGTACAGCGGCCACATGTAGTGGCTCCAAACCCGATCCGCAGAAGCATAGGGGCCGATATTGTCGGCGTTGGTCAGCATGATGTAGAGATGCACGGAGCCGAGGAAAAACAAGGCAAAACCGGTGTATGCCTGCACGAACCAGAGACTGGTGTCCGTATGCCTTGACGTTTTCGTATGCTGCCGCATCACGCGGTATTCACGGTAGTTGCCCGGAAATTTTCGCATCGCGAGCAGCGCGTGAATGACGAAGACTACCGAAATGCCCGCGACTATAGCGGTCACGATGCCGGGATAGGTTTTGCCAAAGAAATAGTAGCCCTCGAAGAATCGCGTCACCGTGTACATCGCGTCCTTGCCCAGCAATATCGACGCCACGAGGAACATGTGGCCCCACATGAACAGGCCGAGGACGAGACCCGAGAGGCTCTGGATAAGGTCTAGTTGTGCAGGGACCGGACTCGCCGGTGAACGGAAATTAGCCACATATCAAGCATACCGCAAACGGCCTTCGCTGCCTCTTGCCTCGAATACGACTTCCGGCCGCCTGGCAAATATGCTAGCGCCAGTGGCCCGATTTCTCCTGGCAGCCCTTGAAAAATTTCGCGCCAAACCCACTTCATAGCCCATGCCGTGGAGTACTGCGGCGATCATGAGAAATCGAGCATAGGAGGAAATTATGCACATGGTCAGATACAAGCCCTGGCGCTCAACCGAGCTGCAAAATGAAATCAACCAGTTATTCAACAACTGGACCGACACCGACAGCAACGCTGCGACAGCGAGCTGGGCACCGGAGGTCGATATCCAGGAATTTGAAAACCGCTTCCAGCTGTTTGTCGACCTGCCCGGCGTAGAGCCGCGCGAGGTCGAGGTGACTCTGGACAACGACGTGCTGACGATCAGTGGCGAGCGCAATTTCCCGCCGCTGAAAGAAGGCGAACAGGCCATCAACCGTCGCGCTGAGCGAGGTCACGGTACGTTTTACCGGCGCTTTATCCTGCCGGAAACCGTGGATGCCGACAACGTGGTTGCCAAGGGACAAAATGGCGTGCTGGAAATTTCGATACCGAAGCAAGCCAAGGCACAACCGCGTCGTATCGAGGTTGCTGCCTGAGGACCGGTCTGCGAGTAGGCAGGTAGTGCTGACGCACTACCTGCCCTCACTTGAACTGGCCTGCGTGCTCGAACTGCGCCGGCTCCTGTTTCGACAGGTGCTCGTAGGTCTGCCAGCGCCGATTGACCGTTTCCTGCGCCATCAGCATAAGGCGCTCTGCCTCTTCCGGGTTCGTCTTGGTCAGTATCTTGTAGCGATTTTCGTTGTAGGCGTATTCACGCAAAGGAATTGTCGGGCGTGGTGAATCCAGTACGAACGGCTTGCTGCCCGCCGCGCGCAATTCCGGGTTGTAACGAATCAATGGCCAGTAGCCACTCGCGGTAGCGAGCTGCTGTTGCCGCAGACCATCTTTGAGATCGTAGCCGTGCGCGATGCAGTGGCTGTAAGCGAGGATCAGAGACGGCCCGTTGTATTCTTCCGCTTCGCGCATGGCAAGCAAAGTCTGCTGCGGATTGGCCCCCATCGCCACTTGTGCGACATAAACATTACCGCTGGAAATCGCCTGCAGGGCCAGGTCTTTCTTGCCGATGCGTTTGCCGGCAGACGCAAACTTGGCCGACGCACCGAGCGGCGTCGCCTTGGACATCTGTCCACCGGTGTTTGAATACACCTCGGTGTCCATGACCAGGATGTTTACATTGCGACCACTCGCGAGCGCATGATCAAGCCCGCCCGAACCAATGTCGTAAGCCCAGCCGTCTCCGCCGACCAGCCAGATGCTGCGTCGCACCAGGTGACCAACGAGTGACAGTAAAGCTGTCACCTTTGGGTTGGGACCTTTGGCGAGGATCGCTTCAAGGCGGATCTTCAGCGCCGCAACGCGGCGACGCTGCATGCGAATCTCGTTGCCAAGACGCTGCCCTGAGTTAACCAGCCGATCAGCAAACTTCTCGCCGATTTCCGGCGCAAGCTCCATGACCATCTGCTTGGCTATCGTCATGTGATGATCTGCGGCGATGCGCATGCCCAGGCCGAATTCTGCATTGTCCTCGAACAGCGAATTGGACCAGGCCGGTCCGCTGCCCTCGGCATTCTTGCTCCAAGGGGTTGTCGGCAGGTTGCCACCATAGATCGATGAACAACCGGTCGCGTTGGCAACCAGCAGGCGCGGCCCGAATAACTGCGACAGCAACTTCACGTATGGCGTTTCACCGCAACCGGCGCAGGCGCCTGCGAACTCAAACAACGGCTCGAGGAACTGCGCGCCGCGAATAGAAGAAAAGTCGACCGCGGCACGATCGTTATAGGCCAGCGTTTCGAAAAACTCGATGTTGGTCCTGCCTTCCTCCATCAGTGGTGCTTTGTCGGTCATGTTGATCGCGCGCTTGTCGTCGCCTTCGGGACTCCGCACCGGGCAGGCGCTGACACAGAGATTGCAGCCTGTGCAGTCCTCCAGGTAAATCTGCAGCGAGTAGCGGGTCTCTGGAAAGCCGCGCGCCGATATTGGTGCGGACGGAAAGCTCTCCGGCGCTTCCTTCAGGGAATCCTCGTGATAGAACTTGGCACGAATAACGCTGTGTGGGCAGACAAACGCACAGTTACCACATTGGATACAGAGGTCCGGCTCCCATTCGGGAACCCGGTCTGACACGTTGCCCTTTTCAAACTGCGTCGTCGAACTGGGATAGGTGCCATCGACTGGCAGCATGCTCACCGGCAGGTCATCGCCATGGCCACGCATCATTTGTGCGGTGACTTCGCGGACGAACTTGGGCGCATCATCCGGCACTACTGCATCAAACTCCCGTGCGCTGGAGGTCTTCTCCGGAACAGCGACCTTATGCAGATGACTGATCGCGGCGTCGACAGCGGCGAAATTCTTGTCAACAACGTCCTGGCCTTTCGACAGGTAGGTCTTCTCGATCGCTTTCTTGATCTGCTGGATCGCCTCGTCCCTGGGCAGCACTCCGGACAATGCGAAAAAGCACGCCTGCATGATCGTGTTGATGCGCTTGCCCATGCCGGCCTCGCGGGCGACCTTTGCGGCATCAATAACGTAGAAACTGATATTGCGTTCAATGATCGCTTGCTGCACTGGCCTCGGCAGTTGCTCCCAGACCTCGTCGGCGGCATACGGGCTATCGAGCAGGAATACGGCGCCGTCCGCAGCGTCCTTAAGGATCTCGATCCTGTTGACCTGGTCGAACTTGTGGCAGGCGATGAAGTTTGCCGACTGAATCAGGTACGGTGAATGAATCGGTTTGGGTCCAAAGCGCAGATGCGACACGGTGCGCGAACCGGACTTCTTCGAGTCATAGACGAAGTAGCCCTGGCAGTACAGATCCGTATTCTCGCCGATGATCTTGATGCTGTTCTTGTTTGCACCAACGGTGCCATCGGCGCCGAGACCAAAGAACAGCGCGCGCGTCGCTTCGGCGTCTTCGATCTGGAACGACGCATCGTAATCGAGGCTCGTATGCGTGACGTCGTCATTGATGCCAATAGTGAAGTGATTTTTTGGCTTGTCCTTTAGCAGCTCCTCGTACACAGCCTTGACCATGGCCGGCGTGAATTCTTTTGACGAGAGCCCGTAACGACCGCCGATAACACGTGGCATTTCGGGTATGTCGCCCGTGCCGACGGCTTCCGCCAGTGTGGTTACTACGTCCTGGTACAGCGGTTCGCCGCTCGCACCGATTTCCTTGGTGCGATCCAGCACGGCCAGCGATGTCGCCGAGGCGGGGATAGCGGCAAGCAGATGCTCATTCGAGAACGGCCGGTACAGGCGTACATTGATCATGCCGACGCCTTCGTCCGGCAACGCGTCGATCGTCTGCATGACGGTCTCGGCGCCGGAACCCATCAGCACGATGACGCGTTTGGCTTGCGGATCACCGTAGTAGTCGAACAGGCGATATTGCCTGCCTGTCAACCCGGCCAGTTTGTCCATGGCCGATTGCACGATGCCCGGCGTATTGTCGTAGAAGCGATTTACCGTTTCGCGTCCCTGGAAATACACATCCGGATTTTGTGCGGTGCCGCGAATGAACGGATTGTCCGGATTCAGCGCGCGCTCGCGGTGCGCGTAAATGAGATTGTCATCCACCATGGTGCGCATATCGTCTTCACTAACGAGATCGATCTTGCTGACCTCGTGCGAGGTCCGAAAGCCATCGAAGAAGTGAATGAACGGCACCCTCGACTCCAGCGTCGCCGTGTGTGCAACCAACGCGAGATCCTGTGCTGCCTGAACCGACGACGCCGCGAGCAAACCGAACCCGGTCGTTCTTGCAGCCATCACATCCTGGTGATCACCGAAGATCGACAAGCCCTGCGCGGCGAGTGAGCGTGATGCAACATGGAACACGGCGGCAGTGAGTTCGCCAGCAATCTTGTACATGTTGGGCAACATCAGCATGAGGCCTTGCGAGGCCGTAAACGTCGTCGTCAATGCGCCGGTCTGCAGCGCGCCGTGGGCGGTTCCTGCCGCGCCCGCTTCGCTCTGCATCTCGATGATGTCAGGAACCTGGCCCCAGATGTTTTTCTTGCCAGACGCCGACCAGACGTCAGCGGATTCCGCCATCGGGGACGAGGGAGTGATTGGGTAGATCGAGCAAATTTCACTGACCGCGTAAGCAACGCGCGCTACTGCTTCGTTGCCTTCAAGCGCTTTTCTTTCTGTCATTATCTAGCTTCCTGCGGCCGCCGGCTCATCGATCATGTCGATTGCATGGCACGGGCACTGTTCATAACAAACGGCGCAGCCCGTGCATTTGTCGAAGTCGAACTTGTAACGATTGCCGGGGCCCAGTTTGATAATTGCGCCCTCCGGGCATGCGCCATAGCAGCCATCGCATTCGAAGCAGTTGCCACACGACAGGCAACGACCGGCCTCGAAAACCGCTTCAGTTTCCGAGAGGTTCTGCAGGATCTCCTCGAAACCTCCGGTGCGCCGATCGACCGGCAGCCGCTCCTGCGCTTTCTGCGGCGCGTCGGTGCGATACCACAGATGCAATCGTTCATGGCCGATCAGCTCGTGCCGCGCGCCACGAACGTACTTGCTGTTGGTAAGGTACGCATCGATATGTCTGGCCGCATGCTTGCCGTGGCCGACCGCGATCGTTACGGAACGGTCGCTCGGCACCATGTCGCCACCGGCGAAAATACCGTCATGTCCCGTCATCATATTGTCGTCGACAACAACGGTGTGATCCCACTCGAATTCTATGCCGGGGACAGACTTCAGAAACTCGGTATCTGTGTCCTGACCAACCGCCAGAATTAGCGAGTCTGCTTCAAGCTCTTCGATCTTTCCGGTCGGTTGCGGCCTGCCATTCTCGTCGAGTTCCATGACTTCAACCTTGAAGGTCGTATGGTCAATCTCCTTGATCGTTCGCAACCAGTTGATCATCACGCCTTCCTCGATGGCTTCATCCGCCTCGAAGTCGTGAGCCGGCATGCTGCTCCTGTCGCGCCGATAGATAATCATGGCGTCCGCGCCGAGTCTCTTTGCCGTTCTTGCGGCGTCCATCGCGGTATTGCCACCACCATAGATGGCAACGCGGCGACCCAGCTTCGGCGGCGTGCCGTCGTTCGCCTGGCTGAGGAAGCTCACGGCATCGAGAATCTTGCCGGCATCGCGATTGGGTATGTCGATCTTCTTGCTGATGTGCGCACCGACGGCTGTGAATACGGCATCAAAGCCGCCTTCTTCCTTTTCCTTGAGCACGTCCTCGACGCGGTGATTCAGCGTGATCTTGACGCCCAGGTTCTCGATGCGCCTGACTTCGGCGGCGAGTTCCTCGCGCGGCATGCGGTAGGCTGGAATGCCGAAATGCATCATGCCGCCAGCAACCGGTCCGGCTTCGCGAATCTCGACGCTGTGCCCCATGCGCGCCAGCTGATAGGCCGCCGATAGTCCGCTTGGCCCGGCACCGATAATCAGTATTTTTTTGCCGCTGAGACTGGCGGGCTTTTCAAACTGCCAATCCTTTTCGAGGGCGAGGTCACCCAGGAAGCGCTCGACCGCGTGGATGCTGACAGAGCTGTCAGTAAACGCACGATTGCACACGTCCTCGCAGGGGTGATAGCAGACGCGTCCATGGATGGACGGCATCGGGTTGTTGTCGACCAGCTCGCGCCAGGCAGCCTCGTGTTCTCCGGCCTGCGCCAGCGCCAGCCATGCCTGGATGTTTTCGCCCGCGGGGCAGGCATCGTTACACGGTGGCAGGTAGTCAACATAGAGTGGCCGGCGGGTGCGTAATGCGCCGGTGCCTTGCCCGTGACTCGTAAGATCCGGGCGGGTTGTCAGGTCTGGGGTACTCATAATATGCCGCCAATCATAGTGGCCGGCAGGTGCCATGGTATTGGGGATATTACCCATAACAATGGCCGTTTCCGCATGCTTGAGCGGCGCGATCGGCTCGGAAAGGGGCCTCCCTATTAACGACTGGTTTTTAATCTATAAAGTCAACTAATTAGTGCTTTATAGCTTATTTTTAATCTACTAAATGTAAACGAGTAGACATTTATGAATTAATCGTTCATTATTAAGCCCTAAATACCTGAAAACGAACTCTATGGATTATTATTAAACTATTATGGATTTCTATTCACTGACAGACTCCGCCATCGAGTCGGAACTGGGTCAACGTCTGAAGGACTTGCGCCTGCGTCGCAATATCACACAGCAGGCACTCGCCGATGCCACCGGGCTTTCGGTCACCGCCATCAAGGGCATCGAGTCCGGACGTGGTCGCCTGTCGACGCTGATAGCGGTGCTGCGCGAGCTCGCCGTCCTTGACCAGCTCGAGCACTTCATCCCCGAGGTCAAAGTAAGCCCGCTGCAGCTGGCCAGGCGTAAAGGCAAGCAGCGCGAGCGCGCCTCCGGTAGCCGCGCGAAGCCAGCGGACAACAGCGAGTGGTAACACGCGTAGAAACAGCCGAGGTTTGGCTATGGGAGCAGCTGGCCGGCGCCGTCGCCTGGCAGGAATCGGGCGGCTACGCCGTGTTCGAGTACGCCCCGGATTTTCTGCGCACGGATCTCGACATCGCTCCCCTGCATATGCCGCTGGATGTGGCCCGCCAGGGCGATGGGCTGTTCGCGTTTCCGGAGCTGTCGCGCCGCACCTGGTTCGGGCTACCCGGAATGCTCGCCGACGCGTTGCCCGACAAGTACGGCCGCAGCGTTATTGACGCCTGGCTGGCGCGCCTTGGCCGCGACCCGGCAAGCTTCAGCCCGGTCGAACGCCTTTGCTACAGCGCAACACGCGCAATGGGCGCGCTGGAATTTCGCCCCGCCCTGCAAAAACGCAGGGAGAAAGCCCAGCCGATCGAGGTGGAGCAACTCGTACAACTTGCCCAGACCATCGTCAATGAACGCCATAACCTGTCCGTCAACGTCGGCAGCGACAGTGACGACGACGCAGACGCAATGCGACAAATCCTGAGCGTCGGCACCTCAGCAGGTGGCGCACGACCCAAGGCGATCGTCGCGATCAACAGCGATGGTCATGTTCTCTCTGGCCAGACGGATGTGCCGGCAGGCTACCAACACTGGATCCTGAAGTTCGACGGCGTAACGGACCTCGAACTCGGCGAGCCCGCAGACTACGGGCGCGTTGAATTCGCGTATTACCTGATGGCGACGCATGCCGGCATCAACATGATGGAATGTCGCCTGCTGGAAGAAAACGGTCGCGCGCATTTCTGCACGCGCCGCTTCGACCGTGTCGACGGCAGCAAGCTGCACATGCAGTCGCTTTGCGGAATCGCGCACTTCGACTTCAATGAGGCGGGCATGTACAGCTATGAACAGGCGTTCGGCGTTATGCGCAAGCTGCGGCTAAGCAAGCAGGATGCCGCGCAACAGTTTCGCCGCATGGTTTTCAACGTGGTGGCACGCAACCTCGATGACCACACCAAGAACATCGCGTTCCTGATGGAGCCGAACGGCGAATGGTCGCTCTCCCCCGCTTTCGATCTGACCTATGCCCACAATCCCGCCGGTCATTGGACCAGCCAGCACCAGATGAGCATCAACGGCAAACGCGACGACATTACGCGCCAGGACCTGCTGGCTGTGGGTCAGTCGATCAGCCTCAAGCGCCCCGGGCGAATCATCGACGAAGTCATTGCAGCGGTGGCCGAGTGGCCACGCTTCGCGAAACAGGCCGGCCTGTCCAGGGCGGGGATAAAGGATCGCGGCAGCAACCACCGGCTCGATCTGCGCTAGAACTCGATGCGCGACCCGTCGTAGGCGAAAAAACCGCCAGAATCGGCCGCCTGCAGCTGATCCAGAACTTCGAGCAGACGGCTTGCCGAATACTGTGGTGTAAACAACTTGCCGTCGGGAACCCGCGTCTGGAATGGCGCCGACAAGCCCGTATCGACGGTACCCGGATGCAGTGCCACAAGGATGGAATCCGGCCTCAACCTGGCCTGCTCGATCGCCATGGTCCGCAGCATCATGTTCAATGCAGCCTTCGACATGCGGTACGAGGCCCAACCGCCAAGGCGATTGTCCGTGATGCTGCCAACACGGGCTGACAGCGCTGCGAAGACCGTCTTTGCACCGCGCCGCAACGTCGGCAGGAAGTGTTTTGCCACCAGTGCGGGGCCAATGGTGTTTACTGCAAACACTTCGGCGAGCGCGGCCGAGTCCAGGTCCCGCATGGTCTTTTCAGGCCTGATATCGGGATCGCGATGCAGGATGCCGGTCGCCACGATAACGAGGTCGAGCGGTCCATCTTGTGTCGCCGTTTCTGCCGCCTGTCGTACCGACGCTTCGTCGGCGAAGTCCAGCACAGACGATGCAACCACACCGCTGTCGAACGACACAGGGCTGCGCGCAAATGCGTGCACTTTGGCAACCGCCGAATCGGCGGCCAGCAGCTCTGTGAAAGCACGCCCAATTCCGCCGCTGGCGCCTATGACCGCAACATTGCTGCCAGGCGTCAGCGACGGCAACAGCGACATGCCTAGCCTTCGAGAGCGGACTTGATCGCTGCGACCAGGTCGTCGTTGTCCGGCTGCGTGCGTGGGCTGAATTCAGAAATCAGTTTGCCGTCCCTGCCGATCAGGAACTTGTGGAAATTCCATGTCGGGTAGGTTCCGGAAGCATCCGCCAGCTGCTTGAAAAACGGGTGGGCGTTGCCCTCCTTCACCGTGACCTTTTCGAACATCGGAAACTTGATGCTGTAGGTGAGGCGGCAAAACTCCTGAATTTCTTCCTCAGTTCCGGGCTCCTGGCCGAAAAAATCATTGGACGGGAAACCCAGTACGACCAGTCCCGCGTCACCGTAGTCCTGGTACAACTTTTCCAGCCCGTCGTACTGCGGCGTGTTGCCACATTTGGACGCCGTGTTGACGACGAGAACCACCTTACCCTTGTAGGATTCCTCAAGGTTCACCACATCGTCAGATGCCAGCATTCGGAAGTCCTGATCCAGAAGCTCGGCATCGCCGGCAATAGAAAGTGTGCTCATCATAATTAGTACTGCTGCAAGTAAAGTGCGCATTGCGTGCTCCACGCGGATGAACTCATCCACATCTGTTGGTCAAAAATTCAAGACATGTACTATAGCGGTATCGCGCTGCCCTGCACTGCCTGACTTGTATTTTATTGTTTCTGACTCGAAGGACGCTTTGATGACTGCCAACGACCAAGCCGTAGAACTCACGATTTACCCAAAGAAAAAAGACCTGGGGGAATTCACCGTGCGGCGCGTGCTGCCCGCCAGGGAAAAGCGCATGGTTGGGCCCTTCGTATTTTTTGATCACATGGGCCCTGCGGAGTTTCCGCCGGGTCAGGGCATTGCTGTGCGCCCGCATCCGCACATCGGCCTGGCGACCATTACCTACCTGTTCGAAGGTCAGATCATGCATCGCGACAGCCTGGGATTCACGCAGCCGATCGAATGTGGCGCGGTCAACCTGATGACTGCCGGCAAGGGTATCGTGCACTCAGAACGTGCCGGCGATGACCTCGACACGACTTCGCGATTGCACGGCATACAATCGTGGATGGCGCTGCCGAAAGAACTGGAAGAGATCGATCCTGCGTTCGATCACTATCCAGCCGACACGCTACCAGAGCTGCAAATAGACGGCGCAACGATCCGTATCATCATGGGCGAGGCTTATGGCGAGACATCGCCAGTGAAGCTGTACTCGCCGACCATCTACCTCGAATGTGTACTGCCATCCGGCGCGCAGTTCAGAACCCCTGAAGGCTTCGATGAAGTGGCAGTCTACGTGGTCAGCGGTGATGTTCGGCTCGACGCAGAATCGTACACAGAAGGCGCAATGCTCGTGCTGCGCGCAGGCGGTACGGCTACGCTGCAGGCCGCGGCGGACAGCCGCCTGATGATCATTGGCGGCGAGCCGCTTGGCGAGCGCCACATCGTGTGGAATTTTGTATCCAGCAGCCGCGAACGAATCGAGAAGGCCAAGGACGACTGGCGCGACGGCAACTTCGCCATGGTGCCCGGCGATGATGAATTCATCCCGCTGCCCTGACGGGCCCGCCCGACAGACATCATGTCAACGTTAATGCTGCGCGGGCGTTATTCACGGGACAGGTAACAACAGGGATGACAGCTGTGCAGACGGACAACGCGATTGCCGCAAACCGATTTGGCCTGGGTGCAAGACCCGGCGATCTGGACACTATCGGCAACAAGCCAAAGGAATGGCTGCTGAAACAGATTGATGCGCCGGCAGAACGCTACGACGCCCTGGACGCATTGCCGCATTCCTCGGTGACGCTGCAAGAAGTTCAGGACGTTCGGCGCAACCGGCGCGCAGACTATGGCAAGACAGTGCGCGAACACTATGCGCGCCAGGTGCTCGCCCGCTACCAGCTGGCAGCGTCCACAGACCAGCCATTTCGCGAGCGCCTGGTACATTTCTGGTCGAATCATTTCGCGGTGTCGGCGGACAAACAGCCGATGCCGTCTGTTGCGACACTGTATGAACATGAAGCCATCCGGCCAAATGTCACCGGCAGGTTTGTTGATCTGCTGCTCGCCGCGGAGCGCCACCCGGCGATGATCATGTATCTCGACAACCAGCGCTCCATGGGGGCAAACTCCAGGACCGTCAAGCGGCGCCAGGCGCGCACCGATCAGGAGCTTGGCCTGAACGAGAATCTTGCAAGGGAAATTCTCGAGCTGCACACGCTGGGCGTTGACGGCGGCTATACGCAGGACGACGTCACGATCTTCGCAGAGGCCATTACCGGCTGGTCTGTGGGCAACGCAGGCGACGATGCCGGTCAGTACGAATTCCGTCGCACGCTGCACGAGCCTGGCAAGAAGACCCTGCTCGGCAAGACCTACGCGCAGGACGGTGAAGAACAGGGTGTGGCAATACTCAAAGACCTCGCGGCCTCACCGGCCACTGCGAGATTCCTCGCACACAAACTGGCACGCCACTTTGTCAGCGACAAACCATCCCCTTCGCTCGTTGACAGGCTGGCGAAGGCGTACCTCGACAACGACGGCGCCTTGCCTGCAGTTTACTCGACGCTGATCGAGGCGGACGAGTCGTGGGCGGAGCCCTATGCAAAATACAAAACGCCGCACGACTACGTCGTATCATCTCTGCGCGCTTTCGACCACGTACCGAATGATCGTCGCCGCCTGCTCCGCTGGCTGGAATTCCTGGGGCAAATTCCGTTTCGACCGGAATCACCGGCCGGCTGGCCCGACACCGCGGACGAATGGGGTGCGTCGGACGCACTGCTAAAGCGCATTACCTGGGCTGACACGGTCGGCAAGATCAGCGGCCAGGGAGTCCGCGCGGCCGAACTCGGCGATGCCGTGCTCGGAGCAGCATTCACGCAGTCCGAGTCTCGCAAAGCTGTTACACGCGCAGAAAGCGCGTCGCAAAGCATGACCCTGTTGCTCGCATCACCAGAATTCCAGAGGCGCTAACGATGATCACAAGACGAACATTTGTGCACGCCGCGAGTCTCGGCCTGGCCACTGCAGGACTGCCGCGGCTGAGTCTCGGCGGCCAGTCCGGCAAAGCCAATCTGGTGTTGGTGATCCTGCGAGGCGCGGCGGACGGCGTGGCGATCGCCGCACCCTACGGTGACGGAAGTTATCAGTCGCTTCGTGGCGAGCTGGCATTGCCATCGCCGGGGCAATCCGACGGGCTGCTGAAACTCGACGGCCTGTTCGGACTTAATCCGGCCATGCCGGAACTCTACAAGGCCTGGTCGGAGAAGCAGGCGACCATCATTCACGCGGTGGCGAGTCCGTATCGCTCGCGCTCGCACTTTGATGGCCAGGACGTTCTGGAGAACGGCTCGTCTGCAGCGACAACCCAGCGCAGTGGCTGGATGAACCGCGTGCTTGGGCCATCCGGCCAATTCGCCGCGAGCTCAGCAATCGCAATATCACCGCACATCCCGCTCATCCTCAGAGGTGACAACCCGGCCGCCAACTGGGCGCCGTCCTCCATGGCGGAAACCAGTGATGCGACGCTGGCGCGAGTGCAGGACATGTACGCGGCAGACGAATTTCTTTCCACACGACTCACGCAGGCGCTGCTGGCAAACGAGATCGCCGCATCAGGTGAGGCAATGGACGGCCGCCCGGCGCGCGCCTCCGGCGCACAGTATTTCCGCCAGTTGATGCAGGCGGCAGCGAATTTCCTCACCACCGAGGATGGACCGACCATGGCCGTAGTTGAGGCTGGCGGCTGGGACACGCACGCCAATCAGGGAACGACGCGCGGCACGCTCGCCAATCGACTATCGATGCTCGACGCAGGGCTGGCGGACCTGAAGAAAGGCCTGGGTGAGAGCTGGGACGACACTGCCGTATTGGTTGTCACCGAGTTCGGTCGCACGCTGCGCGTCAACGGTACGCGCGGCACCGATCACGGCACGGCGTCGGCGGCTATCCTGGCGGGCGGTGCGGTGCGCGGCGGACGCGTTATTGCCGACTGGCCCGGCTTGCGCTCAAGCGACCTGTATGAAGATCGGGACCTGATGCCCACAACGGACCTGCGCAGCGTATTCAAAGCCGCATTGCGTGACCACGCGGGATTGTCGGAGGCGTACCTGGAAACGACGGTGTTCCCGGACAGCCGGGATGCACCGCCGCTTGAGGGGTTGTTCCGCAGCCAAGCGCCGATCTGACGTCGGAATCGGACAATCGACAGTGGCCTTTGCATACGGCCACCGCGCCTGTCTGTCTCGATCTCATCAGTCATCATCCGCTGTCCGAAGCTCCGCGGCGCAGACTGCAGGAGCCGCAGCCGTCCCTGGGCACTGAGCAGCGCTATTCGGCCAGCAGGTGCGTCTTTAGAAACAGGACGGTGGCCTGCTGATAAATATCGCGGTTTTCCTTCTTACGATAACCGTGCCCTTCGTTCAGGGCATTCATATACCAAACGGTTTCGCCCCGCTCGCGCAGCGCTTCGACCATCTGGATGGACTCGGTTACCGGCACGCGCGGATCATTCTCGCCCTGAACCACGAAAAGCGGGATTTCGATCTTTTCGACATTGTTAACGGGACTGATTTTCTCGAGGTGCGCCCGCATTTCCGGATCTCGCTCGTCGCCGTACTCGACGCGGCGAAGGTCACGGCGATAGTCCTGTGTGTTTTCGAGGAAAGTGACGAAGCTCGAGATGCCGACAATATCGACAGCCGCTTTGAGACGATCACTGAAGTGCACGGCGCTCGCGAGCACCATGTACCCGCCATAACTGCCACCAAATACCGCAACGCGATCCTGGTCCAGATCCGGCTGCGACTCGATCCAGTCGAGAAGTGCACCAATGTCCCTGACCGAATCCTCTCGCTTAAAGCCGTTGTCGAGTGCCACATACGTCTTGCCGTAGCCCGCGGACCCGCGCACGTTCGGCACCAGCACAGCTACTCCCAGCTTCTCCAGCCAAAGCTGGTAGGTACTCGAGAATGATGGCCGCGACTGACTCTCCGGTCCGCCGTGAATCGAGATGACGACTGGGAACGGCCCGGTGCCCTGCGGCTTATAGAGCCAGGCCGGAATCTGGCGCTGACCGCCATCAACCTTGTCGAACGTCGGATATTCGATTAGCGCGGGCTCGCGGAAGGCCGTCGTGTCAAGTCCGCCGACCTCGCTGAACGTCCAGCGCTGCAGCTTCCCGTAGTCGAGCACGCCGCGACCGAGTTCGAGCACGAAGGTGTCACTCGGAGATTTCGCAGTATTGATCGTCATGGCGAGCCTGCGGGCATCCGGGCTGAACTTCATGCCACGTATCAGGCCGACCGGAATGCCCTCAACAAGACGATACTCGCGGGTTGTCGGGTCGAGCAGATACAGTACAGAACGGCCGCCCGCATTGACGCTGAACGACGCACGACTGCGATCGTCGCTAAGCGCCGCCCCCTCGACGCCCCATGGGATATCGGCCGTCACATATTCAGGTTCAGCACCTGGCGCCAGGGCTTGCCAGGCAAGCGTGCTGAACTCGCCCGCCCGGTCAGTAATCAGCCAGAAGCCGTCGTTTTCGTCATCGAATGCCAGCGGAGAATTGACGCTGGGTTCGGCCGCACTGCCAGCCAGCAGGGTCAGGTCGCCGGTATCCAGATCCAGCAGGTTGACCCGGGAATCGGTAATGCTGACATAGTTCGCCACGAGGATCTTGCTGCCCGACTTTGAGAACTCGGCGGGGCCCCACCAGGTGCCGTCCGGCGACTCCAGAACAATTCTCTTGTCCTCCGGCGCTTCCGGATCCATCAACCAGACATCATTCGATGCGCCATTGCGGGCGGTGCTTTGATATGCAAGACGACGTCCATCCCGATCCCAGACGACTGTACCGTTTCGAGACTCGCCGTCAGTCAGCATTTGTGCGTCGCCACCGTCCGGGTCGAGCAGGAAGATCTGTGAGAACTCGCTGCCACCCGCGTCGCGAGTAAAGGTCAGCATCGAACCACCCGGTTGCCGCGAGACCGCCCCGACAGGTTCATTGAAAAAGGTGATCTGGTGGCGGGCACCGCCCGGGAAGTCCACGCGGTGCAGGTTGCCCACGTCACCAAATCGCGTGTTGATGAACAGGCTTTGACCATCACCAGACCAGGACCGAAACGAGGCGTAGCGCACGTTCAGGTAGCGATTCAGGCTATCGGCTATCTCGGTCGGAATCTCGGGCACATCTTCCATGACGAGGTTGCCGTTGTTGGCGACGCGGCGCTGGACATCGGCCATGGCCGGCAACACGAGCGCGAATGAGAGGACAGTCACTATCAGCGTGCGCATGAAATACTCCTGCTATTTCGCCTGTATCGACAGGCGACGGGTTAGGCTATCAAGTCATCTTCAGTTCAGTAGTTGAAGCTGATGATAACCCGGAAGCAGCCGCACAGGAGAGGCAGCATAGGTTACCAAATCACTCACTTGTTGACGTCCAGGCTTCTTATTAGCGGTCCCAGGTGCTTCTCATAACGCTTCCAGGCAGATACTGAGTCCTTGTATATCGGCTGCCTGACCTGGCTCGCGCTCGGAGTCAGCACGGCGCGCCGGTTGTCAAAAAAGCTCAGAACCTGTGACTCGAATTTGACGCCGAGGAAGTCCAACATGCGGCGAGCCTGTGCTTCGAGATCGCCCACTGTGTCCTCGTAATCCACTGTGAGAATTTGTTCGGGATAGCAGCCCAGCCAGAACTCCATGAGCTTTTCGTGCTGGCGGTAGAAGTGACCCAGCGCGGCAAGGTCATGCGAATAGCCCTGGTTGTCATCGAACGGCAAACGGAAGATAGACACGCAGGTGTCCAGTGGGTCACGCCGGCAATAGACGATGCGTGCATCCGGGAAAAGCGTTGCGATAACGCCGATCAGGTTGAAGTTGAGTGGATTCTTGTCAACGACAAACGGTGTGCCGCTGACTCGCTTCTGCAGGCGCATAAGGTAAGTCCGCCGCAAGGTCAGCGCCTGCTCGTTCGTCAACGCTGCCATTGACGCCGGATAGGGTTGCTTCGTCAGGACCGCCGCGTCCTTGAGCAGGTCGTTGATGAAGCCAAGTTCACCCGCGCCGCCGATAGCCGAATGTGAAGACACGATTTGCTCGGTAAGCGTGGTGCCGGAACGGGGCATTCCGACGACAAAAATCGGTATCGGATAACTGTCATTCTGATATTCGAACGACAAATTGCGAATTGGAAAAACCTGCTGTGCCGCACGGGTGTATGCAACCGGTGCGGTCTCGTCGTACGGGCTGCGTTTTGCTTTGATCGCCTGCGCACGCAGCAAGTACTGCATGCTGGCGTCGTAGTCCTTTTCTTTTTCAGTTTCGCAGGCCAGCGCGAACAACAATGACGACCTGAATATGTCCAGCTCATCCGGGCTATCGATTAGCTGCTTGATGTGCAGGATGTCGTCTTCTTTGAGTCGCTGGTCTTTGAGTTTCGCCAGCTGGTACCACGAGCTCGCATGGTCCGCTTCATGCTGCAGCGCGAGTCGAAATTCACTGGCGGCATTGGCGGTGTCGCCAAGCTGCTCGTAAAGCACACCGAGGTGGTTATGGGCCTCCACGTTGTGCGGCTCGCTCTGCAGCACATCCTGCAGAATGCCTATCGCCCCCTGCTCGTCGCCAAGCTGCTTGAGCGCCGTCGACAGGTTGATCTTCGCAACGATTGTGTTGCCACACTCAATGGCGCGCTCGAAGGCAATTTTCGCCTCCTCGTACTGCGCTGCCTGCACCAACAGCTTGCCCAGCGTATTCAGCGTCTGTCCGCTGGAATCGTCGAGTCTGAGCGCAACGTTACAGACACTCAGCGCATCGTCGACCCTACCGAGCTCCTGCAGCGAACTCGCAAGATTGTTCATGCAATCGACGTAGCGTGGATCCAGTCGAATAGCCGCCTCGAACGCCCGGATCGCCTCGCCGTGCCGGTCGGTAGCCGCCAGCACGTTCCCCAGATTGTTGAGCGTCTGCGGTTGTTCGGAATTAAGTTTGAGCGAAGCCTCGAACGCGGCGCGAGCCTCAGGAAATCGGTGCAGGTCCTTTAGCGCAAGGCCAAGGTTGTTGTGCGTCTCCGGGTCGGAGCTATTAACCTGCAGTGCACGATTGAGATAGTCCAGAGCTTTACCGTGCTGACCACGCCGGTTGCACACAACGCCCATGAGATTCAGCGCAAACTCATTCTGCTGATCCACGGCAAGAACGGCGAGGTAATTTTTCTCGGCAGCCTCAAGCTCGCCTTGCTGCTGCAGCGAAAAACCCAGTTCCAGTAGTTTGATCAGCTTCGGGTGCATAGCGGCATAGTATCGTGCGCGGCGCTCACAACAAAAAAAGCCTGCACGAATGCAGGCTTCTTTTTGTCGTGGCGGTTTCTGATCTCAGAAATTGTAGCCGAAACGGATGCCCCAGCTTCGCGGCGCCTGGTAGTCGTAGGCAACACGGGCACGGCTGTAGATTTCCGTGTAGGTCTGGATGAGTTCATCCGTAGCATTGTTCACCCAAAGCTTGGCGGTGTACTGACCATCTGTGGATTCCCAGCCGAGTGACAGGTTGACCTTGGTGAACGAGTCCTGCTCGCCGAAGAACACGGGCGCCCTGTTCGTCATGTAGCCGCTATTGAAGTACGCGTGCGCGTAGGGTCGCAAGATGCCGTTGTCGCCCAGGCTGATGTCGTAGCTAATGCCCAAACCGAGAGTAAAGTCGGGGGAATAAGCCGTTTGCTTGCCATCCATCACGTATACGGCTTCGCCTGCAATGACTTCCGAACCGATCGGCGCCTCACCATTCCATATGAGGTTACCGGCACCCACGATGAACTCGTCGTATTGGGAATCCTCGAAGGTAATGCCGAAGTCGATGGCGAGTGCTTCCGACGGATACCAGACACCCTCGACTTCGAGACCCCGGGACTGAATAGAGCCACCCGGAACCTGCACTGCGACCGCAACACCGGTATTGCCCTGAATGACGAACTTGGTCGTATTCAGTCCCTCATACTGCGCGTCGTAAATCGCGGCGTTCAAAGTCATGGCGCCGTCCAGCAGCGTGGACTTCACACCCAGTTCGAGCGTTTCATTGGTTTGTGGCTCCAGCAGATTCTGATTGACCGGATCCGTTGCGCCGGCGATGTAGGCCGTTGCGAAGGAACCGTAAACCATCGCCTGCTCACCGATGTCATAGGCCAGGCCAATGCGATAATCGATATTGTCGTCGTCACCAACCTGCGGCTCGTTGTCGCCGTAGGTGTAAGTCGGCAAATCGCCGAGTCGCGATGCCGGATCGAACGGCAGGGAGTCGGAACGCTGCGAGCTTCTGTCATCCTTGGTGTAGCGAATACCTGTCGTCAGGTGCAACTTGTCAGTCAGTGAATACTCGGTCTGACCGTAGACTGCTGTTGACTTCGTACCGCCACGACCCTCCGAGTTCCAGTACGCCCATGATGGCGTCGTTGGCGTGGCGCCGGCATAGCCGGACCAGGATTCTTCAAAGCTCGCGAACTGGTATGCGTTGACATTACCGTCATCCTGATCGTCGAACAGGTACGCACCCACCGTGTACTGCAGGCGCCCGTCACCGGTCGAAGAAAATGTCACGTCAATCTGCTGCGACTTGCTCTCACCGTAGTCGCCATCGAACCAGCCAGCGTTGCGCGAGAAATCAGCATCAGACAACTGAATCGAACTGTAGTCGAACAGCGCCGCGTTAACGGTCAGGTTGTGATTTTCGAGCTCCCAGTCGACGTTCAGGTAGACCGACGTCTCTTCGAGTTCACGGATAGGGGCTGTGTTGAAGTCAACAATAAACGGATCGTCGATAACCAATGCGGATACATCACCGTTACAGACGTTGCCGGCCTGGCTGCGACCGCCGGGACGATCGCCGTCCGGGCAATTGACGCCGGAGTACAGACCCATGCGAGGATCAAGCACGCCGTTAACAGCATTAATCAAGGTCTTATCATTCGGGTCGAGCGGGATACCGGCGCCCTTGTAGGCGTAGTTCAGGTTGCCATTTGCCGTGTCTTTCCAGTACGACACTGTCAGGTTCACCGACAGATTGTCCGTCGGCAGGAACATCAGCTGCGCACGGCCGTAGGTGTAGTCGGAGTCTTTCAGTCCGGCATCTTCGTTGATGATGTTTTCAACGTACGGGTCACGCTGCTCATCAGCCAAGGTAACGCGCATGCCAACCGTCTCGCTGAACGGCACGTTGAGGAAGCCTTCGATTTTCCGCAAAGAGTAGTCACCGACTGTCACCGAGGCACCGAAGTCCATTGCATCCAGCTGCGGCTTTTTGGTAATGACGTTGATGAGGCCGCCGTAAGTATTGCGACCAAACAGGGTGCCCTGCGGTCCTCTCAGCGCTTCGATTCGCTCGATATCGATATAGCCGGCAAGCGCCTGGCCGTAGGTCGGCAGATACATGCCATTGTGATAGATCGGCACAGCGATATCCGTCGTACCGGCGGTGCCTGCACCACGAATAACAGCCTGCGGTCTGTTGCCATAGCTGGCAACCGTCAGTCCCGGAATCGCCTGTTCCAGCGACAGGATATCGTTGACCTGCATCTTGACCAGGTCGGCGCCTGATACAGACGTTACTGCAACCGGAACATCCTGGATGTTAACGGCACGTTTGGTTGCCGTTACTGTAATCTCGTCGAACGTGTCCTGCGCAATGGCTGGTGAAGCAACCGCTGTTGCGACAGCGACGGCAATAGCCTGTTTCTTGGCCTGCATAGAGTGATACCCCCTGAAGATATTCAAATTCGGACGCAACACCAGATGCGTCCGGAAACCGAGTCGGAACTATACGTTTGTTTGTACTGCGAATGCAACTATTTTGCAGTTTGACCCGCTAATGGTTGGTTTTATAATATGAAACAACATGTTAGACATGACTGCGAAGTACAGTCTCAGGGCGTCAGCATCAATCCAGCTGCGACTCGAAGAACGCTACGTCCCGCGCCACGGCGGTCGCAAAGTCATCATCGGCAAACAGGTGCCTGTCGCCGTCGTAGCTCCAGAACTCATACGTCTTGCCGCGCACATACAGTTCTTTTGCGAGCCGCTCGCTCCACTTGTAGGCAGCGCCTCGATCGCCAACCGAATGCTGGATGATGATCGGCGTCTGCAAATCGTCGAGATACAGGTAGGGCTCTACCGATGCAGGATCAAAGTCACCGTCAAGATCCGCGATGCGGCCGCGCAGTCGGCTGATAACGTACTTGTCGGCCTCGCTGCTGTCTGGCGCTGTCGGCTCTTCGTACCGCGAATAGTAGTAAGACTGATCCCAGATATCCCCGCCGACGCTAGACCACATGGATGCCGCTTTGACGCGCTCTGTTGCCAGCAGCGTTCGGAGCGTCACTTCGCCACCCATCGAATGGCCCCACATGAAGATCTGTCCGGAATTGATGTCAGCAATATCATCAAGACCTGCGAGCAGGTTTAGAACGTCTTCCGTGTAGTACGCAGACTCAAGCATGCCTTCCGTGAATTCGAAGCCCTCTGAATTATTGTGTCCGCGGTAGTCCGGCATCACGACCAGAAAGCCCGCCGCCACAAACAACTCAGGAATACGACGGTAGTAATCTCCCGGTCGCCAGTCCTTGCCGTCTGCGGTGATGCCATATTGCGGTGGGTCCGGATGGTGTCCATGGTTGGCAATCAGCACGGGAAAGCCACCGTCAGGCACGTCGCCATCGGGCCGCGCCACCATTGCGTGGACTTTCAGGCTGGCAGACTCGTATGAATACAGTTCGGCGCTAAACCCCGCGCCGCCATCTATATCACGCTCGAAGACAAGATCGACGTCGCGTGCGGCGCTCCGCAATTCTGCTATGGACTTTGGTGCGGGCTTCGCGCACGCAGCCGTTGCAACGATACCCAACAACAGCACTGCCGCCGTCCTGGCTGCAACCAAAGCGCAATTCACTGCGCGGTTGCTGCTCATATCATTGTCTCAAACAGGTACAGGAAGAGCAGTGTCAGGACGAAAAACACCAGCAACAGGTAACTCACTTTGTCGACCTTACCGGGGACCAGATACCAGCCACCCTCCTTCTCCGGCAGACCTTCGTCGATGAACTTCTGCTTCTGGCCCTTAATCGAATACTCCGACCACGCGTCCTGCCTGCCGTCGATAAGGCGACTCGCCAGCAACGCGACCACGATGTTGACGCCGCCGCCAAACAGGCAATACCAGGGCCAGGCGATATCCGTCTGCGTTGCCAGGTACCAGATCATCACGAAGCCTACGGCGACGCCCGTCAGCAGCCCCTTTTCGGTAGTTTGCTTCGAGAAGAACCCAAGGCCATACATGCTCAGCTTGGCGCCGACAAAATACGAGCCAATCTTGCTCAGGGTCTGCAGTATCGAGCCCTCACTATTGACGTAAATGAACGCGGGCACAATGATCAAAACCGCCCATACCAGCGTGAACACTCTCGAAACCTTCAGGTAGTGTTCCTGCGACTCATTCTTGCGGTAGTAGCGCTGATAGAAGTCGATCGTCGAAATCGTCGCCAACGAATTGAATGACGAGTCCAGCGATGACATGGAGGCTGCGACGATAGCCGCAGCTATGATACCCATCAGTCCCGGCATGCCGTACTCGGCAGCAAACGTCAGGATGATGGTGTTGCCGTTATCAAACTCCCTGCCTTCGAAGTAGCCATAAAACAGAATACCGAGAACGAAAAACAGAAAGTAAATGAAGAAAGCGACGAAACCCATCAGCAGAAACGACTTCTTCGCATCGCCGATATTTTTGGCGGCGAGCGTGCGTTGCACCATCATCTGGTTCGCGCCGTAGACCGTGACATGAAAGATGGTCATTGCAATGACCCCCGACCAGACCGTGGCCTCAAGACCGAGATCAAATGAGAAATCGAGAGCGTTGGTTTTGCCCTGCGCCTTGAGATCGGCGAGTACCTCGGCAAGCGGCATCGGCATCTGCGTGAGCAGCGCGTACAGGATTATGAACGCACCTACGAACAACACAGCAGCCTGGATCACGTCTGTCCAGATCACCGCCGTAATACCACCCATCATCGTGTAGATCAGCGCCACCAAAGTTACGATGACAATTGCATAGCGAACATCGATGCCGGTAATGAACTGGATAACCAGAGAAGTTGCGTACAGGATTGCTGCTGAGGTCAGCGCCTGTGAGACCAGGAACACACTCGAAATGACAATGCGAGACGCGGGACCAAAGCGCCGTTCCATATAGTCATAGATGGATGCCACACCGCTGTTGAAAAAGAACGGCAGGAACAGGGTGATGACGAGAAAAACAACCAGCGGGTAATTCAGGTGTATCGCAATGACCGCAAGGCTGTTGGTGTAAGACCAGGCGGGGCCACCAAGGAACGACAGCGCACTGACGTAAGTGGCGATGACGGAAATGCCGATTGCCCACCATGGCGTCGTGCGCCTGCCGAGATAAAAATCCTCGGCCGTGTCAACCCGCTTGCTGAGCACAAAGCCCAACAGCAGGTTCAGCAAGATGTATGCGATCAGGATCGACCAGTTCAGTGTTCCGAAATTCGCCATGCTGTAGCCCCTGCTCCCGGTCGCGTCGGGAACTGAATGTACTTCGAATGCAAAGCTTTCGCAAACAGCCTATTGGGCAGTCCAGCCACCATCAACGCGCAAACTGTGTCCCGTGACCCGCGCTGACGCGGGCGAAACCAGGAACATCACCGCCGCAACGACGTCTTCGACTGTGGCCAGTTCCTGCATTGGGATCATGCTGAAGACGAACTCGCGAAATTCCGCATCGTCGAGCATTGGCTTGGTCAGCGGCGTTTCCACGAACGTAGGAGCGACGGTATTGACGCGGATGCCGTGTGGCGCCAACTCGACTGCCATGGCCTTGCTCAGGCCTTCGATGGCGTGTTTGCTCATGCAATACACGGTGCGTTTCGGCGAGCCCACATGCCCCATTTGCGACGACATGTGCACAATACTGCCGCGCACTTTGTTAGTGAGCATATTCTGCGCCGCCGCGCGCGCCGTGCGAAACGCTGCGCGCACATTCAAATCGAGAACAAAGTCGAGCGACTCATCGTCCACCTCAATAAACGGCTGCGGCCGGTTGCCGCCAGCGTTATTGACAAGAATACTGAGCCCTTTAAGCGCCTGCAGGCGCTCGCAAATCTCATCTCCCGTGACGTCCAGCGCCCAGGCCTCAATACGCCCGGACGCATGCGCAGCAACCTCTGCGAGCTGTTCAGCAGAACGTGCAACGGCGACCACCCTGGCGCCGGCGTCCGCCAGTGCCTCCGCGCAGCCGCGCCCGATGCCTCGACCGGCACCCGTGACGACAGCGACCTGTCCAACGAGCGTTTGGCTCATTTGCTACCCCTACAAATTGCATGCGGATGCATTATTGCCTAGCATCGCTTTCAATTGAAGGGGTAATTCCCAGGGAGATCCTGCCTTGAGCAAAGAAGGCGTTGCCAACAAGACCGGCAAGAAACGTGCGACATCCTACGACGTCGCAAAACTCGCTGGCGTATCGCAATCGGCGGTCTCTCGGGTCTATCAGCAGGGCGCAAGCGCCTCCAAAGCCATGCGCGACAAGGTGCACGCGGCCGCGGTTGAACTCGGCTACCGGCCAAACGCGATAGCGCGCGGCCTCATTACGCAACGCTCCAACATGGTCGCGGTAATCATTTCCAAGCTGACCAATCTGTACTATCCCGAAGTACTGGTGGAATTGACGCAGCGCTTCTCTGCGCGCGGCATCCGCGTGCTGTTGTTCGCCCTGGATCGGGAGAGCGAAATCGAATCGATCCTCGAGCAGATGCTGCAATACCAGGTCGACGGCATCATTACTGCCGCCATGATGACGCCGAAACAATTGAGCACGGTCGAAGCCATTGGCATTCCGGTGGTGTTCTATAACCGCACAATGGATGAAGAACTGGTGAGCTCAGTGCGCTGCGACCAGGAGGAAGGTGAGCGCTGGCTGGTGGGCGAACTCATTCGAGCGGGCCACAAAAGTTTCGGCATCGTTGCCGGCCCTGAAGACTCGACGGTGAGCAGCGAGCGCACTGAAGGCGCATTGCGCAAACTCCGTGAAGAAGGCATCGACGACATAACGATTGTAGGAGGCGACTATGGGTATGACACGGGCCGGCAGTGCTTTGCCGAAATCGTAAAGACCCGGGGCACCGCACCGGACGCCGTTGTCGGCGCCAACGATGTCATGGCGATCGGCTGCATTGACGAGGCTCGCGAGGTATTCGGGCTGCAAGTTCCAGAGGATATTTCCATCGTCGGTTTTGACGGCGTCGGTCCAGCGGGCTACGCAGCCTACGATGTCACTACGGTGAGGCAGCCGGTAAGAAGAATGACCGAGGCCGCTATCTCGATGCTGCTGGAACGTATTGAAAACCCAGAGATCTCGCCGGAGAAGCGGGCGTTCTCAGGGCTGCGCCTGCGCGGCGGATCGGCGCGTTTCCTGGAAGACGATTGAGCGACACGCGTGCGCGATTCCAATCTCTTGTTGCTTCCAGGCCTGATGTGCGACGCGCGACTGTTTCAGCCACAGATCGAATCGCTTCGCTGCAACTCGATCGTTCCTGATCTCGGCAAGCACGACAACTTTGAGCAAATGGCGCAACAAGTACTTCGCGATGCGCCACCGACATTCGCCGTCGCCGGCTTGTCAATGGGCGGCATCCTCGCGTTCGAGATATGGCGTCAGGCTCCTGAGCGGGTCACGCACATGGCACTGATCGATACCAATCCGGAGCCGGACACGCCGAGCAAGCGCCAGACCCGGCTGCAGCAGATCAACATCGCGCTGCAAGGGGGACTGCGGCAGCTGGCAACCGAATCGCTGAAGCCCGTGTACCTCGCAGAATGCCATCGCGATGACGAGCAGCTGCTCGAAACGATTCTCGATATGGCGCTCAGTCTCGGGCCCGAGGTATTCGAACGACAATCCAGAGCATTGCGAGACCGCGTCGACAGTGTCTCGACACTAGCAACAATCAGCTGTCCCACAGCGGTCATCTGCGGCAGCGAAGACAAACTCTGTCCGCCCGACCTGCACCAACTGATGGCAGCCAAAATTCCCGCCGCTACGCTGACAATTATCCCGGACTGTGGACACTTGGCGTCGCTGGAACAAGCAGCCGCCGTAACGCAGCAACTGCGACAACTACTCGCCGCCTGAACAAGTAAGAGGAACAGGAATGTACGCAAGCCAGCATCGAATACTCACAACACACGTCGGCAGCCTGCCGCGCTCACGCGCGGTCACCGACGTGGTCTTCGCGCAGGAAAACGGCGAGTCGCCCGCAGATGCGGACCGCATTATTGCCGACGCTGTTGCCGAGGTTGTGCGGCGCCAGACAGAAACCGGCATCGACCTCGTCAGCGACGGCGAAATGAGCAAGATTAGTTACGCAACGTATATCAAGGACCGCATCACGGGTTTTGATGGCGACAGCGAGCGCCGCCCGCCCAGCGACCTCGAGGAGTTTCCGGGCTTCCTGAAGCGCCAGGCCAGCTCGGGAGGTACTCCCAGCTACCGGCGACCGTGCTGCGTTGCTGATATCCGGGTCAAGGACATGCAGCCGGTTGCAGATGACCTGGCTAACCTCAAGACCGCAACAGACAGGTACAAACCTGCCGGTGCATTCATGAACGCGGCCTCTCCAGGCGTCATTGCGTTGTTCCAGCCGAACAAACACTACGCCACGCACGAGGCCTACCTCGAAGCGCTGGCCGATGCGATGTCGCATGAATACAAGGCCATTGCTGATGCGGGCGTTGTGCTGCAACTGGACTCCCCCGACCTGGGGCTGGGACGCCACATGTTGTTCAAGGACAAGACCGACGAGGAATACACAGAGCTTGCAAACCTGCACGTTGATGCCTTGAACCACGCATTGGCGGGTATCCCGAAGGACATGGTGCGGCTGCATGTTTGCTGGGGGAACTATGAGGGGCCGCACCATCACGATGCGCCCATGGAACTCGTCTTGCCAGTCGCATTGCGCGCCAACGTCGGTGCATTGTTGTTTGAAACGGCGAACCCGCGGCATGCGCATGAATGGCAGGTGTTTGCCGATACGACACTTCCGGACGACCTCACGCTTGTGCCCGGCGTGATCGACTCAACCACCAACTTTGTTGAACACCCGAAACTGGTGGCGGAAAGAATCTGCCGCTATGCCGATATCGTCGGTCGTGATCGGGTCGTTGCAGGCACCGACTGCGGCTTCTCAACGTTTGCGGGCTTCGGTGCTGTCGACGAGGACATCGTGTACGCGAAACTCGGCAGTCTTGTTGCGGGTGCCAAACTTGCCAGCGAGCAACTCTGGAGTACGTCATGAGCAGCAACTGCGAGTCATTCCGCGAGCGCCTGCGAGATTCGCAGACGCTGATAGGCACATTCATGAAAACGCCCTCGCCGATCGTTGCGGAGGTTCTCGGTCTCAGCGCCCTTGACGTCGTTTGCATCGACACGGAGCACGCGCCGTTTGGCCGACTCGAAAGTGACCTTAGCATTGCGGCGTGCAGGGCCGCCGACATGCCGTCGGTGGTGCGCGTTGCCAGCGACTCCGCGCATGACATTCGCAACGCCCTGGACTCGGGCGCGACGGGGATCGTTGTGCCCCATGTGACGACAGTGGAACAGGCAACAGCTATCGTCAAAGCGGCGCACTTCGGCGAGGGCGGTCGTGGCTATGCGGGCTCACCGCGTGCCGCCGGGTATACCACTCGAAGCATGCGCGATCACCTCTCCGGGAGCAGCAAGAGCACGACAATCATCCTGCAGATCGAGGACCCGGTCGCACTCGCGAATGTCGAAGCCATTGCGGCGGTAGCAGGTGTCGATGCTTTGTTTGTTGGCCGGGCGGACCTCGCCGTTGCCATGCAGCAGCCGGTGTCATCGAAAGTCGTCATTGAAACCGTCGAGCGTATCTGTCGGCAGGCGCGTAACGGCGGCGCCGCGGTCGGCATGTTCACGCCGAATCTCGATGAGATTCCCGGCTGGATCGATCACGGCGCCAGCCTGTTCCTGCTGAGCTCGGACCAGAGTCTGCTGCTGGCCGGCGCCAACCAGCTGGCAGCCATCGTACCGGACTAGATCGTGTAGAACGCCCTGGCGTTGTCGACGAACAGACGCTCGCGATGCTCGTTGCTGTAGTCCGACGTCAATGCGTCGTATGCATTCCACACCGTTGCGTAGTCGGTGTGCAATTTGTCGACCGGAAAATTCGAACCAAACATGACTCGCTCGCTGCCAAACACATCGATGATCGTTGCGACGATAGGTCGGATACTGTCGCGACTCCAGTCATGATCAAACATCCCGAGGCCCGATATCTTGCAATGCACATTGTCGAGCATCGCCAGGGTTTCGAGACCGCGTCGCCATTCGCGCAGGCCGGACTCGGACTGATCCCATGGCGAGCCGCAGTGGCACAGTGCAACCTTTAGTTGCGGCACTTTACACAGCACATCTGCCGCACGCTGCAGTTGTCGGGGTATCAATTGCAGGTCGAAGGACAGCCCTTTGTCAGCGAGCAACGCCAGTCCCGCATGCCAGCGCTCATCATCGAGCAAGGTGCCACTGCCAGTGCGCGCGTCCTCCTCGGCAGACCTGCCGACAATCTGCCGAATCCCGCGCAATTTCGAAAACTGCAGTTGTTGCTCCAGTCGTGTCTCGACCTCGGGATGTGCAAGATCGCAATAGGCGACGATGGCTGACGGCAGGCCGTCGCACTCGGCCGTTTCCTGAAGCCAGCGCGATTCGAGCAGCTCATCGCCGTCGGCGGCACCGACCTGGATATGCACCGAGCCCAGCAACTCGAACCCTGCAGCATCGGCGCGAAGGTCTTCGACCAGGTAGTTTTTTTGGATCGGCGTCGGATCGCCGAAGAAGCGCTTGACGCCGCGCGCCATCAGCCACGGATATCGGACCGCATTCAGGTCCCAGAGGTGGTGATGTGCGTCGACGATCCGCATGGTCAGGGAGAATAGACCTGACTTAGTACGGCCAGGTCATCAAAGATCGTTGTTTCGATAGCGATGTGATCGGCGATACAGTGCCAATGCGTCACGCCGAGAATTAGAATCGGCTTGCCGGTTGGCGCGACACCCATGATGTCGCCGTCGTGCGTCCCGGAGACCGTCCAGCGCACGGCAATATCGCTGCCGTTGCTGCTGAACGGCTGGCTGGCAACGTGATCAACGCTGAGCCTGACATCGCCGAGCACGCTGCGCAGCTGCTGATAGTAGTCGAACACGGAGTCGCGACCCGAGTAATGCCGGAACGGCGTTCTGTGCAATGCCGTATACGGCGCGTGGGTCGAGTTGAACGCCTCGCGATCACCGTGCCAGCAACTGCCGAGCACACGCCGTGCGAACGCCTCCGGGTCGTCGCGGGGCAACACAACCGGCGCGGCGGCGCCCTCCTGTTCGACACCCTGCAGCCGAACGCATTCACTCTGCAGCCATGCGGCATGCTCAGCGCTGCGCCCGGCAGCCTGATCTCGCGCGACAACGTGCGGATCCGCGCCCAGCTGCTCGGCCAGCGTCATATTGTCGCGAATCAGCCACTCCTTCACGATGACGCCATTCTCGATAACGCAGTCGGCAATATTTGTCATGCGAATGGCCTTGCCGGTCGCGGGGCCGTACATCGTTGCGCCCTCGTTCGTGGCGCGGCTCGACAAACGGTGAGACGTGTAATAGCCGTGCTCACGGTCGCCCGACCAGATCACGTCCTCTGCCAGCAGGTTGCGGTTCGGAAACGCCTGCAACGTTGCCCAGGTGCCGTCAACTACCTCACTGGCGCCGTGGGTTATGCCATCGAGGCCGTAGATGACGCAGTCTTCGGAATAGTACTCGTGGATCAGGTCGACGCCGCGCTGTTCCCAGATCTCAAACGTGATCCCCAGGATGTAGTCCACCACATCGTCGTCTGCGCCATAGGCGCCTTTCCTGCTGTTACTCATATTCTGTCCCCGCGTAGTTCCGCCGCGAATTGGTATCGCGGCTGACGGCGCAGATTGTACTTCGAATGCAGCGCATGTCCATCGATAATGCGCCGATTGGGCGATCAACAGCCCGGCGGTACCGAAGTACAGTTGCACAGATCTTGCATTCGAAGTACATTTGCGTGCCATTCATCGCGACAAGCCCGCAGCCAGGAATACCGCAACATGGAGCAACCTGTAACTTCTTCGAGCTGGATCAACGACTTCGCAGCTGCACGACTGGTCCGCTACAGCGACCTGCGCCCCTGCACGACCGCCTTTATCGACACGCGGACACCCGGCAGCGCTGAAAAAGAGAATTTCACGATTATCGGCCCAGGCGTGGCGGAGAGCCCGGATCAGCATGTGCATATCAGCATTCCGCACGGCTTCAATATCGGTGGCGCACGGCAGCCGCCCGGCTGTCTGAATTCGCAACACAGCCACGAAACCGCGGAAGTGTTCGTCGTGCACTCCGGCGAATGGGCGTTCCTGCTGGGTCCCAACAAGGAAGACGGCTCGGTTGTCCTGAAGGCCGGCGACGTCATTTCAATCCCCACGCAGGTCTTTCGCGGTTTCAAGAACGTCGGCGATGACACCGGCTTCCTGTTTGCCGTGCTGGGTGGCGACGATCCCGGCCATGTCACCTGGGCGCCCTACGTGTTCGATAATGCCCGCGAGTACGGACTCATCCTGCTCGAAGATGGCAGCCTCGTCGATACGACCAAAGGCGAGCAGGTTCCCGCGGGCAAAAAGCCGATGCGCCCGACTACCGACGACGACGTCGCAAAGCTCAAAAAGCTGACCGCAGACCAGATGAGCGGCTGCGTCATCGTGCACGACGAACTCGCCAAGAGTTTCGACGCCGATGGCGGACTGCCCAGCGTTATCGAAACACCGTTAATCGGCAAGGCCAGCACTGCGGAAAAACTGGGTGCGGGCCAGATGAACTGGCCGCATGGTTTCAATCTCCGTTACCTGGCCTTCAAGCCTGGCGTAGAGACAGAGCCCCATGTGCGTCACGAAGAGGAAGTCATATTTGTGCACAGTGGCGAATTAACGGTCAGTTTGCCCGGCGGCGAGTTAAACATCGTGCCCGGCGACACGCTGACAATACCCATTGGCATGCAGCGCAGTTTTTCCAACCATGGCGACGACGTCGTTGAAGCGTATGTCGTTCGTGGTGGTGACGCGCCCCAGGCTGCAGAAGTCGCAGCGTAAGGCCCAGGACAATCAGTTGAGGAACAAGCAGTGATTAAAGTCATTAAATCCGGCATTAGTGAAGAAGCCGCGGCCGACATGGACGCCAAGGTCAAGGCGACCGTTGAAACGACGCTCAAGGATATTGAAACACGCGGCGATGCTGCCGTGCGCGAACTCTCGGAGAAATTCGACAACTGGTCTCCCGAGTCGTTTCGCCTGAGTGACGCGGACATAAAGGCCGCGATGGCGCGACTTCCGGAACAGACCATTGACGACATCAAGTTCGCGCAGACACAGATTCGCAAGTTTGCAGAGATCCAGAAAGCGGCGTTGCGCGATGTCGAGGAAGAAACTTTCCCCGGCGTATTTCTTGGTCACAAGAACATTCCCGTGAACAGCGTTGGCTGCTATATCCCGGGCGGCAAATACCCGATGGTTGCGAGCGCGCACATGAGCGTGCTCACGGCCAAGGTCGCCGGCGTCAAACGCGTCATAGCCTGCGCACCACCCCACTCCGGCGGTCCCAACGACGCTATCGTCACAGCAATGCACCTGGCCGGTGCGGATGAGATCTACTGCCTCGGCGGCATCCAGGCGGTTGGCTCAATGGCGCTTGGCACCGAGTCTATTGCTCCTGTCGACATGCTGGTTGGCCCCGGCAACGCGTTCGTCGCCGAAGCCAAACGGCAGCTGTATGGGCGCGTTGGCATCGACCTGTTTGCCGGCCCGACTGAGACCCTGGTGATCGCGGACGATACCTGCGACGGTGAAATGTGCGCAACGGATCTGCTCGGCCAGGCCGAACATGGCGTCAACTCGCCAGCAATACTGCTGACCAATTCGCAGCAGATCGTCGATGACACGATCGCTGAAATCGACAAGCAATTGAAGACTCTTGCGACGGCAGACGTTGCCGGCCAGGCTTGGCGCGACTATGGCCAGATCATCCTTTGCGACACATACGAGGAAATGCTCCAGGAGGCCGATCGCCTGGCGAGCGAACACGTCCAGGTCATGACTAAAGACCCGGACTATTTTCTCGACAACATGACCAACTACGGCGCGTTGTTCCTCGGCAAAGAAACCAATGTCTCCTATGGCGACAAGGTCATCGGCACCAATCACACACTGCCGACGAAGAAAGCCGCACGCTACACAGGTGGCTTGTGGGTCGGCAAATTCATCAAGACCTGCACCTACCAGCGCGTGTCGCCGGAAGCGACCGCAACCATCGGCGAATACTGTTCACGCCTGTGCGAGCTCGAGGGATTTGCGGGGCACAAGGCACAGGCCGACATTCGGGTCGCGCGCTACAAGGACAAGGAAAAAGCCGCCTGACGTTCAGGGGTCGAGCTTCTCCCAGCCATTGCCGTCGAACGGGTCGACACCCAGCTGTTGCATGACGGATGGAAAGTCGACCATGACCCAGTTGTCGACGATCTTGCCGTCGACAACCTTCCAGAAATCCATGTAGCGGATTTCGACCCGTTTGCCGGTCGCCGCAATGCCCATGAACTCGCCGCTGTGTACGGCTTCCTGGCGCCCGAAAGCGGCGCACCACTGCCCCTGTGTAATGCGCGCTTCATCGATACAGACCTTGTCTGAAAACGCCGCCTGAAATGGGCGTTGCCAATTGTCCTGAAACTCTTGCAAGCCATTCTTGAAACCGCAGCCTGCATTGCCCATCCAGCGAAACGTCTCGGCAAAGAAGCGCCCCATGTTGTCGATATCATGGTCGTTAAGACCGTCGACCATCGCGTCGATGGTTGCCAGCGTTGCGTCGGTCTTTGACGTGTCATTGTCCGCTGTCAGCATTGCCTGCGGTGGGCGCGAACTTTTCATTGCCGGGTCCTTTCTTTCATTCGCTGCAGCACGTCGACACCGACCTGCTGCCATATGTCCAGAATATCGATCATGACCCAGTTCTCGCGAATCAGGCCGTTCTCGCAACGCCAGATATCGAGGCTGGTTATAGCAAGCGACTGACACGAAGGCGCAATGCCCATCCAGCCGTCGCCACTTAGTGTTGCTTTCATTCCCGGCCATCCGCAGAAGAACACATAGTCACCGTCAGCGAAGTAGCAGTCATACACGCCGTTTTGTGTATCGCTGCTGCGATCCGGCATCGCATTCAGAAACGGAATCTGGTGCCACTTGCGAAAGCCATCAATGCGCCGGTTGCTGCCTATGCCCGCAGGCCCGTACCAGTTCATCTTCTGATGCCAGTACTTTTCCAGCTGCATGGCTTCGCTGCCGCCTTGTGCGTAGCGGCCGAGCCCTTCGACCATGGCGTTGACCAGTGCCATGCTTGCCGCAGACGTTTCAGCATCGCTGATCGCGTCCATAATACCGTCCTGGGTGGCCGGCCCAGGTACGTTGAATTCCACGCCGAGACTGGGTGGCATGGGCCAGGCATCCGCCTGCATCATCAGTGCCGGGATATCCCATAGCAGCTTCGCTTCGACAATGTGCTCAGCGTCGACTCTGTAGAATTCGATATAGCGCATGGTGACGACATGCCCTGTCGGCGGAATATCAAGCCAGGGCCGCTCGAACACGCCGGTATAGAAACCACCACAGGCAACCCAGTACTCACCGCGGTCACAGGCACCGGCCATGACATAATCGCGGCGCTCAAGATCCGGAATCGCCTCGAGCAGTGGCGCAAATCCGGCGTCGAAGAGACCCGCACCGCCGGTCACATCACCGATCGGGTGCGGCAGGCGGACCGCACAGGCGTCATCGAACAGCGCCAACAATTGCGACGGCAACGTGCGCGGATCACAATCGTACAGAGCCGCACGCAGGCGTCCGACAAGCTGCTTGCTGGCTAGAAGTTCGTCACTCACCTGGCGGGACCCCGACCTAAGGATAAGGCTGCAGAATATATTGCATTCGAAGTCAATTACAATACTATGACGA
Source organism: uncultured Gammaproteobacteria bacterium (assembly GCA_963698425.1). Classification (GTDB taxonomy): domain Bacteria; phylum Pseudomonadota; class Gammaproteobacteria; order Steroidobacterales; family Woeseiaceae; genus UBA1847. The sequence goes on along the minus strand of CAVOQR010000009.1, from coordinate 23,070 downwards.
CATGACAACTGACACCCTGCAATCTGCGAAGGACCTCGTGCGCGGCTTTCACGCCGCCTTTGATGCGGCAGACGACGCACAACTCGCGAGCGTGTTGGCAACGCACACGACCGCGGACTACCTGTGGCGTGGCATGCATCCATTCTATGAGCAACGAGGTGCCACTGCGGTCACCGACGTATTCTGGCTGCCGCTGCGTCACGCCATGCGTTCGTTGCAGCGCCGTGAAGACGTATTCATGGCGGGCCACAATGTCGTCGACGACGGCAAGACAGTGTGGGTTGCCAACATGGGCCACATGACGGGCCTGTTCGATGATGACTGGGTTGGTATCCCGGCCACGGGCAAGCTGGCGTTTCTTCGCTATGCGGAGTTTCATTGCGTCAGCGAAGGCAAGATTGTCGAGTCCGCGTTCTTCTGCGACCTGCTCAGCATCATGCACCAGGCCGGCTGCTATCCCCTGCCGCCGCCCACTGCCGCAACCATCATTCCGCAGCCCGGCCCCAGAACTCACGACGGCGTCATGATCGACGCCCAGGCGCCCGAGAGCGGCCAGAAAACCATGGCGCTTGTAAACGAAATGATTGACGACCTGAGCAATCTCAACAAAACGGGCCTGGACCACTGCCCGCCGGAGGTGCTGCAAAAGACATGGCACGAAGACATGCTCTGGTACGGGCCTGTGGGAATAGGCGCGACTTACACCATTGCGCGCTACCAGCAACAACACCAGTACCCGTTCCGAACTCAGCTGAAAGACAAGGTCTTCAACGGCCATATCGCGCGCTTCGCCGAAGGCAACTACGCCGGCTTTTTCGGCTGGGCCAATCTCACCAATACACCGACCGGCGGCTTCCTTGGCCTGCCTGGTAATGACACGCGCGCCGACATGCGTGTTGTTGATATCTATCGTCGCGACGGCGACAAGCTGGCTGAAAACTGGGTCTTTATCGACCTTTTGCACTGGTTGTCCATGCAGGGTCTCGACCTGTTGGCGCGGGTTCAGTCGCAGCGCACATAGCACGAAACGACGCAATGCACACAGACTTCGTAACAAGCATCAGGCCTGAGTGGATCGATCACAACGGCCACATGAACGTTGCTTACTACGTTGTGGCTTTTGACGAAGCGACCGATGCCATCTACGAACGCTGGGGTCTTGGCATGGAGTATCCCGAGAAGAGCGGTTGCTCAGTCTTTACTCTCGGCATGAACGTCGACTACCTGGCGGAGTTGTTCATTGACGACGCCGTCAGGGTAACAACGCAACTCGTTGATAGCAGCGACAAGTGCATTCACTATTTCCACCAGATGTTTCACGGCGACAGCGGTCAACTGATTGCCACCAATGAATGCCTGTGCATGAACGTCAACCTTGAGACTCGAAAGTCGCAGGCGTTCGCCGACGACATACTGGCAATCCTGGCGGCAGCACGAACTGACGTGCCAGCGCCTGATGGCTTTGGCCGCAAACTGCGTATTCGGCGCTAGTCCAGGACTCGGCCACCGGCGCGACGCACCAGCGTTCGCGTTGTGGTGTTGAAGATGTGTGAGTGGAATGGCAACAGCGCATTCCAGTAGGCAATGCCCCAGACGCCCGCAGGATGAAAAAACGCAGTAACGGAAACCTGCCGACAGCCTTCAGTTTCGTCTATCGAAAACTCCAGCACGCCGGCGCCCGGCGCCTTCATCTCCATGAGCAACGTCAGGCGACGCGCCTCCTGCAGGTTGATGACGCGCCATGCATCCAGCGTGTCACCGACGCGCAACTTTTCCGGATGTCGCCTGGCGCGACGAAAACTCGGGCCACCCACGACCCAGTCCAGCGCGCGGCGCAACCACCAAAGCAGCTTCGCCGAGAAAAAGTCACCGTCGGCGCCGAACAGCAGGATCTCTCGCCACAGCGCGTCGGCAGTAGCATCGGTGCGCAGGCTCGCGCCCTGCTGCATCGCGTAGTGCGAGTATTCCGGACGAAACTCACGACAGGCTACGGCGCCCTCGACCCAGCGCGCCGGGACAGCGTGTTGCCGATCTGCCGCGAGCGCTTGCTTTGCTGCCGCCCGAAAATCCAGCAACTCCTGCGGAATCAGTTCGACAAGTCTCTGGTCATCGGCAATGACATCCTGCGACAAGCCATCGATAAGCGCTCGGGCGACATTGGTTGGCACCGACGTCACCAACCGCAGCCAGTAGGAAGACAATTTTGGTGTGAGCACGGGCACCGGCAGGATGCGCGGTCGCTTGCCCACAAGTTCGCCGTAAGCATTCATGATCTCGACATAGGTCAGCACCTCGGGACCACCCACGTCGTAAATCTCCCCTGCCGTCTCCGCCAGCCCCGGTGCGTCGGCGAGGTAGCGCAGCAGGTTCTGCAGCGCGATTGGCGTTGAGCGTGAACTTACCCAGCGCGGCGTGATCATCAGCGGCAGGTGATTTACAAGATCTCGAATCACCTCCCATGCGGCAGAGCCTGGGCCGATGATCATGCCGGCGCGAATCTCGGTCACCGGAACCGTGCCGGCACGAAGAATATCGCCGGTCTCCTCGCGCGATCGCAGGTGCGTCGACTGCGGATCGCGTGGCACCAGCCCGCCGAGATAAACGATGCGCTTTACGCCTTGCCGCGCGGCGGCTGCTGCGAAGTTGCGTGCGGCCTCGGCATCCAGTGCCGGGAAGTTCTTGCCGGCCGCCATCGAGTGCACGAGGTAGTACGCGACCTCAATGCCGCTAAGCGCCGCATCCAGGCTGTCGGGTTGCAGCGCGTCCGCCTCGACAAGCTCTAACCCCTGCCAGCCGCGATCCTCGAGCACCGGGAGATGGCGGGATGTCGCGCGAACAACCCGTCCTTCCTTGAGCAGGAACGGAACCAGGTAGCCACCAATATAGCCACTGGCGCCAAAGACGAGGTCGCGGCTCACTGGCTGCCCAGCCCCTCACTGGCAATTCGCTTGTGGGAACGTTCGGCTTCGAAGATATGCATGCGCCAATTCTACTACTCCGGCGCCACCTGCCTACCCTGCTTGACCACATATAATGTACTTGCATGTTTCTGCCGATGTAGGATCGGCACCATGACGCTCCTGCTCCTGGTTGCAGCAACCTACATCGCAACCAACATCGACAATCTCCTGCTGTTGGTCGCCTGGCTCCTGGCCCAGCGCGGCTCGCCGTGGCGCATTGCTGTCGGTTTCTCGCTGGCCGCGATCGCTGTGCTTGCCGCCTCCTGGGCGCTGGCACTGTCGGCCAACGTCATCCCGGTTGAATATGTCGGCTACCTCGGTGTCATACCGATGTTGCTCGGCCTGAAATTGCTGTTCGACGTAATTCGTGACCGCAGCAACGACAGCAGCGGTCCGGCAGGCCCAACAGTGTCTTCGGCTGCGATCGCCATCACTCTGTTCGCGAACAGCGTCGACACGATGCTGGTATTTGCACCCCTGCTCGCCGATAGCAGTGACGCAGCTGACTTCAGAATTGTTACGGCGTACCTGTTTGTCGCGGCCGCCTGGTTTGTACTCGCCCAGGCCTTCAGTCATCACGCGCGACGGCTGCGGGCGATTGTCACGATCGGGCAATGGATCGCACCTCTCGTCATGATTGTTGTGGGTTTCTACATCTTCAACAACACGGCAACCGACGTGCTGGCAGGCAGCTGAGTCGTGGCTGAGGACGCCGGATTTTTTCAGCGGGCACTCGGTACCTTCGCCTACAGTCGTCGTGCTCTGGGGCTGGTCTGGACGACCAGTCGACCACTCACGCTGACGCTCGCAATACTCACGATCCTTGCCGGCATACTACCGGCCGCCATCGCGTACATCGGCCAGCTGATCGTCGACGGCGTAGTCGCCGCCATCGAATCCGACAATCCGGACATCCGCGGCCTGATGATGTTGCTGCTGCTTGAAGGCGGCGTGGTCATCGCCGTGGCTGCCTGTCAGCGCGGTATTTCTGCCAGCCAGTCGTTGTTGCGCGCACTGCTTGGACAACGCGTCAACGTCATGATTCTCGAGAAAGCCCTGACGTTGCAGCTGACGCACTTCGAGGACTCCGAGTTCTACGACAAGCTGACGCAGGCACGCCGTGAAGCCTCAAGCCGGCCACTCAGCCTGGTGAATCGCACCTTTGGCCTCGCGCAGAATTCCATCTCTCTCGTGAGTTACGCCATCCTGCTGTTTGCGTTCTCGCCGTGGGCAGTGGCAATTCTTGTGGTCGCGGGTCTGCCGTCATTTTTTGCCGAGGCGAAATTTTCCGGTGATCGCTTCCGGCTGTTTCGCTGGCGTTCACCCGATACCCGCATGCAGATCTATCTTGAAACAGTGATTGCGCGCGAGGACGGCGTCAAGGAGGTCAAGCTGTTCCAGCTCGGCCCACGACTGCTGCAGCGCTATCGCGACATTTTCAAGAAGCTGTTCAGTGAAGACAAGAAACTGACATTGCGCCGTGATGGCTGGGGCTTCGTGCTCGGCCTGATCTCGACCGCGGCGTTCTACGGCGCCTATGCGTGGATCGTACTTGCGACGGTTGCAAAAGAGATCACGCTGGGTGCCATGACGATGTACCTGATGCTGTTTCGCCAGGGACAGTCGGCGGTCGCCGCGATTCTCACCGCGATCAGCGGCATGTATGAAGACAACCTGTACGTGTCCAACCTGTACGAATACCTGGAACAGCCGGTCTTGGCGCGCACTGGTGACGCTCGCAGCGGTCCCGATCCCAGTCGCGGAATCGAGCTCGAAGGCGTGTCGTTCGCCTACCCGGGCTCCGAGAGCAACGCGCTCGAAAACATCAGCCTGCAGATTCGCCCGGGTGAGAGCCTCGCGGTCGTGGGCGAGAACGGTTCCGGCAAGACCACCCTGATCAAGCTGCTGACGCGTCTTTACGAACCCAGCGCAGGACGTATGCTGCTCGACGGACTGGACCTGAAAGACTGGGACATCGAAGCGCTGCGGCAACGCATCGGCGTCATCTTCCAGGACTTCGGCCGTTACCAGTTTTCGGTCGGTGAAAACATCGGCACCGGTGACGTGCGCTACATCGATGAACAGGCGCGCTGGAAAGAGGCCGCGGAAACCGGGCAAGCCGCCTCATTCATCGACGAGTTGCCGCAGGGCTATGAGACCCAACTGGGGCGCTGGTTCAAGGACGGCCGCGAGCTGTCTGGCGGCCAGTGGCAGAAGATCGCGCTGTCCCGCGCATTCATGCGCAGCGACGCCGATATACTCGTGCTCGACGAGCCGACGGCCGCCATGGACGCGGCATCAGAGGCTGCCATTTTCGAGCACTTTCGCAAGATGAGTAAGAAAAAAATGACCATTCTGATTTCGCACCGATTCTCCACAGTGCGCGCCGCAGACCAGATCGTCGTCATCCACAATGGCATTATTCAGGAACGCGGTAACCACGAGTCGCTGATGCAGCAGGATGGTCAGTACGCGCATCTCTTTAATTTGCAGGCCAAAGGCTATCAGTAACACCAGCAGTACCCTAGAATCCCGCATGACTCATTGAGGATACACAGTGATTGATCAACTGAACGAGAAAGAGGCGCGCGTGATCGGCTGCCTTATCGAAAAGTCCGTCGTCACGCCGGAGCAGTATCCACTCACGCTCAACGCGCTGACCAATGCCTGCAACCAGAAATCTGCACGCGACCCAGTCATGGCACTGCAACAAGGCGACGTGCAGCACACGGTTCGCGAACTTGAGGGCAAGCACCTGGTGCGGACGGATGAGAACTTCAAGAGCCGCGCAGAGAAGTATTCGCAACGCTTCTGCAACACGCGTTACAGCCAGTTGCAGTTCAGCCCGGCAGAGCTCGCCATCGTCTGCCTGCTGTTACTGCGCGGCGCGCAAACGCCTGGGGAACTGCGCGCACGCAGCGGGCGCCTGCACACATTTGCCGACAATGCAGAGGTGGTGGTCGCGCTCGAGGGACTCATCGCCCACGAGGCCGGCGCGCTGGTTGTGAAACTGCCGCGCGCCACTGGTCGCAAGGATTCTGAGTATATGCACCTGTTTTCTGGCGATGTCGATGTTGACGCGCTCGCAGCGGAATCCAGTGCACGTGCCGCTGCCACGCAGAAACGTGGCGGCGTCGCAGAACTGACCGAGCGTGTAGACCAGTTAGAGGCTGAGGTCGAGAGCCTCAAGAAACAGCTCGAAGCGCTGACTAGTCACTGACGCTGAGCGAGACACGCATGCGCACGGCACCGTCTTCAGTGTCGGGCTTGCTGTCGATCTCCGTGATGGCGACGCGCGCTCCCAGCGTTTCGTCGATCGCAACGACTGCAGACCGGGTATTTTCCGCGCGCGCCGTTGCAAGTCCCGTCAATACGTCAGGGCCAAGCACCTGCAGATCGATAAGGCGCTCACGCAGCTCGGCGGCGTAGGCAAGCTGATCGAACACCGCTTTGCCCGCGTTGTCCCCTGCTTTTGCAACGGTCGTGTGCTTGCCTTGCAGCCCTTCCAGATCAGCTGCAGGATCAGAGGTCAGCGCGAGCTCCTTGTAGAGCTGCTCAAGCAACTCTGCACGCTGTTCGACCGAGGTAGCAGACTCGTCACTGTTGCTATCGGCCGTGGCATCAATAAGCGCGTCCAGTTGTGCAGACTTGAGCGCCGCTGTGTCCAGTTGCTCATCGGCTACCGCTGGCACTTCAAGCGACAGCTCGGGCCGCAGCAGCAGGGCTTCCGCCAGCTTCGCCGCGCGTTCCTGCTCGGGTGGCGTTAGATCTGAGCGCCCAGCCTCAAAGGTCATGAACTCCAGCTCGTCGCCCTCGATGCCAACAAGATTGCCAAGCAGCGCAAACGGCGACGTGACGATCTTGCCGATCAGGGACACCAGCGCTTTACCGACGACCCGTCCATAGCTGAACTCCGGCTCGTTGAGGTCCCCGCGCACCGGCAGGTCAATGTCAATCGTGCCGCTGCTGTCCTTCAGCAATGCCACGGCGAGCCCAAGGGGCAAGCTGACGGCGTCAGGGTGCTCTACTTTTTCGCCGAGTTCGAATTCACGCAGCACGATCTTGTTCTCGCCGAGCAATGCGCCGTTGTCCAGCTGGTAGCCCAGATCCAGGTCCAGTTTGCCGCTCGCAATCTTGCGACCGGCGAACGGAATTGTGTACGAGGAGAACTTCGGCATTTCGACGTTCTGAAAAACCACCTTGAGGTCGGTGTTCCTCGCAGGATCAAGCGGCGTCACGGTCCCGGAAATTCGCGCCAGTCCGTATGCATCGACCTTGCCTTCCAGAGACACATTCGCCGGCTGCGAGCTCGCCGAGGCGATGGTCGTTATCTTGCCATTGAGATCAGCGATATCCGCGGCGAACGGCAATGGCAAAGACACATCTTCAAACCGTGCGCTGCCATCGGTAATGACCACTTCGCCAATCGATACCGCAAACGCCGATTCTGCCTCCGCATCGGTGGCCACAGTAGCTGGCTGCGGCTCCTCCACGGCTGCAACAGCATTGTCATCGGCTGACCCCTTGGTCACACGTCCAAGGTTGACCGTGCCGTCGGCCGCGATGAAAACGTCCGCATACGGCTGGTCCAACCCGATCGACGCAATATCCAGCGAGGCCGCTTCGAGATCCAGTTTCACACCGGTCAATCCCAGCCGCGTCCAGCTGCCGAGGCGCGAACCTTTTTCGGTCTCTGTTACGAGGAAATTGGTGACAGCTACATCGCTGCTAAACCTGAGGACGCTGTCGGGTCCGTGATGCAGCTTGCCGGTCAGCGCCAGCGCGCCGCTATCGAGTTTTATGTCCGCCTGCGACTGAAGATACGATTGCAGCACAGCCAACGATACGCCTTCAATGTTCAAATCAAGATCGACGATCGGTGCAGGCAACACGGTGACGTTGCCGCTTGCCGCGATGCTGCCTCCGCTGCGCCCTTTTGAAGTAAGCCTTGTCGGGATCACGGCGTCCGGTTTATTACTCAACTGCAGCAACTGGATATCGAGCTCTTCGACGCCGATGTCGGCTGCAGGCGTAACGCTGTCGTCGACAAGCCCGATAGCCGCACCGCGCAAATTGAACTCGTCCAGCGACACTGACCAGCTGGAGTCGCTGGCCGGCGCTGGTGTCGCCGCCTCACCGTCGTCAGGCTGGCTTGACGCACCATCGGCGGGCTGCGCCCCTCTTGCAAGGACATTCAGCGCGCCATCTGCATCGCGGTAGAGGCTGACAATAGCGTCGTCGACGGACAATGACTGCACAGCAACACTGCGCTCAGGCCAGCGCAACGTGCCGCCGGATAACTGCAGCTTTGGCAAAGCCAGCACATCGCGATCGCCGGCGTCTGCGGATGCTGGCTGCGGCGTAAACGTCCGCAGCAGCAGGTCACTGACTGTGACGCTGAGGTCATCAATACTGGCCGCGAGCGTACCGTCCGCGAGCACCTCAATCGAATAGCCCAGCTCAATATCCGTGTCGCCCCGAGCAATATTGAATCCCGCGTCGTGGCGAATGTATTGGGAGAGCAATGGCAGATGGGAACCAGTGACCGATGCGACACCGACAGACTTCAGCGGATTCAGCTGCAGGCTGCCCTGCCAACTCAGCGTGCCCTGAGTCTCTGTTGCGATAAGCAATTCCTGCACGCCCTCTTTCTGCGGCAGTGTGGTCAGGTTGGCAATGTTGAAGTTAACGGGTCCGAAGCGGGTTTTAATCCGCTCCGCAGGATACTGGTCATCCCAGTCGATCACGCTGTCATTGATCGCAAATTTGAAAACTACGAGGCGCGGGATAGCGCTGCCGCCGTCTTCTTCTGCGGGTTGCTGCTGCGCGGCATCCGGTGATCCCGCCAGGAACGCTGCGTTCAGCTGCCCGCGCTCGTCCCTGGCCAGGTACGCATGCGGTGCGTCGATTCGGAACTCGTCGAAGGTCAGCGCCCAGCGGAACAGCGAACTCAACTGGAAGTTCACGAAGATCTGCTCTACTTCGAGGAACGCCTGTCCGCCAGGATCATCCAGCGCAAGCTGGTCTATTCTGAGGCTTAACACAAACGGATTAATCGCGACCTTCTCGATCCGCAGCTCAGCACCAAGCTGGTCCTGCACCGAGTTGACCGCGGTCCGCTTGACCAGCCACGGGGCAAGCGCAAAGCCCAGCAGCGAATAAACGACCAGCACGATGGTCAGCGCCACCAATAGTCGCTTGTGCCGCGTCACGAACCTGAGGCCTGCATCTTTCATTGGTTATCGCGCCGCATGCGCTGCTGCCGGGTCAGGTTTTTCGGATGCACAGCTTTGCGGAAGCCATCAAGCTGATGACGAATAGCGAGGACCGGGTGCTTCAGCAACATTCTCGGGCCGGCATAGCGCATGATGCGTTTCACCTGATCGCGGCGTGCCGGCTTGTAACAATGCACCGGACAATTCGCACAGGTCGGTTTGTCATCGCCGTAGGGACATTTCTCCAGCCTGCGATCAGCGTAGTCCTGGAATTCCTGGCACGATGCGCACAGCGCTGTTTCAGCCCCATTGTGATGATCGGCGCAATAAATGCCGATCATCATTGTCATGGTGCGGCGCTCCCGCTGCAGTCTCTTATGTTCGCGCGTCATGCGCGCAATTGTACATTAAGCCCTAACGCTGCACTCGACCTGAAGCGTCGCCACCCATGAGATGTTCAACCTCGGCCCTGCTCATGCGATTGAAATCGCCCTGAATGCTGTGTTTGAGGCAACTCGCGGCGACCGCGAACTCCAGCGATTGCTGCCGGTCGTCGTAAAGGTTGAGCCCCGCGATCAGACCAGAGGCGAAGCTGTCGCCACCGCCGACGCGGTCAACGATATCCGTGATCTCGTATTGCTTCGACAGGTAGAAGCCGTTCGCGTCGCGCAGGCACGCGGACCAGCCGTTGCGATCGGCGCTGCGTGATTCGCGCAGCGTCACTGCGATGACCGACATTTCGGGGAACGCTTCGAGGACCTTGCTCGTCAGCTGTTCGTATTTGCTGGTGTCGAGTTCGCCGCTCTCAACGTCCACATCGGCGTGAATATCGAGGCATTTCTGGCAGTCCTCTTCGTTGGCAATGCCGACGTCGACGAACTTCACAAGCTCGCGCATGACCTCGGGTGCTGACTTGCCGTACTTCCACAACTTGCCGCGGAAATTGAAGTCGCAGGAGACCGTCACGCCATGCGCTTTCGCCGCCTTGCAGGCCTCGATCGAGAGATCTGCAGCGCTCTGGCTTAGAGCTGGCGTAATGCCAGTGATGTGAAACCACTTCGCGCCTTTGAAAATCGTGTCCCAGTCGAAGTCGCCCGGGCCGGCCTCGCAGATCGACGAATGCTCGCGATCGTAGACGACCTTCGACGGCCGCTGGTTTGATCCTGTCTCGAGGAAATAGATACCAACGCGCGAGCCACTGCGGATGACGTGGCTGGTATCGACGCTGAAACTGCGCAGCTCGCGCAACGCTGCTTCACCGATGTCGTTGTTCGGCAATGCTGTGACGAATCCGGCATCGAGGCCGTAATTGGACAGCGACACCGCGACGTTTGCTTCGCCGCCCCCAAAGGTCGCCTCTAGCGACGGCGACTGAAAGAAACGCTCGTGTGCGGGCGACTTCAGCCGCAGCATGATCTCACCCAGACTCAGAAACTCTGCCATTATTTTGCTCCTCTTGCGCTTGCGGCTATCGCCAGTGCTTCTGCTGCAAGCGTCGTTATTTTGCTGTAGTCATCAGCCGCTATCGCGTCGGCCGGTGTCAGCCAGCTGCCACCACAGGCGAGTACCGCTGGCACTGAAAGAAATTCGGCGAGGTTGCCGGGTGATACGCCACCTGTTGGCATGAAGCGCATGGTGCGAAAGACGCTCGACAAGGCCTTCAACGCAGGCACGCCACCGGCAATGGATGCCGGAAAGAACTTGACCACGGACAGGCCGAGGTTAAACGCGTGCTGGAGTTCGCTCGGCGTAACGATGCCCGGATAGACGGGAGCACCGCGATCCTGCGCCGTTGCGACGACATCATCATCAAGCCCGGGCGACACGATGAACTGCGCACCGGCAGCGAAAGCTGCATCGGCCTGTTTGGCGCTTAGCACGGTGCCGGCACCGGCGATCATCTCGGGCACCTCGTCAGCAACGGCTTTGAGGCAATCGAGTGCCCGATCCGTGCGGAACACCACTTCGACCACCGTCAAGCCACCGGCGGCAAGCGCGCGCGCCGTCTTCACGGCAATGGCCGGGTCGTCGGCCTGTACCAGCGGCACCACGGGTGCTGCCTCAAGAATACTGTCTATATTTACGGTCATGATTCCCTGCCCCTTGACTTGTTCCATATTTGGAACTATGTTTCATTATTATGCTATTTAACGCCCTCAACATAGCCGCTGTCAACTGCGCGATTCCGGATCGGTTTGCATGAGCGCACTCAGGAAGGGATTCAGCATTATCGAAGCGGTCACGGCAGCCGGGAATGACGGCTTGCCGTTCAGCCAGATCGTTGCTGAAACCGGCGTTGCCAAAGCAACTGCCCATCGCTTGCTGGCCGAACTCGTCGACATGTCGCTGCTGACACTCGATCCTGCATCACGCTGCTACCGCGGCGGCCTGTCGCTGGCGCGTATTGGTGCAACCGTGACGGCAGACTATGATTTGCGCACATCGGCGCACCCTCACCTGCAGGCACTGCACGATGAATTTGGTCATGTCGCAACGCTTGGCGTTCGCAACAAGCTAACCGGCGTCTACATCGACAAGATTGAATCCAGGGACTTCGGTCTGCGGCTGCACTCGGAGATTGGCAAGACCTTCCCCTTGCACTGCACCGCGATGGGCAAAGTCCTGCTCAGCCACGCTGACAAAGACACCGTGCGACGAATCACCAAGAGAAAGCTCGAAGCTCACACCACAAACACCATTACGGATCCAAAACAGCTGCGCAAAGAGCTGCGGCGCGTTGCCGAGCAGGGTTATGCCGTTGATGATGAGGAAATCACGCGCGGCCTCGTTTGCATTGCCGCACCGGTGCTGGGAATCGGCGGCGAAATAGCCGGCGCGATGAGCTGCACGTTCCCAAGCTACATTGCCGAAGAAAACGGCCTGCAGCCTGCCATTGATACCGTCAGGCGCTTCGCGGCGCTGGCGTCAGCTGGCTAGCCTGCCTGGCTGCGCTCAGACGATCCCACGGGCACTCTTGATGAGATCATAGGCCGCATTCAACTCGCGTGAGCGCTCTTCGGCGACAGGTCGCATGCTCTCGGGCAGGCCGCGTGCCGCCAATTTGTCCGGGTGATTCTCACTGATGAGTTTGCGGTACGCGCGCTTGATTTCGGCAGGCGTTGCCTCCGGCGTCACGCCTGAGCGCCCTGTAGGCGTCAGCGAGTCGATCCTGTGATGGAGCAGCCGACGGACCACCCGGTCGACCGCTGGTCGCTGCTCGCAGCAACGACTCCAGCTGTGCCACATCCTGCTCACTTAAGCCCAGACGTCCCGCGATACGCACCAGCATGTCGTGCTCTGCCTGATGCACACGCCCATCGGCAGCGACAGCCATCACCTGCAATTGCAGGAATAACTGGATGAGTGGTGCGCGACGGCGGCTGATTGCTGCAAATTTATCGACGGCAGCATCGAGATCGAAATCCGGCTGTTTGCCGTTGGCGAACGCACTCTTCGCTAGCTCACGCTGCTCCTTGTTGAGGCGCAGCATGCCGAATATTTGCTCGACCGCCTGGATCTCGTCGCGCGTGACGACATTGTCCGCCTTGCACACGGCACCCATCACCGAGAACACGGATTCGACCAGCGACGTTTGTGCGATCTGCAACCCGCCGATCAGCAACTTGCGAGCCACCTGGCCGGCAACATAGCCGATCAATCCGCCAACAAGAAGCCCCACCGGACCGCCCGCAAACAGGCCGATAATTGCACCAATAAAAGTAAGCATGCGCGGAGTTTATCAGCCCTCGTTGCGGAGGCGCGCGAAATAATCTTTTGCCGCCGCACGCACGCGTGGTGCCAGTAGCAGCGTGGAGATCATCGTCGGTATCGCCATGGTGGCGTACATGCCATCGAGTAGACCTATCACCGCTCGCAGTGAGGCCACCGAACCCAGCGTAATCAGGCCCACATAGAACCAGACATACCAGGATTCAAAACGGGTTCCGAACAGGAATCCTGCGCACTTGCTGCCGTAGTAGCTGAAGGTCAGCACCGTACTCATGCTCAGGAAGAACACCATGATGACCAGCAGGTAGCCGCCGAAGCCAGGGAACGTGCTCTCGAAGGCAAGCGTGGTAATCGTCGCACCGATCGCGTCGCCCTCCCACACACCTGTTACCAGGATGGCCAACGCAGTACAGGTGCAGACAATCAATGTATCGACGACGGGACCGATCATCGCCACAACACCCTCGCGAATCGGCTCGTTGGTCTTGGCCGCACCGTGCGCCAGCGCCTCGGTGCCAATGCCGGCTTCGTTGGAAAACGCGCCGCGCTGCACGCCGATGAGGATGACGGTGCCAAGCGCGCCTCCCGCCACGGACTGACCGCTGAACGCCTCATTGACGATGAGCAACAGCGCTCCCGGAATGGCCTCCGCGTGTATCACGAGCAATACCGCCGTGATGATGAAGTAGAAAATCACCATAAGCGGCACGACTCGACTGGTGACAGCCGCGATACGCTGGATACGACCGATAACCACGGCGAACACCAGTGCGCTAAGTACGATGCCGATGACCAGGTCAAACATCAGGTGGTCGTCTGCGCTGGTGATACCGGCGGGGATAGCCACCACATCACGCAACACCTGCACGAGCTGATTGACCTGGAAAACGGGCAGCGTGCCAAACAGTCCGGCAATCGCGAATAACCACGCGAGCGGCAGGAACGCTTTCGGCAACGCTTCACGAATCACGTACATCGGGCCGCCCTGCAGGTGGCCGGCGTCATCATTGCCTCGATACATGACGGCGAGTGATGCCGTGTAGAACTTGGTTGCCACACCGACGACGGCTGTGACCCACATCCAGAAAATCGCACCGGGACCGCCCACCGTAATCGCTACGGCAACACCGGTGATATTGCCCATGCCGAGCGTGCCCGACAGCGCCGTTGCCAGCGCTTTGAAGTGCGAAATATCACCCTGCGTGCCGGCTTCGGCATCGTACTTGCCACTAAGTATTTCTATGCCGTGACGGAAATAGCGATACGGCAAGCCTCGCGAATGGATGACAAAGAAAAGTCCGCCGCCGACGAGCAATACAACCAGTGGCGTGCCCCACATGAAGGCAGACCAGGCATTCAGGGCGGCTCCAATTTCCTGCATGATGAACGCTCTCCGCGAGCAGAATCGAGTACGATGGGCACGACCATAACGGGTTTTGAAAAAATGTGCGCGACTGACACCAACGACATGATCGAACTGCGGCGGCAGCTGCATGCGCTCCCCGAGCTGTCCGAGCGGGAACAAACCACGTCTGCGACGATCCTGCAGCAACTGCAGGAAACAGCCGCGACCAATATCGTCAGTGGGCTCGGCTCAATGCAGACAGGCATCTGCGCCGTATACGACAGCGGCTTGCCTGGCCCCGTCGTTTTACTTCGTGCGGAGCTTGATGCCTTGCCAATCGATGAGAGCAATACGTTTGCGCACCGCTCGTCAGTGCCTGGCGTGTCGCACAAGTGCGGGCACGACGGTCACATGGCAACACTGGTCGCTGTCGCACGTCAGCTGCAAGCACGGCCCGTTGCACGCGGCCGTGTCTATCTCCTGTTTCAGCCCGCAGAAGAAACCGGTACTGGCGCGCTCGCCGTGCTTGAAGATCCACGGTTCCAGGCGTTGCAAGCGCCCGACTATGTCTACGCATTTCACAACGTCCCGAAGTTTCCACTGGGCCAGGTGCTGCTGCGCAAGGGCCTGTTTGCACAAGCGTCGGTCGGCTTTATCGCAGAGTTTCATGGCACAACATCGCATGCGAGCTATCCGGAATTCGGCATCAATCCGTCGCTCGCCGTTACCGAACTCGTGAGCGCGGTTAACAGCTTTGACAAGAACCTGGCGGCGCAGGTCGCAGCACCGATCCTCGCAACGACCAGCTATGCGCAACTCGGCAATGCCGAGAAAGGACCCAACTTCGGCACGACGCCTGGCAGCGGAGTCGTCATGGGTGTGCTACGCGCGCACGGCAATGCCGACCTCGACCTGGTCCGACAGGCGCTCGAGACGCTGGTCGCCGGGCTGGCTGAAGAGAATGGCCTGACCTTCGACCTCGGTTGGCACGAAAGCTTCGCCGCGACCGAGTCAGACGACGTCTGTGTGGACGCAATAGAAACGGCAGCTCAGGCGGCCAAGCTTGATGTACAGCACCTGGTTGAGCCGTTTCGCTGGTCCGAGGACTTTGGGCGATTTACTGACGCATACAGCGGCGCCTTCTTCGGCCTCGGGTCGGGCGTCGAACAGCCACAGCTGCATGAAAACAGCTATGACTATCCGGACGAGTTGATTGCCATTGGCGCTCGCCTGTATCGCGCCATACTCGAGCAGCACCTGGGCTAGCTGCTTATTCGTCCTCGACGACGACGGCCGTGCCAATTGCCAGCAATTCTGCCGCACCGCCCATTAGCACTGACGTGGTGAACCTCGTCGCAATCACCGCGTTGCCACCGAGTTCGGCGGCCTCTTTGACCATCCTGTCCAGGCTTTGCTCGCGGCTCTCAGCGACCAGCTTGGCGTACTCGTGGATTTCGCCACCGACGATGTTGCGCAGTCCGGCGAGGATGTCCTTGCCAAGGTGTCGGGCGCGCACAGTATTACCCCGCACAAGGCCCAACGTTTTGACAATGCGCTTGTTGGCGATCGTTTCGCTTGTTGTCACTATCATTGTTCAGATCTCCACGTCTTTGTACTTGTCCGATTTACGCTCAAGTAGTCGTTGCCGCAGCACCGAGATAAACAGCGCCGCAAATCCGCCATAGATCGCACCGACAATGATCTTCTCAGTCAAGCTGATCGATGCGTCTGTCAGAAACGCAATGCTGGCGATTCCCGCAATGCCGAGGAAGCCACCTGCGATCAATAGCCAGCCGATTCCCCGAGTTGTCTTTACCGTCGTATCCGCCATCATCTCCCTCCACTTATCCTCACCAATTGCGCTAAGGCGGGCATCCCCGACCTCCGCGCGCAATGTCAGCAGTTCGTTGCGCAACGTTGCGCAGTCACGTGCACGCGTCGCAGTGAACCTCGACGCGCTGTCGTTGCTGCTGCGTCAATTCGCCGTCGATGTAGCCCGACAGCCATTCGCCGACGTGCTCGTTAATGTCTTTGCTGTTACCTGCCATCGTTCTCTAACGCCTCCTTCAGCGCCAAACGCGCCCGGTGCAACCGTGACATGACGGTGCCGGGCGCTATGTCCAATACATCGGCAATCTCTGCGTAGCTCATGTCCATGTAATCGCGCAACACGATGATCTCGCGCTTGTCCGCCGGCAAAGAGGAGATTGCTGAGCGAATTCGCGTTTTGAGTTCGTTGCTATCGATTGCTTCGTCAGGACCCGCGCCGGGATCCGGAAGCATGTCCGCCGACTCGTCCGACGGGCGCCGGCGACGCAGCAGGTCCAGGCATCGATTGCGGACGACGCGCATGAACCAGGGCTTTAACGCGCCCTTGCTGGGGTCGTAGCTGCCGGGGCGGCTCAGAGCGGCTGCGAACGCATCCTGCACCGCATCCGCCGCGTCATCGGCGTTGCCGAGAAGTTGCGTGGCCAGTGCGTGAGCGCCACCACCGAGTTGTGCGAGTTTCTGTTGCATAGCACCGATTTCTGTTGCTCTCGGATACTATACGCACCAGCCTCGCGTTTTATTCCCTGCTACGGATCAACTTTTCTGCGCCAGGGATCAACGCTCATAGACGCGCACGTAGTCGACCAGCAATTGCTGCGGGAATATGCTGTCATCGATGCCGCCACCTGCCCGGCCCCACATGCCACCGACGGCGATGTTGATAATCAGGTGGAACGGATGGTCGTAGGGCCACGATTGCCAGCCGTTGTTTTCGTTGACGTAGGTGAAATAGAGCGTGTCGTCGACGAACGCGTCAATGCGCTCGGGCGACCATTCCAGTGAGTAGACGTGGTACTTCTTGTCGACATCGTCGAGCAGGATGCGCCCTTTACGTTGCTCCCACTTGGCCCAGTAGTAGGCTTCGTTGTGCACGGTGCCGTGAACATGGCCCATCTGGTAGCCGACATGTTCCATGATGTCGATCTCGCCTGAATTCGGCCAGGCATCGCACTCGGCACTGCCCTGCCAGACGTCGCCTTCCTTGCACTTGGTGGCGTACTTGAACGGACTGCTGGGTAACATCCAGATGGCGGGCCAGCTGCCCATGCCGGAGGGTAATTTCGCACGTACCTCAAAACGACCGTACAGAAAATCGGCCTTGCCGGCTGTGTGTATGCGCGCCGAAGTGTACTCAGCGTTATCGAACTGTTCCTTATGCGCTTCGATGACAAGCTTGCCATCTTTAACACGGAGGTTGCGCTCGCGGTCTGTGTACGCCTGGTCTTCGTCGTTAACGACGCGCGCAGGCCAGCGATCGATCTCCCACTTCTCAGGATCCGGACCACCCTCATAGTCGAACTCATCGGACCAGGACAGTTTCCAGTCCTCTGAGCGCGGCACAGCATTACGCACCACAAGCGCGCTCAACACCGGTAATCCGGCGGATGCCCTGAATTCAACGTCAAGTTTGCCGTCCGTGATGTCGACGTCGGGTACCGTAACCGAGAGTGCAGAATGGATCTTGCCGTCGCGCGACGCCATGACATCGAGATCATCAATGACCACGTTGCCGCCAATCAGGGTATCGAATACGCGTTCAGTGCCACCGATGTCGTGCGGCTCCGCAAAATGGAACGTGACATCGTAGGTGCCTTTCTGTATCTCTCTCGATACTCGCACGTCGCCTTCGCGATATTGCTCGTACAGCGGCGCATCTTGCGAGCCTTTAACGATCGCAAGCGTGCCGGCCTCACCGCCAGTGACTGAGGATTCTGCTTCGTAGTGTGTGCCATCTACGGCTGTGTACGCCGGTCCCGCGACATTGACGGCCCACACGACGCCTGTATCAGCCGCTTTGGCAACCGAATGATCCACCGACTCTTCAACCGCTGGATCAACCGATAGCTCGGCCGCCGGCTGACGCTGACAGGCCGTCATCGTGCAGCACGCGGCGAGCAGCGCCGCAATGGGCAACGTAGTTTTGGCATGAGATCCCCTCGTTTTTTCCATTACAGGCAGCCTTTCCTGTGACACAAGAGGGAAAATCCTCGTGCTAAATGACAGCGTTGTCAAGCGCCCGGGGGAAATTCGTATGCCGTATAGCGCTATGCGCCCACGTCGCGCAGCGCGCTTTCGAGCTGCTGCCAGCGCTGTGCGGTCGAGCCGGTGTAGCCTAAGGACATCCTGATAAGGCCGGCGCCGATGCCGGCGACCGCCAGGTCTTCGTCGCTCATTTCGCTGGACGTGCTGCTGCCCGAGCACGACATCAACGTGTCGAAGTATCCCAGGCTCACCGCCATGAAACCGAAGCCGTACGTTCTGCAGCACGTCCATGAGCTCGTTCGCGCTCTCCTCGTACCAAGATCCAGCGTGAGGATCCCGCCGAATCCATAGTCCGGACGCGCCTGCTCTTCAGCAGGGCGTGATCCGGGTGATTCGGCAGGCCCGGGTAGGTCACCGTGATACCAAGCTCCGAAGTTCGTGAGCAAATATCTCGGCGCGCCGCGCATGCTCCGTCATGCGCAGCGCCAGGTGCGGCAGGCGCAGGCTGATCTCGAGGCACACCTGGATCCATGGTTGGGCCCAGGAGCATCAGCGAACCCGTATGCAGGTCCATGAGGCCTGCACGAATTCCGTCCTGCCGCACACCGCACCGGCGATGATGTCCGATGCGCCGTTGATGAACTTCGTCAGGCTGTGCACGACGACGTCAGCGCCGAGATCCGCCGGGCTTAGCACCAACGGGCTGAAGGTGTTGTCGACGACGAGCTCGCAGTTGGCGGCTGCGCGATGTCCGCGAGCGCCGGCATGTCGGCGACGCGCAACGTCGGGTTGGCGATGCTCTCGCCGTAGATGACCCGGGTGCTTGTCGTGATCGCTGACCGACGGCATCCAGATCGGAGACGTCCACGAACGTCGTGGTAACGCTGGCCTTGGCGGGCAGAAAGTCATGCAGGAACGCATACGTACCGCCGTAAACGGTGTTGGATGCGACGATGTGATCGCCCGTGTCGCAGAGCTGCAGATCGCGGCGCTGATGGCCGCCATCCCGCTCGAGGTGCAGTAAGCCGCTTCGGTGCCCTCGATGGCCGCCAGCTGCTGACCCAGCACGTAGACCGTCGGATTGAAGTGACGTCCGTACAGGTAGCAGCCCTACGTCGGCCGACCCGGCCTTCGAACAGCTCGGGCATTGTGTCGGGCTCGATCACCGTGAACGTCGTACTGGCCTCGATCGACATGTTGACGCCGCCGTGCTCGCCGAACTCGTGGCGATGATTCGCGAGTCTTTCCAGAGGATTTGATGACATTGTTCGACCTCGCGCTCTCGGCGCTTTATTCTGCAATAGTTGTGTAATTTTGCGCTTATTTTGACTAGGATGATCATCTCCGCACTTTCTTCGGAAACTGGCCTCAGTTATGAATCTCGACCGAACAGACTGCGAAATACTTCGCGAGCTACGCAACAATGCTCGGATCAGCAACAAGGCGCTCGCAGAAAAGGTCGGACTGGCGGCATCAACGACCATCGCCCGGGTACGCAGCCTGCAAAACGCAGGCCTGATCCGCGGCTGCCATGCAGACATCGAACCCAAGGGACTCGGCGTCGGATTACAGGCGATGATCTCGGTGCAGCTGGGGCGGCACGCGGAGAATGACGTGCTGGCGTTTCGCGAGCATGCACTCGGACTGACCGAGGTTGTGCAGCTGTATCACGTTGCGGGCGCGACCGACTTCCTGGTGCATGTCTGGGTGCGCGACGCAGAGCATCTGCGTGAACTCGCCATGAAAGCATTCACCTCGCGACCCGAAGTCAGTCATATTGAAACCGGATTGATATTCGAACACGTACAGAGCGTGGCCGTGCCCAACTACGTCGAACTCGAGGGACCTGCGCAATGACTCCTGCCAGACTAGTCACGCTCCTGTGCGTCGCCGTGCTCTGCGGCTGCGCCGCATTGCCAGAACCGCAGCCACTCGTCATTGCGCATCGCGGCGCCAGCGGCTACCTGCCCGAACACACGATCGCGGCCAAGGCGATGGCCTACGCGCAGGGCGCCGATTACATCGAGCAGGACCTCGTCATGACCAAAGACGACGAAGTTGTTGTGCTGCATGACCATCACCTGGACACAGTCACAGATGTTCGCGAACGATTCCCGGAGCGTGCCCGTGCTGACGGTCGTTACTACGTCATAGACTTCACGCTCGGTGAACTACGTGAGCTTGAGGTCTCCGAGCGATTTGCAGAGCGCGACGGAAATCGTGTCGCGGTGTACGAGGATCGCTTCCCGTTGCAGCATCGACGTTTCGTATCAACACACTGGCCGAAGAAATCGAACTGGTCCAGGGACTCAACAAGTCCACCGGGCGGCACGGTCGGCATCTACCCCGAAATAAAGAGCCCGGCGTTTCACCGTGATGAAGGCAAAGACATCTCGGTCGCCGTGCTGAGCATACTCAAGGACTACGGCTACACGACAAAACAGCATGCCGTATTGCTGCAATGCTTTGACCCCTACGAACTACAACGCATTCACGATGAGCTGCAGCCGTCCATGGCGATGGAGGTGCGCCTGGTTCAGCTGCTCGGCACCGGACCCGAATTCAAACCCGCGATGACGAGCGAGGACTGGCGCAAATTGCTCAATTCGCCGATGGCATCGGGCCATCGATGCTGCTGCTGTAACCGCAGACGCGACCGCTTCCAATGTGCACAGCGATTGGCGGAACGAGCGCATAACCTCGGCCTTGTCGTGCATGCCTATACGTTTCGACGAGACCAGTTGCCGTACTTCGCGAAAGACTATGAACACTTGCTCGACTCTTCCTCGACGACGTCGGTGTCGATGGCGTGTTCACCGACTTTCCCGATCTGACCAGAGATTACCTCGAGTCCGCTCGGTGATTGGTTTCCTGAAACCGCCTCCGCACCGCCGCCGCTGCCTGACGACGCAGCTTGATGCGGCCTATAAGCGACTGAGTCTGCAGGTCTTCATCGGCATTTTTGTCGGCTACGCCGGCTACTACCTCGTGCGCAAGAACTTCACGCTGGCGATGCCGTACCTGATCGAGCTCGGCTATTCGAAATCGGATCTGGGTTTCGCGTTGTCCGGTGTTTCGATCGCCTACGGCCTGTCGAAATTCATCATGGGCAGCGTTTCCGATCGCAGCAATGCCCGCGTGTTCATGGCACTCGGACTCTCGTGTTCGGCCGCGTCATGATCGTCATGGGCACGATGCCGATCGCGACCAGCTCGGTCGCGATCATGTTCGCGCTGCTGCTCATGAACGGCTGGTTCCAGGGCATGGGCTGGCCGCCATCCGGGCGCGTCATGGTGCACTGGTTTTCGACGAGCGAGCGCGGCACCAAGATGGCGATCTGGAATGTCGCACACAACATCGGTGGCGGCCTGGTCGGCCCGATCGCGATCCTGGCCATGGCGATGTTCGCCGACTGGCATGCGATACTCTATCTGCATGGCTTCTTTGCGCTGGCCGTCGCGGTGTTGATTTACCTGCTGTACGTGACACACCGCAGTCCGAGGGGCTGACCCGATCGAAGAGCACCGCCATGATTATCCGAAAACGTTTGAGTACGGCGAGAAGCACGAACAGGAGCTGACTGCGAAGGCGATATTTTTCGAGCACGTGCTGAACAACAAGTTCCTGTGGACGATTGCGCTTGCCAACGCGTTTGTCTATTTCGTGCGCTACGGCGTGCTCGACTGGGCGCCGACGTACCTCGAGCGAGGTCAAGCATTTCTCGCTTGAGCAATCCGGCTGGGCGTACGCGTTCTACGAATTCGCCGGCATACCCGGCACGCTGCTGTGCGGCTGGATCTCCGACAGGGTGTTCAACGGCCGCCGCGCACCGGTGACGGTCGTCTACCTGTTGCTGACGCTGGCGTGCGTCCTGGTCTACTGGCAGAACCCACCCGGGAATCCGAACCTCGATATCGCGATGCTGATCGGCATCGGATTCTTCATCTATGGACCGATTATGCTGATCGGCGTGCAGGCGCTGGATCTCGCGCCGAAAAAAGCCGCTGGCACGGCGGCGGGATTCACCGGTCTGTTCGGTTATGTGGGCGGCGCTGTTGCAGCGAACATCGTCATCGGCTATGTCGTCGATACCGCGGGCTGGGACGCCGGTTTCCTGCTGATTGTCGGCGCGGCGGTCATCGCGACGGTTCTTATCGCGATGACCTGGAATGCGGAAAAACGCTAACCCGCGTTACTGCCAGCTGCAGGCGCTTACTCCGGCGGACGGTAGCTCGCGTAATAGTGCACGAGGGCACCGAGATCGCCCGGCTCCAGACCGCGGATAGCGCTGGCCATGGTATCGAGCAACGCCTCACGATCGCCGTGAAAATAGGCTTCAATCGCGTAGCGCAAATACTCTGATCGTTGCCCGTGCAGCGGGATGCCCACCGCATACTCGCACGTTCTTGTCGTGCGGCGGAAGATGACAAGCCGCGCAGTTTGCCGCGTGCAGGTCGGCGCCTTCGGCAGCCAGCGTCTCGTCGAACGCATCGCGCGATGCGCTGCGCACCTTCTGCGAGTAATACTCTGCGACTTCGCTAACTTCGTCTTCGGATAATGCCGATACGGTCTCGCACATGCGTGCTTCCCGGAGGCAGGTGCGCGCGCCGTCAACATAGGCGTAGATCGCCTCTTCGATATGCCCCGCCGGCATGCCGGCAATGACCGGCACCATCGGGTTATCGAGACCCATGCCGTCGCTGCCGTGACACTCTGCGCAGGCATCCAGCGGTGCTGTATCCGCTGCCGCCATGCCGGGCAACAGCAAGATCCAGGGCAACAGAAAACA
>CAVOQR010000008.1:0-38736 GCA_963698425.1 uncultured Gammaproteobacteria bacterium | reverse complement strand
CCGTCTGGGGCAATACCTGGGATAACCTGGAAGATCCCGGAGAAGCAGGCATCGCACTTGGCGAGGCGTTCAACTACAACATCAACGTACATGAAAACATCATGTACCTGACGTTCAGAACCAGGGACCCGGCGAGGACAGTCGAGTACCAGGTCGACCTTTCAAACAACGTTGATGCCAATGGCAATGTTGATGAAAAGGACAACCCGAAGGGCTACTCCGGGGACGGGCTGTACTTCAAAGCGGGAGCGTACAATCAGTGCAGCACCCGGGATGACACGAATTTCTGGTATGCGGGATGTGCCGGCAGCGGTGATTGGGCGACGGACAAAGCGAACGGAGACTATGTTTCGGTGGCATTTGGCCGACTGCTGCTAACCCGTGGAGTGGCCCCGCTGACAGAGGAAAGCGCGAAATAGAGTTTCCGGCTACAATTCATTCGAATACATAGCCAGTATCGGGAACTCAATGCGCAGACAGCTGATTTCAGGGTCGAGATAGATGAGCCGAAGAACGTTTACCGTTGTCGGCGGCGGCCCTTTGGCGCATTGCTGGCGATCGTGCTGGCGAGACACGGCTACAAGGTTGGTCTCTACGAAGGTCGGCCCGACTCCAGGAAAACCAGCATCTACCAGGGCGAATCGATCAACATCGCGTTGTCTGATCGCGGCTGGACATCACTCGAGAAAATCGGCATCAGTGCTGCTGCGAAGCAGCATGCCATACCGATGTATCACCGAGCGATTCATGATCTGGGCGGCGAAATCAGCCTGCTGGATTACGGCAAGGCCGGCGACGCAATCTGGTCTGTATCAAGAAGCGGAATCAACGAACAGTTGCTTGATCTTGCCGATGATGAGCCGCTCATCAGCACGCACTTCGAGCACCGTCTGATCGATATCGACTTCCAGTCGGCGAGCACAACCTTCCGTACCGGATCTGGCGAGGAGTTTGTTGTGGATGCTGACTTCGCGTTTGGTGCCGACGGCGCAAACTCGAAGGTGCGGCGGCTTGCGCACAACCAGCCGCGATTGAGCTATAGCCAATCCTACATGCCGCAATGCTATATCGAGCTGAACATTCCCGCGAACGCGGACGGCACGCACAGGCTTGAAAAGAACGCACTGCATATCTGGCCGCGCAAAGACTTCATGCTGATCGCGCTGCCGAACCCGGATGGCAGCTTCACGTGCACACTCTTCATGAACCACTCCGGGGAGCCCTCTTTCGAGTCGCTTAAAGAGCGCGCCGTCGTCAGTGCATTCTTTGAGTCCAATTTTGCTGACGCAATGGACTACCTGGAGCGGCCAGTCGATGTCTTTATTGAAAAGACAGCGGCACCGTTGTTCCTGGTGCAGGTGTTCCCATGGTCCTTCAACCGCAAGGTCGGCTTGATTGGTGATGCAGCGCACGCGATTGTGCCGTTCTACGGGCAGGGCATGAACTGCGGTTTCGAAGACTGCGCGGAGCTCAATGCACTGATACCCGAACACGATCACGACTGGGACGAGATTTTCCCCGCGTACGAACGTGCGCGAAAACCCAACGGCGATGCCATCGCCGAGTTGTCGAAGCGGAATTTCGTTGAGATGAGCGACCTGTCGGGCGACAAGCACTTTCAGTTGCGCAAGCAGATCGAAGCAAAATTCAGCGAGCGCTATCCGGAATTATGGACGCCGCTCTACTCAATGGTGACGTTTACACCGGAGCTTCCCTATGCGGAAGCGCTGCGCATCGGTGACGAGCAGCAAGCACTGATGAACGAAATTATGGCGTTGCCGAACATCGAGGATGACTGGGGCAGCGAGCAGGTCATGCAGCGACTTCACGAGCTGGCTTCGAAAAAGTTTGGGCATGCAGCGTGAGCAGGGAGCGATCTTGTTTCGCTCTTATTGCCGCAAGCGATAATACCCGCGCTGTGCTCACGCTATTCCCTGGGAGCAACAACGGCGCCTTTTGAAACGACTGTTTCGATTCGCCGCGTGTTCTTAATGTCGTCAAGTGGGTTCGCATTTAGCAGCACCAGATCGGCACGTTTGCCAACCTCAATGGTGCCCATTTCATCTTCCAGTCCAAGAAACTCTGCCGGTGTAATAGTCGCAGCACGAATTGCTTCCATCGGCGTCAGGCCGGCGCGCACCAGCATGTCGAGTTCGTTGTGCAGGCTGTAACCCGGGATCGCGACACCGATCGGTGTGTCGGTGCCGGCGCCGATGCGGATTCCTGCAGCGTTCATCGCCTTGATCATATGCAGTGACCATTCGGCATAGCGCGTGTCCCTGTTTGCAGGATCAGGTTCAATCCAGGACGGCAAATTCAGCCATTCTTCTGGCACCGTTGCCGGTAGACGCGCTTTGGCTTCCTGCCAGTCAGCTCGATCGTGAGGGTCGACCAGCGGCAATCCATTCAGACGGGCGGTTGGCACCTGAATCGTCGATCTGAGTTTCGTCAATACCTGCTGGCATCGATCCTTATCCATTGCTTCTATGGCTGGCAGTCTCTGCGCCTGATGTATTGACCAACGCAAAGCGCCTCCTGACTCCTTCTCTGGCGCCGCAAGAGATTCCCGGCGCGCGGCGAGCAGCTCGGCGGCGTTCTCTGCGCAATCCAATTCAACATTTCGTAGGTGTTCCATTGACCCGACCAGCGGGCCGGCCTCGGAGGCGGACATAGACAAAGGAATATGTGCGGCGACGGGCAAGTCGTACTTTTGGGCAGCCCCGACCAGCGCCGCAAACACATCGCTGTCCACCATCTCGTAGATCTTGATGAAGTCAACTCCCTGGCCCTTCAGGTTCGCGACATTCTTGAAGGCAGTCTCAACGTTGCTGTTGCTGATTCCGATTTCGGGATTCGAAACACCGTCGTAGACAACATATTGCCCGTCAAGCAGCGGTCCGCTGAAATAGACCCTTGGTGCGACGGCATCCTTCGCCCGCATGCGTTCCACTACGGGCAGTAGTTTGTTCATGAGACCACCGGTATCGCGTACGCTGGTAATGCCGTAGGCAATAAACATTTGCGGCATTTTCTCGGTGAACGCGTCGTTATAGGTCAGGTGGACGTGCATGTCCCACAGCCCTGGAATCAGGAATTTGCCGTTACCGTCAATCGTGACCGCTGCCGTCACGGCCTCGCTTGTTGCCGAGACCGACGTAATCTCGTCACCGGAGAAGATCACAGTCTGGTTTTCGCGAACCCCGTTCTGTGCATCGATAACGGTGACGTTCACGATGGCTGTGCTTTCTGCCGGTTTTGCGGCAAACGCCATATCGATAAACACCAGGCCAAGGACAACCGGAGCGAGAAAACGCACCAGGACCAACCACACCCTATAAACGAGAGTCTCCCGCCCGCCGAATAGTTCGTCCTTGCTGTATTTCGTTCTTACAAACCAGCCGGCGAAGATCGCGACCAGTATGCCGCCGATCGGCATCATGACGTTGGTCACTGTGAAGTCAAAGACGTCAAAGAAGGTCTTGCCTTCGAAGAGTTTGAAAGCACCGAGTGGATGAACGTCGGCCAGCGTGCTGAATGACAATGCGGCGAGAATGCCGAGGCAGAAACTGACGGATCCTGCGAGCAAAGCCGCCGACCGTCTGGACAGGTTGGTGGCATCACGCAGCCAGGCCACCGGAGCTTCCAGCATCGCGATTGAGGAAGTGAGTGCTGCAAAGAATAGAAGCAGGAAGAATATTGTTCCAAACAACACGCCGCCGGTTATCTGGCCGAACGCGAAGGGCAGGGTCATGAATACCAGGCCCGGTCCCGCACCGGGCTCCAGGCCGTACATGAATATGATCGGGAAGATAGCCAGTCCTGCCAGCAGCGCGACTGAGGTGTCGGCAGCTATTATCAATGCCGCAGACTGCGGCAGACTGGTATCGCGCTTGATATACGCGGCATAGGCCATCATGTTGGTGAGGCCGACGCTGATGCTGAAGAAGGCCTGGCCAAATGCTGCCATCACGACGCCGGTTGTGATCTTGCTGAAATCCGGGTTGAACAGAAAATGCCACGCTGTGGCGAAGTCGCCGACGGTCGCCGCGTAGATGACCATGACGACGAGCATGACAAAGAGTGCCGGCATCAGGAACTTGATGGCTTTCTCAATGCCACCGTGCAGGCCTCTGGATGAGATGAAAACTGTCGCCACAAAGAACGCGGTGAACCATGGCAACAGGTTGTCTGGCGAACCACTCAGCGCGAGGAATACCTGTTCCGATTCCGTCACTGTGACGCCTTGCAGTTGCCCAAGGCCCATCTTGAATGCGTAAGCAATGGTCCAGGCGCCGACTACGGCATAGAAAGATAATGACAATGTGGCACCGAGAGCGCCGAGCACGATCCCCATCAGGCGCCAATGCCGCGAGCGACCGGATTCTGTCGCAACCGCTTCTATCGCCGCCGGCGGCCCCGCCGCACCACGTCTGCCGATCATCAGTTCGGCAAGCAACACCGGCAGAGCCAGCAGTAACACTGCACCCAGGTAGACGATGACAAACGCGCCGCCACCGCTGACGCCTGCTGTATAAGGGAAGCGCCAGATGTTGCCAAGTCCGACCGCGGTGCCGATCGCGGCGAGCAGAAAAACCCAGCGTGAGGACCATTGCAGGCCACTATCAATAGTCATTTTGCACCCCATTAAGTATTCTTATCTGACATTGTGCATTCATTATTGATATATTGTACACAAAATATAGGACCGAACTATGACTGATTGCCTGATCGTCTCGGCTCGTGCAGACGAATACACGGCCGCGCTGGCTGCTTACGAGGATCTGGCCCTGTCGATGACTGCGTGTACGTCGCTGGAGCAGGCGACTCAACGATATTCTGGCCAGAGAATCGTTTTTGGCGACCCGGACCTGGTCGCGCCCCTGCTCGATGCTATGCCAGCGGTCGATTGGGTGCAATCGACGTGGGCGGGTGTTTTGCCGTTTGTTGAGGCCGGTCGACGCGACTACGTTTTGACCGGCGTGAAGGACGTATTCGGGCCGCAGATGTCTGAATATGTTCTCGGCCACATCCTCGCACTTGAGCTGAGAATCGCCGAGCGCGCAGAGGCGCAGAGCAAGCGCGAGTGGTATCGGCAGCCGTCGGGAACTCTGCTCGAAAAGCACATCGGGATCATGGGCACCGGATCGATTGGGCGGCACATTGGGCGAGTGGCTGCCAGCTTCGGCATGCAGGTCAGCGGGCTGAGTCGAAGCGGAGCGGCGCTGCAAGGATTCGACCAGGTGTGGCCTATCGAGCAACTGCACGCGTTTCTTCGGGAACTGGATTACCTGGTGGCGGCGTTGCCGCAGACCAGCAACACCGACAACCTGCTTGACGCGGCTGCACTTGCGCAGCTGCCTTCCCGTGCAGTCCTGATTAATGTCGGGCGGAGCAATGCGATCGACGATAGCGCCCTGGCCGCTGCGTTGCGCGGCGGAAACCTGGCCGGCGCTGTTCTGGATGTCTTCGACGAGGAACCATTGCCACAGGGCAGTCCGCTATGGACGGTGCCGAACCTGCATGTGACGGCGCACATATCCGCCGTCAGTCACCCGTCGCTGGTCGTACCCATATTCGTCGACAATCTTCGCCGCTTCCAGCAACAGCAGGATCTTGAATTCGTGATCGACCTCGACAAGGGCTACTAATGACAAACCTCGACAAGAAATTTGCAAAGCTCGGCGTTGATAGCGCACCCGGACAGGAGCTGCGCCAAAAGTTCGACGACGCAAAGCTGCAGGGCGAGAAGCTTGACGGCGTAGCGGTCGATTTCTCGCACGGCGACGTGAATGCGTTCCCGCCAATTCCGAACTCGCTGCAAGCGTTTGTCGAAGGCTTCGAAGAAGGTGCGGAGCAGGCATACACGGAGTACCGCGGCCGCCAGGTTATTCGTGAATCGCTCGCTGCAAGGCTTGCGGCATTTACCGGCGCGAGCATCGATGCAGAGCACGAGCTCATTTTTACGCCCGGTACACAAGGGGCTCTGTTTCTCGCGATGGGCTCCTGTATTGGTGCGGGCGACAAAGTTGCCATTGTTGAACCGGACTACTTTGCCAACCGCAAGCTGGTGGAGTTCTTCGACGGCCACCTGGTCTCCATCAAGATGAACTATTCAGGTGAACGCTCTGGCAGCGGTCTGGACCTGGATGAACTCGAGGCGTCGTTTCGTGATGGGGTCAGCCTGTTTGTATTTTCGAATCCAAACAACCCGACCGGCGTGATTTACTCGCACGATGAGGTGGCAACAATTGCGACGCTCGCGAACCAGTATGGCGTCACTGTTATCGCCGACGAGTTGTACTCGCGACAGATCTTCGATGGCCGCGAATACACACACCTTCGCGGCCTGCCGCAAGCAAACCCGGCGAACCTGGTAACCATCATTGGCCCGTCAAAGACCGAGTCTCTGAGCGGGTTTCGACTTGGTGCCGCAATTGGGACGCCGGAGATTATTGATCGCATGGAGAAGTTGCAGGCTATCGTGTCGCTTCGCGCCGCCGGTTACTGTCAGGCCGCACTGCATCTCTGGTTTGCGGAACCCGACGGCTGGATGAGCGATCGCATCGCGCGACACCAGGCGATTCGGGATGACCTGCTGGCGGTGTTAAATGCGGCAGATGGATTCAAGGTTCGAGCGCCCGAAGGCGGTAGTTACCTGTTTCCTGAAATACCGCCGATCAGCCTCAGTATCGCGGATTTCTGCAAAGCACTGCGTCTGCAGGCGGCCGTAAGTGTGACACCGGGTACCGAGTTCGGAGCGCAGTTCACACAGAGCTTTCGCGTTAATTTTTCTCAGGACCATGCTGCCGCTGTCGCCGCCATGCAGCGCATCGTGCAGATTGTCGACCGCTACAGGCAATAGCCACGGCATTTTCAGCAGACCACGGAGACGAAGAGATGCAATTACCCCATAGGGCATTCAGCTGCGTGCTGCTCACAATTCTGCTTTGCGGCGCATGTGCAAAATCAGCGCCGCCCGCCGAACCTTTGGTGACCAAGCCGTCGGTGGCCGATCCGTGGGTACAGCGCCTTGTATCCCTGAGCGATGACAAGACACCGCCAGACCCATTGCCCAACTCGTTTGGCATGAACGCAGAGACAGGTATGTTTATTCATCCTGCTGCGACCCGTGATTCTC
Source organism: uncultured Gammaproteobacteria bacterium (assembly GCA_963698425.1). Taxonomy (GTDB): domain Bacteria; phylum Pseudomonadota; class Gammaproteobacteria; order Steroidobacterales; family Woeseiaceae; genus UBA1847. The sequence continues at coordinate 31,598 of CAVOQR010000008.1, read as the reverse complement.
ATGACCCGCATCCATTTGCCGGCACACTTGATAATTGGGACGCGAATACATACGCCAGCAACGTTGTCGTGGAGGCCTACTATCCGATCACGGTTGAGCCATTCCATACATGGCAGAACATTGTTGATTTCGATGGCCGACGCTACCTGTATCAATACGTGCGTCGCGATTTGAAGATATTCGATATCACGGAGCCGAAAAACGTCGAGCTGCTGCTGACGCGCGGACATACATGGGGCGCAGAGGGTGGAGGAGAGGAAATCGACCCGTACCCGGAAGGCGACATGTTTGGCGCTGCATCAATTCAATGGAATGACAAACTTGATACGTATGTGATGGTCCAGGCGTTCGAAATTCGGCGCTTTGGACTGTTGCATGACAAGTACCGGGAGCCGGAGCTGGTCGATAAGATTCGTCACGCGAATCACCTGAAGGGCTTCAAGGTCTACGCCATGCATGGGGCATTGCCGGACGACTGGGAGTTGCTCGCCGAACGGACCACGGATGTGGAGCACCCGGACGCGCCTGTCGGCGAGCAGCAAGGTTCGGGTGTGCGCGATATTCCTGCGTATTTTGGCGGTAAGTACATGTTCGTTGCAGCAGCTCCCAGCGCCTCCCATGCACTGACCGAATATCCGAACGACCTTTACTCCGCCGGGTATCAGGCCTGGGACATGTCCGACCCGAGCGCGCCGGTGTTTCTCGATCAACTCAATGTTGCGGGGCAGATTGCAGGCGACGCCGAGCACGAGCGTGTTTACCAGCAAAACCCGCGAGCGGGCAATCGCACCTCCTGGATGGGGGCGAGGATGTCACTGTTCATTCCTGTACCGGTCGAAGAGGGCGGTGTGTACGGTTACGCCGCAATGGGTGGCCTGGGTTTCTACGTTGTTGATATCTCAAATCCCGCAAACATGACGGTTGTCAGTCATCTGGAATTCGAGCCGAGCGTTGCGGGCGTCGAGGGTGACTATGTCGACGTGTCGCAGGTTGAAAAGACAGGGATCGTCTATTTCAGTGGCTATCCGCTGAACGAAGACTGCTGGGAGCCGTACAAGGATGTCTTCATAATCGATGTCAATGATCCACAGCAACCGCAAGTAATCGGCACGCTACCCAGGCCGGCAGCACCGGCGGACGCAACGTTCACGGATTTTTGCCAGCGTCGCGGCAGTTTCGGGCCGAAACGCAGTGGTTACTACACGCAGCCAGGTACGTCGAGAGACGGCATCCTGCCGTTCAATTTCTACAACGCCGGTTTGCAGGTCTTCGACGTCAGCGATCCGGCGCAGCCGCAAATCGTTGCGTACTTCGTGCCGCCGTTTGATGCAGAGAACGTCGTCGAATACGCACGCGGAAATCTGTCACACGGCGTATACGTTGAGTACGATCGCAACCTCTTCTGGCTATTCACGAACCATGGCATGTACGTGTTGTCGAGTCCGGTGCTCGGCGACCCGAGCTTTGCGCCGCCAAGCAAACCCTGGCCGCCGCGCTAGTCGCGCGTACCGACCCAGCCGGCATCGTCACCTTCGGGCTGTTGCTCGCAAAATCCCCACGCACCGCTAATTACGCTGAAATCTTCGTTGGCTTCGAAATGAACCGGGCCCCAGTTGTAGCTGCCATCCCGCTCCGAATCACAGGGCCTGTCACCTGAGTCCTCGATCCAGTAGCCGCGAAGCGTCGACCCGTCTATCTCCGCAATGATTCTGCCATTGTCGGCCTTGCCGTTGCTTTCCGGATAACTCCAGAAAGCGCCACGAACACTATTTCCCTTGTATTTTGGGAAATACACGTCGCCGTAGGACGTTTTCCAGACGCCGGCGAAGCTCGTGGCGGGTTTCTCCCCTGCCGCATCCGCATCCGCATCCGCAGTCGGATCCGGGCAGTCGCTGCCGCAAGCGGAGAGGCTAAAAGCAAGCAATAGCGCCAATGTGGGTGTTTTTAGGGTCTCAATAGTAGTCATGATTTCATATCCCGAAGTCAAATTTCGTATACGGATGTAGCAAACAAGTACACAATACTATATATTTGTGTACAATACGATTCGAGCTGAGGCTGTGGTGTTGCCCATGCTGAGTCCGGCTTCTAACAAACGAGTATCTAAGGGTAGGGGATAAACACAATGAAATTATTCAGAAATCTAGTACCGCATGCTGCGTCGGGACTGCTGCTTCTCGGTTTCGCGTTCGCAACCTCGAGCGCAGCAGCGCAAGAAGGCGCGGCAGCCTCGGCCGGTGGCCTCGAGGAAATCGTGGTCGTCGCGCGTCGCCGGTCAGAGAATCTGCAGGACGTGCCGGTTGCCGTGCAGGCATTCAGTGCCGAAGAACTGCAACGCGCGAATATCAATAGTTTTGGCGAAATTGCTAATCGCACACCAGGCATGGTCTTCTCGCAGTCGAACGGCGTGGATCAGGAGGTCTTCATACGAGGAATCGGCAGCGACATACAAGGTGCCGCCGTAGACAATCCGATCGGTGTCTTCGTTGACGGTGTTTACATGTCGAGGAATTCGGGCACGCAGTTAGGGCTCTACGATCTCGAGCGAGTCGAAATCCTGAAAGGGCCGCAGAGTCTGCGCTTCGGTAAGAACACGGTTGGCGGACTTATCCACTATGTGACCAAGAAGCCGACGGACACGCAGGAAGGCAGTGTTGAGCTGGGTTATGGCGACTATGATCAGGTCAACGTCGCTGGCGCTGTGCGTGGCCCCATCAAGGATGGTGTTGCATACAGCTTCAGCGCCATGTCGAACGTCCATAGCGGCTATGGTGAGAATACGATTGGTGAAGACGCGGATGACCTGAACCAGAGTGCCGCTCGCGCGCACTTGTCTTTCGATGTCTCGGACCGCACCAGCGTTCTGTTTTCGGCTGATTACAATCGCAATCGTTCTTCGGGCACATGGGTGGACGTGGCTGAGGCGGGTGACAGTTACGCAGTAACTTATAACAGTTTCTTCGCGCCGCCGATTCCAAGCCTCCCGGGGTTTGTCTTGCCGAATCGAAACGAACCCTTCAAAAGCTCGGACCCTCGCAAGGGACCCAGAAACCTGGTTGGGTCGAACAATTCAGATATTTACGGCGGCTCGGTGACCATCGAGCACGCCGGAGACAACGGCTTTTCACTCTCGTCAATCACAGCCTATCGCGAAACCAAAGTCGACACATTGAATGACGGTTGTGGCATGTACTGGGATCATCCTTTCACCCAGGCACCCGCTGGGCTGGTGATACCGGACCCGGCTGCCGCAATTAGCGATAGCCTCGAAACTTATCTCGGTACGGTGCCGGATTGCTGGTTCGAGCAATACAAGACGGATAACGCGGATCAAATTTCGCAGGAATTCCGTCTGAGCTGGGAACAAGGAAAGCTAACCTGGTCCGCCGGGTTGTACTACCTCGACGAGGACATTTCCCGATCCGAAACAGTTGCGTTCAGTTTTCCTGACTTTAATGTCATCACAGACTGGGCGTTCTCCCTTGCGTTTGGTGGTACGCCGAGTGGCCTGGTTGAAACTGCGGGAACGAGTTTCGCTACAACCACTGCGAGTTCAAGCAATCTGGGTGTCTTCGGTGAAGTGGACTACGCAATCAGTGACACGGTCAACCTGAACGTTGGATTGCGCTGGGTGAAAGACGAGAAGGACTTCGGTGTAACAAGGTCCGGCGACTCTTTTGACGAGCAGATCTGCTCGCCAGACGACGAAGGAATGTTGCCCGCGGGCTGTGAAGTTGAAGGCCAGTTCACGACCAGCGCGTCGGCGGATTGGGACGAGTTGCTGCCATCGATTTCGCTAAGCTTCAGCCCGGCGGACAACGCGACCTATTACGCGCGCTACGAAAAGGGCTACAAGCCGGGTGGGTTTACCGGTGAGGGCGCGGGCCAGCCAAGTACTGCCGTTGTTTCGTTCGATCCGGAATTCGCGAACGCATTGGAAATCGGTGGCAAGTTGCTGCTTGCTGACCGTCGCGTACGTCTCAACGTAGCCGCGCATTACACCGACTACCAGGACCTTCAGACATCACAATTCGTTGCGGCGGACCCGACGCGGCCGCCTGACAACTATATCGTCAATGCGACCGATGGTACGGAAGCTTACGGACTTGAAGTCGATTTCGAAGCAGCGGTCACTGAGTCCTTTACGTTGTTCGGCAACTACGCGTTTACGAAGTGCGAGTTCTCCGGCGAGTTGATCATTGACGACAACGGCACAGATATTGATGGCAACACATGTCGCCGTACACCTGAACATGGTTTCAACCTCGGTGCTCAGTACCAGGTGCCGTTTGGTAATGGGTATCAGTTTGCAACGGGCGGAGATTTTCAGTGGAAAGACGAGTATTTCTTCAACAATGAAAATGACGCAATCGAGCAGGTGGAAAGTGAGTACCTCCTGAATCTCTACGCGGGCGTGAACTCGCTGGATAATGACTGGGACCTGAAGTTCTGGATGAAAAACGTAACCGACGAGCTGAATACGACCAACGTGTTTGTTCTGTTCGGAACCAAGTACCTGAACTATTCAGCGCCCAGGACATATGGCGTCACCTTCCGCAAGCGGTTCTAGGATCAGTTGATCGCTAATGAAATGTCGGGTCTCGATCGATGCTGGTCGGGGCCTGATTCCGCATCAGAAAGTTAAAGACGAAACATGAAAAGAATCACTATCGCAATATTCGCTCTCGCGTTGATCATGATCGGCACCGCATATTCGGCAGGCGGTGGCGCCGAGCCTAAGGTAGAGGATGCGCCATTCAACGTCGAGGATGCATGGCTGAAGCGCTTGCAGAGCCTTAGCTACGACAAGAAACCGGAGCGCCCGGTCCCCGGTGAGGACTACGGCATAGATCCTGACACCGGTGAGTTTGTTCATCCGCGCTACACGCCGATGGTCAGCGATCCGCCAAATTTCGATGGACAGCTGGAGTACTGGGAGGACCGCGACTACGCCTCCAACATGGAGGTGATTCAGTTCTTGCCGCTGGTCGCATCCCCAGGCCATTCCTGGCAGAACATCGTTGACTGGGGCGATCAGCGCCTGATGTACCTGTACCTGGAACGTAATCTCCTCGTTATCGATATCACCGACCCTCGCAAGAGTGAGGTGATCTACCAAAAAGGCGGCAAGTGGTGGTTCGGTGAGGACGAGTCAAACCCGTTTCCTGAAGGCGAATACATGGGCGCTGCCAGCATGCAATGGAATGCCGAACTCGAGCAGATGATCATGGTGCAATCGTTCGCGTCCCCGCGATTTGGCGTGCTCGAAGACAAGCTCAAGGAACCGGAGGGCGTCAGCAAACTGCGCAATCTCAAAGGAACTCTCAAGGGTTTCAAGGTATATCGCATGGACGGCCCGCTTCCTGACGACTGGCATTTGATTGCGGAACGTACAACCGACTACGAGCACCCTGATGCGCCGATAGGCGAACAGGGTGGTTCGGGTTCTCATGACGTACCCGCCTACTTCGGTGGCAAGTATATGTACCTGTCGGCTGCACCCGATGCGTCGCACGGACTGACCGAGTTTCCGGACTACCTGTGGAGCGCCGGATTCCAGACCTGGGACATGTCAGACCCGGCCAATCCGAAATTCGTGCAGCAGTTCACAACGCCCGGGCAAATTCTTGGTGACCCTGAGCACGAAGAGGCATACCTGATGAACCCGCGGGCGGGCAACCGCACGTCATGGATGGGCTCCCGCATGCCGCCGTTCTTCCCCAAACCGGTTGAGGAGGGCGGTCAGTACGCCTTCGGTGCTATGGCGGCGCTCGGTATGCGGGTACTCGACGTCAGCGACCCTGAAAACATGCGCGAGGTCGGTGCTGTGAACACAGCACCGCGGTTTGCCGGGACCGAATTCGACAATATCGACGTCAGCCAGTGGGAAAGGACTGGCTACGTATTCGCCAACGGCTATCCCATGAATGACGAGTGCTATGAACCGTACAAGGACATATGGGTCATCGACGTGAAAGACGTCACTACGCCGAAGGTCGTCGGCAAGTTTCCACGTCCAACGCCGCCGGCCGACGCTCCGTACACCGACTACTGCCAGAGACGTGGCAGCTTCGGGCCCAAGCGACCGGGATATCACGTGACGCAGCCTGGACGCTGGCAACAAGGTGTCGTTGCGTACGCTTTTTACAACGCTGGCGTACAGGTCTTCGATGTTGAGGATCCGACCAATCCGAAGATCGCGGGCTACTACGTACCGCGGTTTCCGAAGTCGGAAGAAATGGTCGAGTACATGTACGGCAACCTGGTCTACGGCATCTACGTGGAATACGACCGCAACATCATCTGGATGATCAGCAATCACGGCATCTACGCGTTGAGCAGTAAGGCGCTGGGAGAGCCACTATTAGGTATGCCGGCTGCGGCATGGCCACCACGAAAGGGAGAGGCACATTGACCTGGTTCGCACTGGCAACCTATGAAGCAGCATCGGGCAAGCGCGCAGCGATTGTTCTCGGCAGCTGCGACGCACCCAGGGTCTATGACCTCGAAGACAGCTATCGAGTTGTCAACAACGGCGCGTCACCGGCAGCCTGGAGCACGTCTGATTTACTTGCAGGCCTGGAAGGCTGGCACGCCGCTCAACACGACGTCGCAAGTTTTGCGGCGTCCGCAGAGGCCGCTGCGACGGACGCTGTCTTAAAGGAGATTGACGGCGGCGTCGATGCGGTATGCGCGCCTGTGCTTCCGCCACGGATTTTTGCCGCAGCATCCAACTACGTCGAGCACGCGAAGGAGATGGGTACGGTCCTGGCGCAGAAAGCCGATAGTAATCCGTACGTGTTTATCAAAGCGTCGACCGCAGTTGTGGGTCCCGGCGACAATGTGGTCATACCGAAACAGACACAAAAACCTGACTGGGAAGTTGAACTTGCCGCCGTCATCGGTCGCAAGACCCGGCGTGTCAGTGTGGAGGACGCCCTCGACTGTGTGGTCGGCTATACCATCGTGAATGATGTGTCGGCCCGCGACCTGACGCGCCGCAGCGACTATCCGTTCAAGTTCGACTGGTTCCAGGGCAAGAGCTTCGACACCTTTGCGCCGCTGGGTCCGTGGATTGTGCCGCGCGATGTTGTGGGCGATCCGCAGAACCTGAAGTTAGGTCTGTCGGTCAACGATGAGATGATGCAGGATGGCACCACCGCCGAGATGATTTTCACTGTTCGTGAACAAATCAGCTACCTGTCGCACATGCTGACGCTCGAGCCAGGCGATGTTATTGCGACCGGGACGCCGACTGGAGTCGGGGCGAGTCGTGGCATCTTCCTGCAGCCCGGCGATGTCATGCGGGCGACAGTGGAACATATTGGTGAGCTGCGGAATCCCGTGGTCGCCGAAACTGACTAGGCCGATGGAGGCAAATTGATCATGTCAAAACCGAAACTCAGACACCTTGCATTGTCCGTCGACGATCCGTTCGCAACGGCCGATTTTTATCAGAAAGCGTTCGATATGGAAAAAGTCGGCGAGACCGATTCGCCGCTGGCGCGCGGTGTGTACCTGTCGGACGGCACCATCTGCCTGGCCTTGCTGCACTTCAAGAGCGCTTACTGGGCGGGCAAGAAGGAGCAGGAATGGGTAGGCCTGCATCACTTCGGATTCTGGGTGGACGATCTTGATTCGACAAATGATGCGATTGTAGAGGCGGGTGGCGAGTATTTTGCCGGTCGGCCGGACCCATCTGAGGGTGACCTCAGCCGCACTCATTATGAGGTCAAGTACTTCGACCCTAACGGCATCATGGTAGAATTGTCATCAACAGGATGGACCGGCGCAAAGAAATAAGAATGCCTTCAGTCATATCGGATCAAATATACAAAGACATTGCTTCGAGAATCGTCGAGGGCGTAATTCAGCCCGGCACGAAACTGGAGGAGCAGTCGATTGCAAATCAGTTTGAGGTCTCCAGAACGCCGGTAAGAGAGGCGTTTCGTCTCTTGGCCGCCGCCGGACTGATCGAAAGCATACCGCGTCGAGGCGTGCGGGTTATCGACTTTAATCTCGTTGAGTTGTCTGACATGTTCGAGGCGGTCGCCGAGCTGGAGGCAATTTGCGCAGGGTTGTGCGCAGAACGCATGACGTCGATCGAACGCAAGAAACTCGAAGCAATTCACGAGCAATCACGTCCGGTCGCGATGGGCAACGAGGCACCGGATTACGCATTGCTAAACGAGCAGTTTCACGATGCGATCCGCGAGGGCGCTCACAATGTAACTTTGAGTGAGTCGATCGTCAGGCTGCGGCAGAGGCTGGCGCCTTTTCGGCAACCCTGGTTGATCAAGAAGCGCGATCGTCTGCAGGCGTCGTTTCAGGAGCACCAGGAACTGGTTTCAGCGATTCTCGCCGGAGATCGTGCTGCGGCACATGACGCGATACTCAATCACATCACGGCAACCAGCCTGTTAACTATGGAAGTGTTGAGTACAACGATGCGCGAAGCGGGTTAGCTGCCGACCCGCAGTGTGGCCGTCTCGGCACGCAGCGCAGCAATTACACTCAAAGCCGTAATCTTACCGGTGCCAGGATTCTCTTCCGACGGCACGTTCTCAATCATCATCGTAAAGCTGGCGGAATCTGCGTCGATGGCAATAGTGTGAGTGTTGCGCTCTATTTCAGGGTCGCACCATATCTCAAGACTCGTGTTGTCTGCGCCGATGCCCGCCAAACCGACCGCTGCGGCAACGTTAACATTTGACGGAAACCCGATCGCACCTTCGGCCGCAGTGCCCTTGAACACGCAGGTAGCGGTCGTGAGCGACATTACGTCGATACCGTTTTGTTCAAGATAGGGTGCGCCTGCAAGCGATTTCGGTGGCTTTCTGGTCTGCATTTTTGCGGAGTGTATCGTTCCCTCAGCTGCCGCACGAATAGCGTCAAGCCCAAGCAGGGCACCTGTGGCGAGGATGATCCTCGCGCCGTTGCGCCTGGCCTCGTCGACAATATCGGGGTTCGCGAGAATCGCGGCGCCGCTGACCGTGACCATCGTGCAGCCATGAGTTAGCGCATGTTTTGCTACGCTCAGGAACGCGGCTTTCGGCACGCACTCAACGATGATGTCGCACATGCGGGCGAGATTTTTGCTATCGGTTACGTCGGGTGGGTTGTTAAACGAGGCGACGTTCTGTCGCGCTTTTTCAATAGACCCGGAGCAAACGCCGACCAGGCGTAAGCCGGGTATCGACTCTGCGTCCAGGGCCTTGGCGACCTGCAGTCCTATCGTGCCCAGGCCGGCGACGCCAACACTGAGCTGCGTACTTGTTCTTGCTTCAGTCATGTCTAGAGAATCTCGCAGGTTTCTTCGAATTCGAGTCGTGGGAGACGGCCGAACAGCTTGCTGTGGTCGCCATAGCCGAGGCCGCAGAGAAAGTTGGACTTATACGACGTGTTAGCGAAGAACTCGGCGTCGACTGCATCATTGCTGAAGCCCGACATCGGGCCACAGTCGAGCCCGAGGCTGCGGGCGGCCAGCATCAGGTAAGCACCTTGCAACGAGCCGTTGCGGAACGCGGTGGATGTTGACAGTTCTGCATCACCTTTATACATCGCCTGCATTGCAGGGTTGTGTGCGAACAGGCGCGGCAAATGCTCATGAAAATTGAGGTCGTACGCGATGATTGTCACGACGGGAGCGGACGCGACCTTGTCGCGGTTGCCCGCTGTGACAAGTGCTGCGAGCCGTTCCCTGGCGCTATTGCTCTTAAGGAATCTGAACCGGGATGGGTTCGAGTTGGCACATGTAGGGCCCATGCGCGCGATGGCATACACGTCGCGCAGCAACTCGTCCGACACAGGTTTGTCGAGCCAGCCGTTGTGACTGCGTGCGTCGAAAAAAAGCTGATCTAGCGCGCGATCATCAAGGCGCATGGGTGCGACTTTCTTCGAGGAACGCGAGTGCGTTCAGACTAGAGTTGGCGACGTGGTTGCGCATTGCTGAAAAGGCGGCTTCGGTGTCGCCGCTGAGAATCGCGTCGATAACCTCGTCGTGCTCGTCGCGTGATCGCGCCATTCTGCCCTCGCGCTGGAAAAATACGGCGCGACGAAACGGCGCCAGGCGCTGCCACAGATCGGCTGACAATGACTGCAAGGTCTTGTTCTGCGAACCATCATGAATCGCTTTGTGAATTTTTTCGTTGTAGTCGGAGTAGCTCAGGTCGTCCTCGGAGTCTGTCGCCTGTTTCGACTCACGGTGCAGGTTCTCCAGCCGTTTGCGGTCCATCGTGCTCATGCGCCGCGCGGCGAGTTTCGCGCACAGGGCTTCAATTTCCCCCAGTGCTTCAAATATGTCGGAAAGCTGATCAGTATTGAGGTCAATCACGGTCGCACCGCGGTGAGCCCTGGTTTCGATCAGTCCGGTACCTTCAAGCTGCCGGAACGCATCGCGAACGGGCGTGCGAGAGACATTGAACTGCTCCGCAATCGCCTTCTCCTCCAGCTTTTGTCCCGGACCGATGATCCCGGCGATGATGTCCTCAGCCAGTTTCTTGCAGATTTCGTCGGAAATCGTAGAGCTCATAATGAAATATCGTCGTTTTGGGTGGCTTTCAAGTACACAATTTAATATAATTGTGTACACAATTCAATTCATGCATTCGAATAAACACAGGGACACCTTATAACCATGAAAGCAGCTGATGTCCAATACGCACGCCTGGCACACTATCTATTCGCAATTTTCTGTGCGTCTCTCGCGCTTTCCGCCTGTGGCGACGCTGACAAGACCACTACAACATCGGATGCCCCATCCGAATTGACCCCGGTGACGTTCAATATGGGCTGGTTGCCGCAAGGCAGCATGGCCGGCGTGATCGTGGCGATTGAAAAAGGCTTCTATACCGAAGCCGGACTGGATGTCGATGCCGTGCGCGGATTTGGCGGCATCAGAACCGTCAACGAGATCGATCAGGGGATGTTCGAGTTCGGTTACGGTGATCCGCTGGCCGTGATTCTCAACAGAGGCAAGGGTGGCAAGACCAGGATGATTGGTGTCATCAACGATCGCTGGCCAGCGGCGCTGTGTTTCGTCAGCTCCCGCCACAATATTGAGACGCCGTCCGATCTTGCCGGACTCTCAATCGGCGGCGGCCAGACTTCGCCGATGCAGGTCATTGTCCCGGAGTGGCTTGAGTTGAATGGCGTTTCCCGAGAGTCCGTAGAATTGATGCAGCTCGATCCCTCCATTGTCGTTAATTCCTTAATTGAGGGGCAGATCGACGCCGGCGAATGCTGGAAGGGCAACAGCCTCGCGATTTTTCAGAAACGAGCGGCTGCCGCAGATCTCGAAATTGACTGGATAGACTACTCAGCCTTTGGTCTCGAAATCTATGGCAACGGCATCGTTACCTCCGAGGCGATCATCGACGAACGGCCGGAAATGGCAAGACAGTTTCTCGCCGCGACGTACCGGGGTTATGCCTGGGTCGAAGATAACCGGGATGCGGCTGCCGAGATCGTTGTCGCTCGCTACCCCGTTCTTGACCTCGCAATTACGCGCCAGCAGATCGACGAACTTGCCGATCTCATGGCGGGTGCCGGCAGCAGAGGCTGGATCGAAGAGCAGAAAGTCGCGCAGACGCTCGAATTTCTGTCGCGCGCTTATGATGTCGAAGAGTCAATCGCTGTCGAAGACATCTTTACGACAGCGTTACTGCAATCAACCCCAATCGAAGAGGACTAGCCATGTACAGGCCTAATCCGCGCAAGCTCGGACACGTTGTCTTGTTGGTTCGAGATATTCACGCGTCGGTAAAATTTTACGAAGACGTTGTCGGTCTGACCGTATCCGACTGGATCGCCGATCGCATGGTTTTCATGCGTGCCGGTGAAGATCACCATGACATGGCGCTCGCACAGCTACCTGCCGACGCGCCCGAGCGACAGCCGGGAACGCCGGGACTGGAGCACTTCTCGTACAAGCTGGACTCCTACGAGGAAATCGAGCAAACGGTCGAGATGCTGCAGCAACGGGGCGTCACGATCGACCGCGGACCCGGAAAGCATGGGCCGGGCGAAAACTGCTTTATCGTTTTCAAGGACCCTGATGGCAATAACGTCGAGTTCTATTGCGATATGCGCCAGGTGACTGCAGACGATCCCTATGACGCCAGTGTCTGGAACGACGACATAGACAGCTTCGACCAGTGGCGTCTTGAAAAATTTGCAGTGCCACCACCGGCGCGTTTCAAGAACCTGAAGAAAAGCTAGCCGCTGAGCGACAATGAATAAAGATACTCTGCAAACTGCCGTGTTCTTCATCCTCCTGGGCCTTGCCTGGGAGTTCTCGGTGAAGATCTTTGAAGTCAAGTCTTACATCCTGCCGCCACTGAGCGATATTTTTCGCGAGTTATGGGTGTCGCGCGGACTGTTGTGGCAACACGCGCTGATTACGCTCAACGAAGTTATCATTGGCTTTGCGTTGGCGGTCGTGTTCGGCGTTGCGATTGCTGTGGCGATCTATTTCGTACCTCTGGCAAAACGCACGCTGTACCCGACCGTTATCGGTCTGCAGAGTGTGCCGAAAATCGGCCTGGCGCCGATTATTATTGTCTGGTTCGGCTATGGCTTGTTTTCGAAAGTGATCATGGCGTTCTTATTCGCGTTCTTTCCGATAGTGATCGCAACGCTGGGCGGCCTGAGCACAACCCCCGAGAACCTCATCGAACATTTTCAGGCGCTGCGAGCATCGCGCTGGACAACGTTCTGGAAGCTGCGGGTTCCGAGCGCGCTGCCAAACTTCGTCGATGGTTGTAAGGTCGCAATGCCGATGGCGGTTATTGGTGCCATCGTCGGCGAGTTTGTTGGCTCAAACGACGGGCTTGGCAACCTCATTCTGCTGGCGACGGGTTCATCCAACTCGTCGCTGACTTTCGCGGCATTGTTTGCGGTGACCGGCCTTTCCCTGTTTCTGTTTTTCGCGATTGAGCTTCTCGGTCGCATGGTCTGGTGGCGTTCGCGATGAGTAAACACGAACATGCGGTCGATACAAAAAGACCGGCGATTTCGCTGCGAAACGTTTCCAAGACCTTCGGCGGACCCGGTGGCGTCACAGCGCTAAAGGACGTTGAATTTACGGTGGCGGATCAGGAGTTCGTTTCGATACTTGGCCCGAGCGGCTGCGGCAAGAGCACCGCGTTGCGAATCATCGGCGGACTCCTCGAATGGGACGACGGTGATGTTGATGTTGTTGGGCAGCCAATTGATGGCCCAAGCGACGACGCAGGTATCGTGTTTCAAACGGCCAACCTGCTGCCGTGGAGAAATGTTGTTGAGAATCTGTTGTTGGGTGTCGAGATTCACAAAGATTCATTGTCCGAGGCGAAACAACAACTGCCGGCAATGCTGCAAACACTGGGTCTGGCTGGTTTTGAGAAGGCCTTTCCGCATGAGCTCTCGGGCGGCATGCGGCAACGTGTAGCTATTGGCCAGGCACTCATTCGCAATCCTCGCGTATTGCTCATGGACGAACCATTCGGTGCACTGGATGCCCTGACGCGTGATCGCCTGAACGTCGAACTGCTCAGGATCTGGCAGGCCGAAAAGAAGACGGTGGTTCTCGTCACGCACAGTATCGCCGAATCAATTTTCCTGTCTGACAGGGTGCTTGTCATGTCGGAGCGTCCGGGGAAGATTATCGAGGATATTGCGATCGACCTGCCACGCCCTCGCGACCCGAGAGCGACGCGTGAGGACCCGGCGTTCGGCAACTATGTCGTGCAGCTCAGCGAGATCATGGGCGTACTGTAGATGACTGACTTCGTGGTGATGGGTCTCGCAATGCTCGGCACAGGGATAGTCGGCGGAATTCTCGCCGGGCTGCTGGGTGTCGGTGGCGGTATTGTCATCGTCCCGGTTCTTGAGATTGTGCTTGGACTCCTGGGTGTGCCCGCCGAGATACGCATGCATGTTGCTGTTGCCACCTCGCTGGCGGTGATTATTCCGACGTCTATCTCGTCAGCACGCGCCCACCACAGCCGCCAATCCGTCGATTTCGATCTGGTGAAACGCTGGGCGCCGTTCATTCTGTTCGGCGCGATCTCCGGAATCATCATTGCCAGTCACGTTAACGGCGTTGTCCTGAGCGCTGTATTTGGCGTTGTCGCGCTGTTGGTCGCAGTCAAGATGGCTTTGCCGCTGGACGATGTCACTCTGTCGTCTACGGTGCCGCGAGGTGTCGCCACCGGGATAATTCCAGCCTGCGTAGGCACGCTTTCGACCATGATGGGCATCGGCGGCGGCACCCTCAGTGTGCCGGCACTGACGCTGATGAACACGCCTATTCATTGCGCCGTTGGTACCTCAGCACTGTTCGGTCTGTTGATTAGTATTCCTGGCGCCGTCGGCTTCGCGATCTCCGGCTGGGGCAACGAGTTGCTGCCGGCCGGCAGCGTAGGGTTCGTGAACCTGATTGGATTTGCGGTTATCGCACCGGCTACCGTGATCGCCGCACCGCTTGGCGCAAAGCTCGCGCATGCGCTGAGCCGGCGCAACCTGAGTCTGCTGTTCGGACTGTTCCTGCTGCTGGTATCGGCGCGCATGATATACCGGGCCTTGCAGGGCTAGCCGGGAGAGTCAGAATGCCGAGAATTGCCGTTAGCGACGGAGAAATTTACTACGAGGAAACCGGTAGCGGTCAGCCGCTGGTGCTGGCGCACGGCATCGGTGGCAATCACGCGATCTGGTTTCAGCAACTTTCCGAGCTGAGCAATCACTATCGCGTCATCACGTTCGATCATCGTGGCTTCGGCAACTCAACAGACGGTGGCAACCTCGGGCGCTCGGCTTTCGTTGCTGATCTTGAAGCACTGCTTGATCACCTTGGGCTGCGGCGAGTCGCGCTGGTAGGGCAGTCGATGGGAGGAGGTACCTGCCTTGGGTTTGCAGCAGCGCACCCGGAGCGCGTCAGCGCACTGGTGATGTGCGATTCCTTGCACGGCTTTGTGGAGTCGCGCGCTGTAAAAGCAATCATGCACGCTGCGAGGAGCGCGACTAACAATCTCTCGCAGCTCGAGCGCGTCCTGGGCGAGGCCACGCGCGTGGGCAGGCCGGCGTATGCGGCGTTATACAATCAGCTGAACAGTTTCAACCGTGTCAATCGTAGCAATCTCGCAGGTTCGTTCTCGCCGCTGATATCGCCAGAGGTGTTGGCTGCTACTGGCATACCGGTATTATTCCTCGTCGGCGAAAGCGACGTATTATTTCCAGCGAGCGCTGTACGGCAACTGCACCAGGAGGTCGCAGGTTCCGAATATGCGGAAGTGCCCGGTGCAGGCCACTCGGTCTTCTTTGAAGACCCGGGTGCCTTCAACTCGGCGCTGCTTGCGTTCTTGAGCAAGCGCGTTACCGACGCCCCAACGGGCGCAACTTTGGCTGACTGATCATATTTTGTAAGGACCAAAAGCGATGACCACTCTAAGAGCTTTTAATTTTCAGGCCTGGATCGACGAACATCGGCACCTGTTGAAGCCGCCGGTCGGCAATCAACAGATCTGGGAAGACACCGATATGATGGTGACCGTCGTAGGTGGACCCAACCAGCGGACCGACTTTCACGACGACCCGGTCGAGGAGTTTTTCTATCAGCTCGAAGGCGACATGCTGCTGAAGGTGTTCGACAACGGCGAGTTCTCTGACGTCATCATTCGCGAGGGCGATATTTTCTTCCTGCCGGCGCACGTCAGGCATTCGCCGCAGCGGCCGATGGAGGGCAGTGTGGGGCTGGTCATAGAGCCGAAACGTCCCGATGGCCTGAAAGACGCGTTCGAGTGGTACTGCTTCGATTGCGGTGCACTCGTGCATCGGGTCGAAGTCATTTTGAAGTCTATTGTGCGTGACCTGCCACCCCTGTATCAGGCGTTCTACAGCGACGAGCAGGCTCGAACCTGTCCACAATGCAATGCAATTCATCCAGGCAAGAAACCGCCGCAAGGCTGGGTTTCGATTCCGCCGAGAGACGGGGGCTGACATGCAGTACGAAGCAACGCAGGCGTTCGCCAGGGCGCAGGACGAGGCGGATCCACTCAAGGAGTACCGCGAGCAGTTTCATTTCCCGGCGCTGGGTACGCCGGAGCTGGTCTATTTCACCGGGCATTCGCTGGGTCTGCAGCCCAAAACCGTGCGCTCCGCCATCGAAGTGGAGCTGGATGACTGGGCGAAGTTCGGTGTGGAGGGACATTTCCACGCGACCAATCCCTGGTACAGCTACCACGAACGACTGACACCGCCGATGGCCGACATTGTTGGCGCCATGGAGTCCGAAGTTGTCTGCATGAATTCGCTGACGACCAACGTCCATCTCCTGTTCGTGTCGTTTTATCGGCCGACCAAGCAACGCTACAAGATCATCAGCGAAGCACGGATGTTCCCGTCAGATCGCTACCTGCTGGAAACACAGGCGCGCTTTCATGGCTATGATCCCGAGGACGCGATTATCGAGATAGAGCCGAGAGACGGCGAGCGACTGATTCGCGAAGAGGATATTCTCGCCGCAATCGAAGCCAATGCCGATGAGCTCGCCCTGGTCTTCTTTGGTGGCGTCAACTACTTCACCGGCCAGCTCTTCAACATGCCGCGCCTGACGGAAGCGGCGCACGCGGTTGGCGCTCTCGCGGGTTTTGATCTCGCGCACGCGGCTGGCAATGTACCGTTGTCCCTGCATGACTGGGACGTCGATTTCGCGGCGTGGTGCTCGTACAAGTACCTGAACTCAAGCCCTGGCAATGTCGGCGCGATATTCGTGCATGAGCGACACGGCAAGAACTTTGAGCTGCCGCGGTTTGGCGGCTGGTGGGGGCACGACAAGTCCACGCGCTTTCAGATGAAGAACGGTTTTCAGCCGATGGAGGGTGCCGAAGGCTGGCAACTGAGCAATGTGCCGGTACTTGGCATGTCAGCAATGAAGGCATCGCTCGATATCTTCGCCGCAGCAAGCATGCCAGCGTTGCGAGAGAAGAGTGAGAAGCTGACAGGCTATCTTGAATACACGATAGACCGCCTGGCGAGTGAATTCCCGGATGCCGAAATCAGCCTCATAACGCCACGCGATCCAGCGCAGCGCGGTTGTCAGATTTCGATCGACATTGCCGGTCGCGGACGCGAACTGTTTGACAACATGATTGCGGCCGGGGTCATTGCCGACTTCCGCGAGCCTTGCGTGATCCGGCTGGCGCCGGTGCCGCTGTATAACTCGTACGAGGACGTGTTCACCTTCGGCAAGGTGATGCGGGAGCTGCTTGCCTAGACAATCGAAATGCTGTGCGAGACGTTCTTCGTGATCATGTAGTTGTGCAGACCCTCGGATCCGCCTTCGCGGCCGTAGCCACTGGACTTCACGCCACCGAACGGCGTTTCGGGCAGTGATGCTTCCAGCGTGTTGATTGATACATTGCCAGCCTCAATCTCCTCGACCATGCGGTCGACGTAGTCAGCGCGGTTGGTGAAACCGTAGGCTGCCAGTCCAAACGGCACCGAGTTTGCTTTCTCAATGGCCTCTTCAAGGGACGCAACGGGATTGATGATCGCGAGGGGACCGAAAGGTTCTTCCTGCATCACGCGCGCGGTGTCCGGCACATTCGCCAGTACCGTCGGCTCGAAGAAGTAACCATGGCCGTCCATCTTGCGGCCGCCGGTTCTGACATCTGCACCTTGCGCTCTGGCGTCTTCCACCAGGGTCGTGAGTGCGGTGATGCGGCGATCGTTGGCGAGTGGTCCCATCTCAACGCCCGCTTCAAAGCCGTTACCAACAACGGTCGCGGCGGCGCGCCTCACGAAAGCATCGGTGTAAGCGTCGAAAATACTCTCGTGCACAAAAAACCGTGTCGGCGATGTGCAAACCTGGCCCGCGTTACGCATCTTGCGAACAGCGCCGGTTAGTGCGGCCGCCTCAACATCAGTGTCCTCGCAGACGATGACGGGGGCGTGGCCTCCGAGTTCCATCAGGACCGGCGTCATGTGTTGCGAGGCCAGTGTAGTGAGATGTTGGCCGATCGCAGTTGAGCCGGTAAACGCGACCAGGCGAACCGAGTCCTGCCTGATCAGGTGATCGGAAATTGTGGCTGGCTCGCCGAACACCAGGTTGAATACGCCAGCGGGCAGGCCGGCATCATGAAACGCCCGTGCGATGTGTATGGCACCGGCCGGTGTTTCTTCGGCCGCTTTCAATATGATTGAGCAACCGGCAGCGATGGCTCCGGCAATCTTGCGACACGGCTGGCTCATCGGGAAGTTCCAGGGCGAGAACCCTGCAACGATGCCGATCGGCTGGTGATGCACGATGTAGCGCACACCCGGCGCGCTGGGGATAACGCGACCGTAAGTGCGCGTTGCTTCGCCCGCGTCCCACTCGAGAAATTCGCAGCCGCGAATGACTTCCATGCGCGCCTGGTTGAGTGGTTTGCCATGTTCCGCAGTGATCGACGTTGCGATCTCCTCCTGTCGCTCGCGCATCAGCGCGGCGGCTTTTCTCAAGATGTTGGCTCGTTCGCACGGCGCCGTCTTTCTCCATATCGCAAATCCCCTGGCAGCAGAGTCCAGCGCATCGTCCAGCTCGCGCTGGCCCGCGATAGGCAGTCGCCCGATTTCTTCTTCCGTGGCGGGGTTCAGGACCGCGAGGTCGTCGGCAGACTTGCGCCAGGCGCCGTTGATGTAGAGGGAAAGGTCGGGATACGTGCTCATGGGGTGTGCCTCGATTGTCTTTATCTGCAGGCAGATTCACATGGCGGTGGGTACACAATCAAGCGAATTGAACGAATGCAGGTATCGGAATACCGGATACCAGAGTATCACTCCTCGCGGACGGTTTTGGCGGCCTGCCGGAGGGCGTCGAGAAGCCTGCTGACGACGCCCGGCGAGGAGAGCTCTTCGGGCCCCTATCGGACAATGCGATGGGCCCTTTGATCACAAAGGAGAAAGGCCAGGAAATCACCGATTCCCCGATTTCATGACATCGTGCTCACGACGTGATGTGGCAACAGTCCGATGAGATTGACCTTGGTGTCATCAAATCCGATTCCTGCGAGCGCGACCGTAGCGGCGACGTTTGCATCTTTGGGGTTTTCGCAGCGGCAATCCCGCCGCCGATACCGTCGAAATGCACTTCAGCACCATCATTCTGTTACCGAATCCAGCCGTGTTTCTGCCGGTGATTCCCTTCCAGCTCTGCGGCGGCTTCTTGCCAATATAGGTGACGCTTTGCAGGCCGCCGACACTGGCGGCCCGCAGGCAATCCAGTGGCTCCAATCGAACCACTCGCCAGGTACAGTTTGGCGCCGCCCTCGGTCGCGGCTTGTTCCAGGCTGCGGTATAAATCGTCGTCCGCCAATGCGCCAATTGAGACCGTCGTCAGATCGGTGCCGCGTCGCAGGATAGCGGCCCTGCACCCGCAACGCCAAGTGGCCGGCGCAATCGAATCATGTGATCGATGTCATCTGGCAGGTCAGAGACTGACGCTACGCATACGGTTGCAGGAAATGCAGCTGCAGAGACCTGCAACTTTTCTCGCTTCAATAGAAGTCCCCGCAGTACATGCCCTTGGTCAATCAGCTTCTCGCGGACGTAGCTGCCAATGGCTCCATCGCCAATTATCCCGATGTTCATGAATTCCTCCAAAGTAGAATTGCCATTATCGCAGGATCAAAAGCGGTCAGCTATCGATTTTCTCTATACCCGATTCCATCATTTAGAGTCACTATTCCAGTACGTTGACATCAACAACCCTGCGGGGTACCCTATCGCTACCAACTACTCAAAACTCGACGCGAAAGACTATGCCCGCGAAAACATGCGCGGAATCTGGGCGGCAGCACTTAACCCGTTCAACGACGACTTGTCGCTGAACGAGACTGGATTGCGCGCCAATATTCGCCACTGGATCGATGATCTCGACATCAAGGGGCTGTTTATCGCGGGCAAGCAGGGCGAGTTCTTCTCGATGAGCCTCGATGAGCGCAAGCGCAATTTCGAGATCGCCGTCGAAGAGTGCGATGAAAAGGCCGGGGTCATCGTCTCGGTGTCAGACCAGAACTTCGATACGGTTCTCGATCTTGCTCTGCACGCGCAGAACTGCGGCGCGGACTACATCGTGGTGCATGCGCCGGTCTTGAGTTTCATCCACGACCGTGGCGAGGTCCTGTATCAATACTACAAGGCACTGTGCGACCGTGTTGATATTGGTATCGCGATGTGGAGCCATCCGGATTCCGGCTACCTGATGCAACCGGAGGAATGCGCGCGCATTGCGGAGCTGCCCAATATCGTTGCGATCAAGTACTCGGTTCCGCGGGAGATGTATGTCCGTCTGACCCACATGATCGGTGACAAGATCCAGGTATCGACGTCGGCCGAGGACGAGTGGCTGGACAACATCGAAGAACTGGGATGGCAGCTCTATCTGTGCTCGTCGCCGCCGTATCATCTGCAGACCAAAAACGACCAACGCATGAACGAATACACGCGCCTCGCATTTGCCGGCAAGTTTGCAGAGGCTCGCAAGGTTCGTGACAGCCTCAATCCGGTGCGTGAGGCAATGGCAAATTCAAAACCCGCGGACAAGCCGCAGGCGTTCGGTAAATATTGGCAGGAGTTGCTGGGGCAGGTCGGCGGGCGCGTTCGACCGCCAATGCTGGAGCTGACCGCTGCCGAAAAGGCCGTGATCCGCGAATGCGTTTGAGGCCTGTGGTCTAGAATTGTAGCGACTTGAGATAGGCAGCAATCGCCGCACGATCCGCCGGCGTCAGCTTCGCCATGTTTTCCTGTACAGCGACCATCGTGCCGCCAGCTGTGTCGAAATCCGGCGTAAATCCTGATTCGAGGTAATAGGCGATGTCAGCTGCTGACCAGTCGGATACGTTTTTGCCCGTTGGGGTGATATCCGGAATGCTTCCTGCGCCATCCAGGTTGGGCGCACCGGCGAGCCACTGACCCGTATCCATGCCGCCAAATCGGTCACGCGGCGTATGGCATTCGCCGCAATGGCCAGCGCCCTCAACGAGGCTGCGCCCCAATGCAACCTCGTTGTCGCTACTGCTGTCTGCAACGACAGGGTCGGGGTCCAGGTAGCGCCGCTTCCAAAGGCCAAGCCCGCGACGAACTGAGTACGGAAATGCCAGTTCATGATCACCCTGAACGCCAGGCACCGGCGCCAGCGTATCGAGGAACGCCTTCAGATCCATAACATCCCTGCGCTCCATTCTCACGTACGACGTGTACGGGAACGACGGGTAGTAATGGCGACCGTCGGGTGAGACGCCGTGTTGCATTGCGTTGACGAAATCGAGCATCGACCAACTGCCGATGCCGTCTTCTTCGTGCGGCGAAATATTCGGTACGCGAAACAAGCCGAATGGTGTGTCCAGCTCCGTGCCGCCACCCAGAATGAGCTTGTCATCGCCTTGCGCCCGCGCGCCGTCAACCGGCGTCGCGTGACAGGATGCGCAGCCGGCGGCCCAGAAAATGCGCTCACCCGCTATCGCATCTGCCTGGTGTGAAGGCAGGTCCTCAGGTTGTAGCGGGTTGGCTCTGGTCAGCCACGCTGCAAGCAGCAGCAGCGTGGCCAGGACTGCAATTAGGAGCTTAGTCGTCTTCAACCCGGTAGCCGTCGTGGCAGCTCTTGCAGGATTTCAACACGGGCCCGACGACGGGCTTTGCGTCATCCAGGGATTGTGGGTCTGCAGCGACGGCAGTTGCGATTGCGTCCTGCCATTCCTTGATCTTGGCCGCAAAGCCGTCCGGGTCTTCCCAGATTGCGGGTGAGGCCTCTCCACCTTCGCTGCCCTCGGGCACCATGTCGCCGAGCTTACCAGCCGCGTCGGCGAATACCGCCAGAGACGCCTGCAGTGTATCGGCATCAAACGCCTTTTCGCCCTTGAGCATCGCGCCAACCGGTTTCGTCGCGTCGCGAACGCCTTCCATCAGCTCATGACGTTCGTGAGCGATGTCCTCGGCAACGACGGTTGCTGCGGTAAGGGTCATGGCTAACACTACGGCCAGGTTTCGAAGAGAGAGTTTGATTGACATGGTTCTGTTTTCCTTTTTTCTTAAAGAGTGCATTTATCGCAAAGACGACAGTTTACCGATTCGCGCGATGATTTGGGATATCTGCAGAATCACCATCGGAGTTCCTCCGTGCCATGGCGTGGCAGTTGCAGACTCATTACCTGACAGGCTGGACTGCGGGCCGTCAGTTTGAAATGCTCTTGGCTCTTGATGTGATAGCGGACAAGGTGAGTTGATTGAGCACATCGCCGCAATGGGTTGCTGAGCTCTGCACCAGCGAGGGATTACCGGCTTCCTATGCGAAGTGCGTGCAACGGACGATCGTGCCTTTGGCGAGGAGCTTGAGTGAGTATCGAAAGCGACATGCGGGGCCGGTCGCCGTTGGCATTTGCGGCGCGCAGGGTTGTGGCAAGTCGACTATTTCCCTGTTTCTTTGCAATTGGCTAATGCGTGAGGAGGGGCTGACGAGCGCAGTCTTGTCGCTTGATGACCTTTACCTCGGCAAAGCCGAGCGATTGCAGCTGAGTCAGACGGTGCATCCATTGTTTGCGGTGCGCGGTGTCCCGGGAACCCACGACGTTCAGACAGGCGCAGAAATATTGCAGGCTTTGACCGGCAAGGTTCGTACTCGTGTTGCGATTCCGGTGTTTGCGAAGAGCCTGGACGACCGCCTGCCTGAACCCGACTGGCGCGAGATCGATGCGCCGGTAGATGTTGTGCTGTTCGAGGGATGGTGCGTTGGCGTGCGGCCGCAGCCGGAAAACGAGCTGCTTGAGCCAGTCAATGATCTCGAGCGTCTGCAGGACCCCGACGGCACGTGGCGTCGCACGGTCAACGATCGACTTGGTGATGACTACCGGCGGATGTTCGACATGCTCGACGCGCTCATCCTGCTGCGCGTACCGTCATTCGAGAAAGTGCTCGAGTGGCGCGGCTTGCAGGAACGCAAGTTGCGGGCCGCCAGCGGTGCCGGCCAGTCAGATGCAGAGCTGGCGGAGTTCATTCAGCACTACGAACGTCTGACACGACATGCGCTGGCGACCTTGCCGGGAACAGCTGATATTGTTGTCGACATAGATGCTGACCATTCCCCGACGCGGCTACGCACGGGGGCCAAATCGCGACTGGTCTTGCAGGGCCCACAGTTCGACTAGTCGCGGGCGGCGCGAGGGCTGTAGGCCTAGCTTAGGAGCTCGTGCCCCTTGGGTAGTTGATGCGTTACCCACATCGCCAGGCGGTGCTTGATCCCGGGCAGGGACTCCTGATCCTTCGGCAGCGGACTGATCTTCTTGTCGTGCACAAGCAGCTTGTAGGCATACTGGATCTTCAGGTCGTGCGAGTCGGTTGGTTCCATCTCGACGATACCCCGTTTAACGGCGTCGTCGATGACCATCTCAATAGCGACCTTGAGGAGTTCTTTCTCATGTTTGAGTTTCTTCGCCATCTGCTCTCCGGAACGTGGCACCAAGCGTCAGGATACCTTGATTGCTCTACGCAAAAACACTCATGCCTCGGCACCCTGCTCATCCAGCCTGTGGCTGTCCTTTGCACCCAGGTCGAGTTCGTAGACGTCTTTCAGCTTTTCAATCTTGCCGAGCGTCTCGGCGGAAAAGGGCACTTTGCCTTCGAGGCAATGCAGAGACATTCCTTCCAGCAGATCGCCGAGCGACATATCAAGTTGTTCTGCAAGGGCTTTCAGTACTTTGAGGAGGCGTTTTTCGATGCGTACGCCAGTTTGCACGCGTTGGATTGTGTTGTTCATGAATGTTATTTTGGTACCAAGGTAACCACTTGTCAATAGCAACATAAAGTCTGTTATAGTCCGCCGCGTTCTGGTGCACATCGATCTGCGCCACGCTCTACGCCCCGCAATCCTGCGACTCGCGTAGTTACTCAAGATTCCAGGCCTGGATCGAGACTTTTGCGGCATCGCGCCGCCATCGTGTCAGGCGGTTTCGGAGCAAAAATCCAAGTGTTATTTAATCAACTAGGCCTTTCGGCCGAGCTTTTGCGTGCGGTTGAAGAAAAGGGCTACGAAAAAGCGACCCCTATTCAACAGCAGGCTATTCCCCTGATTCTCGAAGGTCGCGACGTACTCGCGGGTGCCCAGACCGGCACCGGCAAGACGGCGGGCTTCACGTTGCCAATGTTGCAGCGCCTGCAACAAGGCAAGGCTACCCCGGGCAAAGTTCGTGCCCTGGTCCTCACCCCAACCCGCGAACTCGCCGCCCAGGTGGCAGAGAGCGTGAGCGACTACGGCAAACACCTGCCGTATCGTGCAACCGTCATTTACGGTGGCGTCAGCATCAACACGCAGATTGCCAAGCTGCGCAAAGGCGTGGACATTGTTGTCGCAACGCCGGGCCGGCTGCTTGATCACCTGCAGCAGCGCACCATCGACCTGAGCAACGTTGAAGTCCTCGTCCTTGATGAAGCGGATCGCATGCTCGACATGGGCTTTATTCGCGATATCCGCAAGATCATGCAGGTGTTGCCAAAACAGCGGCAGAACCTGTTGTTCTCGGCGACATTTTCGAACGAGATCCGCCGCCTCGCGGCCGATCTTCTGAACTCGCCGAAGGAAATCAGCGTTGCCACCAACGGCAAACCTGCTGAAGGCATCGACCAGGTCGTGTACCCGGTGGACAAGGGTCGCAAGCGCGAACTGCTGTCGCATCTGATTGGCAAAGACAACTGGCGCCAGGTGCTGGTGTTCACGAGAACCAAGCACGGTGCCAACCGACTGGCAACGCAGCTGGCAACCGATGGGCTCAAGACCGCAGCGATTCACGGCAACAAGTCACAAGGTGCACGGGTTCGTGCGCTGGACGAGTTCAAGAGCGGCAAGATCACCGTGCTGGTTGCGACGGACGTCGCCGCGCGCGGTCTCGATATCGAGCGTCTGCCGTATGTCGTCAACTACGAGTTGCCGCATGTTCCGGAAGACTATGTGCATCGCATCGGTCGCACGGCACGCGCCGGACTGAAAGGTCACGCCGTCTCACTCGTGTGCGTTGATGAGCACAAACTGCTCGGGGACATTGAAAAACTGCTGCAGAAGAAAATCAGCAGCAAGTCGATTGCGGGCTATGAGCCGGATCCACGCATCAAGGCCGAGCCCATTACGCGGGGCAGGGCACAACGCCCATCCGGCAAGAAAAAGAGCTGGAGCAAAGCGGGCCGCCCTGGCGGCGGTTCGAAAAGCGGCAGCGCCGGCGGTCGGCGCGCCTCTGCAAGGCGCAGATAAACCACTACGCTCGGAAAAACGCGTCTCCGGAATAGCCCGGAGACGCGTTCCTGGCGCGATCCACACGCACCAGTTTCGCGCTACAATGTGCGCATGACCAGATTCAAGCACTGTTTTCTGTTGCCCTGGATCTTGCTGTTGCCCGGCATGGCGGCAGCGGATACAGCACCGCTGGATGCCTGCGCAGAGTGTCACGGCAGCGACGGCATGGGTCTCGATAACCCGATGGTGCCGGTCATTGCCGGCATGCCGGCGGGGCATATCGAAGAGGCGATCTACGCCTATGTTGACGGCGCGCGCACCTGCCTCCGGGAAGCACGCATGTGCGAGACCGTATCGGCATTATCCGAAGACGAAGTTAGCGAAGTCGCAGAGTATTACTCGCAGAAGGTGCGCAGCGCATCGCGCGATGCGTTCGACGAGACGCTGGCTGCCGAAGGCGCCGACCTGCACGCGGCAAACTGCGCGGCTTGTCATCTTCCGCCGCACGACAAGAACGTGCAGTATGCGGTGGGCATCCCGCTGCACGGGCAACGATCAGAGTATTTGCGCTACGCGATTGAAGCCTATTTTCACGGCGATCGTGAGGCGTTGCTCGATACCATGGCCAGCGCTATCCGCGGTCTGGAGCCGGGCGATCTCGGTGCCCTCGTGCACTATTACGCGAGCTACCGTCCGCCGGAGTAGCGCCTGCAGCTGGCAGTAACGCGGGTTAGCGTTTTTCCGCATTCCAGGTCAATGCGATCAGACCGGTCGCCAGCACGCAGGCCGCTACGATCAGCATAAAGCCGGCGTCCCATCCGGCGTTATCAACCACAATACCGATCACGATGTTGGCAGCAACGGCGCCGCCCACATAACCGAACAGACCGGTGAATCCGGCAGCGGTGCCGGCGGCCTTTTTCGGCGCGAGGTCCAGCGCCTGAACACCGATGAGCATGACCGGCCCGTAGATGAAAAAGCCGATGCCAATCAGCATTGCGATATCAACATTCGGCTGACCGGCCGGGTTCTGCCAGTACACCAGCACGCACGCGAGCGTTAGCAACAGGTACAGGACCGAGACCGGCGCGCGTCGACCCTTGAACACCTTGTCGGACAGCCAGCCGCAAAGCAGCGTGCCGGGAATGCCTGCGAACTCGTACGCCGCGTATGCCCAGCCGGAATCCGCAAAGGAAAAATGCTTCACCTCGCTCAGATAGGTAGGCGCCCAGTCGAGTACGCCGTAGCGCACGAAATAGACGAACGCATTAGCCAGTGCGATGGACCACAACAGCTTGTTGTTGAGCACGTGCTCGAGAAAAATCGCCTTGGCCGAAAGCTCCTGTTCCTGCGTGTCGCTGTACTCATACGCTTTCGGGTAGTCATTGCGGTGCACTTCGATCGGTTTCAGCCCCATCGACTGCGGTGTGTCGCGCACGGCCAGGAAAATGAACACGGCAATCGCCATCGCAACAAAGCCATGTACGTACAGCACGGCATGCCAGTCGGCGAACAAGGCCATGGCAAGAATGGCGAGTGGCCCGACCATGCCGCCGCCGACGTTGTGTGCCACGTTCCAGATCGCCATCTTGGTGCCGCGTTCGCTCACCGAGAACCAGTGCACCATGACGCGCCCCGATGGCGGCCAGCCCATGCCCTGGAACCAGCCGTTCATCAGCAGCAGGGCAAACATGAACGAGACCGAGCTGGTCGCAATCGGCATCGTGCCCATGAAGATCATGACGATGGAGGAGCAGAACAGTCCGAGCGCCATGAACACGCGTGCGTTGCTGCGATCGGAGACACTGCCCATGATGAACTTCGACAGGCCGTAGGCAATCGCCACACCGGACAACGCCAAACCCAGCTCGGATTTCGAATAGCCTTCTTCGACCAGGTACGGCATGGCCAGCGAGAAGTTCTTGCGCACCAGGTAGTAGCCGGCGTAACCGACAAAGATGCCGATAAAGACCTGCAATCTCAGTCGCTTGTAGGCGGAATCGGCTGCGTCGTCAGGCAGCGGCGGCTGGTGCGGAGGCGGTTTCAGGAACCCAATCAACGAGCAGACTCTATGTAATCTCTGGTGATGTCCGGGAAGTCTGTGAACACGCCATCAACACCGATGTCGTGCAGGAAGATGTCGAGCAAATGTTCATAGTCTTTGGCGAAGTACGGCAACTCGTCTCGCCGGAACGTGTATGGGTGCACGACCAGGCCGAGGTCATGCGCTCGTTCTGCCAAACCGCTGGGCAAGAGCTTGGAAGCCGTCGCGTCTGCGCTTACCAGCAATAGCATCGATGGCCCGATGCCATCGGCGAACTTGGCAATCTGCGCGAGCCCGGCGGGCGTTAACGCGGGCTTGAACTCCGGCCCGGTGCCGAGCAGCTGCACCAGGCGAACCTCCATCGCCATGGACGGTTGCAGCTCATCGTGAATACGTTGCAGTTCGTAAGGGTCAAAGCATTGCAGGTATACGGCATGCTGTTTTGTCGTGTAGCCGTAGTCCTTGAGTATGCTCAGAACGGCGGCCGAAATGTCTTTGCCTTCATCACGATGAAACGCAGGGCTCTTTATTTCGGGGTAGATGCCGACCGTGCCGCCAGTGGACTTGTTGAGTCCCTGGACCAGTTCGATTTCTTCGGCCAGTGTGTTGATACGAAACGTCGATGCCTGCAACGGGAAGCGATCCTGGTAGACCGCGACACGATTTCCGTCGCGCTCTGCAAATCGCTCGGAGACCTCAAGCTCGCGCAGTTCACTGAGCGTGAAGTCGATGACGTAGTAACGGCCGTCAGCACGGGCACGCCCCGGGAATCGCTCGCGAACATTTGTCACCGTATCCAGGTGATGGTCATGCAGCACAACGATCTCGTCGTCTTTGGTCATGACGAGATCCTGCTCGATGTAGTCGGCGCCCTGCGCGTAGGCCATCGCTTTTGCCGCGATCGTGTGTTCCGGCAGGTAGCCGCTTGCGCCGCGATGCGCAATGACGAGTGGCTGCGGTTCTGGCAATGCGGCGCAGCCGCACAGCACGGCGACGCACAGGAGCGTGAGTAGTCTGGCAGGAGTCATTGCGCAGGTCCCTCGAGTTCGACGTAGTTAGGCACGGCCACGCTTTGTACGTGTTCGAATATCAATCCGGTTTCAATATGACTGACTTCGGGTCGCGACGTGAATGCTTTCATGGCGAGTTCACGCAGATGCTCGGCGTCGCGCACCCAGACATGCACCAGGAAGTCGGTTGCGCCCGCAACGTGATACAGCTGCACAACCTCGGTCAGTCCGAGTGCATGCTCGCGAAACGCCAGCACGTCATTCTCCGCGTGCCGCCCCAACTGCACCGAGATCATCGCCTGTAATCCGACGCCGAGTCCCTTGGGTTCGATGTCTGCATGGCAGCCGCGGATCAGGCCTGCGTTTTGCAGGCTGCGTACCCGGGCGATGGTCGTTGATGCCGCCAGTCCGACCTTTTCTGCGAGCGCCTTGTTGCTGATCCGAGCATTGTTGCGTAGCTCGCGGAGTATTTCGCAGTCTGTTCGGTCGAGATTCATAAATAGTGCCAATTTCCGAAGAAAATGCGGAGATGACCATCGTAGTCAAAATAAGCGCAAAATTACACAACTATTTCAGAATAAAGCGCCAAGAGCGCGAGGCCAGACAATGTCATCAAATCCTCTAGAGAGACTCGCGAATCATCGCCATGAGTTTGGTGAGCACGGCGGCGTCAACATGTCGATTGAAGCCAGCAGCACGTTCACGGTGATGAAGCCCGGCACCATGCCGGAGCTGTTCGAAGGCCGGGTGTCGGCCGCGCAGGGTTGCTACCTGTACGGACGTCACTTCAATCCGACGGTCTATAACCTGAGCCAGCAGCTGGCGGCCATCGAGAACACCGAAGCGGCGTATTGTGCTGCCAGCGGTATGGCGGCAATCAGTGCCGCAATCTTCGGCCTGTGCGAGTCCGGCGATCACATCGTCGCATCCAACACGGTGTACGGCGGCACCTATGCGCTACTGCATGACTTCCTGCCAGCAAAGGCCAACATTACCGCAACGCTGGTGGACTTCTCCGACCTGGATGCCGTTCGGTCAGCGATCACGGACAAGACCCGTGTCATCTACGGCGAGAGCATCGCTAATCCGACGTTGCGCGTCGCCAACATGCCGGCGCTTGCCGACATCGCGCATGCCGCCAACTGCCAGCTGGTCATCGACAACACCTTCAGCCCGTTGTTGCTAAGCCCGGCGGATCTCGGCGCTGACGTCGTTGTGCACAGCATGACCAAGTTCATCAACGGAGCATCGGACATCATTGCGGGTGCGGTCTGCGGCAGGACGGAGTTCGTGCAGGGCCTCATGGACCTGCATACCGGTCCGCTGATGATCCTGGGCCCAACCATGGATCCGGGTGTAGCCTCGAAGATCAGCTTACGCATCCCGCACCTGGCGCTGCGCGTCAAAGAGCATGCGCGACGCGCCGAGATATTTGCTCACAACCTTCAGGAGCTTGGTATCAAGGTGGCCTATCCGGGATTGCCTGGCCATGCAGATCACGAACTGCTGAAGAGTATGCGCTGTGCTGACTATGGATTCGGCGGAATTCTCACTCTTGATCTCGGCACCGAGGAAAAAGCCAACGAGCTCATGGATGTGCTGCAGAACAGGTATGGCTTTGGTTACATGGCGGTGAGCTTGGGATACTTCGACACGTTGATGTCGAGCCCGGGCAGCAGCACGTCCAGCGAAATGAGCGACGAAGACCTGGCGGTCGCCGGCATCGGCGCCGGCCTTATCAGGATGTCCTTAGGCTACACCGGCTCGACCGCACAGCGTTGGCAGCAGCTTGAAAGCGCGCTGCGCGACGTGGGCGCATAGCGCTATACGGCATACGAATTTCCCCCGGGCGCTTGACAACGCTGTCACCAGGCACGAGGATTTTGCCTCTTGTGCTACAGGAAAGGCTGCCTGCAATGGACACAACAAGGGGATTTCATGCCAATTCAACGTTGCCCATTGCGGCGCTACTTGCCGCGTGCTTCACGATGACTGCCTGCG
This sequence comes from uncultured Gammaproteobacteria bacterium, assembly GCA_963698425.1. Classification (GTDB taxonomy): domain Bacteria; phylum Pseudomonadota; class Gammaproteobacteria; order Steroidobacterales; family Woeseiaceae; genus UBA1847. Next base: position 1,312 of record CAVOQR010000008.1, on the reverse strand, counting down.
AGCGCCAGCCGGCGGCCGATCAGTCGGCCGATCAGTCGGTTGATCAGTCGCTTGACCAGGCCGGGGCGGCTGGCGTCGTCTGGGCGGTCAATGTCGGCGGACCCGCGTACACGGCTGTCGACGGCACACACTACGAAGCTGAATCTTCCGTTACCGGTGGCGAGACCGGAACGCTTGCGATTGTTAAAGGTTCGCAGGACGCGCCGCTGTACGAGCAGTACCGCGAAGGCGACGTGCGAATTTCGAAACTGATACCGAAGGGTAGCTACGATGTCACGTTCCATTTTGCAGAGCCAGATGACATCGGTGGCCGTGAGCGCGTGTTCGATACCCTCATCGGCGGCAATGTCGTCATTGATGCGCTGGATGTCATGGCGTCGCGCGACGGCAAGATCCATTCGGCACTCTCGGTAACTGTGCCTGATGTCGACATCACGGACGGCAAACTTGACGTTGAATTCAGGGCATCCGCCGGATTACCCGTGTTGAGTGCGCTTGTGGTGCGTAATGCTGTGCCGCGGTCGGACGATTGGAAACTGTCGTGGTCAGACGAGTTCGACTATGAAGGCGGCCCCGATCCTGAGCGGTGGGAGATCGACCGCTGGCCGGCGCGCGTTGTTAATGACGAAGACCAGGCGTACACGGACCGCGAGCGCAACCTCCGTGTTAAAGATGGCAAGCTTGTCATCGAAGCGCACAAGGAATCGTTCGATAACGCCGAATACACGTCGGCGCGCATACACACACGCGGCAAAGGCGATTTTCTGTACGGCCGTTTTGAAGTGCGCGCGAAATTACCGTCCGGCATGGGAAGCTGGCCCGCCATCTGGATGTTGCCCAGCAGTCCATTCAAGTACGCCACCAAGTGCAAGGAAGGCGACGTCTGGCAGGGCAGTGCAGAGTGCGATGCCTGGCCGAACTCGGGTGAGATCGACATCATGGAACACGTCGGCTACGAAATGGGTCATGTTCATGGCACGGTGCACAACGAGGCCTACTACTGGGCCAAGTGGGAGCAACGCAAGGGCCGCATTCTCCTTGACGATGTTGACCAGAAGTACCACGTCTATTCGTTGGAATGGTCACCCGAGCGCATTGATGCGTTCGTCGACGACACGCTCTATTTCACCTACGTCAACGAGAACAACGGCTGGCAATCGTGGCCCTACGACCATCCGTTCCACCTGATCATCAACATCGCCGTCGGTGGCATGTGGGGCCGGGCAGGCGGTGGCATTGATGACAGCATTTTCCCGCAGCAGTTGCTGGTCGACTACGTGCGCGTCTACGAGCGCTGACCCGCAGCGGGGAA